>JAANMP010000003.1 GCA_011250595.1 Bacillus sp. MM2020_1 | reverse complement strand
CCTATTAAGTTTAATGTTTTCCTTTTTTAATTTTTCTATAGAATACATAGAATAAATCATGAAAGGAATCAGTTAAGAGTTACACTCTTTCCAATAATTAACATCGCTCCACCTACCAAATGATTATTGAGGAATAACCTTACTACTCGTTCACAAACGGAACGAACACGTATGGTTGAGCCTCCTAAGATGTTAACTTTATTTCTCTTCCTTACAATTGAATTATAACACGGAATTTTTAGAATTTACGCAATACTTGTGTCAAAAATGTGAATTATTGGATATTTAGATTTCAGATAAATGGGGATATTATCTGAAACTTAGTCCTTATGGAAAGGATGCTCTACCTATGATTAAAGCCATTCATAAATATGCTAAGCCTTTCGAAACCGTTGATGATCTTGACCCATTAATAGCAGCTATAGGTGATTCAAAAATAGTGCTGCTTGGTGAATCATCGCACGGAACCTCAGAATACTATTCACTGCGTGCAGAGTTATCTAAAAGATTAATTAAAGAAAAAGGTTTTTCCTTTATCGCAGTTGAAGGCGATTGGCCTTCCTGTCAAAGTATCAATCGATACATTAAAGGATTTAACCACTCAACACAAGATGTCAGAACGGTACTCGAGGATTTTAACAGATGGCCCACCTGGATGTGGGCTAACCAGGAAATCATTGAACTTGTCGAATGGTTAAAAAATTATAATCAGCAAAATAAATCTGCTCAAAAGGTTGGATTTTATGGTTTAGATGTGTATAGTCTTTGGGAAAGTATGGATGAAATCATACGTTATTTAGAAAAGACCAATTCTCCAAGTCTTAAGGAGGCAAAAAAGGCGTTTTCTTGCTTTGAGCCATATAACCGCAATCATGAATCTTATGCTGTTTCTGCCGGATATCTTTCTGAAGACTGTACAAAAGAAGCACTTGAGCTGCTTGCATCGATTCGGAAAAATAAATGGAAATTTGATGACGATCAAGAAAGCAGCTTAAACATGGAAGTAAATGCTATTGTTACTGCAAATGCAGAAGAATATTATCGGACCATGGTCACTAGTGATTCAAAATCATGGAATGTTCGTGACCAACACATGGTTGAAGCACTTAATGCAGTACGAAGATTTTATGGAGAGGATGCAAAGGTAATCATATGGGAGCATAATACCCATGTTGGGGATGCCCGGGCAACAGACATGAAGTCTGAAGGAATGGTGAATGTCGGCCAACTCATCAGAGAGGAAAACGGCGCTGAAAATGTATTTATTGTTGGATTTGGTACTTATAGCGGGACCGTGATTGCAGCCACTGAATGGGGAGCTGACTTCCAAATCATGGAGGTACCTCCTGCCGGGTTTGGAAGTTGGGAATCACTCATGCATAAATCAGGGGCGGTCAATAAATATATAATCTTTACTGACGAGAATCGCCATGAATTTTCAACTACGATTGGACATCGAGCAATTGGTGTTGTTTACCGGCCGGAATACGAACATTTCGGTAATTATGTCCCATCTATTATGGGGCATCGCTATGATGGATTTATTTTTATTGATAAAACAAATGCCCTACATCCACTTGTTCTAGAAAATATTCTTGTCTAAAGGAAAGTCTTCCCTGTTACCTGAAAAAGGGAAGACCTTCCTTTTATTCCGTAAAAATAGTTCTGTTCATCATACATAACCAAATAGATATTCCACATACTATTTTTGTAATTTCATTTTGTACCAAGAAAGAAGGATTTAATTATGACAGTTGGAACACAGGTAAAACAGGCATTAGCAGGATTAAAAAGCGCACAGGCTAGTTTTGAAGGCTTCGCATTAGCAACTGATAACCAAAATGCAAAGCAGCTATATCAACAAGCGGCTCAACAAACCCAATCTGTTCTTGATAGCCTTGAACCACGTCTTCAAGAAATTATGAGTGAAGAACCACAATATAAGCAATAATTACCGGTTTAGGTTGGCGATTAAGCCAACCCCTTTTTGATTTTTTTGAATCCCTGATGAAAGGAAGTTTAATTTGTGACAATCGCTTCAAATGTTAAGCAATGCCTCTCAACCATTAAAGGAATCGAAGCACATTTGTCTTCCTTCGCCCTTAATTCACTGGATAAGGATGCACAAGCTACTTTTAATGAAGCCATGTTAGCGGTTGGAGAAATTAAAAAGGATCTCCAATACCGCGTCTTGGAGCTTGAACGACATGAACCCCAATATATGGGTTCATAAATTTTTGAGGTGAGAAATTAATGCCAGATTGGATTTTTATCATAAGTCGTTCATTAATTTTTTTGGGACTCTTATTTATTACCACAAAAGTACTAGGAAAGAAGCAAATCTCAGAGCTTTCTTTCTTTGAGTACGTGGCTGGAATTACCATCGGAAGTATTGCGGGTGAAGTAGTCACTGGACTTGAAGGTAGCTTGTCACATGGAATCTTAGCCCTCGTTGTATTTGGATTTGTTACTTTTCTGGTGAACTACATAGCCATAAAAAGTAAAAAGTTTAGTGATTTCGCAGAAGGGAAAAGTACCGTCGTTATTAAGGACGGGAAAATATTAGAAGAAAACTTGAAAAAAGAAAAATATACAATTGATGAATTATCTGCTCTTCTTAGACAGAAGAATATATTCAAGTTCGCTGATGTAGAATTTGCCGTTTTGGAACCGCGAGGAACTTTAAGTGCTTTATTAAAAAGAGAAAATCAGCCGCTAACACCCAAAGATTTACAAATGAAAATACCGAATGAGAAAGAACCCCAAACCGTTATCATGGATGGGAATATCATTGATGAATCATTAAGATGTGCAGGGAAAGGCAGAGGCTGGCTTTATACAGAATTAGAAAAACTAGGTGTCACGCTTGATAATGTTTTTCTCGGCCAAGTAGATTCATACGGTGAAATGACTGTAGATCTTTATGATGATAAAATACAAGTGCCAGCACCCGCTCAACGTCCATTACTCTTGGCAACACTAAAAAAGGTTCAGGCTGATTTAGAAATTTTTTCACTTGAAACCGAATGTGAGAAATCAAAAGCGATGTATAAGAAAAATTCAATAAAGCTACAAGAAACAATAGACAAGCTTAGTCCTTATTTAAACGGTTAAATGAGCGAAATGAAAAAAACAATCCTTATCAATCTGAATTGATAAGGATTAAACATTTCTAGGAATAGTTTTTTCATGGCTTTGTTTCCGATGCTTTTTAAGGTTACTTTTATGCGAAAAGAAGCTGTGCAGGATCATTCCGACCATGACCAATACCATCCCACTCCAGGAAAGTGCGGATGGCATGAGACTGTTTAGAAGTAACAATTCTCCTATTACCGCAAATAAGACTTCCACAGATTGTGTTGCCTCCACTGCAGCAAGCTTTTGCATATTTCCTCTTACAAGATCCGTTGCTTTAAAAAACAAAATGGTGGCAATTACTCCAGAGGTAACAGCAACAAGACCTGATTGGATTATTTGTCCTTTGCTTGGTGTACCCACAGTAAATAGGCCAAAAATAGATAAAACCACCCACACCGGCAGACTTGCTAAGGTCATACCTAATACACGTTGGAAAACATCGAGACGCCCTCCGCAAATATCCATCATTTTTCTATTTCCAAGCGGGTAAGCAAAAGAGGCAATTAATACTGGAAGGACGCCTAAGGATATGGACACAATCGAAATACGATTGGCCTGTTCCGCTTGCATCAATATAATTCCTAGCAAGATGATTAATGACATGCCTAATCCTTTAAAAGGAATTTTCCCCTTCTGATGGATGGCTCCCTTTTCAGTCATAACCCTTTCATAAAAAAATGGTGCGAGCAAGGATCCTGAGATGATCGTTACCTGCCATGTAGCTGCGATGAGCCAGCCTGGTGCATAGGCAGCCGAAAAACAGATCGGTCCATAAAATAGGCCGAAGCCAACGGTACTCCATAAAAACCAGGCGCCAGGCTTATTTTTCATTTCAGCAAGCAAGGGTTTAAGACTTTTTCTTCCCAACACAATCACGAAAAGAAATGGAACCATAAAGAAATATCTTAAGGATGCACTCCAAATCCAGCTTCCCCCTGCCTGATCCATGGATCTGTTAAGGATAAATGTAAATGCAAAAAAGAATGCCGCTAGGATGCCCAAAATAATTGGCCGCATTGTTCTCTATCCCCTCTGTTTCAATATTTTTTAATATGTATATAGTGTATTTTCCATTAAAAGAGGGAAACCATCAAGTAGTTTCCCTCTTAAATTACAAGTATGTTTAGGGTTTTATGAAATAATGAGTATAGAACCGAATTTTAGATCATAAAATTTTTTGGATACGAGTGAAACTTTCTTGTCCTCCAATCGTAAACACTGATGGAATGATTTTATAAAAGTGAGGTTGATACTATGTTTGGTAAAGTAGCTGCGGATATTTTAGGATTAAGTGATGTGGGATCAGTTATTAAGCCGGAGAATTATGATAAGGTGGATGCTGATGATTATGTCATGCATGAAGATAATGAAAAAATTTATTTTCTTATTAAATCAAAGTCTGATGAATACTGTTTTACAAACAACGCCCTTATCCATTTAGATGGCACAAGCGCAACTAGCAAAAAACGGATGCTACACCGTTATAGTTATGCAACAAATCGAATCTCTGACGTAAAACTTGAAACCGCAGGAACAGTTGACCTTGATGTAGAAATTAAGTTTAAAATCGGCTCAGAACCCTTCTCCATCGACGTTCATAAGAAACATATTGAAGAAGTTAAGGATTTGTATAAAGCTTTAATAAAAATCTCAGAAATCTTTCATGAAAATGAAATTTCCCTTCAGTTTGCTAAACAAAGCCTTGATGTGGCATCCACCACATTAGGCCGTGTAACAAGTCCGGACAGCAACTTGGTTGTACAATTTAAAATGCTTAATCAAGCAGCCTTTCAGTGGTTAGAAGATAGTAAAAAGCAATACATTGTAAAAGATTTTGGCTATGTATTTGAGAAATATATTAATAACTAAAAAAATGAAGCAGGCGCATGAAAAATTATCATGCGCCTACTTTTTTACCTATATTCTATTAATACATCCTCCAATGGTAAACGTGTTGTATTGAAAGCTGGTGCTGCCGCCTTCCCTACTGAAATCAACACAATTGGGAAAAGACGATCGGAGACATCGAACATTTTGACGAATCTTTCTTTATCAAAGCCACCCATTGGAACCGTGTCATAGCCTTTGTCTTTAGCAATTAACATCAACTGCATCGATACTAAACCAGCATCAAATGAGGCAATATTTTTCAAGACCTCTTCTGGAGCAAATGGGTATGTTTTATTTGTACCTTCTATTAATCGATTCATATTAGCTTCGTCCATAAAACCAGCCTCGTATGCACTTCGATAGACATTTTCTACACTTTTATACATTTCCTTATCGCCTAATACTGCAATAACGGCAGACGCTGTTTCTACTTGCTCTTGATTGTTGGCGATTGCTCTTAGTTCCTTTTTCGCCTCCTGATCTTGAATCACAATAAAACGCCAAGGTTGCAGATTACTAGAGGATGGTGCTTGTGTAGCTTCTTTTAGCATCTCTTTAATTTCTTCCTGAGAAATAATGTATGTTGAATCATATTTTCTGACTGAATGACGTTCTTTTATTATTTCAGATAAACTTTTTATTAATGTGGTTTCCATGAGAGATTTCCCCCTGTAAAATTTTTTAACTTACTAAAAATAAGTTCTAAAACATCTTACTATTAGTAAGTACCTATCGTCAAGAAATTAAAATATGGTATGATACAGTTAGAAAAGTAAAAAAGAGGGATTTTATATGAGTGAACCTAACCACCAAGATTGTATGACTCATTCTGCAGAGGAAATTAAACATATATGTACTAACTTTCATAAGGCAATCGAATTTATCGGCAAACGCTGGATGGGTACTGTGATATATACGCTTATGGAAGGACCGAAGCGGTACCATGAAATTATATCATCCATTCCGGGAATATCTGATCGGCTCTTAACCGAACGCTTACGTGATTTAGAAAATGAGGGATTAATTGTCAAAAACGTCATTACTACCTCCCCCAAAAAAGTGGAATATGAATTGACTCCAACTGGTAAAGAACTTGATGAGGTTATTCATGTCCTAATGAAATGGGTAAAAAAACGTGGGGAATCCCTGTGATGTTGGATAACTATCTCACACAAAAAAGGCTTGCACTATTTAGATAGATGCAAGCCTTTTTTTATGGACTTGGTCGATGAAACAGCCCCATAACCTCAATAGTTTCTGTGATATTCACGAAGGCGCATGAATCAACTTCTGTAATTAAGTTTTTAACTTCATTTAATTCATATCTAGAAATTACTGTAATCAAAACGTTCCGCTGGTTATTTGAGTACCCACCCACACCATCCATTACAGTTAGGCCACGATACAAATTCTTCAGTAAATGATTTCTCATCTCTTCGCCCTTTTCTGTAATGATCATTAACGTTAATTTAGCATGATCTGTATAGATTGCATCGACTACTTTCCCTGTCACAAATATGGACACTAAGGTATATAGTGCAGAATCCCAATCAAACATAAAACCACTAATCAAAATAACTACAGCATTCATACCCGAAAGTAAAACACCAATCGGAAAATCTCTTTTTCTTGCTACAATCATGCCAATAATATCAAATCCCCCGGTTGATCCAGAACAACGAAAAACAATACCTACTCCTAAACCGGTTAAGGCACCACCAAAAATAGAAGAAAGAATCCTATCATCGGCGATTGCGTATTGGGGAACGATGTAAAGGCCTATCGAGATCACAATGACCGAAAAAATCGAATTCACGATAAATTTTTTCCCTAACATTTTATAACCTATAATTAATAAGGGAAAATTCAGCAGGAAGTTCGCTACCCCTGTATTAACCGGTGAAATCATCCCTAATATCATAGAAATTCCGCTCAAACCGCTGCTTAACACTTCATGTGGTATTAAGAAAAGGTTAAAGGCAACCACAACAATTAGAGACCCCAGTAACATTCCAACAATTTGCATGGTACAAATCCTCCTAAGACAGGCAGTTAATTCTATTTAAAAATAATAACCGATTCTCTCATTTAAAGTAAATTAAATAATTAATTAAAAAGAAACTCAATTATCTTTCAATTCTAAACTTATAAGTTAAACATCTCATTTTTGGAAAAATATATTATTGACAATTTGAAAATAATATTTATACTTTAGTAATATATTAACTTCATATGTTAAATCCTCATCAAACCGATGAGGTAGAGGTCGCAGATTTTATTAGTAAACCGGACGAGATGTAAGAGACATCATTGACTCCGTTTGAAAGGAAAAGCTGCCGAAGTGTGCTTTTATCTCTATAAAAAGCATGCTGGGGCTGTCTCCGAATAGGAACAGAACTGTCATGTTTAGTCCTACCAGCTAAGCGTGTTGAGCTATCTTTCGGAAGGTATGATGCGGGGTATTAATAATGCCATCGATTATTCCTCGATGGCATTTTTTATTCCAAACTCCTTCTCGAAAAAATTAAAAAAGAGGAGTCAAGACTATGCAAACTGCAAGAGTTTTAAAAGAGAGTGAATACACTAGTGATTTAACACTACAACAGGAACCAACGGAATTAAAACGCGGCTTAAAATCTCGTCACCTAACGATGATTTCCCTCGGTGGAACGATTGGAACAGGGCTTTTTCTGGCAAGTGGCGGCGCAATCCATTCTGCGGGACCAGGCGGTGCAATCCTTTCCTACCTCGTTATTGGTGTCATGGTATACTTTTTGATGCAAGGTTTAGCAGAAATGGGTGCTTATATGCCTGTTGCGGGCAGCTTTAGTACGTATGCAACGAAATTTGTCGATCCTTCCCTTGGTTTTGCCCTAGGTTGGAACTATTGGTATAACTGGGCCATTACAATTGCAGCAGAATTAGCTGCGGTTACGATGATAATGAAATTTTGGTTTCCAAATACACCTTCATTCATTTGGAGCGGTATCTTTTTAGTGATTATGTTTCTCTTAAATTATCTTTCTGTTAAAGGCTTTGGAGAAGCAGAATATTGGTTTTCCTTAATTAAAGTAGTCACTGTCATTATTTTTGTCATTACTGGTACATTAATGATTTTTGGAATTATGGGTAATGAAGCGGTCGGCTTTAAAAACTTTACGATTGGTGATGCTCCCTTCCACGGCGGCTTTTTATCGATGTTAGGTATCTTTATGGCTGCAGGCTTCTCCTTCCAAGGAACCGAACTATTAGGGGTTGCTGCCGGGGAAACGGAAGATCCGAAGAAAGCCATTCCACATGCAGTGAAACAGGTTTTCTGGCGTATTCTGTTGTTCTATGTATTGGCAATATTTGTAATCGGATTACTTATTCCATATACCAACGGGAATTTAGCCAATGGTGATATAACCGTTAGCCCATTTACGTTAGTGTTTCAAAAAGCAGGGATCGCTTTCGCGGCTTCAATTATGAATGCTGTTATTCTTACGGCTGTATTATCAGCAGGAAATTCAGGAATGTATGCGTCCACCCGGATGCTTTGGGATTTGGCCCGTCAAGGTAAAGCCCCGAAATTCCTTGGTAAATTAAACAAAAAAGGTGTTCCTGTTAATGCTTTAATTGCAACTACCTTAGTTGGAACACTAGCTTTCCTTGCTTCCTTCTTTGGAGATGGAACAGTTTATATTTGGTTGTTAAATGCTTCAGGTATGTCTGGTTTTATCGCTTGGCTAGGTATTGCTATTTGCCATTATCGTTTTCGCAAGGCATTTATTGCCCAGGGCAAAGACCTTAGCTTGTTACCTTATAAATCGAAATTCTTCCCATTTGGTCCGATTTTCGCCTTTCTAGTCTGTGGATTTGTTGTTTTAGGACAAAATTATTCTGCTTTCATGGGTGACCACATCGATTGGAATGGTGTTCTAGTTTCATATGTCGGACTGCCATTATTCCTTATTGTATGGTTAGGATATAAATTCACTAAGAAAACGAAAGTTATACCTTTAGATAAATGTGATCTAAGAAATTAATTTATAAAAAATGCACGCGAAAAATTTCGCGTGCTAATTTCTTACCTAAATAAAAAACAGACTCCATTGAAGAGTCTGTTATTAAGTATTACGCTTTCTTTTCCTCTGATGACCAAATGTATAAGTCTTCAATAGAGCAATTTAATTCTCTTGAAATTGTCATTGCCGTATTTAAATTCATCACTTTTTTGGACAAGTAGTCGTTGAGTTGAGTTTGAGGAATACTTGTATTCCTTTCTAAACTTTCCAGGTCCATGCCCTTTTTTGATAATAACGCTTTGAGGTTACTCTTTTTTGCTTTATAATTTGTCAAAATGACACCTCACTTTTTTAAAAGTATAACACAATTAGTTCGTAATTGAAAGGAAGAACGGTTTACCCTTTCCTCCCTTGCTTATGTTATACTTAATAATGAATAGGCAAAGGAGTTGTTAATCATGAAAAGCTCAAACAATCAATTTAAAAACGGACAGTCAGTTAACATTAAAGAAACTGGCGAGGTCGTCACCATTTTAAAATCACAATATGTTAAAAACATGAAAAGATATTCTTATATCGTTAAGGAACATCCAGAAACTTTCTTTTTCGAAGAGGAATTAAAGGTTCTATAATAAATAAAAAAAGAGAAGGTCGATTCACTGAATCGGCCTTCTCCTTTTTTCTATTAAAATTCGGCATTTCCTGTTGTTCTTGGGAATGGAATAACGTCTCTAATATTAGTCATTCCAGTTAAGTACATAATTAAACGTTCAAACCCAATACCATAGCCGGAATGTTTTGTACCACCATATTTTCTTAATTCTAGGTACCACCAATAATCTTCTTCATTCATTCCAAGTTCATTAATTTTCCCAGCCAAAATCTCTTCACGTTCTTCACGCTGACTGCCGCCAATCAATTCACCAATACCAGGTACAAGTAAATCTGTTGCTGCTACTGTTTTGTTGTCCTCATTTAATCTCATATAGAAGGCTTTGATTTCTTTTGGATAGTCCGTAACAAATACTGGACGCTTGAAAACTTTTTCACTTAAATAACGTTCATGTTCAGTTTGTAGATCAAGACCCCATTCGACCGGATAACCAAAGGATTCTCCAGACTCCTTTAAAATCTCAATCGCTTCCGTATACGTCACACGGCCAAAGTCTGCTGTATAGGCATTATTTAGACGATCTAATAGGCCTTTTTCAATAAAACTGTTAAAGAAGTTCATTTCTTCAGGCGCTTGTTCAAGTACATAACCGATCACATATTTCACCATTTCTTCAGCTAAGTCCATAACATCTGGAAGTTCAGCAAAGGCAAGTTCCGGTTCTACCATCCAAAATTCTGCTGCATGTCGGGCTGTATTGGAATTCTCTGCTCTAAACGTTGGGCCGAAGGTATAGACATTCCGGAATGCCAATGCAAACGCCTCAGCCGAAAGCTGTCCGCTCACAGTTAGATTTGTTTCTTTATTAAAGAAATCCTTGGTTAAATCCGTTTTACCTTCTTCATTTTTTGGAAGATTGTCCAAATCCAGATTTGTTACACGGAACATTTCACCTGCACCTTCTGTATCACTGCCGGTGATAATTGGTGAGTGAACATACACAAACCCTTTATCTTGGAAAAATTTATGAAGTGCATAAGAAGCAAGAGATCTCACACGGAAAACAGCTGAAAACGTATTGGTCCTTGGGCGTAAATGGGCAATCGTTCTTAAATATTCAAACGAATGCTTTTTCTTTTGTAAGGGATAATCGACATTTGACGAACCTTCAATCACAATGTCAGTTGCTTTAATTTCAAAAGGCTGTTTCGCTTGAGGAGTATGAATAAAATCTCCTTCGACCCTAATGGATGAACTAATTGGAAGCTTCGCAATTTCCTTAAAGTTCTCTAATTGCTCATCAAATACAATCTGCACCCCTTTAAAAAAGCTGCCATCATTTAGTTCAATGAAACCAAAAGTTTTGGAATCACGAATGGTACGGATCCATCCGGATAACTGTATTTTTTGTTCAATATAGCTTTCCGTATTTCTGTACAAATCCTTGATTAAGGCTTGTTTCATTGGTTTTCCTCCTAGATCTTATGTAAAAAAGCAAAAACCTTCCATCCCTTTTGGGACGAAAGGTAAAATTCCACAGTACTATCATCGTTTTTCTTTTATCCCTTCAACATTATATAAAATACCATATCAAGTAAGCAATATTCAACAAATTTTCCCGTTTGGAAACGATTTATTTTAGTTTTTTGTCGATTCTTTTGACAAAATGTCATCTTGTAACCAAAAATGCTCAGAAAGCCATTTTTGGCGATCCATTAAGCCTGATTTACAATTGGTAAAAAGATGATCGGTATCATACCAAATGATTTTTTTGGGAGAACTTGCAGCAGCATAAAAAGTAACAGAATGGTCTCGTTCAATAAACTCGTCATTAGTGGCGAATTGGAAGAGTATCGATGCCGGTGCGGCATTTTTTACAAAGTTAATTGCATCTAATTTTCTTAGACTTGAAACAAAATATTCAAATCGTTCAGTTGGTAAAAAACTGCGAATGATTGCTGCCATTGGATGTTCACTTGTCAATTGCCATTCCGAAGTCTGCCCATATCCGGATATCAAGACAAAAGTTTTAATTCGCGAATCAATTCCTGATATGACGCCGCCCAAGGCCGCTCCAAAACCATGTCCAATAAATGCAATCCGTGCTTCATCCACGATCAACAGCTTACAAAGGAGAGTAACTCCCCTCCTAATATCCATTACTGTTTGAATATATTTTTGGATATCCGCTAAGGATTCAACTCTTTTTATGAACTCTTTCCTTTCATCAAACACCTGCCCCCCATCCCCTTCGAAGTATGGTGTTTCGATTAAGAGTGAAATATAGCCCTTTGTTGCAAGCATTTGAGCTTCGCGAAGAAATGTTTTTCTGTTTCCTTGACTAGGGTGCATAAAAATTACAGCAGGAAACGGTCCTCCTTTATCTGGAATCAATAGAAAAGCAGACACTTGTCCACTGAAAGGGCTTTCATATTTGACATCGGTAATAGAATAACCTTCTTCTGTACTAGAACTAATCACCTCAAATTCTGCTTGTGTTTCTTCTTCGTAATCAAACATTCCTTACCGCCCCCGCGAAGATTCTTTTTAATAATTTATTTGAATTTTCTGAATAACAGAACATAAAAATCTATAAATCTCAATTCCTTGCTTACAATTTCTCTGAAGTTTTTTAAAATTTTCAGAATATTAGCAGGAAAAGCGTAGCTAATCGTCGAAATAATAAAATATCGTTAATACTTGATGTAAGAGGAGTGTTTGATGTGGACAAGATTACATGTATTGCCTACCTTTTATACAAGTCATCTAAGAATCAAGGCATTAGGGAAAAAGCGATTCAATTATTGAATGGCGATGTGTCCATTCGCGATTTAAAAAGAAATGTATCTATTCAAGCCAATGTAATGATTGCAGAATCGTTGCTGAAAAAAAATAAAATCGATAAAGATCAGGTCCAGCTGTTTGCCGAGCAATTTATGTATCAAGAAATCTAATGGATAGATTTTAGAATTTTTATCCAATTTGTTTTTGATAACAAAAAATACCACTACCTTTTTGGGTTGTTGCAGTATTATAATAGATGAATCCTAACGATTCCCAGAAGCGTTTAGCCTTTACATTCTCTTTTAACACACCAATCCTAACACTCTTCTCACCTCGTTTGAGCATCTCACTTTCGTATATTGCAAATGCCTGTGCACCGAAACCATAACCTTGATAATCACCATGTAGCAGTAACAGACCAAGCCAAGCGTAATGGTCCTTCGGATTCTCTAATAAGTAATCAATTATTCCAATATAGGTGTCATCAAGCTTTATAAATGCGCTGATTGAATTCGGATTTAAGAATTCTTCTTCCATGTCAGCTAGTGTTCTCTCCTCTTTGCCATTTTCAAAAATATTATATTCTGGATTTGAGTTTATCATTTCGAGTGCAATATACAGCGTTTCTTTTTTTACCACTTCAAAATACATGGAGAATGTTTGCCTCCCTATTGTTTTTTCTAAAACAATTATATCAAACCTGTATATTTTAGTAACGTTTGTCGAACAATTATCGTCATAATTATTTAATTAACCTAATACACTTAATCGTTGTGTAATTTTTGATTACACTTTTTAACATACAATTTAAAATAAAAAGGAGATTTAATTATGGTACAAGTAGAAGTAACAGTAACATTCGAAGGAAAAAGCTATTTAACGAACGTCATTGCCAATCGGGAAACATCCGAGGACGAAATATTCCAACTTGCCTTGGAACAAGTTCAAAAACAATGGAGAAAATAACATATCAAAAACCAGCAGAAATCGATTCTGCTGGTTTTTTATTTTCGATTAAGGTTATCAATTTCGTGCGAATGGATGGTGCTTAGATTGATATAGGAGATTAATTATTACTTTCTAGTGAGTAAGTATCTTTAGGTGCAACCTCCATTAGCGGACTTATCCCGGCTGTCGCAATCATGTGTAGTTCATGCATCGCCCTTGTGCAGACAGTATAAAATAATTTTCGTTCACTTTCTTTTTTATATTGAGAACAATCATACAAAACAACCGCATCAAATTCAATTCCTTTAGCAAGATAGGATGGGATGACGAGAATACCTTTTTCATAGGAAATTGTACCCTTCTCAATTAGATGAAGTGGAATATCCGTTCTTAGTGCTTCAAAGGCCCTTTTGCTTTCATCTGCTGTCCTGCAGATTACGGCTATGGTTCGATGGCCTTCATTTTGAAAATCTTTAATTTTCTTAATTACTTGATCAATTATTTCATTAGGTTCTACAATGGTTACTAACGGCTTTCTGCCCGGACGGTTAAAGGGTACAATATTTTCCCCACCTTCAATCAAAGAACTGGTAAAGTTAACAATCTCTTTTGTTGATCGATAGGTTTTGGTAAGGACAAACGATTCGATTGTCTCTCCTGAGATATTTAGGTCTGATAATACAGTTTCCGCACCAGTGACACCAGAAAATATCGCTTGATTAAAATCACCAAGTAACGTCATTTTGCTAAATGGAAATAACTTTTGGATGAAAGCAAACTGTAATGGTGAGTAATCCTGCGCTTCATCAATAAAAATATGACGAATGGCAGACTTGTTCTTCCGACCTTCAATCAAATCCTGTAGATAAACATATGGTGTGGCATCTTCATAAGGAATTTCCATCTCCTTAAGTTTTCCAACTGTCTGATTGCTAATTTGCTCCCAATCTACAGGTAAGCGTTCATCCATATTTTCAGCATACTTAAAAAGCTGGCGATAAATCTTAGGTGTATCAATAAACCGCAAACTTTTTACTCTCACAAATAATGGTTTGAATTTTTCTTTCACGACCATTTCTGCAAGGAGTTTCTGTTCCTGTTCAAAATCATCAAAGGTATTTTCAGAAAACTGATTTTTTTCCTGCAGCTTTTTAAATACCTCCATAAAATCCTCTTTATCGAGATATTGGACTTCTTCCTCCACCCAACTTCTCGACCGTTCTTGTCTAACCTTTCGCTTTAAATCTCTTAAAAGCCATTCCTTAACAAGCTGCATCCGGTTTGGGATGCTAATGCCTTCTTCCAGTGAATAAAAATAGTCATGAATTTCCTTTTTAGAAATTAATACATCTCCCCTAAATGATAAATCCCTAAAAATTAGTCCTTTTTCCACTAAACCTTGTGCATATCGATCAATGATACTTTTAAAATCAAGGCTTGCTTTAAAACGAATTCCTTCAACTCTTATATGATATTCCTTTTCTTGATCATCCCCACTTAACAAATATTCCATTTGCGTAAAGGGATCTTCTATATGAAATTCTCTTCCTAATCGAGAATTTAAATATTCCTGGAAAGTGGATTGCTGCATATTTTCTTCACCCAACTCAGGTAATACTGTTGCTACATAGCTATTAAACAACGGGTTCGGCGAAAATAGCATAATGTTTTCCGAATTTAATGTTCCGCGATAACGATAGAGCAAGTAGGCAACACGTTGCAGCGCAGCTGACGTTTTACCACTTCCAGCTACCCCTTGGACGATCAGTATTTTCGCGCGTTCATTGCGAATAATTTCATTTTGTTCTCGTTGAATGGTGGCAACAATACTCTTCATTTGAGTGCTCGCATTATTTCCAAGTACCTCCTGAAGCATTTCATCGCCAATAGTTACTCCAGTATCAAACATTCCTTTAATTTCTGATGCTCTAATAATAAATTGACGCTTTAAGTTCATTTCCCCTTCAATTGTTCCTTCAGGGGTTTTATATTGGGCTGGTCCAGGAGAGTAATCATAATAAATGCTTGATATAGGTGCACGCCAGTCATAAATCAAGAAGTTTTCATCATTTTCATCCATTAACGATGCAATTCCTAGGTATACTTGGTCGGTAGATTCTTCTCCTTTTTCTAAAAAATCAATCCGCCCAAAGTACGGGGAATACTTTAACCTTGATAGGGTTTTGAGATGTTTATCTAAATGTTTATGGGTCCGCTCCCGTTCAGAGAGCAACTCGGCCTGTTGTTTGATACTTGCTGCCGTTTCTATCATATCATCTGGTTCATCCATATTGACCGTTACGTCTTCCCAAAAATCTTTTCGAATCTCGAGAACATCAGAGCCTACTTTCCCGGCATTTATCTTTAATTTATTTATTTTTTTTTCGATTTCATTTACAACCGTGGTCACTCTTCTTTGTTCCATTTGCCAGTCTTTGCTCTGTAAATCGCTCATCCAACCACTCTCCAGATAAAGTTTTGGTCATTTGTTGACAATTGAATCGTTTTGTGATAATGTTATAATAGGTTATTTTTTAGTAATTCCATTTAAAATATTTATGCCAATAGTCATTTTATCATGCTCCTTCCACATTATCAAGGAGTTTTTTGCATGTAATTAACAAACGCCTTATGGGCGTTTTTTTTGTTTTCCATCTAAATTCATTTAGTCCTCTAGAGATAGTATTCGTGAAAATTCAAAAAAAATTTATAAAATCTAATTGACAATAAGTTGGCCAACAACATATAATTTATCTTGAATTAAGTTATTTCAGTTTCAAGATAAACAAATTAAAAACAAGCATATTGGAGGAAAATTAAAATGACAAATACTAAATGGGCTTTAGATGCATCACACAGCAGTGTAGACTTTTCAGTACGTCACATGATGATTGCAAATGTAAAAGGTACTTTCAACAAGTTTAATGCCACAATTGAAGCAGATCCAACCAATTTAACAACTGCAAGCATTGAATTTTCAATTGATACGGCAAGTGTAGACACTCGTAATCAAGATCGCGATGCACACTTGGTTTCAGCAGATTTCTTTGATGTTGAAAATCACCCAGCAATGACTTTTAAAGCAACTGCCATCGAAAAAACAGATGATGGTGAATATAATGTAACTGGTGATTTAACACTTCGCGGCGTAACTAAACCAGAAACTTTCGCAGTTACATTTGAAGGCCAAGGAAAAGATCCATGGGGTAATGAAAAAGTTGGCTTCAGTGCAGAAGGCACAATTAGTCGTTCCCAATATGGTCTAGTATGGAATGCAGCCCTTGAAACTGGCGGAGTCCTTGTAGCTGACAAAGTGAAAATCAGCTTACAAATTCAAGCAGCTAAAGCAGAATAATTAAGGCAAAGCACATTAAAATAACAACAGCAAAAAGCCAGTCCAATGTTAGCGACTGGCTTTTTATGTTGTATTTATTACCCAATCAATCGGTCAAGTTCCACTTTCAAATACTTAGCAAGCTCTAACATACCAAATTTTCCAGCTTTCACTTCTGCCTCAGAATTATAATTCGTATTCGTATTGATATCATAGGTATAAATATCACCTGCTGTATCACGAATAAATTCGATTCCAGCCACTTGAATGTGGTTGGCTGTGAGTACCTGTTCATACTTTTTAATTATCGGGTCTGAAAAACCATCAATGAGTTCAAACTTTGGTTTCGATTCCTTCTCCTCACCCACTGGACAGAATAAATCACCAATCTGGCAGACATCAGCTGGACATAATTGAAAACCTTCCGATGTATCTACCTTCACAGCATAAACGAACTTCCCACCGATAAATTCGCAGCGAGTAATAAAACTCTCCGGTGCTTGTATGTAATCTTGAATTAATGTAACACCATCCACTGCTTCTTCAAAAGCTGGTCCTTCTACATAGTTTTTTAATCCATTTAAGGATTGAAAAAGATGCACCCCTAGCCCTTTCCCGGCACGGTTGTGTTTTGTAATAAAAGGTTTGTCGATAAATTCCGCTGCTGCCTCAAGGATTTGGTCCTTCCCGACAGCTGCAATGGTACGAGGTGTTTGAATACCAAATTTATTTAATTCTAAGTATTGGATAATCTTACTAACTTCCAGCTGAAGCGCCCGTGTACCATTAAATACCTTTCGACCATGGGCTTCAAGCCAAGCAAGAACTTGTCCAGCGAATTCTGGTGCAAAACGGTGCCCTCTCGTATGTGAGGAGGCACTCATCCGGTTATAAAAAACTCCTTCTGGAGGTTCTTTTGATAGATCAAGACGTCCGTTGTCCAGATGCCATTCTTCATAGGGCACTTTTAGTTCATCTAAACGTTTAGTTAGATGAATGGTCCAGTCGTTATTTTCATGGATGATATAAACTTTTTTCAAAAGATTAGTCCCCCTTTGTGCTGTTCATTATTTAAATTCTATCACTTTTATATTCTTAAATTATCCAATGTTTCCTACTATTATTTTAGAATTCTATTGACGATTTGTGAAGCGCTTAATCATGATCAATTACTAAAAAAAGATAATTTCCCCTTTTTTTCTTAGACAAAATTTTTAGATTCCTCAATATTAAAGCGCTTTTATAAATCATTTTTTTTGTAAATATTAAATTATTATTTTCCTATTGAATAATTTTTCCCGATAATTTGATAAACATTTCCAAAAAAATTAGAATCGCTGTCGATAAAATAAGGCAAATGAACTATATTTTGTCTGAATTAACAGAATATTAAGGAAAATATCCTATTGTTTTGTTTCAATTTTCGAAATATTATTTAAAAGCAACCAAAATTTTTAAGGGGGAGTTTTATGAAGAAATTTTTTAAAACCGGGCTTTCTACTGCATTAATGGCCGGTACATTATTTGCTGGTTTTCCAGGCAATTATGCTAGTACGAATGGCGGGGATTTGCTACATAAGAGTCCAAGTACCGTCTCTCATTCTTATGGTTCGCTAGACTTATCGGTAGTAAACTTGGACAAATTGCTAGACTCACTTATTAAACAAGGGATTATCTCTAAGGATGCATCAACTGCTGAGCAGCAAAAGGCCTTACACAAATACTTAGAGTTAAAAGGTAAACAAGAAAAGGTAACTCAGTCTGATCCACTTGCCGCAAAAGTAAAGGCTGCTGAATCAAAAAAACAACGGAAATTTAAGGATTTCAATAATGGTCTTTTGAAGGGTAATGGCAACAAATATGGACAGTTAAAGGGTAATCCAGATCCTGTTAAGGAAAGAACATCTCCAGGGGTACAGAAAAAAGGGAAACTGCTAACTTTAATGGTGGAATATTCCGATTTCACTCACAATAATATTAAATCTGGTGAAACTGACAATTTTTACCCAGATTATACCCCCGAGCATTATGAAGCTATGATTTTTGGCGATAAAGGGGAGTACAAGGGTCCTAAAAATGAAGAACAAGTTTCTCAAAAGCAATATTATGAAGAACAATCAGGCGGTACGTATACTATTGAAGGACAAGCATATGGTTGGCTAAAAGTTCCTGGAACTGCAGCATTCTATGGTTCAGATAAAGCAACCGGCGGTCATGATAACGTTACACCAGGGGGTGCCAAACAACTAGTTAAGGATGCCCTTGTTGCTGCAAAAGCAGCTGAAGTTCCACTACAAGACTACGATTTAGAAGATCCACATGATTTAGATGTTGATGGCAACTTCTGGGAGCCAGATGGTTTAGTTGACCACTTGCAAATCATTCACGCTGGTATGGGGCAAGAAGCTGGAGGCGGATCACTTGGAGACAAGGCAATCTGGTCTCACCGTTCAGCAGTTTTCTATGATCCAGATGGCCTTGGAGCAGGGTTGCCAGGATTCTATGACTATACTGTAATGCCTGAAGACGGGGCGACTGGCGTATTCGCTCACGAATACGGCCATGACTTAGGTCTTCCGGATGAATATGATACGGTCTACTCAGGGGCAGGAGAGGCAAACGAATATTGGTCGATTATGTCAAGCGGCTCATGGGCTGGGAAAATCCCTGGGGCAGAACCAACAGGATTCTCTCCTTTTGCTAAACAGTACTTCCAAAGCACGCTTGGCGGAAAATGGACAAATCCAACGGTTGTAAAATGGGAAGATGTGTCTACAAAAGGAACACAATTCTTACTTGATCAAGCGAATTCACCACTCGGACAAAACGACCAAGCCATTCGTGTAAATTTACCTAAAAAGAAAACGCCTGTAAACACCCCTGCTGCTGGAAGCTTTGAATATTGGGGTGGGCAAAAAGATGAAATGGATTCAAACATGGTCACAGACGTTGATTTAACAGGTAAAACTTCAGCCACGTTAACATTCGATGCATGGTATGATATCGAAGAACAATGGGATTTTGGTTTTGTACAAGTATCAACTGACAATGGCGCTACTTGGAAATCCATAGGGAATAATCACACACGTTCAGATGTGGTCCCTGAAGGTTACCCTACAATCCTAAATTCTATGCCTGGATTTACAGGTAAATCCAATGGTTGGGAAGCACAATCCTTTGACCTTTCAGAATATAAAGGTCAAAAGATCAAGCTTCGACTGCGCTACGCAACAGACTGGGGCAGTTCATACGTTGGTTTCTTTGCTGATAACATTAAAGTTGTTGCAGATGGAAAAACAGTTGTCGATGATGGAGCTGAAAGCACTACAACACCATTTGAATTGAATGGGTTTACAAAAATGGATGGAAATAAACTTACAAACCATTACTACTTACTTGAATGGAGAAACCATAAAGGTGTCGATGAAGGTCTTGCTCATATTAAACGTGGTAACTCCTTAATGAGCTATGATGGTGGTTTAGTAGTTTGGTATGTTGATGACAGCTATACAGATAACTGGACTGGCCTCCACCCGGGAGATGGCTTCCTTGGTGTTGTTGATGCACATCTTGGAAAGAGTATAAAATTAAGCAATGGTTCTGAAGCTATAACCCGTTTCCAAGTTGCAGATGCTGCGTTTGGATTAAATCCTACATCAGGATTAAATATTAATTACCCTACGTACTCAATACTGTTCCCTAGCCAACCAGCAGTATCATTATTTGATGACAGCAACTCTTTCTTAAACACATTTTTGCCTGATGCCGGCCGTAATATCGGTAACTTCGGACTTAAAGTTCGTGTAAATGGGCAATCCAAAGACAAATCGGTTGGTTCAATTGTAATCTATAAGTAATTAAATGAGTCCCACCTTCTAACTTTAGAAGGTGGGACTTTTTTAGGGACGGATAGTAACTCTCGTTCCATTGGGAACCATATCAGCCAGTTGAAGAACATCCCGATTATACATTCTCACACAACCATGGGAGACCGCTTTTCCTATCGAACTAGGATCGTTTGTGCCGTGAATCCCATAGCCCTGTTTTGATAAGGAAAGCCACAATACTCCGAATGGCCCCCCAGGATTATACTGTCGATTGACAATCACGAAATCCCCCGTCGGAGTATTGGTCAGCATCTTTCCCACTGCAATCGGAAAAATTTTCACTAGCCTACCATTGTTATATAATGTAAGTCTTCGTTTTCCAACAGAGATTTGAATGGAATAAGGAATGGTATTGGGCTCTGGTAAACCAGGAATCTGGATTCTTTGGCCGACTTGTAAATGCCCGACCCCAGGATTTGCTGCATAAAGGCGTTGAAGGCTTACGCGATAATTAGCAGAGATAATATTCAGCGTTTCACCACGTTTAACAATATGAATCATGCGATCCCACCTTTCATCTGATATCTTATGCCTATACTTGTTTGTGGTTGCTTTATTTAAAAAGGTACAGATAGCTACCTGCTTTGTTGAATCGACAGTTTATTCAAACCGAAATAGAGGAGCCATATCCTCTCTTACGTGGTTCACGAAAAAGTAATCATTACTTGCTTTATCATATCGATAATCATTTTTCCATTCATTTATATTAAAGGCGATATCTCTTATGGCATTTAAAAACAACAGGATTTCTTCGTTAGTCATAATCGGATGCAACGAGAAACGCACCCACCCCGGTTTCTTCGACAGATCTCCCTGATTAATTTTTTCGGAAATTTCCATAGAGGATTGTTTATTAATATGGAGAAGATAGTGTCCATAGGTACCTGCACAGGAACATCCCCCTCTAACTTGAATCCCAAACCGGTCATTAAGCAAGCGGACGATAAGATTATAATGAATATTCTCAATATAAAACGAAACAATACCCATACGATCTTTTTTATGTCCATCTAATAAATGAAGACCAGGAATCTCTACTAAGCCAGGTAATAAAATACTTAACTGTTCCTTCTCTCTTTTTATAATATTGTCCACACCCATTTGAGTCTTCAAATTCAAACATAGTGCAGTCCGAATGGCTTGTAATATTCCCGGCGTCCCACCATCTTCACGCAGCTCGATGTTCAGATGATATTGGTGCTCGCCCCATGGATTAGTCCAGGTCACAGTCCCTCCCCCCGGATGGTCGGGTACATGATTGGCATATAATCTACGATCAAAAACCAAGACACCACTAGTTCCTGGTCCCCCTAAAAACTTATGAGGGGAGAAAAAGATGGCATCAAGTTTTTCCAACGGATCCTTAGGGTGCATGTTGATGGTTACATATGGAGCTGCAGCCGCAAAATCCACTAAACAGATACCGCCATGCTGGTGCATGATTTTCGCTAATTGATGATATGGGGTTTGAATCCCTGTTACATTGGAGCATGCAGTAAACGAGCCAATCTTCATGCGTCTGTTTTTATAACGATGAAGCAGTTGTTCAAGCTGGTTAATGTCGACATTGCCATTTTCATCAGGACTTAATACAACTACTTCCCCCAGTGTCTCGAGCCAGGATGTTTGGTTAGAATGATGTTCCATATGTGTTAAAAAAATAACCGGGCGCTCATTTTCGGAAAGCCGCATACGACCTTTCCACTGTTCATGGACCCTGATTCCAATCATCCGCTGAAACTTATTCATGACAGAGGTCATTCCAAAACCATCCAGAATCAAAGCATCATGCTCGTCAGCATTGACATGGTCCTTAATAATTTTTCTGGATTGATTATAGATTCCCGTCATCATCAAACTGGTTATATTCGATTCAGTATGAGTATTTGCCATAAAAGGACCAAATACCTCGGAAATCTTCTGTTCGATGGGTCGATAAAGTCGGCCGCTTGCTGTCCAGTCCGCATAGATTATTGTCTTTTTTCCATATGGGGAAGCAAATTCTTGGTTCATCCCAATCACTTGTGAGCGAAACGGTTGAAAATATTCCTCAAGGTTATCCGGGATTCGGTAGGTTTTACTGCCAATATTAGCGGTGATCATTTGTTTCACACCTCACAATTTATATCTGTAATTAATATATGCAGGATACTTAAGCTCTGGTTCTTTAACTGAAATCAAATAAAAAGCAGCCTAATCGATTGATCAGGCTGCTTCTGAGTTATAGGGGGATGAAGTTCGTTCCTTAATAAGTAGTAATTTTCGCCGATTCTTTTCTTGTGACTTCATCAATCTTTTGGATAAACATTTGGAAAACTCGCCTTTTTTCCTCGAGATCCTTTATGTATTCTTTCAGTTGGTTATAGCTTTCTTCAAATGGTTTATGGTACAAGTCACGAATTTTTTCGATAATTTCTTCGTTTACCGTCGATTGAATCACTTGCTTTGTTATTCCATATTTATAAGAATAAACTTTTAGTTCCTGTGCCACTTCATCATATTCATTTGCAATTTCTGTTAAAACTAGTGAGATATCATCCTTCCACTCATCTAGTGATTTTTGTAAGTAGGATTTTGCCATTGTCTCTTCCATAAAAACACCCGCCCTAATAGAGTCTATATTATATTTACACTATTATAACGATGTTTGATTACATAGAGGTTTCGGGTAGTTTACATTGTCTTTTCATTATCTAATTAGGCTACCTCACCGCCTTTTCGAAATCTTCGAGTGTGGTTGAATATTTGATATAAATTCGCGGTAGATAGTAGAGTTCGTTTTTAAAGCCTGTCATTGAGAATGGACCTGGAGTTGTCGTCAGTCCATACCGATAATACTTTTTCGTTTCCGCCACCACATGTTCATTGGTATTTCCATAGGGATAAGCGAGAGCAATCACTTGTTTCCCGGTTATTTGCTGAATTTTTTCTTTTGACTCTTTTAGCTCATAGTTTAGATTTTCCGCTTTGGTTAAATCAGGATGTGTAGCTGTATGTGACTGAATCGAGATGAATCCTGAATCTGCTAGCATTTTTAGATCTGTTTTAGATAGGCGGTTTGATCTTCCTATGAAATCAGAAATCACAAAAAAGGTACCGGTTGGACGAAAATTTCTTGTTGCGAGCTTTTGAAAAATCGAATAGACATTAAGATTGTTTTTGTAACCATCATCAAATGTGATAAAAATCGGCTTCTTTACAGAATTACTATCCTGCCAACGCTCGAAGGTTAATAAGGTATACCCATGCTCCCTTAAATAAATCATTTGTTTCTCAAAATTCTCAGGAGTTACAAATAACTCCTTGGAACCCATACCGTTAAATTTATCTATGGAATGATAAATTAAGATAGGAATCTTTTGCTGCGCATCAGCGCTTTTGGGATGTCCTAAAATGAGAAGAAATAAGAATAGTAATAAAATCTTTTTCATAAAATTCCTCACCTTTTGCGTTTTTGTATATTGCACACTCTATTATTCCTCCAAATATCGATTCAATTAAAAAAACTGCAAGTCTGCAGCTTTTTTCGTTTATTATCATCGGATCATTAAAAGATTACATAACCGGTTTGGATGTTGAGATCTTTGATCCTGACTGATGTTTCTTACTTTTTTTCCTTTTCCACTCCACAAACAAAAGGTTCAATGCAATGGATAGATATACTGCAAGTGGAAATGCTACTGAGCTATCTAAAAATATAGAAAAAGGGATGACAACTATCCGAAAAGTGACGAACACCCATGTAATTGCATAACTACGAAGAATCCAGACCTTATGTGCACTTATTTTTCGTTGGGTTGCCTTAAGAACTCCAATGGAAGTCGTCCACAGCCAAAAAGCATTCAGGACTAGAAATGCAATTGGTTGATCCCCTTCCTCCTGTTGCAGAAAGAGCAATATAGGGGACGACAAGAATATTAATAAAAATTGAAACAGCATAAATTTTACCTAACATTTTATGCAACTTTGGTTTCCTTTGGCTTATCTTAGTCAATTGAAACGGGCCAATCGCAAGAGCAACTGTACCAAATAAAATATGAGGATAAAAAAACCACTTCCACGTTGTCAATGAAAAATCGGGATTCTCCATTTTCCCTTTAACCATTGGTGCCCATTCCACACCATTCAATAGAAACATAACAAAGATATAAACCGCGAATAATACAATCGTAAAATATAAAACACCAATTGTAAGTTTCCTTTTTGTCTCATTCTGCATTTTATTTTCCTCCCTAACCTAAAATTTTTTCAAAACATTTATATGGGACTGATCGGAATGGAAAGCGGATACTCCCTCTCTGTTGAAATCCTGCACGTTCGTACATATTTAATGCCCCTGGATTTTGGCTGAATACATCCAGACGAATGCTTGAAAACCCATTATCAAGAGCATATTTTTCTGCAAATTGGAGCAAAAGTTTTCCATATCCTCTCCCTTGAGACAAAGGGTGGACAGCTAAACGATGGATAATCAAAGGCGTACCTTTTTTATCTTCCCAATCAACCCTCCGATACTTTTTGCTTTCATCTGTATTAAGTGCAATAACGCCGATTACTTTATTTCCGTTTTGTATTCCAAAGAGACTACCTTTTTTTAAATCGGCTTTAATAACAAATCTATTAGGGTAAAAATGATCCCATTGGTCAACACCCTTTTTTTTTAAATTGGATGTAACTACAGAATAAAATTGTTTCACTTCTTTTAATTTCTTTAGCCCAATTAAATGGATCTCCATGATTAACACCTCATCACAAAAATACCGACTGCCGGTTTGTTATTTTCAAATGAACGACCCTCTAATGGGAGTTCATGCTTCTATTCATGTTAATGTTTTCATAATAACTTTAAAAATATCACTTGCATCAACTTTATCTTCTTCAGAAGAACTTAAACTTTGCGTTACTCTTAAGCCGTAGGAGAAGGTCATCATCAGTGTTGACATCTTTTCTGCATCGATTGAAGGAGGAATCACTCCATTTTCCTGCCCCATTTTAATCCACCGTATGCCGGTTTCTTTACTGTAGCGGAATATATCTGTGAGTATTTTTTTGACCTTTTCATTATCTTGGCTTAACAAATATATGAATATTAAGTTTCCAATATCATGGGTATTTTGCCGTGAATGAAAAAACTGACTGACAACACCAAACCGTCCTTGGGTTGGGCTCTCTTCTTGCATGGCTTGGGTAATTGACATTTGAAATTTTTCATTCGTTTCTTCAATTTTGGATTTTAAAATGAGTCCATACAATTCATCCTTACTGTCAACATAATGATAGATAGCTCCTTTAGATAGTCCTGATTTTTCAATAATATCTTTTAATGTCGTATTTCTACAGCCTTTTTCTAAAATGATTTCTTCAGTTACTGAGAGGATATGTT
This sequence comes from Bacillus sp. MM2020_1, assembly GCA_011250595.1. Taxonomy (GTDB): domain Bacteria; phylum Bacillota; class Bacilli; order Bacillales; family Cytobacillaceae; genus Neobacillus. The sequence goes on along the minus strand of JAANMP010000003.1, from coordinate 146,103 downwards.
GAAAACTTGAATTATCATAAATGGTGGAATTAGACATGCGAATACCTTCCTTATTTGATTTTCATGTTGTGTTATTGATTATTTGTAAATAGGTCTAGACGTGTTTTTGCATACCTGCGATACCCGATTGTAAATAAAATTGCTACACCGATCACCCCGTAAAAAATCAGTTGTGATACAGCTAAAAAGGCAGATATCGAAAGTTCGTAGACGAGAATGATTTTAACTATTGCTTCACCTAATAAAGCGAGCCCCCATATTGCTGTAATCATTCTTAGCACAAAGCGAAAATAGGGAACCTCCCAGTTTTTTTCAAATTGCCCTTTCTTCTCGGCTTCATCATTTGAACTAAACCTGATTGCGAAATGATATATCAACGGCTTAGCAAAAAACAAAGAAGCAATAAATATCAGGCCCAACAACCCCGTGACCATCGATTCTCTTAATAGGATAAGCCTTTCATTCCCACCAAGAACAAACGCCAACAAGCTTAAGACAAAGCCGGTTAACATAAATAAACCGAATGCATCTGCTTTTCTATATTTAACGACATGAAACAAATTATCCCCTAACGGAATCAATGTCGCAATTAATAATGAAACAAAGCTTGAATAATGATCAACTAAAAAGTTATAGACAATAACCGGAATGGCACCATTGATTACAAGACTTAAGACAATTGTTTGGATCACTTTCTTTTTAGCCTTTAGATTCATGTGTATTCCTCCTCTTTTCATCTTCAATATGTGATAATTCAATCTTACAAACCGACGGTCGGTTTGTCAATGAGCATATTTACTTTTTTTACCTTTCAGTAAATTAAATCGATCCTCTTTGATGTGACTTTGCTTCTCAAATAGTGGTAGACTAAAAGCAACATTTGCGGAGAAGGAGCATCATTCATGACCAATTACAAAGTTTTATTTTTAGATATTGATGGCACCTTAGTGAGACCCGATGATACGATTGAGGATTCCACAAAAGAGGCCATTTCACAGGTACAGGCTAAGGGCATCGAGGTTTTCTTAGCAACAGGCAGGCCGCTTCATGAATTAAAGGAACTTGCAAAAGAGTTGAATATACACTCATTCATAGGTTATAACGGTGCCTATGCCATATATAAAGGTGAAGATTTATTCCAGGAACCGATGAAAAGCTCAACTGTTCAGAGTTTCTTGGAAATTGCAAAGGATAACGAACATGAAGTGGTACTATATACGAATAGTAAGAACGTTTTTACCAATTTAACGTCTGAGATCATTACTGACTTCATGCAAAAGTTCCACTTACATAAAAATGAAGCATATTCTCCTTCAATTAATCACGCTGTTTTAGGGATGACGCTTGTTAATTTAAAAAAAGAAGACCCTGCCCTTTACAATAAGGAAAATGGTATCCATTTATCCCAAGTCAATGTAGAGGGAATGCGTCATTGCTATGATGTTATTAGAGACAGTGTGAATAAAGGCTATGGAATTCAAGTAGTTTTGAAGCAGCTTGGCATCAACAAAGAAAGCTCAATTGCCTTTGGAGATGGAATGAATGATAAGGAAATGCTTCAACAAGTTGGCGAGAGCTTTGCGATGGGAAACGGTTATTCCGACCTATTTCAATACGCAAAGCATAAAACTACCGAGGTCACTGATTCCGGGATTTATAATGGGTTGAAAATGCTAGGGTTGGTGAAATAAACGAGCTGGGAATAAAATAAATACAAGTCAAAATAAAAGTGCAGAGTATTTCAATCAAATTGAAACACTTTGCACTTCTTTGCGCGTTAAATCTTCGTGAAAATAATTCCAAGTAGAGCAGTAAATACACCTATCATTTGATATCTTTTTAGCTTTTCTTTATAAAGAAGAACCCCCGCCAGAACAACGACTAGACAATTCAAACTAACAATTGGAAACACGATACTTGCTGTTCCAGTCTTAAGGGCATAGAAATAGCTGCTATATCCCAAAATGCTAATTAACCCAACAATGGAACCAATATTGGCCTCTGACCGCTGCCACTTTTCTTTTTTATACATACTACAAATGGCTAAATAGATACTCCCCCCGCCATACATGGCAATAAGGATTTCTAATGAATTAATTTGTAAATAGGATGAAGTTTTCATTAAAATCCCTAGTAAACCAAAAGAAAATATCGCGAGTCCCACACGCATCATCCAAGGATAATAATTTATTCTTCCTTTATTATCAGATGAATACTGTATGGCCATGGCTGAGCCAAGCATAATTAAGATTCCTACCCACTGAATCAGTGAGATATGTTCATGGAAAACAACGCCGGCACAAAGGATAGGAAATATTGTATTTGTTCCCACTAATGGCGATGTCAAACTAGCTGGTCCCTTTTCAAAGGCCATTGACATTTGGATATTACCGTTTGCATTTAATATGCCAATAAAAGCTCCGAGCAAAATGGTGATTAGATTTAGGTGAACCGTTCCAGCTACAATTGCAAATCCGAATGTTAAGAGGAATGCGACAAAGTAGAAGTAGAACTGAATATGTACTTTCGACACTTTCCTCTGCGTACTCCACTTGAAAATAGTATTATTAGTCCCGAAGCAAACCATGGTAACAAAGGCTGCCGCAATCCACATGTTGAGATCCTTCTTTCTTCATCATTTCACTCCATATGATAAACCTCATTTCTACTTTGCTCAATCGTTTTTACGTGGTTTTTCTTATTAAGTGCTCAATTTGCAAAAAAATGTTGTTATTTCAGGCTTTCCGTCTTGTTTTGATAGCTTTTGTCATCTAGCAGGAAAAAGTGATAGTGAATGGTGAATAACTAACATAACGATGAATTATTTCCTAGATAAATAGAAAGGAATGTTTTTAATATGAAAACTTATACCTTAAAAGAGGTAGCTAAAATATTAAATACAACACCAGGCACCCTTCGTCACTGGGAGAAAGATTTAGTTGATTTACTAGAAATTCCTCGTTCAAAACAAGGGGCCAGGATATATACAGATTTGGAAATTGAACAACTAAAAGAAGTTAAACAACTATACGATAAAAAATTAACTAAGGAATCCATTAGGGAATCGATGCAGAAAAAACTTCATCCTGAAAGTAAGGATGTTTATGAACTACCCCAAGTTTCACAAGAGGCCTTTGGAAGTGAGGAAGTACCAGATTCATCTGAAGGTTCACTAGAAATCTTTGAAAATGAGGATGTGTTCGAATCACCAATCGTCTCATTAGAGGTTCTAACCGACACGGTCAAACCGATCACCATCCAAGATGCTATAGAGGCACATCAGTTATTCGAGGCAATAGACACATTAAAGCAAAATTTCCTGAGCGAAGTTAAAGACGAAATCAGAACTGTAGTTCGAAAAGAAGTACTTGAAGAGGTAAAAAAGGAAATAAGGAATGGAACATATACAACTGTTAAGTCCTTATCTGACTCTATTTATAAATCGTCCGCTAACACAAAAGCTGAAATTCATGAGTTATCAGAGACACTTGAGAAAGCCTCTGAACTATCAGCTGACTCGTTACAGCACCTTTCCAACAACATTGCTAACGTTTCGATAGAGACTTCTCAAGAAATTTATACCCTTTCCAAGCAGTTATCAGAAACTACCGAGGAATTATCCCACTATGTGGATGTTACTAATAACGAAATCTTAAGTCTAACTGAAGCGATGTCAAAAGAACGTGAATTTTTCATTGAAGAGCGGAATCAATACCGACAAGAAATTACTCAAAGAGAGATCGCTTTTCAACAAATGTTAAATAGTTATCGAGATGTGGCTGCAACAAAAGAAAAGAAATGGTGGAAATTCTGGACTTAATATGAAAGAGGCCATCGATAGAACGACTCCCTGTTTAAAAAATAAAAACAATATTTCGTCACTCGTGGATTGGGGTTTATTTTATCAATGGAGGGATTCGAAATGAATACAAGTGAAGTAGCAAAATTAATCGGGGTATCTACAAGTACTATTCAGCGCTGGGTAAAACAGCTCGATCTGCCCATGGAAAGAAACGAGCGTGGACATTACCATTTTAGCAGCAAGGATATTGAATTATTAAAAGAAATACATGAAAAGCTCCAAAATGGGACATTAATTCAGGAAATAGTGCCATTAAAGAAGGAAAAAAATCCACGAAAAGGTATTGTTAAGGCGGTAGAAGACAATCAAGTTTTAGAAAGGTTACTGACAAAAGTCAGTGAGTTAGAAAATAATCTAAACTCAAAAGCAGATTCGGTTGCTTCCTATCAACTCCTTCAACATCGTCGTGAACTTGAGGATTTGCAACATCTTGTAAAAGATTTAACACAGCAAGTGGAACAACTACAAAAACAGATGAATGACTTGCAAATGACCTCAAAAATTGATGAACCAATTGTTTTTGATCACAAAAAAGTCAAAAGGAAAAAGAAAAATATAGTTAGCTCTTTATTCGGTTTTTAGTTCATTTCAATTTATTCTTAATTTTGATACACAAAATGGCCGAACTGGTTACAACCAGTTCGGCTATTTTAGTAAATCCATTCCAATTAAACTTTCAACTCAACAAGTGGCTGGGTATATTTTTTTATTAAATAACTTCCAAGAATGATACAAATCATTAAGGAAAGAACCAAAAGTAAGAGGTAATTTCCTGAAAATGAGATGATACTTTCGTTAGGAAGAACCACTTGAAGTGATTTAATAATAAATCCATGCAGCAAATAGACATATAACGTTCTTTCACCTATTTGAGTCACTTTAAACTGGTTTGAAGGAATTAATGCTAAAAACCCAAATACAACAATTAGGGTCAGCCCATATTGAAGTCCTCGAGTAAGGCCATCGGTCAACTCTTCTCCTCCCATATTTGCATAAGAAGTATCACCTAAAAGCCAAGACACCGCATCCTGCGGGAAACTAAACCCAAAGAAAACACAGGTCCCAATAATAATTACAATTCCTACGGGAAGTGAATATCTGGCCCGAATAATTTTCTTTAACTGATCACCATTTAGTAAAAACCCCATGAGAAAATAAGGGAAGAATACAAAAGTTCTTGATAAGCTTAAAAAACTCCCCGCTTGATCAACAAAACCAATCGCAATTCCCAAAACAATGGAAATAATAAAGCCCAACCATTTTAACCTTGCAAAAAGATAGAGCAGTAAATTCCAAAAAAACAAACTCAACAAAAACCAGAGCGACCAATGAGGATGTAAAAAATCGAAATCAAGCTTTTCTTCCTGCCCATTCAAAAAATAATAAATGGAATAGATGATTTGAAAAATAAAATAAGGCAGTAAAATCTTCTTTATCGACTTGATAAAGTAGCCTTTCTTTTTATAACCTTTTGCAAAATATCCGGAAATCAAGATAAAAGCCGGCATATGGAATAGAAAAATAACTGTATATAAAGTAAATAGAATTCCATCTTGTTCCTTTAATGGACTTATCAAATGCCCAAAAACGACGAGAAAAATCAAAATAAATTTTGCATTATCAAAATACTTACTCCTTTTTGAAGTTGAAGCCATCATATCACCCCATAGTTAAATTCAATCAAAAAGGTATATTACTATTCTTTTCTTTAACTCTCACCATATTTTCCTATGAACAATCGTCTTAGCATTTAAACAAATCATATCATAAAAACATTACAGGAATATGTATTTATATTTTCTGTCTATTGCATGGTGATTACAATTTTAAAATAATAATCTAATATACCCACGATAAATTTACCACTCCATTCTTAATAAGACCTTAAACCCGTGGATAAGAAAAAATAGAGAAAGCCACTCCCCTTCAATAAGGAATGGCTTTTCCTATTCATAAAGTAATATCTATAAGATAGTTCCTGATGAGTTCCTGAAAATTCCCTCTTAACTCGTCTTGTGAGATCCTTAGTGCTTTTGAAACCTGATAAATGTATTCGTGGTCACTTCGAAGCGACGAAGAATAATTTCTTTTTAGATACCGTTCTGCATCCGCGAAGGTTGAGAATGACTGCTCAGATTTCTCCTTATTATGTACAATAGAATAGTTGCCATCTCCATCAGGTATGATAAATGAACTTTCTCCCAGCGGGTTCTGATAAGATGTTCCAACCGGAGAATCTTTAAGATTAAATTCATTACGATTGGCATCAGGTTTAACTGGGATAATCTCAAAAACATTTTGAACAAACTTTTCAAAGGCTTCTCTTGTCAATTCCGACCCGGAAGCTTTCGGATGCCCTCCTCCGCCGTATCCTTTTGCAAATTCGGCAACATTTACCTCATCATGAATGGTTCGAAATCCCATCTTCTTCCCACCCATATTCAAAAGGATAATCATATCTAGATGTGGATATAAATTATTTAACTCATTTCCAAGTTCTGATAAATATTGTTCGGCATGGACAATCCCAACACAATAATTATCAACAAAGGTTTGCACCAGTTGTCTGCTTTTTGAATGGATATACCGATGAATTTTTTGTTCCTCAATATCGAGCAGCATAGTTTCTGTGTCTGTTAGCTCAAACGAATCGGCATTTTCAGTCAACCTTTTTAACATTTCTTCTTCAAATAGTTCTCGACTCATGATATAGAACAAATCATTTAGACGTTTTGCCGTTAAATTATTATTTTCATCCCATTCCCAAGTGTCATATTGACGGACTAATTCAATAAATTCCTCCAGTGCTTTATTTCGTTCCATTATATTGTGTTCGATCAGGTAATCATAAAATAAGGAGGTTGCACATGTCTTTTTCCCCGTCTCATACTCCGGAATTACGCTCCCCCATTTGTACTGATTGAAATGCATTGCCGTCACATGATGATCAATCATTTGAACATGTTTTCCCTGGCGAAACCGCTCCTCGAGTTTTTTCTCGACTTGCTCATTAACAGCCAAATCCGTAATATAGATTTCGACATTATTATTCTCAGGGTTTTTAATAACTGCTTCCACTCTTTGATTTAAATTTCGATAAGAACTGTAAAATACATTCGCCTTGTCAGCAAATGCAAGTTTCGCAATAAGCCCGCATCCAAGACCATCAAGATCAATATCCGTAAAAATAATCATTTTATCTACCACCATCCATTTTTCGCTACATAACGTATCGTTTGGTTTCTGCAAATTTTTTATGCAGTAACCAAGTTATGTTTTAACACTAACATTTATTTTACCATATTAGTAAATTATACCACCTGCCATTATGACCTGGTGATAGTAATCACAGACATATCAAAAATGAGATGCTATGATGCATTAGAAGTTTCTAATACAATTAATGAAACGGGGTTATAAATTGAACTTTCCACAACTTAAAATAGGTCATATGATGCCCAAAGTTCCGATTATGCAAGGTGGAATGGGTGTCGGAATATCTCTAAGCAAATTAGCTTCAGCGGTCGCAAATGCAGGTGGGATTGGGATTATCTCCGGAACGGGGATTTCAACTGACGAAATGAGATCACATATAAGAAAGGCGAAAAGCCTCATCAACGATGCCGGTTACATTGGTGTCAATGTTCTTTTCGCGATGAATGACTTTGCTGAAAAAATGAAAGCTGCTCTCGAAGAAAAGGTTGATTTTATTATCTCTGGTGCTGGAATCTCGCGAGATATGTACTCATGGGGAAGACAAGCAGGAATTCCCGTTATCTCCATTGTCTCATCTGCTAAATTAGCAAAGATTTCCGAACGACTTGGAGCAGCTGCGGTTGTTGTGGAGGGATTTGAAGCAGGAGGCCACCTTGGAACGGATCGCCCAATGTTCGATATCCTTCCTGAAATTGTTGAAGCAGTTTCCATCCCAGTTATCGCTGCAGGCGGTATCATGACGGGCAGCGATATTGCAAAAGCCCTGGCCATGGGTGCGTCCGGTGTACAAATGGGAACGCGTTTTGTAGCTAGTGAGGAATGTGATGCGCCATTGGCATTTAAGCAAAAATATGTGGATGCGGATAAAGAAGATTTGGTTTTGGTAAAAACAACCGTTGGTCTACAAGGACGAATGATTAAAAATAACTTTTCAAAATTAATTAGTGGGCCCGATAAGTTAAAAATCGCTAAATGCATTGATTGCTTGAAAAATTGTTCTTACCGTTTTTGTACAATGGATTCTCTGCTCGTATCCATGAATGGTGATGTCGAAAATGGGCTTGTTTTTGCTGGTGCAAGAGTGGGCGAAATTAAAGATATTCTACCCGTTCAAACAATCATCGATAAGCTTACATTAGAATACACTCAAGCCATCTAGCACAATTAAAAGAGCCAACCGTTTATCCTCATTCGGTTGGCTCTTCTCTGATTTAATTATGGCAAATTACTGATTCTGTTCTTAATCGGTGTCCGTGGTTTTGGCTCCGGGATTACATCTGGGTAGCCTACTCCGAGTACGCCAATTATATTATAGTCATCTGGAACTTGAAGGATCCCTCTGTTTTTGGGTGTAATGCCAATCGATGACCAAAAGGTTCCCACTCCCTCTGCCCATGCAGCTAAATTGAAATTTTGGATAAAGCAGGCAGTAGCCATTGCATTTTCCTCTGTTTCTACAGATGTTGCCCCATGTTTTGATAAAATCATCAAAACAATGGGTGCGTTTCCGAAATTTGTTTTATGGTTGAGCTTTTCTCTTGTTTCGGCTCCAATAAAATAAATCTCCCATGGTTCGGTCATGCGGTGATTGGGTGCCATTGCCGCGGCCTCTAACCATGAAAGAAGTGAATTTTGGTCAATTTCTTCCGGCTTGAATTTCTTTATGTTTCTACGCGTTTTAATCGCATTTAATGTATTCATTTATATACGCCCCCATCTGTATTAGCTGCTCATTGTAATATCATATGCAAAAACATTAACTTTGTATAACAGCAGAGTTAACTTCCAAGTTTATAATACCCTCTTTTTAAGCCGTTATAGCAGAACCATAGTGCTTGAACAAAAAAGAAAATCCCCCAAATCGGAGCTGGAATAATTCCTGTAAGTTGTGCAAGATTCGCTGCGTCCCCTGCTGATTGGGGCTGAAATAAACTAATAAACAATATTTCATAAGCACTTTGAACGGAATCCACCAATAAAATAGAGGCGATTAAAAGTAATAAGTTATCTCTAAAGTCCTGACTTCCTTTAATAAGTAATAAAAGAAATACAACAGCAAATGAGCACAACCAAAACAACCCGTAAGGATTCCTTACCCAAAAAATAAGATTCAAAGCAATAAAACCTAGCAATATATCAATTAACAGATTCTGCTTTTTCTTACCAATTAACAAAAACGACAGAAAGGCCATAAATGAAGCAAACGTGTATCCTCCTAAGCTAGTTAAAAAACTACCAATCCAAGTTGACTGATTACTATACGTAGCCCCTTCGGAATTCATAAATAAAGATATTCTTTCTACATTCCCACCAAAAAGAGCAATCAACGCATGTCCGGATTCATGGATAAGGGTATTAATGACTTTGACATAGTTTCCAAGCAAAGGTACATGTATCAACAAAAAAGCAAGGATGAGGAAAAGGAAAAATTTCGCACTGAATTTGTCTCGAACAAAGCTCAAAATAGATTCCCCTCTTTAATAAAAATTTAGTACCTACCACCATTTTAACATTTTTTGTTAGTACAATTGCAAATTTCTAGTCTGAAAGTCAATTCAAAAAAGCTGGCAATCATACAGATTGCCAGCTTTTTTAAGCGGATTGAACGTTACTTTATAATTTAGGAAGGACCACTTTAAAAGTTGTTCCTTGTCCTTTTTGACTTGTTACCTCAATTTCCCCCCGGTGCATATCAACAATTGATTGAACGATCGATAAGCCCAAACCCGTCCCCTCAACTGATCGTGCTCTTGAGGCATCAGCCCGGTAAAAACGGTCAAATATTCGTTCCCTTTCTTCTTCGTCCAAACCAACGCCATTATCTTTCATCACCACTTCGATTTGTGAATCAGAATCAAATAATTCAATATCAATTTCCCCATTTTCACGATTATATTTAATGGCATTCGTCAAGAGGTTTTCCCAAACCGAATATAGTAAAGCCGGGTCCGCTTTAACCGAAGCATCCGGCAGGGAATAGCTCATCATGATTCCTTTATCAAGGATACTCCATTGGTATTGGTGAATGACACTTTTCAACTGCCCGGCGACATCAACCATACTAACTTCCATTAAATCCTTCTTACTTTCGATGGTGGAAAGAAGTAAGAGCTGTTTGGTCATATTGGATAGTCGGTTTACTTCGGAGTGTACCACTTGAATATACTGTTGTTTTATTTGTTGACTTTTGCTGTTATCTTCTAATAAATTCAGGTATCCTTTTATATTGGTTAACGGTGATTGAATATCATGAGTAATATTTGAGATTAAATCTTTTCGCAGGATATCTACCTTAGCTAATTTTTTGGCCATTGTCGAAAAGCTGACAGCTAAATGACCAAGTTCGTCTTTTCTGTCAATATCGAGCTTGATTGAAAAATTGCCCTCCGCGATTTCTTTCGTTGCATTATTAAGCTTTTTAATCGGTTTAACTAAATATTTTGTACTAATTAATACCAATAGAATGCTTAACAAAATTGAAATGACTAGCAGCCAGCCGAAAAGAATATGCATTTCATTAAACATTAACTTAATATCGGGCCGGATAAACAAAGCATATTTTTTGTTTTTGTATTCAAAGGGAACGCCAATCGAATTTGTTAATTCATTTGCAAAAAATCCTGTTACAAACGTTTTGTGCGGAAACCGGCGCACTCCGTGATAGACTTCGCCCCGCAATACTTTTTCGGGAATTGCTTCAGGCAAATCCTTCTTTCTGAAAGGTGAGCCAAAATATTGCTTGTCGCCTTCTTCGCTGACCAAAAGAATTTGGTAACCAATCGCACCAATATGTTTAAAGTAGTCCTGCAGGCTGATTAAGGGGTGTTTACTTGCGAAATCCGCTACCTCCAATGCGAAATCACTGATTTTTTCGTCATTTTGCTGTTTCAATTTAATTTGGTAGAAGGCATTGGAGAGCAAAAATGAAATAATTCCGCTGACAATCATAATCATTATGGTGATGAAAGCAAATTTACTATATAAAGATTTCATTTTCATTTTTGTAATACCTCCAGGGAATAGCCTACCCCTCTGATGGTTTTGATGGCAAAATCCTCGGCAACGTTCGTGAACCGTTCCCGTAATCGTTTAACATGGACATCCACCGTTCGTTCATCGCCTTCAAAATCCAGTCCCCATATTTTTTCGATGAGGTGACCACGGCTAAATACTTGGTTTGGATGTGTCGCCAAAAAGGTTAACAATTCAAATTCTTTTAAAGGAAGCATGAAGGTCTTGTTGGCAATTTTCACCTCATAGCTTTTTTTATTTATATATAAAGTGCCTAAATTAACATTAGCTTCGCTTGTTTTTCCGTATCTTCTTAATAAGGCATTAACTCTGAAAATTAATTCTTTTGGTTCGAAAGGTTTAATTAGATAATCATCCGTTCCTGATTCATATCCTTTTTCTTTATCCTCAATCTGGCTTTTTGCTGTTAATAGGATAATCGGAATATCATACGATTTACGAATTTCAGTCGTTAAGCGGTACCCGTCCATGACAGGCATCATGATATCCACAATCGCTAAATCGCAAAACTCCTTCGTTAAAATCTCAAGTGCCTCCGCCCCATTTCCTGCAGCGAGGACTATGTAACCTTCCTTCATCAATAAGCCTTTTACTAAATGACGAATATACTCATCATCATCAACAACTAAAATAGTTTTCATCCCAACACCTGCTTTTTTTACTTTTGCCTCACTTTATTCTACTCAAAGCCCAGTGATATGAAAAGAAAGAACATAAAATCAAGAGGATTCGACAAACTAACAACTTATGTGTTACCATTAAGTTGTTGCATTAGTGCAAGAGATAATTATTTTAAGGAGGAATGGATTTGATAGAGTTTAAAGACATTGTTAAGAAATACCGAACTAAAACCATTATTAAGCCCTTTTCACTTGAAATCGAGGCTGGTCAGTTGGTCGTTTTTATCGGACCCAGCGGCTGTGGGAAAACTACCTTACTGAAAATGATTAATAAATTGATTCAGCCATCGTCAGGAAAAATTTTTGTTAATGGGACGGATATCTCGACGATGAATCCAATTGAATTGCGGAGAAATATTGGGTATGTCATTCAAAACACAGGATTATTTCCACATATGTCCATCAAGGAAAATTTAGAATTGATTCCAAAACTTAAGGGTGAAGATCCTGCTTCAATTGCCCAAAAAACGGGCGAATTGTTAGAGTTAGTCGGATTAGATCCAAAGGAATTTTTACATCGATATCCTAGGGAATTAAGTGGCGGGCAGCAGCAAAGAATAGGCGTCGCAAGGGCTTTCTCAACCAACTCCGATATCATTTTAATGGATGAACCATTTAGCGCGTTAGATCCTGTCACAAGAAGCTCCCTTCAAGATGAACTCTTCCAAATGCAAAAGGAATTAAACAAGACGATTATTTTCGTCACTCATGATATGGATGAAGCTATTAAAATAGCTGATAAGATTTGTATTTTAAAAGACGGTGATATTCTTCAATTTGATACACCTGAAAACATTCTTAAAAATCCTGCCAATGACTTTGTTGAAGAATTTATTGGGAAAAGAAGGGTTTGGAATAATCCTGAATTATTAATGGCAGAGGATATTATGATTCCGAATCCAGTTAAGATTACATCCAGACGTACCGTTCTTCAAGCGATTGAAATCATGAAAGACACTAAGGTGGACAGCCTGATGGTCACAGATAAAAATAATGTCCTTAAAGGTTTGGTGACATTAAAAAGTATTCAATTATTAAATCGAACGACCTCGATTGAAATGATTATGGAACACAATGTTCTCTCCGTTTCACAGGATGCAAATTTAATTTCAGTGTTGGCTACCATGAATGAACATAAAATCGGTTATGTACCTGTTGTGAATAGTCATAATCAATTAATCGGTCTCATTACGAGGAGTAGTATTCTGTCAGCATTAAGCAGCCAACTAATTGATTTGGAGGTGGCCTTTTAATGAACGGATTTTGGAACTATTTAACCACTAACTATGAGCAGATCTTTAGTTTACTTGGCCAGCATCTATACTTAAGTGTAATTTCTGTCCTAGTAGCGATTATTATTGGGATTCCGCTCGGAATTTTAATCTCGAGAGAGCAAAAACTCGCAAAACCAATTATTGGAACCACAAATGTGATTCAAGCAATACCTAGTTTGGCACTACTTGGCTTTCTCATACCATTCGTTGGAATCGGCAGTACCCCTGCGATTATTATGGTCGTTCTTTATTCGCTACTTCCCATCGTTAAAAACACTTACACAGGTCTTACGAATATTGATGGAGATATTCTGGAAGCCGCCAGAGGAATCGGTCTGACCAAGAGTCAAACGATGAGAAAGGTTCAGTTACCACTAGCCTTCCCGATGATTATGGCGGGTATCAGAATTTCAGCGGTTACCGCTGTTGGACTAATGACAATTGCCGCCTTTATCGGTGCAGGCGGACTTGGGTATCTTGTATTCTCAGGTGTGCAGACGGTAGATAATTATATGATTTTGGCCGGAGCGATTCCAGCTTGTATTCTTGCACTCCTGATTGATTTTATTGTTGGGAAACTCGAATCCACACTTTCTTATACAAGCAAACAAACTTCGGCAAAAAAGACTGGTAAAACTACTAAAAAGATCATGATTAGTTTTGCTTGTATTGTGATCATCATATCCAGTGCTTTTACTGTATATTCAAAGGTTAAAGCAGAGGATAAAATTGTAATAGGTTCAAAAAACTTCAGTGAACAATTGATATTAGGAAATATGCTTGCTGATTTAATAGAAAATAAGACTGATATTCAAGTAGAAAGAAAACTAAATCTTGGCGGCAGTCAGGTTGCCTTCGGTGCCCTTAAAAATGGGGACATTGATATGTATGTTGAATATACGGGGACAGGATTAGTTAATATTTTAAATCAGCCTCCACAAAGTGATCCAGACGCGGTCTACGATATAGTCCAAAAGGAGTTCAAGCAAAAATATGGTTTTGATTTATTAAAACCGCTTGGATTTAATAACACATATGCCTTAGCCGTTCGTCAAGATACCGCAAAAGAATATGGTCTAAAGACGATCTCTGATTTAGCTAAGGTCAGCAGCGGATTAACCATGGGGCCGACGATCGAATTTCCAAATCGTGAGGATGGATTAATTGGACTTTCAAAAACGTATAATATGAGTTTTAAAGAAGTGAAAGCCATTGACGGCGGGTTGCGCTATACCGCATTAGACAACCATAAAAGTGATGTTATCGATGCCTTTTCTACTGACGGGTTACTCGAAGCGTTCCACTTGAAGGTATTAGAGGATGATAAAAACTTCTTCCCTCCATACTATGCCGTGCCGATGATAAAAGAGGAAACATTAAAGGAACATCCGGAATTAAAAAAAGTTATTAACTCTTTATCCGGTAAGTTAACGGATGAAAAAATGAGAAAGCTCAACTATCAGGTCGACAGTCTCAAACAGTCACCTGCAAAAGTTGCAAAAGAATTTTTAGAAACAGAAGGATTATTAAAATAATGTTGTAAAGGAAAAGGCCGGTTTTCAATTAAACCGGCTTTTTCATATATTATTCTTACTAAATTTACTCTTCCAAAAAGTGAATCACTCTGTCATATGTTCCTTCTGCACCAATAATAAGGAGAATATCCCCCTCAAGTATTAACGCATAGGGTCCCGGAGAGATAATTAATTCACCGTTGCGTTTCATGCCAATAACAGTTCCGCCTGTATTTTGCCAAAACTTCAAATCTGAAATGGTTTTTCCAATATGATTACAGCCCGAAAAAACTTCTATTTCAATGGGAGCAAGTGGATTCGTGTGCCGAAGCTTGCCCGAGTAGTCCATGATTTTTCTCAGTGTATCAAAGAGCTGTTCATCCAGCTTGTCCCTTTCGGTAATTAGTGAGTTCATTTGCTTCTCAAGATCTTTGATGCTCGCAAGATTCGAAAACCGTTGAATATATTTATACGCATTTTCACGGGATGCAATAACGATTCCACTACCTTTAGTAGATTCAACAATCTCCACATCCTCCAAAATCTTTATGGCTCTCCTGACTGTTTCAGGAGAAACCTTATATTCACTTGCTAACGTCGATCGGCCGTGAATCTTCTCTCCTACCTTAAATTTCCCATCGTATATTCGATTTGCTAAATCGATTGCAATCCGCTCGTAAGTCGGTATTTGTGCTTTTTGCATGACTTCCTCCAACACAGTCTTTATCTATGCCATTTCTACATAATTATCAATAGTACCTTTCCAATATACTCCTTTGTGTGTATCTATGCGAGTACAAATATTCCTTTCTATACAAAACAACTTGTGTGATTTCATTTATTTTTATTGGACATAATTGTAATGAAACATGTTTAATGAGGTGAGTAATTGAGACGGAAAATCCTTATCATTCTAGGTAGTATCTTTGCTTTATTTATGATTATATTATTTATTTTTTTCCTTGTTAAAGGGGAATCCTCCAAATGGCAAGTAGCCCTTGGCGGCTTTTTTGTAAGTGGGTTACCTATCCTATTAATTTTCAAGAAAAACATTCCATTTAACCTTCCAACCATTATTGGTTTTTATCTTTTTATCTTTTGTTCCACCTTTTTAGGTTCAATTGGGGATTTTTATCTTAAATATAAATGGTGGGATTCGACGATTCATTTTTATAAAGGAATTTATATGGCTTGTTTTGGAATAACGTTATATAAATTAATGATTCCTGAACAAGTGAGAATCGGTACCTCAAGGTGGATCCTTTCATTATTTGTTCTTTCACTGTCCGTCCTTGCAAGCGTGCTTTGGGAAATCTATGAGTTTTTAGGGGATCAAACTTTCACACATATCATGCAGCTCGGGGGAAATAAAGATACGATGTATGACTTATTATGCGGCGTTTTAGGTGGTCTCATAATTACTATTTACTCCTATTTTAGAAAAGAAAAAGTTTAAAGAGGTGAAAATGGATGAATCGAAAGCTGGTCATCATTTTAAGTTTCATTTATGTCCTTTTCATGGCTGTTTTATGTGTCTACTACTATTCCAAGGATGCAACTTTTGAAGGTTCCGTTGCGATTGGCGGAATTGTTTGCGGTGCAATCCCGTTATTATTGGCACTATTCACCAAAATGCAATTTAATTTACCGATTGTGATTTCTTATTTAATATTTTTAGTTGGCTCGCAATATTTAGGGTCTATCCTCGGCTGGTATGGTCTTGGTTGGTGGGATACTTTCATGCATTTGGTCAGCGGAACCATTCTCGCTTTTTCAGGAATTGCCTTATATGAACGATTAATTCACCGAAATGCAGGGGATATGATATCACCGTGGTTTGTATTTTTATTTACTCTATCCTTTGCAGCACTCGGCGGTGTCCTATGGGAAATTTACGAATTTAGCTCAGACCAATTTTTCGATATGACCTTACAAGGCGGCGGAAACAAAGATACGATGACCGATTTGATTGCTGATACGATTGGCGGGCTAATTATTGCAATCAGGGCAGGAATTAGAACAAAAATTAAGTTAAAAAAGGGTGCGTCATAATTAAATTGACGTACCCTTTTCTTAGCACTCCAGTTTAAACTGTTACAGCCACAAAAAATTCCTCATAAAGAGCTTGAACCGCTCTTTTTTCATCCACTTCTTTAACCCCAAACATCATGCTTACTTCCGACGAACCTTGGTTTATCATCTCAATATTAATACGAGCTTGTGCCAAGGCTTTGGAGGCTTTTGCCATTGTGCCCACGTTGTGACGCATACCCTCGCCTACAACCATGATGAGCGCTAGACTATGTTCAAATTTCACTAGATCGGCATGTAATTCAGATTCAATTCGTTCTTTTATTGCCTTCTCCGTTTCAGCACTCATTTGATTTTCACGAAGGATCACAGAAACATCATCAATTCCAGAAGGTGTATGTTCATAGGATAGTCCGAAGTCTTCTAAGATACTTAAAAGCTTTCGTCCAAAACCTATCTCTCTATTCATTAAGTATTTGCTTACATAGATACTGCAAAAACCTTGATCACTGGCAATACCGATCACTGGACCATTCGTATTATCCCGCTCATAAACAATCCTCGTGCCTGGTGCAGTTGGATTGTTTGTATTTTTAATGTGAACAGGTATTCCTGCCCTAAATGCCGGAACGAGTGCTTCGTCATGCAACACAGTAAATCCTGCATAGGAAAGCTCGCGCATTTCCCTGTAGGTCAGTTCCTTTATTTCCTTAGGCTTCTTTACGATCGAAGGGTTCACGGAATAAACGGCATCTACATCGGTAAAGTTTTCATAAAGGTCAGCTTTTAGGGCATTTGCAAGGATTGAACCTGTAATATCGGACCCACTACGCGAAAATGTGAATACCTCTCCTTGTTTACTATAACCGAAAAATCCCGGAAAAATTAAAATCCCTGATTTCTCGTGAAGCTTATATAACTGACCATATGCTTCCGGTAAAACCTGGGCATTGCCGGGCTCATCACTGACAAGAAGACCCGCTTCTTTTGGATCCACATAATAAGCTTCAACACCCTGCACCTGAAAATAGGCTGCTACCAATTTGGCATTATTGTCCTCTCCACTTGCTTTTAACAAATCAAGAAAGCGTTCAGGCTCTGATTTATCGCTGCTCAATCTCTTTGTTAAATCGTCATGAATTTCGTTTATAATATCTCGAGGCAATGCAAGTTCTTCTGCGATATAGGAATATCTTTCGATGACCGCCTCAAATTTTTCTTTTGGATCTTTGTTTCGCAAGCAGAGCACTCCACATTCAATTAATAAATCTGTTACTTTGTTATCATCAGCAAACCTTTTTCCGGGAGCAGATACCACAACTACCTTCCGCTCAGAATCTGAGACAACAATCTTAAATACTTTCTCCAGTTGTTTTCCGGATGCTAACGAGGACCCGCCAAACTTTACGACCTTCATCCCTACATCTCCCTAATATCTAAAAATATAATTTTAATTTTAACTGTATTCAGAAAATAATCAAGTTTTTTCTTTTCGGAAAATACATTTGTGCGCACCACGCGGACAAGACTGCAAAAAACAGTGGAGTTCGTTTTAGAATTCCACTGTTTGAGAGGTCGTTTTCTATTGTCTCTGATTAACACTAACGAATCACTTCAATAAAATGGGAAAGTATCTTAGCGGTTAATCCCCAAATCACTTTTCCCTGATAGCGGTAGAAATATTCTTCAATCCCCCGTGTCCGCCAGTTATAATTTTCTCCGCCGACAATTAAGTCAAAGGGAAAATTCTCTTCCGGTTCTGCCCTAAATTCAATGTTATAAATCTCAGGTTCATTATGAATAAAAAAAGATAATGGTACAGTAAAAATCTCCCCGACTTCAGATGGATTGGGAACAATCTTTTGGGGGTTATTAATGTAGCCAACAAAAGGATAAATAATCATTCCAAATGGTGAAATCATATAATCCAGTGGGTTAACATTTGAAATTTGCTCTTTGTTAATTCCTAATTCCTCTTCCGTTTCTCGGATAGCTGCATCTTTTTCATCAATATCCTGTTCATCAATTCTGCCACCAGGAAAACAAATCTCTCCTGGCTGTCTCCTTAATTCAAGCGAACGAACCTCTAATAAGACGTGAATTCCATCCTCTTTTTTTATGAGTGGCACCATCACAGCGTATTTTGAAAATTTCTCACTCCCAAGAATCTTAGGAGTATGACTTTTTATTTTAGTAACTATTGTTTCAAGCTCCATGATTTCACCTCTATTCATTTACAAATTTTCCTTATTACTACCATACCACTTTTTACCTTTGATTGAAAAAACAATCCAACAAGTTATCTGTTGGATTGTTCCCAAAAAATCATTATTCCTTTTTTTCATACCAAGAATACATATAGTTAACATCTTCTATCGCTTGTGCGGATTTTACAATTTTTAGAGGATGAAAGGTGTCAATCATAACGGCCAGTTCAAGCGTTTCCTTTTTTCCAATACTTGCTTCCGTTTTACCTGGATGCGGGCCATGCGGAATTCCACTTGGATGAAGTGTGATGGAACCCTCCCGCACCCCTTTCCGACTCATAAAATTGCCTTTCACATAATAGAGGAGCTCGTCGCTGTTCACATTGCTATGATAATATGGTGCAGGAATCGATTCGGGATGATAGTCATACAGCCTTGGGACAAATGAACATACGACAAAATTATTACCCTCAAAGGTTTGATGAACCGGTGGCGGCTGGTGGACTCTTCCTGTAATTGGTTCGAAATCCTCTATGTTAAAGGACCAAGGATATAAATACCCATCCCAGCCAACGACATCTAATGGATGATGACCCAAAATATGCGAGGTAATCATTCCTCGTGATTTGGTTAACACCTCGTATTCACCTTTTTCATCAAAAGTTACCAAAGCTTCAGGCCCGCGAAGGTCTCTTTCACAAAACGGACTATGCTCCAAAAGCTGACCATATTCATTGCGGTACCGCCGCGGTGTCGTAATTTGGCTGAACGATTCAACAAACAGCATTTTCGTCTCTTCATTTTCGTTTGGAATTAGCCGATAAATGGTTCCTATCGGAATGATCAGGTAATCACCAGGCCTGTAGGAAAGTGTCCCGAACATTGTTTCTAATTTTCCGGAGCCGTAGTGGATATAGAGCATTTCATCGCCGTCACCATTCCGATAAAAGCTATTCATCGGTATCGTTACATTGGCTGTTCCAATTAATAAATCCTGATTCCCCAATAAATACTCCCTGGCCTCCAGGGCATCTCCTTTAGCGGGCACATTACTTGTAAAAAAGTGGCGATGTTTGAGCGGCTGCCGGTCTTCATATACAGGCATATAATCGCCTACTATTTCTGTCTTCACCACTTCTGTCGGCATAAATTGGTGATATAAGATCGACTGGGTTCCCGAGAATCCGCGTGTCCCCATCACCTGTTCTCTGTAAAGGCTCCCGTCAGCCTTTTTGAACATTGTATGCCGTTTGTGCGGTATCTTCCCCATTTGACGGTAGAACATCATTTCACCTCTCTTCAGCGCTTATCACATTCTGCAACACACCCAATTGATTTATCTCTAATTCTACTCGATCACCTGGCATCAGCCAGCGGTGTACCTTTTCCCCAAGTTCAAGGATACATCCTGTACCGACTGTACCGGAACCAATCATCTCCCCCGGGTACAAAGTAACTCCCTCTGAAGCCCTCTCAATCATCTCAGCAAAAGAATAATAGAGATCTTTCATATTCCCCTCAGAAAGAAGAACCCCATTGACGCGAGCTTTCATCGAAAGATCAAAACCCTTCCCCAATTTAAATGGTTCTAACTCATCTTTTGTGACGATCCACGGTCCGATGGATGTCGAGAAATCCTTCCCCTTAGCGGGTCCCAGTCCAACCTTCATTTCCTTCCTTTGCAGATCTCGTGCACTCCAATCATTTAAGATACAATAGCCAAAAATATACTCATCCGCTTTATCAGCACAGATATTTCTACCTTCTTTGCCAATGATGCAGGCCATTTCCAGTTCATAATCAAGCCAATTACACGTTGCAGGCCTGGTAATTTCTTCTCCAGGTCCCTTAATGGCAAGATGATTGGAAAAATAAAAGACTGGGAGTTCGTACCATTCAGGTATCATTTCAAGACTCCTATTTTCTCTTGCGGTCTTCACATGCTGCTCAAATGCATAGAAATCACGGAAACTCTTGGGGAAAGGGAGTGGTGCCAGCAATCGGAGTTCATTCAATGGGTAAACCCCGCTATGTTCCTTTGTGAATGGGGTGAAACTAGCTATCTTTCCTAAATAAGCATCACTATTTTCTAAAAAAGCTAATAGATTATTTGGCAGCATCCCACCTGATGCTTCATACATATCTACGCCATGGTGTTGGTCAAGTAACCAACCTGCTCTGATTGTCCCATCCTTTTTTTCAAACGTTACAAATTTCACGGCATTCACTCTTTCTTCGTTTTACGATTCATTTCAAACATTTTTGCTAAAGGGTCCGTAAAGATATTACCTGCCATTCTACCGATAGGGTTAAGCTTGGCCGAATCGATTCGCCCTTTATCAAAAAGTTCATCGTTCACATGGACATGTACTACTTTTCCGATTACCAGGCTCCCGGCACCAGGGGTATCACCAAAATGTAATACTTGCTCCAGTACACATTCTAAATGGACGGGCGACTCCTTGATACGTGGCACACTCACCTTTATACTTGGTTCTTTCGTTAAACCCACTTCTGCTATTTCATCAATATCCGCACTAAATTCAATCGCACAGTCATTCATTGGCTCGGCCATGCTGTTACTTACAATATTAATAACAAATTGACCTGTGCTTTCTATATTTACAAGTGTATCTTTTTTGGCTCCATCGGTTCCTCTTCTCATCGGTGAAAAACAGATCAGCATCGGGTCTGCACAAATGGCCGAAAAAAAACTAAACGGTGCTGCATTCGCAGTCCCTTTTGCGTCGATGCTTGAGACAAAGGCAATGGGACGTGGAAGGATGGAACCGACTAATAATTTATAGGCCTCTCTCCATTCCAGTGTTTCCGGTGAGATTTCCATAACCTTTTCACCTCCGTTTCGTTACATTTTTAAAAAAGGGAGAAATATATCTCTCCCTTTTCCGAAACCGCTCAAGACTTTCGCTCTTTTAAACCTTGCTATATTTATAGATTCCCACGTCTCTCCTGCTCCCGTTCTATTGACTCAAATAAAGCCTTAAAGTTTCCTTCACCAAAACCACGTGCCCCTTTTCGTTGAATAATTTCAACAAATAATGTTGGTCGGTCTACAATTGGTTTAGTGAAAATTTGCAGTAAATAGCCTTCATCATCGCGGTCTACTAAAATATTAAGTTCGCGAAGCTTTTCAATTTCTTCATCAATTTTGCCGATGCGTTCTCCTAAGGAATCATAATATGCTGCTGGTGTATTCAGAAATTCTACCCCATTTTGTTTTAAAATGGCGACAGTAGCTACAATATCTTCCGTTAATATCGCCAGATGCTGGACACCAGGACCATTATAGAATTCTAGATATTCCTGTATTTGTGATTTTCGTTTCCCCACTGCCGGTTCATTAATCGGAAATTTAATTCGTCCTCCATTGTGCATAACCTTTGACATAAGAGCTGAATATTCCGTCGTGATGTCCTTGTCAGAGAAATGTTTCATTTCTTTAAAGCCCATTACCTTAGCGTAATATTCGACCCACTCCTCCATCCTCTCCACGTTTCCAACCACATGGTCTATCCCAATTAAGCCGGCATCTTTAACAGGAAGTGACGCGGAATATGGAATAAACCCCGGCAAAAATACACCATTATAATTTTTCCGTTCTATTAACGTATGGATGGTGTCACCATATGTACCAAGAACGGCTTTTTTAACCACACCTGTTTCGTCCTTCATTTCAAACGGGGCGTCAATGGCAATAGCCCCTCTTTTCACTGCCTCTTCAAACGCTTTCTCGACATCATCGACTAACAGGGCTATATCCTTCACCCCGTCTCCGTGTTTCTTTACAAATTGGGCTACAGCACTTTCTTCACCATAAGAACCTGTAAGGACGAGACGAATATTCCGTTGCTTCAAGCAATAGGAAGCGGTTTCACGACTACCAGTTTCAAGACCTGAATAGGCGACAGGCTGAAATCCAAAGGCAGTACAAAAAAAGTGACAGGCCTGCTTGGCATTTCCTGTATAAATCTCAATATAATCCACATCTCGGACAGGAAAAAAATCATCAGCTAATTGATCTTTCCTTACTCTATTTTCTTTCATCTATACCCCCCCATTGTTTAAAAAAATAATATTCTGAATTAATTCTAAATGAATGAATCTTGTCCTTTCAAGGATGGGATGTAAAGCAATAACGCATTTTTGTACTAAAGGAATCTTGCAAACATGTGAATTATTTCCCTAAAAAACAAAAAGAAACTTACCCATAGCAGGAAGTTTCTACTGTAATGATATTGGAAATACTTTTTATTAACGTAATTCTAAAAAAGACCAATTAAAAAAAATTTTTTTACATTAGGAAAGAATGGCACGATCACTTGCCATTTGGACACCACGAATCCTTTTAAACTCCATTAATAACCCTTCAATGGTTAGCTGTTTCTTATTTTCTTCATTGACCTCTAATATAATTTGACCCTTATCCATCATGATTAATCGGTTACCTAAATCAATTGCTTGCTGCATGTTATGTGTAACCATTAAGGTAGTTAGTTTGTATTTGTCAACAATTTCTCTCGTTAAGTTCGTTATTAATTCCGCTCTTGATGGATCAAGCGCTGCTGTATGTTCATCAAGGAGGAGGATGGAAGGCTCTGTAAAGGTAGCCATTAGTAGGGATAAAGCTTGACGTTCTCCGCCAGACAACAAACCTACCTTTGCACTTAGGCGGTTTTCGAGGCCAAGGTGCAGCGATTCTAATACCTCACGAAAATAATCACGGCGCTTTTTTGTTACTCCTTGCCGGAGCGTCCTCATTTTGTTCCGGGAATAGGCCATCGCAAGATTTTCTTCAATCGTCATACTTGGTGCCGTACCTGCCATTGGATCTTGAAATACTCGTCCAATCATTTTTGAGCGGTTAAACTCTGACCTATTGGTGACATTTTTTCCACCAATTAATACTTCCCCTACATCAGGGATTAGAACACCCGATATGATATTCATCAATGTTGATTTCCCAGCTCCATTACTGCCGATAACCGTTACAAAATCCCCTGGCTGAAGGGTTAGGTTCACATGATCAATCGCAATTTTTTCATCAGGTGTCCCTTCATTAAAGATCTTATGAATTTGATTTAATTGTAACATGATGGTCCCCCTTCCCTTGGCCAGATGTTTGCATCAGGTTTGTTCTTTCTAATCTTCTGCGGGCTTTCCGCTTTCTCTCTTTGGAACCTTCAATGATTTTTGGCGTAGTAAGAGCAAGAATAACAATAAGAGCAGTAATCAGCTTCATATCACCTGGGTCCAAGAAATCAACACGTAAAGCTAATGTAACAACAATTCGATAAATAATCGAACCGCCAATAACTGCAAAAGTTGTCCTAGCAATCGTTTTGGTACCAAATAAGGCTTCACCGATAATAACGGAGGCTAGACCAATCACAATCATTCCAATCCCCATACCCACATCAGCAAATCCACCTTGCTGAGCAATTAGGGCACCAGAGAAAGCTACAAGAGCATTGGAAAGACCTAAGCCAAGCACAACTAGAAGGTTGGTATTAGCAGAAAGGCTGCGAATCATCCGTTTATTATCTCCCGTAGCCCTGACTGCAAGACCTATTTCGGTCTTTAAGAACAAATCGGTAAGGAATTTAATGACGAAAGTTACCACAATCATAAAAATAAGAATTCCCCATGTTTCCGGGAGACTGTCGCCGAGACCGACCTTGGTGAGAATATTATTAAAAAATGAATCAACGCCTGTCTTTTCAAAAAAACCACTAATCTTCGTAAAAGCTGTATCTGTATTCAACAAGGGGATATTTGAGCGCCCCATGATACGAAGATTGATTGAATATAATGCAATCATCATTAAAATACCGGAAAGCAGATTATTAATCTTTCCAAAGGTGTGAAGAAGCCCTGTCATACATCCTGCAGCAAAACCGGCAAATAAAGCAATAATTGTTGCCAAAAATGGATTCGTTCCTCCTGCTATCAACACTGCTGAAATCGCAGCACCAGTAACAAAACTCCCATCCACCGTTAAATCTGGAAAATCCAGAATACGGAAGGATAGATAGACGCCCAAAGCCATAATCGCATAGATAATACCTGCTTCAAATGATCCAAATATAGCTGTAAACATTGAGATCATCCTTTCTTTAAATCATTAAGCCTGCGTCTAAGATGCAAAAACCTATATCAAGCTTATGTATGGTTCATAGAGTGAGCCTTCACATGAAGGCTCACTCTATGAATAATAATATTTTATTCTTCTAAAAATTCACCTAGGCTTTTCCAAGCATCATTAACTGTTAAGCCTTGAGCTTCAGCGGCCTTTTTATTAATCACAAGTTTGAGGCTGTTAGGCAGCTCTACCGGAATTTCAGATGCCTTCTTCTTCCCGCTTAAAATGTCAGCCGCCATTACACCAGATTGATAGCCAAGATCGAAATAGCTAAATCCGCTTGCAGCAACTGCACCTTTTTTCAAGGAATCAAGTTCACCAACGAAAAGTGGAATCTTCTTGCTGTTGGCAACAGCAATTACTGAATCAAGAGCTGTAACAACTGTATTGTCAGTTGGAATGTAAATCGCATCGACGCGTCCAACTAATGATTCTGCAGCCTGCTTCACTTCGGCTGTAGTAGAAACAGAAACTTCGACAAGCTTAGCACCCTTCTCTTCTGCTATTTTCTTCACTTCTTTTACCTGAACAACAGAATTTTGTTCACCGGAGTTATAAATGACTCCAATATTTTTCGCTTTAACTTCGTCCGTGATAAAGCTAATTGTTTTTTTCGTTGCTTCAGGATGGTTATCGGTTGTACCGGTAATATTTTTACCCGGTTTATCAAAGGACTCTACCAATCCCGCTCCCACAGGGTCTGTTACCGATGTGAAGATAATCGGAATATCCTTGGTAGCATTTAATGCAGCAGTAGCACTTGGAGTAGCATTAGCAAAAATTAAATCAACTTTGTCGCCGACAAAATTATTGGCAATGGTTTGTGTGTTGTTCATATCTGCCTGTGCATTTTGTTCATCGTAGCTGACCTTAATTCCTTTATCCTTTAAGGCTTTTTTAAAGCCCTCAGTTGCAGCATCTAGAGATGGATGTGGTGCAAATTGAGTAATTCCAACTTTAAACTCCTTATCAGCTCCCGCTTGTTCAGAACCTCCTGCTTTTTCTTTACTTCCGCAGCCTGCAAGCAGCATCATTCCTGCTAAGGCAACTGACAATACTTTACCCTTTTTCTTCATCTTGCTTAATCCCCCTTAATATCAAAATACCAATTTTCTAAAAATTTAATATATTAGAAATTATTCTAGTATTTTTTTGCAGGAAAAGCAATAGATTTGCCGAAAATATTTTTTTGCTTTAAAGCGGCATAATCTTATCGGCTTTCTTTTCATTGTTCACTTGCCTTTTATTTTTCTATAAACAAAAAAAATGCCTTCTTTTATATAGAAGGCATTTTATGAAACTATTAGTTCAATATTATTTTTACCAATCACGGGTATTTTCAAGTAAGATGTCTATTTCAACTTTTTTCACTTTATTGTTGTTTTTCTCAGATGTTAGATTTGACGTTGCTTCTAGTAATTTGTCGATATCAATGATCATGGTTCCCATTTCTAACCTCCTGAATTTAGTCATTTTATTGCTTTGAAAGATTATTCGACTAATCCACCCTATTAATGGGGGTACTTTTTCGATTAACAAAAAAATATGAAAATGACTAGTACCTAATTGCATAGGAAAGGTATGATATTATTCACTAATTTTTCATAAAAAGGTGTTTACAATGGTAAATGAAATCAAACAAGCGGTTGGGAGACTTCTTGTTTGATTATATTTACTATGGGGGGGTTTATTATGTACCAATCTATTGCGTGGTACGCTACATTATTTTTCGTTTTCCTGATCGCACTAGCATTTTCGTTTGTGTACGGAGAATCGAGAAAACTAAAAGAGTATGGACCAATTCAAGAAAAAGGCTACAAAATTCGTAAGTTTTATTTTCTAGGTTTACTTGCCATCATGGGATTCGCATCAGCCATCTCATTAAGCAAACTTCCATACCACGACCAGCATGCACAAGCAAAAGGAAATGTCAAAGTGGTTGATGTAACCGGGTTACAGTTTGCATGGGAATTAAGTGATGAAAACTTTATTGCGGGGGAACCCATCCAGTTTCGTGTCACGAGCAAGGATGTAACACACGGATTTGGTCTATATGATGAAAAACTTCATCTTATCGCGCAAACACAGGCTATGCCAGGCTATACCAATAAAGTTTCAATAACCTTTAACAAACCGGGAACTTATAAAATTATGTGTTTAGAATATTGCAGCACCGGTCATCATGTCATGATTAAAGACATCATCGTAAAGCCGAAAGGAGGTAAATAATATGGAAAGTAATGCTCGGAACTCGATAAAAAAAGGTGTTGCCTTATCATTGGTTGTAACCTCCGTTGTTCTTGTATTAATGATGATTTTCGGAGTTATGATGTTATTAAATCAAGGGAACGTAATTAAAATTTCAGCACAATTGTTTTATAAGATTATGACAATACATGGAACAGGTATGATTGGAATTGCTGCTTTGGGCGGTAGTGCTATCATGTGGTATTATCTATCAAAATATATACATTTGAATCCAAAGGTTTTCTTTACCAATCTAATTCTATCCTTGATAGGAGTGGTGATGATTCTCACCGCTATATTTGGCTTTAATTTTTCAGATGGGTGGACCTTCCTTTATCCACTTCCGTCTGCTTCCGCAAAAATAAATGGCTCAACAGGTGCCTTATTATTCTTATTTGGGCTGTTATTATTAGGTATAGGCTATTTGGTCATGTATTTTTATTTAGCTGCAAGACTGATCAAGGAATATGGGGGTCTAGGTAAATCTTTAGGCTGGGATTATATTTTTAGAGGCAAAAAGGGCTATGGACCACCAGCTGCAGTCGTTGCGACAACGATGGTTATCATCGCTAATTCCACTGGAATCTTAGCTGGTGCTACAGCCATAGTTGAATCGATTATTAATATATTAAATCCTAGTTTCACCTTCGATCCAATGGTTGCGAAGCATTTAACCTATGCATTTGGTCATATTTTTGCCAATTGCACCATTTATATGGCAGTCATCGCTGTCTATGAGGTTCTCTCTGAATATACCGGGCGTCCATGGAAATCGAATAAAGCGTTTTTGATTGCTTGGAATTTTTCTACCTTGTTTACATTAATGATTTACACACACCACTTATTGATGGACTTTGCTGTGCCGAGATGGATGTTAATTATTGGGCAAATATTTTCTTATGCTAATGGTTTACCTGTAATGGTTGTAACAGCCTATGGTGCTTTAATGATTGTTTTCCGCTCAGCTGTCAAATGGGATTTCGCTTCAAGTATGATGTTTCTAGCTATGTTCGGTTGGGTTGCAGGTGCGGTACCGGCCATTATTGATGCCACAATCGTGGTGAACCATGTGATGCATAATACCAAATGGGTGCCGGGTCATTTCCACACGTATATGGGCATGGGCGTTGTTGCGATGATTTTTGGTTTTATGTACTATTTTAATAAAACTGAAGGAACTCAAAAGCAAACCGGACTGGATAACGGGGCAATTTTCACCTATTTTGTTTTCTTCGCTGGTTTAGCAGGTTCGTTCCTCTATGCCGGTAAGATCAGCACGCCACGTCGCTGGGCTGAACATTTACCAGAGTGGACTGGTTCTGACCAAGTAGGTGCTATTTGTGGAGTTTTTATCATCATAGCTGCGATTATTTTTACAACAAGATTTATAATTGGCTTAAAAAATGTTGGTAAGAAAAATGAAGAGAAAACATTAAAATCGGTTTCATGATCCTTAAAAAATCCAGCCGTTGGTTTGGCTGGATTTTTGTTTACCTAGATTCCAGTTTCACTGAATACTGTTTTTTCATTTCTGTTTGTTTACCACCTTCGTTGAAAAAAAACTTCATCATTGGCGGTGTCACAATGGTAGTAACTAGTACCACTACTACCAAAACAGCAAATAATTCCTGACTGATTAATTTTGTCTCCAAACCAATCGTGGCAATAATTAAGGCAACCTCCCCTCGTGAAACCATTGCCGCACCAATTCCAAGTGAATTCTTCCATGAAAAATGAGCAATTTTTGCTCCTAGTGCAGCACCGATTAACTTTGTTAAAATGGCTAGAATACTAAAACCAATAATTAACCCGAAATTTTTTGAGATTCCGTCGAAGCTTACTGCTACCCCAATCGAGGTAAAAAATACTGGTACAAAAAAGGAATAGCTAATCGTTTCCACTTTCGTAAATATTTTTTCCTTATAATTTGTTTGATTAATAGCTACCCCGGCAATGTACGACCCAATAATAGCCGCTACACCCGTTATTTCAGCAACATAGGCAAACAGGAAGCAAATGATTAATGCACCCGAGACAAGTGACTCAGTGACCTTTAATGGTGCAAATTTCTCCAATACCCATGGAACTACCTTCCAAGCTATTAAAATAGCACCCGTGAAAAAGAGTACCTTTTTCACAATCATCATGCTTAAATTTACTTCTCCGCCGGCCATACTCATTAAAAAGGCCAATGCGACGATGACAAGGACATCATCAATAACCGCTGCACCTAAAATCGTGGTCCCTTCTTTCGATTGCAGCTTATCTAACTCTTTAAGTGCTTGAACGGAAATACTAACACTTGTTGCCGAAAGTAATAACCCTAAAAATAATGCTTGGATAATTGTCATATTTATCAAAATTCCAGCTACATAACCCAACCCTAAAGGTACAATGATTCCACTGATTCCGACCAAGGTTGACGCTTTCCAGGTCCGTCTAAATTCATTCAAATCAGTTTCCATACCGGCAATAAACATCAACAAGATGACGCCAATTTGGCTTAAATCTGCTAATGTTTTCGTATCTGAAACAAGCCCTAACACGGCTGGCCCTATAATAACCCCTATTAACAACTTCCCTAGAACTGAGGGCTGACCCAATTTAACACAAAGATCCCCAGCTATCTTAGAGGCAAATAAAATAATGGCTAATTCAAAAATTAATTCCATCCAATCACCTTTCCTTAGTCAAAAATTAATAGGGTCTGCTTTTTTTATAAACAGACCCTTTTTGAGAGAAAACAAAAAAAGCCTGTCGACCACGGGACATAGATATCCCTTGGTGACAGGCTCCTCCAAATTCAGTAAGTTATTTAATTAATCCTATTATAACAAACCTTATGTTAATATTCAACAAAATTATTGCAGACAGCCTTTTCTCCTTAATCCCACTTTTTTATCTTATCTATTACCTTTTCCTTCAAATGGGTGATAAATGTCGATTCACCTTTATTCATTTTTTGCTTATTCCATTCATTAAAGCTTGCCACTGTTATCAAGATAAGACCTGCAATTAATAAATAGAACCACCACGGCATATTCCCCCAGTATGGTCTAGTTTGCAGGAACACATTTAATAATAATACGCCTGCTCCAACAAAGAAATATGACTTTATTTGCAGGAACATACCTGAAAGCAGCGACAACAAGGAGAGTGTTCCTAAAATAAGCGCATCATAAATCGTGTTGCTCGCTAAACCATCTTGGATTAATAATAGCGATACAATGATTAGGACTCCCCATTGAACAGCTTTCGTGATATCCGAATATTGCCCCTTTAAACAACGTCGAATGAAAATGATTAGAATAATCAATGGAAGTACAATCACTTCCCGCTCCCAAAGGGGAGGAACATTAAGCCTTGCAATGATTGAATAGTATGGTTGTAATAAATAGGCTCCTCCAAGCATTGTCAAAAGGACAGAGAACTTTTCAGGCACTCTTTTTCTTTGCATCAAAAGTAAAACGGCAATCAAAACACCCGGCAGTGCATGATTCCAGATGTATTGAATATCGAAACTGTACATAAGGACGAAAAATAAGAATGAAACAAACGTATAGCCGTCTATATTTGACTGGTGAATTTTCGGTCCATATCCAACGAGCTTTTTGTAAATGAATGGTCCAATCATTGCTAGAACGACTCCAAATCCTCCAGACATGAGCATTTTATCAAGTTCATTTAATTCACTAAAGTATGTGTATTCAACCGTTGCGATAAATGCTAAGAATAAGGGAACGACCCCCAGAAGATCCCAATTAATCTTATGCAAATAAATCATTAAACCCATAATATAGGCAAGTGTTACCAGATAAGGTAGCAAATCAAATGGATAGGTCATAGCAGTAAACAAAATGCCAATCATTGAAAATGGGACTAAATAATATGCTGTCCGTTTCTTAAATTCATCCTTCGCGATTAGCGCAAAGAGAAGAATAAAACCACTTGTGATTGGAAACTCATAATTTCCAAAGTATTGATTAATTAACTGTTCTAATCCAGTAGAAACAATAAAGAATATGGAAGTAAAACTGCCATAAAGGAAAACTTTGATTTTCCATTCTAGCGTAGTTAACTTTGTGCTAAAAGCATAAACAAACACCGCTATGATAAAGCTATAACCTGAGTCTGACTGAAATGCAAACCATGTATACAAGAGTGCTAATGGATAAATGCAGTGTCCTACCCATCCAAACGCATGTGACAAACTCAAATCGTTTTTCCGAATAAGGAATGCGATTATTAGCATAATGACTGCACTCGTAGAAGCGATAAATGAATGAGTTGTTTGATCAAAAGAAATTTTCATCATAACCGCTTGGATAATAGAAAAATACGAAAGCAATGCTGAAATACTTACTAAAAATGGGACCCACTTCGTACCAATTTTTTTATACAAGTAATAATACATGCAGATTCCAACGAGCAAAACAAGCGGTTGAACCCATAATGCATTAATCGGACTTAACAATGCATAGAAAATGGCAAATGAATAAAGAGCCTGTGAGGTATATAAAGAATTCTTATCCAATTCCTTTTCCCCAGCTTTTTTCCAAACAAAACTTGATAATAAGACCAAGATTGCAGCAATAGCAAAATTAATAGCATAACCATATAAATCAAGGTACACGGGGAAATTAGTGTTAACTTCTTCTCCAAAAGCTACGAAAGAAAAACCAAGAAAACTAGGAATTACCCATAAAGCCGCTTCCTTTAAAATCCTCCTTGTTTCATTCTTATACAGCAGAAAAGCAGCAACTACAAAAAGGAATAACATGACTCCTAGTTCCCACCATAATAGCAACGGCAAGGCAGTCATCATCGCGAGCACTATAATGGACATGCCCACGTCTCTAGAAGGGATCTGTAGGACCCTTACATACGTTGAAAGGCGTAAGATGCCTAACACACTAAATAGGATAAAACCTGTGATTGACAACTGAAGAGAAAAATTGAATGTATCGAATGGCTGACTCAATAAGGCAACCGTTTCATAAATTCCAGACGCTGCAAAAAACGCGCTTAAATAAGGAAATAACCTTCTTGAAGCGTTATGGGACAAATAAATAAAGTTACCTGCAATGATAAAATAGGCAAGCATGAGTACAATCGATGGATTACCTGCACGCAGGAGAACTCCTTCAAGACTAATATAAATAAATGCCAAACCGGAAATTACAGCACTTGTATATTGGAAGGCCTTATTTAATGTAAACTGATCATTCAAAGCCTTTGGAACAAAGACCATCCCAAATCCGATTAAAGCATAAACAATCGCCCCAAAATAATCGAGGAAGCTATGTTCAATCAATTGGTAGGCTCCATACACAATCATGATACTAAAAATGAAATGGTATTCTTTTCGCCCGCTCACATACATCATCGATAAATAAATAATCGCTGTTAATAGCAGGTTGAAACTATATAAGACCTGGTTATCGTATAAAAAAAGCATCATAAGTGTACAAAGAACAAGATTAACTTGGACGTACGGAATAAATTCTGTCGTAAATAATTTAAACGATTCCTTATGCTTAAACTGATGATATACAATAATAAAAATCGCAGTAAAAACCATCATTCCCAGGTAAAAGAGATCAATCTTCAGATGAAAGTTCGCTAACAAAAAGGCGGTCCCTAGTGATATTGAGACATAAGTAAACCAAACAAATAATCTTGAACCCAAGTTTTTTGCGAATAGATAGTAAACAATGATCGGCAATAAACTCCCCAGCATTCCGAGAAGATACCGCCCCTCCCCATCTATTGATAAATAAGGACCTAAGAGTCCAAACCATCCGAGTGATAGGATAAAAATAGGTAAAAACAAACTTCCAAGGACACTAAAGGCAAAGGCAGTCTTTTCAATTTTCAATACTTTTCTTGTTAAAAAAGCAGTACCATAAAATAATAAGGCAACAACTGCAATAGATCCACTCTTCATGAAGCTAGTCATCGATTCCCAATTACTTGTAGCAACAAACAAACCACCGATTAATAAGAAAATTACACCAATGTTTAATAACCAGGTAATATTCCGTTCACGAATTTCTTCCGGGTTTAACTTTTTTTTCACTTTTTGCGGTTTCTGTGGGGCAGCTGCCATACTAGGCACATTTATTTCAGTGGATGGAGGTTCTGTCTCCTTTTCTAACAAATCCAAATAATACTGATGATGTGCTCTTGCCACCGTATCGACAATTACCTCTGAAAGATAGCCCTCCTCTCGTAATGAAAATAACTCTTTTCTAAAGTTTTTTCTCCGCTCTTCATTTTGATTCGGATCCATAAAATCTCCCCACCTTCATAATGGATTCCCTTAAAAATCAGTATCCTTATTTTTCCTCTATAGTGTAATTTTACACTATCTATAAATATTTTCAATATATTCTCTAAAAAACGTCTCCGCAGCGACTCTTTTTTTTAAAGGTTTTACGTTTGGGTAAAATATCTGTATGATGAATGAGATTGACTTAAATATTGGAGGAAACTATGCTTACATTTAATGAAAAATTAGCTATAATCGAATCATTTCCAGAATTGGAGCGCAAAAATGTATCTCTTGGACGCATCAATTTTCAATTCGAAGGCAGTATCTCAGATAAGAAAAACATTATTTATCATTTACACCCAAATGGGAATGGATTTGTTTATGCAGGAATGTTGGAGAATTATGATACGGATGAAAAGGGGATGGTCAATATCCGTGATTTCTCCGAAGAACAGCTCCGTAAAGTGCTAAAACAATCGATTCAAGCCCTATCTCCAGTCGAGAAAACAACGACAGAAGAAGCAATTATCGGTGATTCAAAGGAGGAGCGCTGGGTCGATAGTAAGAAAAATCTCCTCGTTTTAATTAATGAAAATGATTCTTGGAATATATATTTTGGCCTGAACCTTGATGCAAGTTTTGATACATATGAGGAAGCAGAAACTTTTCTTCAGGAAGAAGGATTTACTAGAATGTAAACCTTTATAATAAAGACGGTGCAATTAACTAACGGGTTCACTTCAGAGGTTCAAACAAACAATTCTTAAGACAAACACACTGTATTTCAAATAAGAAATCACAGTGTGTTTTTTTGATATCATATCAAGTTTTGATGGTATTTTTGGGTCTTATTCTCATCAGACTTCGCAAGATAATTTCAAAGAGGGAAATAATTATTGGAGTGTATGTGAATTTGGTGTGTTTTATGGTGAAGATGTTTTGAAGTTTTATTGCACATCAAGAAAATGTCCTATATAAAGCTGATGAAGGACAAAACTCCATAGGAAATCAAGAGAAATGTCTTTCATAAAGCCGATGAAGGACAAAAACCCGTAGGAAATCAAGAGAAATGTCCTTCATAAAGCCGATGAAGGACAAAAACCCGTAGGAAATCAAGAGAAATGTCCTTCATAAAGCTGATGAAGGACAAAAACCCGTAGGAAATCAAGAGAAATGTCCTTCATAAAGCTGATGAAGGACAAAAACCTTTGGAAAGAAAGTTGGAAAAACATCTATGAATTGTCCAGCGAATTAGGTGGTGAAAAACTGGTGAATGAGCCATTGATTTGACTTGTTATTTCCATTTTTGCACCCCACAAGTGAACCCGTTAGCAATTAACTGCACCGCCTTTTTTTTAGTCTATATTTTTGTCAATCCATTCGTCTAAGCGGATAATGCTTTGTTTTGCACGTTCATATTCAATGGTTCGGTAATGGTGCATGCCGCCTTCTTCTTCATCTTTTTCATCTGCCCATTTAACAATTTGTTGTAACGGGGTCCGAACGATATCGTTTGATGGGAGAAAAGAGTCAGTATGAAATAAAATCGCGAGGGCAATTGTTTTTGCTTTGATTGGGTTTTCACCGAGTCGAATTAGGAGCTTATGTGCCCGCTCTGCCCCTTTTATTGGATGAATATCGTTTTGTTTGTATAAGTCATAATCCCATTTACCATTTTTATACCATGTATAATGGCCCATATCATGGAGCAGCCCTGCTTTTGCGGCAATATCCACATCTAAATGATGCTCTTTTCCTAACTGGAAGGCGTGATAAGCGACAGCAATCGCATGGGCAAGACCTGAGCGGTTCAAATATTTTTGGGCAATATGATGTTCAAATATATTTAATAGGGTAACGTCTCTCATGCGATATCTCTCCTAACTTTTTCAAAATAATTATTTTATCTATTATATGATAACAATTGGTAGATGGCTATTTTTTATAAAAAAAAACCAGAAGGCATCTAAATGCCCTCTGTTCAATTGAAGAAAATATCTCACCTCTTAGACTTTCTGTATCCCTTATCCTGTGCTTCTTTTTCTGAACAAAACCAGACGATATTGTCGGTGGTGGAGTCATAAAAACTCCCACCAGGTACATGGTAGATATGGGAATTCGCGTTCCCTTTAATCTTGCCTTTACAATCTAAGTTTGTTTCTTGATCATCGCTTGGGTTATTTTGATAGTTGTTCTCTGAAGGAGCTTTTGAATTTATACTTTTATCTTCCGGTTTGTCAACATTATCTGTATTATACCCATCCTCTTGAGCATAATTTTCAATCGACCAGATGCCCACACCTTTTTTTTGTGCTTTCTTTTGGATTGCATAAAATTCATCTACATATTGGGTATTTGGCGCATAAATATAAGCCACACGAGCTAGGCCTTGTTCAAGCAGCAATTCATTAAACATTTTTCCATTGACGTAAATATAGGCAAGTAAGCGCCCATATTTATCACGGCCATCCCCTATACCAGGTTCAATTTCAACTTTGGTCCCAACGGGGAGAATTTTTTTGGTATACGCGGATGCTTCCGGTCCAAATGGCTGTACCCCTAACCGAGGGTGATGTGTTTCAGGAGTATCAACACAAAGCATTCTTACCTTTTCGATTTTCCCATTAAGGCTAATATTAATGGTATCTCCATCCACATTTTTAACGATGGTTGCAGGGAGTAATTTCTTATTAGTGATTTTCGATTTAGCAGGTACTTCTGTTTGAGATTGTGATTGAGCCTTTGGTTCGTTCGTTTCATTCGTGTGATCTTCATTGTTTTTTACAACAGAGGAAGTTTTATCTTCACTTTTTACTTTAGTTGGTTCTGTTCCAGAGCAACCTGCGAGCAGGATAGGGATAATTACAATTAGAGAAAATATTAATTGGAGAAATCTATTGTTCATAAAAAGTGCCCCTTAAAATGATTTATACCATCTATTTCAATACTTTTTTAGATCAAAAATAAAAAGAGAGAAGCTGGCGATTCTTCTCTCTCTTTTGATAAAGTTACTTTTCTTCTATCACTTTAACACCTTTAGGCCCTAAATACTCATAATCATTTGGATTAATTGGTGTATATCCTTCTGGCTTATAAAACCGCAGCAGGTCTTTGTAAACAATTTCATCGGACATGTTTAACTCAGTATTAACCTTGGTATCAACATCTTTACAAGTAGTATTATCTTCTAATAATAGTCCAGTTTCAGATGCATAACATTTTTCATTAATCTGGATAACATCAGAGCTTACAAAGTCACCGTTCCTGAATAATGCCCAATTACGGTGTTGTTTAGAAAGTAAATCAGAACCAAATTCCATATAATCCTTCGTATCAATGCCTAATAAATGAAGAACGGTTGGACGGACATCTACTTCCCCGCCCACCTGGTGTTGAACACCGCCCTTTACACCAGGGACATGAATAAATAATGGAACTCGTTGTAATTTCGCATTGATTGCAGGAGTGATTTCGTCGACCCCCATAACCTTTGCCATTGCATCATTATGGTTTTCAGAGATACCGTAATGGTCACCATACATAACAATGATTGTATTATCATACATACCGTTTGCTTTTAAGTCATTAAAGAATTGCTCAAATGCCTGATCCATATAGTTTGCGGATTGGAAATATTGGTTTACAACAGTATCACCATAATCCCCGGCAGGAAAGTTAGTATCTTCCGGATCCATTTCAAATGGGAAATGATTAGATAATGAAATAAACTTTGTATAGAACGGCTGCTTTAAGCTTTCAAGCAATGGAATAGATTCTTTAAAAAAAGGTTTATCTTTCATTCCATAGTTTTTTGTATTTTCATCTGACATGCTGTAGTATTCTGCATCAAAGAATTGATCGTATCCAAATGCTTTATAAATTACGTTTCGGTTCCAGAATGTTTTGTAGTTTCCATGTAACACAGCCGAACTATACCCCTGTCCTTTTAGAATAGAAGGCATCGCTTGATAGGTGTTTTGGGCTTTGTTAACAAATACAGCACCTTGTGCCATCGGATATAAAGAATTTTCCATCAGGAATTCGGCATCTGATGTTTTCCCTTGACCTGTTTGATGATAAAAATTATCAAAATAGAAGGTATTATTATCATGTGCCAAAGAATTCAAAAATGGCGTTACTTCTTGTCCGTTAGGCATTTTATAATCAATCATAAAGCTTTGAAAAGATTCCATTGAAATATAGACGACATTCATACCCTTAGCTTTCCCGAAATACTTCGGATTAGGTGCGGCATAGTTTGCTTTTCGATAGTTCTCAACATCTGTAATATCGCTGCTATCAGCCAATGCACGCTGACTTGATGATTTAATATTTTGGATAACATCATAAATGGTAAAGTTGTATGCACCAAGGTACTTTACTAAATAATTTCGGTCAAAAGAACGTGACAGCAACTGTGGACGATCTTTCTCAGCTAAACCTAAATTAAATAGAAAAGTAGTGATTGAAAATAATAGGACGATTTTATAGGTTTTTCTGCTCGTTACCGTAACTTTCTTGAAAACTGTTAGTGCTAATGCAATCATGATGAACATATCGGTAAAATAAAAAATATCAAATGGTGACATTAATGACAGCGCACTGTCCCCAAGTTGTCCGGCATTCGTTTTGGTTTGCATTAACACTGGGACTGTAATGAAATCATTAAAGAAACGATAATAGGCAATATTCGCGTACAATAAGAATGATAAAAAGAAATTAATAAAAATCATGATCATCTTCGAGCGCTTCTTAAAAAGCAGTGCTATACCAAAGAAGAAGAGCGCTGAACTTAATGGATTAATCAAAAGCAAAAACTTTTGCAAGTTATTTTCAATACCTAAGTTAAATTCAATTTGATATGCAGCATAGGTCTTGATCCAAAATAATAATACAGCCGCTGCAAAGAATGTAATATGACTATTTTTTAATATTTTAGGTAGTCTAATTTTATTCATTTTAAAAAATTCTCCCCTCACTTACCAATTAAGCTTCGGTAAACGAACCTCAATTACTATATCACATTTCTAATAAAAATAAAAACATATATCATGCTGTTTTTATCTCCTCTTTCCAACAAAAATCTACACAGATTAACTTTTTCGACAAACACATTCATCCCTGTAAATTGATTGGTCATTTCTTATTAATCATATTTTATTTTTATGTCAGTTATCAGTTGGACATGACTGATTTCAATCTTCAATAATATAAGACGAAATAAATGATATTTAGTTTCAATTTTTTCATAAGACTTCATTGCAACCTATCATAAACCTGAATGGATTAGGGAGCAATATGAAGATAGACTTATATTTAGCAGATGTAAGCTTAAAGATATACGTGAATGAACTCATTATACATTGGATAGCATAAACAAAAGGAAAGTAGAAAAAATTAAAAAGGAGAACATTATGCCCAGAATTAGGCCTGAATTCACAAAAAGTCCGTATTTTGTTGATGAACCGGGGAATTGGCACTTAAAGCCTGGCGCTCCGAAAGATCTCCAAGTTGAGCTAGATAATTATCTGAATAGCTTAGGAGATATTGACGAGCCCGGAACTATCAATGGTATACATATCGACTATCCTTATTGAAGTATAAAGCCTGATATATAATAGAAGAAAGCAATTGCAATTGGATTTGAATGGAATGAAATGATGTTAAATAAATGACTATTTCCATAGGAGTGAATGTAATGAATATTAACCGAGTAAAACAAATTCTATCATCATCTGCAGATATTGAGGTCAAATATAATGGTGCATCTGTATGGATTGATCAATTAAATGAAGAGGGACATACAGCAACAGTACATTTACGCGGCCCTTTGGAAGAACGCTCCGTAGTAGATATTGGAGAACTTATCGAAGAATAATTTTTCAGACCATCTTTTCAAAGAAAAGATGGTCTATTATGTTAATGGTTTAAAATACTATTCTTAGCTAATAATTGGATCGTCATATCATCCATTGGTGGATTATGCAGACCCGCTCTTACGTCTCGATAATATCGTTGTAACGGGTTTTTCATTGAAAGACTTTTTGCACCCACGATTCTCATTGCCAAATCAACAACCTCGATTGCCATATTCGTAACAGATAATTTGGCAGCTCCTAAAGCTGCTCCCATCTTTTCCCGACCATCATCGTTTGTAAGGTCCCATTGTCTTGCAACCCCATATAAGATGTATTCGGACTGCATTAATTTTAACTCAACTTCACCAAGTTTTTGCTGAACATTTGGTAAATCGATGATTGGTCCAAGAATACTATTCGGGGAATAGTCCTTAGCGAATTGAATCGCATATCTTTGCGCTGCTTTTGCTATACCAAGATAACATGCTGGTATATGGAGGAGCCAGCCATTTGCCCTTTTTGCGTTAGAGCTAAACTCCTCGACTAAATATTCACTTTCTACTAAACAATTATCCAAAATTAAGTCATGACTTCCTGTTCCTTTTAATGCGATACTATCCCAAGTTTCCTCTATATTCAATCCATTTGTTGGCCGTGGAATAAGAAAATTGGCGACATCATTTGTCTCTTTGATTGTTGCACTAACAATAAAGAAATCTAGGACGGGCGACATTGTCGTAAATGTTTTCCTTCCATTAATAACCCAGCCATCCATTACTTTTTCAGCCGTTGTTTCTGGTCTCCCGCCTCGCGTAGGACTACCTGTCTTTGGTTCACTTTGAGCACTATTGATTAGTGCACCATTTTTCACTTGTTCACAAAGATATCTAAAGATTGACTCCTTCCATGAGTTTTTTTCATGTAAATTCATGATTATCCCCATATGCCAGCCAACGGAAAGAGCGGTTGCTCCGTCACCTTCCGCCATCGTTTCTTGAAGTCGAATTAACTCATAGAGTGAGATCTCCTTCCCCCCATACATAGATGGAACAGTTAAAGTCGTGTATCCTGTATCTTTTAGGTCCTGGATATTTGCAAACGGAAAACTGCCTTCTATATCAACCTGATGTGCTCGTACGAGGAAATCTTTTGCAAGCTTTCTCATAAGATCTATTCGTGCATCCAATGTATCTAGTTCTTGAAAGTTCATTCTCATCTCTCCAATCTCATTACTTGTGTGTATACTACCCAATTGTGATTTTACCCTTCGGATATCGGAATGCATCAGGCTTTCTGCGTATAGTCACTGCATAAGCAATCGTTAATGGCCCTACCCTGCCGGCAAACATGGTAAAAATAATTAATGCCTTGCCTACTGGTGATAATTCCGGTGTCAATCCCATCGAGAGCCCCACTGTAGCAAATGCAGAAGTTACTTCAAATACGATTGCTAAAAAATCTTGCCCATGTTCAGAAATAGTTAAAATTAGTGTCATCAGCATTACTAAAAATAATCCACTTAATGTAACCGTTAACGCTTTATAAATGGTTTCATATTCAATTCTCTGACGGTAAAAAATAACATCTTCTTTCCCGCGAATTTGCGACCAAACTGCACCAATGAGTGTTGTAAATGTAGTTGTTTTTATTCCGCCTCCCGTCGATCCGGGAGATGCTCCAACAAACATTAGAAGGACGATTAATAATAAAGATGATTGAGTCAGATCGGCAATATTTAGCGTGTTAGCACCTGCTGTTCTAGCTGTTACAGATTGAAATAATGACCCAAGTATTTTCCCTAATAACGATAAGGGTTTTAGCGTTAAACCGTTGGAATATTCTAGCAGAAAAATACCTGCCGTCCCAACTACAACTAACACAGTGCTTGTCATTAAGACAATCTTTGTATGTAGTGATAACCGTTTTGAAACACGATATTCAAACAGTTCGTTCATAACGATAAATCCAATCCCACCTAATATAATTAATGCACTAACCGTTAGAGTAACGGTTGGATCGTCAACATAACTTGTTAAACTATGAAACTCACCCATTAAGTCAAACCCGGCATTGTTAAAATTAGATATCGAATGAAATATTCCATAATAAATTGCCTTCCCGATTGGCATATCAAATGAAAAACGAATAGATAAAAGCATGGCACCGACTAACTCAATTACGGCTGTAAAAATCAAAATTCGTCTTGCTAAGCGAACAATCCCCTCCATTGATAGATTATTTAATGATTCTTGAAGTAAAATCCTTTCTTTTAAAGAAATTCTTTTCCCAACTAAGAAGGCAAAGAACGTAGCAAACGTCATAAATCCAAGGCCTCCGATTTGAATCATGCATAATATCGTTATTTGCCCGAACATCGTAAAAGTGGTGCCAGTATCGACGACAACCAAACCGGTTACGCAAGTTGCTGAGGTGGCAGTAAACAAGGCATTTAAAAATGGCAAACCCTGCCCATTTGCAGTCGAAGCCGGCAGGGTCAGTAAAAAAGCCCCTATGACAATAATTAAACCAAAACCCAGAACTAGAATCTTCGGCGGATCAAGATATACCTTTTTACGTAGCATAATTTTCTCCCTTTTCATAGTATGGTTATTTTAAGCAAACAATTAATAATCATGTGAACCTATGATTTTTTTATTTTATTCCTAGTTTCACTATTTTAAATAATCGTAAATCAATAATACAGGAAAACTTTACAATTTCGAATAATAAACTCCTTACAAAATTTATTATTAAAGTGTGTCAAATGTGTGTCATAACTCACTGTTCAACGTCCACTTATTGTTCTATAATACAAGAAGTAAATTTTTCCATGTTAATGAACACACTTTCTTAAGATATAAAGCTGCCGTTTGAGGGATAATACAAGAACATGGGAATTAAAGGGGGATTTTTATGAAGCAAGGAACTAAACAACTAATTGTACAAACTGGAAGCCTTGTAGCAGGTTTTATGGTTTGGGTACTAATATCATCACTTATGCCTTTTATTAAAGCGGATATAAATCTTACTTCTACTCAAATTGCTTGGGCAACGGCCGTCCCGGTAATCCTCGGATCCCTGCTCCGTGTTCCGATAGGTTACTGGACCAATCGCTATGGTGCTCGAACATTATTTACCATCAGCTTTATTGTACTGATTATTCCAATTTCCTTGTTAAGCTATGCCAATTCACTGCTAACATTAATTTTGGGTGGATTTTTACTTGGGATTGGCGGCGCTGTTTTTTCCGTCGGTGTTACTTCACTACCCAAATATTATGAAAAAACAAAGCATGGCTTTATTAACGGAATTTACGGTGCCGGTAATATCGGAACAGCGATAACATCCTTTTCCGCACCAGTACTTGCTACTGCCTACGGGTGGAGAACCACGATTAAAATATTCCTAATCGTTGTATTAATCTTTGCTCTTTTAAACTTTAT
The DNA here is from genome assembly GCA_011250595.1 of Bacillus sp. MM2020_1. Taxonomy (GTDB): domain Bacteria; phylum Bacillota; class Bacilli; order Bacillales; family Cytobacillaceae; genus Neobacillus. The sequence goes on along the minus strand of JAANMP010000003.1, from coordinate 103,305 downwards.
TTTTGGGGACAGAAAAGAACGAAAAGTTAACATTTCCTTAACAGACCAAATCAAAGAGGTATATAAAAATCCAAAACTATGGTTTCTAAGTTTATTTTATTTTATCACTTTCGGTTCCTTTGTCGCCTTCACTATTTATTTACCTTCATTTTTAGTTAATCACTTTGAATTAGACAAAGTGGATGCAGGACTAAGGACTGCCGGTTTTATTGCTTTGGCAACCTTTTTTCGACCGATAGGAGGATGGTTAGGCGATAAAATTAATCCTTTTCTTATTTTAATGGCAGTCTTCTTTAGCCTAACTTTTGCAGGATTTCTTTTGTCATTTACTCCTTCTCTGCCGATTTATTCCTTTGGCTGCTTATTAGTTGCGTTCTTCGCGGGATTAGGAAATGGGGCAATCTTTAAACTTGTTCCCTTATATTTTTCTAAACAAGCGGGTATTGTGAATGGAATTGTTTCAGCTATGGGTGGGCTTGGTGGTTTTTTTCCGCCAATCATTCTCACCATTCTCTTTAATTGGACCGGTCATTATGCAATCGGGTTTATGTCCTTATCTGAATTTTCCTTAGCAAGTCTAGTTATTGTAGTATGGTTATATTATCAAGATAAGCTGGATATTTCAGCAAAGATTGTTAACCATGCGTTAGATGGCATTTGTGTAACAGATGTTCACGGTATAATTCAAAGCGTCAATCCCGCTTTCACAAAAATTACTGGCTATAGTCAAGCTGAGGTAATCGGTAAAACCCCAAGTGTTCTTCAATCCGGTGAACATGACAATGAATTTTACAACATAATGTGGGATAGTTTAAAGTCAAACGGAGTTTGGGAAGGGTATATTTGGAATAAACGGAAAAACAATGATATATATAGAGAATGGCTAACGATCACAGCCATCAAAGATGATGCAGGCGAAATAAAAAACTATGTTGGGATGTTTTATGAAGATAACGAAAAGTCCTAGAAAAAGGCAGAATCAATTGAGACCTTCCCCCGTGGAAGGTCTTTTCTTTTGCAAAAGGATAATCAAATTATTACAACTTTTTGTCAACTTCTATGTGTTCACATTTCGTTCACCGTTTTTGTGACGTACGTCACAAAATTCTTGTTACCCTCTGGTTTATATTAATAACACAAAGAAGAACACTTACTTTATTAAAATAAATTTTGAGAACAATTGGGGGAAAACAAAATGGCGCGAATTAATTATTGGAATCCAGAAGACGAAAAGTTTTGGAACGCAGAAGGAAAAAAGCATGCTCGACGAAATCTATGGATATCTGTCCCTTCTTTAATGATGGCATTTATCGTTTGGCAGATTTGGTCAGTAGTCGCTGTTAGACTTAACGACATCGGCTTCCATTTTACTGAAGAACAGCTCTTTACACTTGCCGCTATTCCAGGTCTCGTTGGTGCAACTCTTCGCTTTGTTTATACATTCGCAGTCGGCTCGATTGGCGGAAAAAACTGGACAGTTATTTCAACAGCTGTCTTGGCGATCCCGGCGATTGGGATTGGATTTGCGGTCCAAAACCCGGAAACACCATTTTCAATTATGTTGTTGCTTGCAGCCCTTTGTGGTCTTGGCGGCGGTAATTTCTCATCCTCTTCAGCAAATATTAGCTTCTTCTTTCCAAAAAAGGAAAAAGGAACAGCACTAGGTATTAATGGCGGTTTAGGAAACATGGGTGTGTCTGTGGTGCAATTCGTTACACCATTAATTGTTACTTCAGGAACTTTTGCACTAGTTGGCGATAAGCAAGTTTTAGCAAATGGTCAAGAAGTTTGGTTACAGAACGCGGCATTTATTTGGGTCATTCCAATAGTCATCTTAACGGTTTTAGCAATGTTCAAAATGGATAATGTACCAGGTGCAAAGCAATCCGTAGCGGAACAGTTTGTGATTGTAAAACGAAAGCACACATGGATTATGACAGCACTTTATGTCGCAACTTTTGGTTCATTCATCGGTTATTCTGCGGCATTTCCGCTTTTATTAAGATCACAATTTCCTGAGCATATTTCACTTGCCTTCCTTGGTGCATTAGTAGCTGCTGCAGCTAGACCTGTGGGCGGTTGGATGGCAGACAAACTGAGTGGTGCAAAGGTGACTGCGTATGTCTTAGTCATTATGGGAATTGGCGCAACAGGAGTTATTTACTTCCTAAATGGAAAACAATTTGCAGGATTCTTATTATCCTTTTTAATCCTATTCATTGCATCTGGTATTGGATCTGGCTCGACATTCCAAATGATTCCGAACCTTTTTATTCCTAAAGAAGCAGCACCCGTAATCGGATTTTCAGCTGCATTTGCAGCCTACGGATCATTCTTTATTCCAAAGCTTTTCGGATGGTCTGTTAAAGCAACTGGCACTCCAGTTACTGCTTTTTACTTCTTTATCGGTTTTTATGTAGTAGCATTTGGACTCAACTGGTATTTCTATCAAAGAAAAGCCACTGCAGCAAAGTCAATTACACAGCAAGTCGGATAAATCCGGCTTGTTTTCAGTTTGTCGAGAAAGGGTATTTTTCTCGATAATTTTTTATTTCTCAGCATTAAATTATTCATTGTCCCTGCTAATGGGCCTGTTGATTTCCGCTCCGGGCACTCGCTTTCCGCGGGGAGGTCCGGAAGCCTCCTCGGCGCCTTGGCGCCTGCGGGGTCTCCCGTGACCTCTCTATCCCGCAGGAGTCGAGTGCCCTACGCTCCAATCAACAGGGAGGTAAAACAACCTAAATCATTGCGGCATACTTTCTCTACTAATTGTGTTGCAATTTTTTATTTTGGTAGATCGCAGAATAACTTCTTCTTATTGAACCCGACAGTGATTTTAACGGTAACAGGCTTTATAAACCCTTCTTATTGACCTCATCAATGATTTTTTAACGGTAACAGGCTTTATAAACCCTTCTTATTGACCTCATCAATGATTTTTTAACGAGAACAGGCTTTATAAACCCCTTTTATTGACCTCATCAATGATTTTTTAACGAGAACAGGCTTTATAAGCCCTTCTTATTGACCCCATCAATGATTTTTTAACGAGAACAGGCTTTATAAACCTTTTTTATCGACCTCGACTCTTTTGGCTTAAACATTGACTTCATCGCTTATTCTTTATTTTTTTAAGAGTTGAGGGTCTTAAATAAATAATACACTCTGTTGATTGGCGCGGAAGGCACGAAGACTCCCGCGGGAGTACGGGGCTTCAGCGCCGAGGAGGCTCCCCGGCACGCCCGCGGAAAGCGAAGTGCCTGGAGCTCCAATCAACAGACATGTTCAAAGCCTATATTTTAATAATGTTAAAGTTCTTATAAAAAATAAGAGGCTGTGAAAGTTTCTCGACTGTCTAACAACTAGTCGGATAATTTTGCCTGCTGCTTTTTGGTCCTGGTGCTTCGCACCGATTAACATGGTCTCAACAAAAAAACAACGCAGTGATTAAGCTGCGTTGTTTAAAAAATTCCTTATATCCTCGATATTGCAACCGCACATGCCTTAAATTCGGCAGTTCCTGAGATAGGATCAAACTCATTTAAGGTTAAGACATTGGTCGGTGTCTCGCTCCAGTGGAAGCTCATAAAAACGAGACCTGGGACTACTTGTTCTGTAATCTTAGCCTTAACCTGTAGTTCCCCTCGTCTTGAGCGAACCTGAACCACTTCACCATCTGTTATCCCTAAAACTGTTGCATCATTTGGATGAATATCCACAGTTTCTTCGGTTTGTTTTAATTTAACTCCAGCAGCATAATGGCGTGTCTGAGAATGAGTATTGTAAGATTCATAGCGCCTTCCAGTTGTTAGAGTAAACGGATAATCAGCATCAGTTAGTTCTAATGGTGCCGTATAATCTACTGGTATAAATGTGGACTTTGTTGGTATCGCCTCTGGTTGGTGGAACCTCTCATGCAAGATAAGTGTTCCTGGGTGGTTTTCATCAGGGCAAGGATAATGAATTCCATACTCTTTATCAAGTCTTTCATACGTTATGCCACCGTACATCTCACCAGCTAGTTTTCTGACCTCATCCCAGATTTCTTCACTGTTATTATAGTGCAGAGGATAACCCATTAATGTTGATAATTCACAAAGTATTTCCCAGTCTTCTTTCACATTAGGGTGGGGTTCTACTGCTTTACGAACCCGTTGAACTCTACGGTCGGTGTTGGTATATGTTCCATCCACTTCACCCCATGAACGTGCTGGCAATACAACATCGGCCATTTTTGCTGTTTCCGTTAGGAAAATATCTTGAACAATTAATAGGTCAAGCTTTTCAAACAATGTTTGTGTATGATTCATGTGAACATCAGCAAGGAGCGGGTTCTCGCCAATCACATAAAGTGCCTTTAATTCACCCGTCTCAATTCGATCAAACGTTCTTGTTTGTGTATCACCAACTCTAGTGTTTAGCTCAACATTCCATTCCTTTTCAAACCGGGCCCGGGAATCACTATTAGCAATACTCATTCCACCCGTTAGTTGGTTTGGCAAACAACCCATATCTCCTGCACCTTGAACATTATTCTGACCTCTAAGCGGCATGACACCAGTGCCTGGTTTACCGATATTCCCAGTCAACAAGGCTAGATTGGCAATATCCAATACATTATTAACACCACAGTGATGCTCTGTAATTCCAAGAGTGTACGCAATCATGGAACCGTTTGAAGTAGCATACTCCCTTGCCGTTGCAGCAATATCTTCCTCATTTAAACCGGTAATTGATGCAGCGTATTCCAAAGTAAAAGGCTCAACTTGTTTTTCTAACTTCTCGAAATCAAGCGTAACTTGTTGGATAAACTCTGGATTGTATAAACCTTCTTTTAGGATCACTCGAATGATGGCATTGATAAGAGCAATATCTGAGCCCACATTTAATTGCAAATGACGATGGGAGGATTTTACCATATCAATTTTCCTTGGATCTACCACAATTATTTTCAAACCGGCTTTTGCAGCTTTTTTCATCCGATTTGCAATAATAGGATGTGCTTCGGTTGTATTTGATCCCATCAAAAGTAACACTTCTGCTCGATCAATATCATCTAGAGTATTAGTTGGTGAACCGCTTCCAAAAACAGTTGCCAGACCGGCAACGCTAGAGGCGTGTCAAGTACGGTTACAGCCATCAATATTGTTACTATTAATAACCGCCCTCATAAATTTTTGAGTTACAAAGTTGGATTCGTTTGTGTTTCTCGCGCAAGCAAACATGGAAATCGAGTCTGAACCCCAAGTAGTTTTTATATTGGATAATTGACTGGCAATGAATTGATAGGCTTCATCCCAAGTCGTTTCGACTAACTTACCTGCTTTTCGGATGAGTGGAGATGTTAATCTATTTTTCGCATGTACGTATTCATAGGCAAATGCACCTTTTACACATGTTTGACCCTTGTTCACTGGTGCTTCCTTGTCGCCACGGATTTTCATAATTCGGTTGTCTTTGACCTCAAGGACTAAGCCACAACCTGTACCACAGTATCCGCAGATTGTTTTAACAAAATTTGCTTCTCCCACCATGTTCACTCCCCTTAAAAACATAATTACCTATATAAACATATTAATCTATTTATGAAGATTATTGATTCCTTTTCGAAGAATTATTTGTCTATTTCTTGAATGAATAATTTGGAAATAAAAAAACGAGAGATTTGCTCCCCCGCTTTAGGCTGTTTTTGCTGGTAATAGGATATTAAAGGTTGTTCCTTTATTTGGTTCACTTTCAACAAAGACCTTACCGTTATGACTTTCAATAATCTTAAAGCTAACCATTAAACCTAAGCCATTACCATTTTTCTTGGTTGTGTAAAAGGGTTCTCCAAGTTTCTTTAATTTTTCTTTGGAAATTCCGACACCGGTGTCTTGAATGGATATTTGAACATTGTTATCTTGGATCATTGTTTTCACATGAAGTTCGCCGCCATTTGGCATAGCTTCAATACCATTTTTGATGAAATTTAAAAATACCTGCTTTAAACGATTTTCATCACATTCAATTTGGATAATTTCCTGGTTACAATCAAAAGTCAAACGAACATTTTTCTTCCTTGCTTCAAATTCCAGCAACGAGACTACATTCTGAATAACAGGAACAACATTCTTTTCTTCTAATTCAACGGCCTTTGGTTTTGCTAATACCATAAAGTCTTCAACAATGGTATTAACCCGATCAATTTCATCGAGAATGATATTTAAAAACTCCATTCGCTCCGGATCTTTTTCATCTAATTGTAAGAATTCCGCGTAGCCTTTCATTGAAGTAAGTGGATTGCGAATTTCATGTGCCACACCCGCAGCTAATTGACCAACCGCTGCTAGTTTATCCTGTCGGTTGATTACCTCTTCTGTTCGCTTCCGTTCAGTAATATCATTTCGAATAGCAAGGTATTGGTAGGGATTTCCTTGACCATTAATAAATGGAACAATCGTTGTATCCACCCAATAATAAGTACCATCCTTGGCTTTATTTCTGATTTCGCCTTTCCAGACATTTCCTGACCCAATCGTTTTCCAAAGATTTTTGAAAAAGTCCTTTGAGTGGTACCCAGAATTTAGAATATTGTGGTCCTTGCCGAGTATCTCTTCTCTACTGTATTTAGATATCTCACAGAATTTGTCATTAACACTGGTGATCATTCCTGTTGCATCAGTAAAAGCGACTATCGAGGATTGATCAAGAGCAAATTTAATGTCAATATTCTCTTTGATCGTTTCTTTAAGATGCTCTTCGGCACGTTTTCGATCAGAAATATCTGACCGTATTGCAATATATTGAACAGGTTTACCTTTATTATTCAAAAAAGGAACAATGGTGGTATCGACCCAATAAAAGGTCCCATCCTTCGCTTTATTTCGGATTTCTCCACGCCAGATTTTTCCCGATTGAATCGTGCCCCATAAGTCTTTGAAGAACTCTTTAGAATGGTAGCCCGAATTTAAAATTCTATGATTCTTTCCGATAATCTCTTCCTGATTATACTTGGAAATTTCCTCGAATTTATCATTTACATAGATAATGTTTCCAACTGGGTCTGTAATGGCAACAATGGTTGAAGAATCAAGAGCCGCTTTGATGTCCTTTAAGTTAGTATCCGTTGTCACTAATTGTTTACTAATCAATGTACTCGATAAGATTAACCCACCGATTATTAAAATAGATACAAAAAGCACTAAATATAGGAAAAGCGGACTATCCACACTTGAACTATCAAGAGTTGTTGTCGTAATCGTGGCTCTTGTTAAAAGAAAATGTCCTTCGATAATGGCTAATGACATAATTATCGCACTTATAGGTTTTAACCAAACCAGATTGCTTTGGGTAAAGCTTTTTGATGAAAAAAGAATCCAGAGAGAAAATAAAAAGGAACCAAAGATTAAGAGTCCTGAAACAAGAAGCAATAAGAAATTATATTTAATATTTCCATTCATTGCATATAAACCGATGACATGTATGGAAATTACTGCAAAGGTTAGGAATACACTCCCAAGGATTAAATGATTAAATTTAATTTGTTTTCCATAAAATGAGAGGAAAGCCATTCCTGTAAATGCAATTCCTATGACCATTGAAAGAAATGTTAGTGGAATATGATAGCTCGCAAACCGATTGGTATCTGCGGAAATGAGACCAATAAAGTTCATAATCCATATCCCGACTCCCATAGATAGCGTTCCGCCCAAAAAGAGAAGCCTCTTATTTTTATTCTGTTCAGATGACTTTATTAAAGTAAACATATCTAATGCAGTATAAGCTGCCATGATGGTTAAACCAATGGCAATAATAATGAAATAAGGCTGAAAAGTCCCAATCATTGCATTCATTTACCAGCCTCCCCCTATTTCCACATTGCTTTTCTACTATGATTGTAATGGAAATCGCAATGTTATGGAAGCATTAAATATCGAAGATTGTCATTTTCCCTATATTTTTAACCGATAAATTATTTTTCCATTAAACCTTTTAAAAATGGAATAAATTCGAATTTGTGATAAAAGCCTTATTTATTAAAATGGGGCAAATTTTTTTAAAAAAAGCCTACACATTTTTATTTATTTCAGCTATACTGTACTATAACAAGAGCGTTATAAATAAACTGTATTAATAAAGGAGGAGTTTTATTATGTTAATGAATCCAGTTGAGTTTTTTCGTACTTTGCAAAAAAAGGAATGTTGTGAATGTGGTCAGCATATGGAGGAACAAGCAGAAAGTTACTTTATGGAATGTGACCGCTGCTTAGCGAAAAAAGAAGAATAGCATTTCAAAGCTCTCCTTTATGGAGAGTTTTTTGTTGCCATGCGAAGATGATGGTTTATATTCAATTTTTTCCGTTTTGGAGAGAATTAGCCAAGCATAAACCCTATCTACGAAGCAAAACCTTAAGATAAGGAGTTGAAATGAATGTTTAATTTTCGTAAGGACCGATCTAGAGACACTTTAAAAGAAACGTTTGCCGATAATACAAAAACGGTTTCCGGGGATTCTGTAGATGAACTTAGAAATCTTGAAGAAGCCAATACCTTGATTAGCGGGGACGAAATTCAACAACAAAATGAAAATTTATAGAAGAAGGGCGGTTAAATAACATGGGAATGATTGATATAGCTAATGCTAAACCCGGTGATGAAGTATTTGTGCTTTATCGGAATCCCTCTACGCTAACTGCCGTAAACATTAAAACTGCTGAGATTGTCCAACATCCCAAAAAACCAAATACGTTAGCATTATACCTTAATGAGAAATTTCTTGAACTCGAAGAGGATGATGCTCTATTTAGCAGTTCTGAAGCAGCAAAAAATGCATTTGAATCCCATTTTTTCGATTTTTGCGAATAAGAAAAGACTGTCACTTCTTCATGACAGTCTTTATAAATATTTAATTTATTAAATTTGTGGAAGCTCTCTCATTTCCTGTAGCATTTCATTGCCACACATTGGGCAGAGTAAGTCATCTGCTACAAAATCCTTCCTCATCCAACCTATACATGCTTCATCAATACATGAATAAATTTCAGTATCAACCAAGATTGTTTCAATTTCTTCTTCTTTCGCTCTTTTACCATAAAAAATGGGAACCGCCTCCTTTTTTATTAGTATGTACAAAAAAGTGACTTTTCATTTCCAGAAACCTTAGGAGTGATAAAAAGAATGATAAATCAAAAAAGATATACGAATGTGGGAACGGATATCGAAGAAGTGAAGAAGTTAAACAGCCAATCCGGCTTGAGTTACAATGAAGTCAAGAATTTACTGGCGCAAAGGTATCTTGATAATAAAAAGAAAGACTAAGATTTTAAGCCTTCCTAAATTAGGAAGGCTTTCCTTCTAGATAAAATAAGGTTGTAAAAATGTCATAATAAACGATATCAATAAAGCTTACTTTGCACTAACTTTTGTTCACAAAATATCCATATCTTTTTTCTGATAACTTCTTTATCTTAAAGGTAGGAGGGATACATATGAAAAAGATCTATTTAATATGCAGTCTTACAGTATTTATCGGGATTGCAGCAGGAATTTCTTTCTTTCTCGTTCGCGATGCAAATGCGAAAATACCTGCAGAAGTTACCTTGATAGACCAAAATGGTGATTCATATAATTTTGGTAAGGACCGGACTAAATTAAAACTAGTTGAATTCATCTACACTCATTGTCCTGATATATGTCCAACTACTACACAAAAAATGATTGACTTGAAAAGTGACTTTGAAAAGGTCGGTGTTTTTGGTAAGGAGATTGAATTTTTAACAATTACCATCGATCCTTACCGAGACACACCCGAGGTCTTAACTGATTATATGAAGGGGTTTGAGATAGATAACAACAAACAATGGTTGTTCTTAACAGGAGAAAAGGCAAACATTAAACGGGATAGGCAACAACTTAAAAAAGTGACGGATGCAATGCAATTTCAATTTAAAGACCCAGGTAATGGTCAATTCGTCCATTCAACCTTTACTTTTTTGGTTGATGAGAATAATAAATTTATTGCCAAATTTCCGATGGGAAAAGGCTTTGATAAAAAAGAAGTTTACGACAAGGTCATGGATAAGATTGAATAAAAAAAAGCGATTAATCCACTTGGGATTAATCGCTTTTTACTAATTTGCATCCTATTTAATTAACAGATGAAGGGTATTTTTTTAATTGCTGTAAAGAAATAAGGTAATTAGACTTCGGTTTGGTTAAACTCGCTTTTATACCGGCCTTTTTTAACTTGTTTACGAGTTCAGACAGTTGATTTTTTGTCATCTTTCTCACACCTTCTTTTACTTGCTATATACCCCAATTCTACAACAAAAATATGAATAAAGTGTGAAATCCGAGAAATTTTTTCAGAAAATTTTTCTTTAAAAATGAACACTAACTTAAAGAATTCGCTCTTCTTCTATTTTAATGGTATAATCAGTAGATATTTTGTTCTTGGAGGATGTTTTAAATATGATTACTGTAAGTAACGTAGGTTTAAGGTATGGAGACCGGAAGTTATTCGAAGATGTAAACATTAAATTTAACCCTGGCAACTGCTACGGATTAATCGGTGCAAATGGTGCCGGAAAATCAACCTTTTTAAAAATTCTATCTGGTGAAATTGAAGCACAGTCGGGGACAGTCCAGCTTGGGCCAAATGAACGGATGGCTGTGTTAAAACAAAACCATTTTGAATATGAAGAATATGAAGTATTAAAGACTGTTATTATGGGGCATACGAGACTTTATCAGGTAATGCAAGAAAAAGACGCAATCTATATGAAGGAAAACTTCACAGATGAAGACGGAATGAAAGCTGCTGAACTTGAGGGTGAATTTGCGGAATTAAATGGTTGGGAAGCAGAACCAGAAGCTGCTATTCTTCTCAAAGGACTTGGGATTGGCGAAGACCTTCATGATAAGAAGATGGCCGAAATCACCGGTTCAGAAAAAGTAAAAGTGCTTCTTGCACAAGCATTGTTTGGCAAACCTGACGTTTTACTTCTTGATGAGCCTACAAACCACTTGGATATCAAAGCGATTCAATGGCTTGAGGATTTCTTAATTAACTTTGAAAATACCGTTATTGTTGTATCCCATGACCGTCACTTCCTCAATAAAGTTTGTACACATATTGCCGATTTAGATTTTGGAAAAATTCAAGTCTATGTTGGAAACTATGACTTTTGGTATGAATCAAGCCAATTAGCTACTAGATTAACTTCAGACGCTAACAAAAAGAAGGAAGAAAAAATCAAGGAATTACAAGCCTTTATTGCACGGTTTAGTGCCAATGCCTCAAAATCAAAACAAGCTACTTCTCGGAAGAAGTTACTTGATAAAATTACACTGGATGACATTCGACCTTCATCAAGACGTTATCCATTTGTCGGGTTTACCCCAGACCGTGAAATTGGGAATGATTTGTTACGTGTCGAAGGATTAACAAAAACGCTTGATGGTGTGAAAGTCCTCGATAACATCAGCTTTATTGTCAATAAGGGTGATAAAATTGCTCTTGTCGGAACAAATGAAATTGCCAAAACGACACTTTTCAAGATCCTAATGGGTGAAATGGAAGCAGATAGTGGCACCTATAAATGGGGAATTACTACTTCTCAAGCTTATTTCCCTAAGGATAACTCCGAGTATTTTGAGAATAGTGACTTAAACCTTGTTGATTGGCTTCGTCAGTTCTCTCCTAAAGATGATAGTGAAAGCTTTTTACGAGGCTTTTTAGGAAGAATGCTTTTCTCCGGTGAAGAAGTCCTAAAAAAGGCAAGTGTCCTTTCCGGGGGAGAAAAAGTTCGCTGTATGCTTTCAAAAATGATGTTAAATGGAGCGAATGTCCTCCTTCTTGATGAGCCAACTAACCATTTAGATTTAGAATCTATCACCGCACTTAATAATGGTCTAATTAACTTTAAGGGTTCATTGCTTTTCGCGTCGCATGATCATCAATTTATCCAAACCATTGCAACCCGAATTTTTGAATTAACACCTAAAGGCTTAATAGATAAGCAAATGAATTATGATGAATACCTTGAAAATGCTGATATACAAAAGCAAATAGCAGAAATGTATCTTTAAAGAACTAACAAGCACCCACATACGATAATGTGGGTGCTGTTTTTTTAATCCTTCTTCTGTTTTCTTCTCGATGATGGTTCCGTTCGTGAACCCGTTTCAGTGGTTGTTGTTCCCTGGCCTTCTACTTGTGAGGAAGCCAATCCGATGGTTGATGGATCCTTTTTACGTTTTCCCATTATTACACCTCCCCTATTAGCTTTTGGATGATAATAGCTACTTATTCCGAATAATTCAGATAAAGTTAAGCAAAATAATCTAGAGGAGGAGGTGTTTTGTATGGCAAAAATTGGTGTAGAAGAATCTCTTGGACAAGTTCAGGCAGCTTTACGTGAAAAGGGTCATGATGTGGTCGAATTAAAGCAGGAGTCAGACGCTCAGAATTGCGATTGTTGTGTAGTAACAGGACTAGATTCAAATGTAATGGGAATGCAGGATACCTTTACAAAGGGCTCAGTTATAGACGCAAGCGGCCTGTCTGCTGACGAAGTATGTCAACAAGTCGAAAGTAGACTGCAATAATGAGGTAATTTTCTCAGGAGACTAAAGGATTAACTTTAGTCTTTTTTTATTTCTATCTTTTATGATAAATTCTATTTGCAGATAAAAGGAAAAAAAGCCATGAAAGGGTTTCATCCTCCTTTTCATGGCTTTAATCGTTCAACTAGAATTTTTTAATAATCTTCTTCCTTACACCAATAAAAATTACAGCAAAGGCAATAATCACCAAACCATATATGGAATTAAGATGGGAAACCTGCTCTTTCTTTGCAATAATTTTTTCACTTTTAACTGGAACCTTCTTAGGAACTGGTTCTTTATATTTCAGTGTAACTAACTGGATAACTTGCCCGTTATGATTTTTTATCGATAAGTTCCCGTCATTATTTACCTCTTTGTTCGTCCCACTGTTTGATTCTGTAATCAGGGTATCCATTTCAGGATAAAATTCTTTATTATCCTTTTTATAAATCTCACCCTGCTTTAATATTCCATGCTTATAGTTCTTAAAACCATAATTGAACAAAAGGGCCGTATCATCATATTTATCATGTTGTTGTTCAGAATTCAAAACGACTGCGGTCAACTTTATATTCGCATTTCTCGCAGTAGTAGCAAGCGTTTGTTTTGCTTTGACTGTGTACCCGGTCTTCCCGCCCGTTACTCCCGGGTAGGCAAATTCCCCTTTTAGCATTTTGTGGTGGGTAAGGATATTCGTTTTCCAAGATTGCCCTTTCCATTTGAGGACTTTCGTCCCGAAGATTTCTGCAAAAACAGGATTTTTAATAGCATAATTAGTTATAATAGCTAAATCCATTGCTGTAGTATAGTGGTTTTTATCAAACAAACCGTTAGGATTAATAAAATGGGTGTTATTGACACCAATTGTTGATTTTAAATACTCATTCAAATTAACAGCAAATTGTTCGACACTTCCATCTAAATGTTCTGCAATTGCAACAGCTGCATCATTTCCGGAATTAACGAGCATACCTTGTATCAATTGCTTTAAAGGAACTTTCTCCCCTTCATTTAAATAAACACTTGTCCCATCTTGTCTCACTGCATTACTGCTAACAGTGACGATGCTGTCTAATTTCCCCTTGTCAATCGCATAAATCGCAGTCGCTATTTTCGTTAGACTTGCGGGGTACATTCTCTTATCCGCATTTTTCGCAAAGAGAACCGCTCCTGTATCCGAATCTAACAAAACAGCTCCTTTACTTTTCAATTCTAGCGGTCCATTATTAGCCGCATAGATGGTTAAATGATTAGTACAAATGAGTAGCAATAGTAAAATTACGGATACAAACTTTTTCAATAGATAACACCCAACTTTTACATTATTTCCTATTCCATACTACCAGATTGTAATGCTAAATAATAGTTTTAAAGTGAATATTATTATTGTAGAAAGTGAAAAACCAGCGGGAATGCCCCAACTGGTCAAGAAATTAGTTTCTTTTTTTCGATATCAATAAAGTTATTTGCGCCATTATTAATGGTAATGACGATTTTCTACGATAGGCCAAGTATTTAGGCTCCCAATTGTCTGTATATTTTTGTTTGAATTTGCGAAGCCCTTGGAAATGGTAAATAAAGTGTCCATTTAAAAATATTTGCGCGGCGATTTTCTCGCTTAGAAAAGAAAACCTTGATAATCCTACATTCGCAAGTGGGGCCATCCCCATATTAAAGCGGCTGTACCCCTGTTCCTTTGCCCAATCAAATAAACATAGGAAGAGGTAATCAACCGTACCTGATGATACTTCTGGTCTAAATCTCATCAAATCGACAGAAATGGTTTGATAGTCATCGTAGACATACATAATGCTCATAAAGCCTAGTATTTGCTTTTTTTCATCCTTTACAATCGCAATTGGAGCCTTCTTTAAATAGTCTTCATCAAAATACCCTAATGAAAACCCCTTCTCCGTTCTCCCGAGGAGCCACTCATTAGAGATTCCGCTCAGTTCTTCCATAAGCCCCTGTGTAAATGGAGGATCAATTACTTCAAAAGAATAGTTTGCTCGAGCAAATTTATTTCTTAATGCCCGGAAACCCTTCATTTTGTTTCCTGATAAGGAGAAACTTTTCAAATCTACAAACGCTTCTTCACCTAATTTAAAAAAAGCAAAGCCGTGCCCGTGGAGATACGGAAGAATGTCATCACTGACTTGATAAAAAACAGGAGTATATCCATGTAAATCGGCTACTTCCTGAAATTCCTCAATGGCATTAGATAATTCATCTTTCTCTCCAATCGGATCACCAAGAATAACTAACTTGTCTGCATATGGTTGATAAGAGATTAAAACATTCTTTTTACTGTTCCAGAAAATGAATTTGTCATGTAAAAAAATTAAGTGGGATAGTACCTTTCCTTGATACTTGGATAAATGTGCAATTATTTCTTCATCCCGACCAATCGACCGCTCTAATGTCCACTTTTTAGGCAAACTGATCAAATAGCCAAACAAAAGAATTAATAAGGCAATCACAAGTCCTATTACTGCACTCATAAATAAATCGCGATAATCGATAATTACATATGGCAAAAGCCTAGTAGGGATTTCTATTTTTGAAATTGGTAAATTGGCATACCCTATTAAGAGATACATTGTTGTAATCATTAAAATAAGGGTAATATCAAAGCCCGTTTTCCCCCAAGTCAGGACATAACTTTCGCGATAAAATTGACCCTTAGACATTCTAAGTAATAAAGCGACGACAATTAGAAATATGGCTTCTTCATAATCAATCCCTTTAAAAATAGAAAATAAGGCGGCAAGGATTAGGGCGAACATCGTCAACTCATACGCTCTCTTAACACTATATTCAATACCTCTAGATAATCCTAATAACAAAAACCCTGCCGCAACAGATAATTGATGTGAAATGTTAATGATTGGAAAGGCTAAAAGCTCCTGGGCTACCTTTAGTCTGGACGTAATTCCCGGAACACTTGCAGATAAAAGTAGGATTAGTCCTGACAAAAAAACCAGCATCGTTAACAAGACATGACTAAAACCTTGGACAATTGCTTTCGGAAGGTCATTCCAGGTTTGATTCCATTTCTCCCAATACAGTTTAACAAAGAAAACCAGGCTTAATAGGAAAGGTAAAAAATAATAACCAATCCGATAAAATAACAGTAAAACAAGCACTTTTTCTTCGGGAATAAATAACTCTTGCATCCCCCAAATAAACACTAAATCAAAAGATCCCAGCCCGCCTGGAATCATGCTAATTATCCCAGCGCAAGCAGCTACAATATAGACAGGAAATAGACGCTCAATAGTGATTTCTATCCCCAATATCCTGCACAAAATCACAATCGCAAAAAATACTGACAGCCATTCGAAAATCGATACCAAAATAAGTTTTAAAGTAATACTTGGACTTAACAGTGACTGACTGCCCTTTTGTGACTTAATCATATGTATAATAATAAAAAGCGGTAAATATAAACCGACACCTAAAACTGCAAAATAAAGCCATTTGGTATCAACAAACAGTGGAAAGTTCCGATATTTAATGGTAACAAGCCATGAGAGCACTGATATCCCCGTTAAATAAAATAAGGATACAGAAGCAATAACCCCTAAAAGCTTTCGCTTATCCTGTTCGAGTTTATGAAAGAAGTACGTCCGTAGCATTGCCCCTATTATTCCACCAAAGCCGATTAAATTAGAAAAAGAATTCGCAATGAACGATTGTTCTAAAAGGATCCTTAAAGAGACTTTTAATTTTAAAATCCTTATTAATACCACATCATAAAGCAACATTGGTAATACAGCCACGAAGGTGATTGCTATTATTAATAGAAGAAGCCCGACATTAAGCTGACTTAGTTCATCCTTCAGTAATTCCATATTTAAATTTTGGGTAAATTTTTTCATTTCTATCATTGCAAAGATTAACAGTAACAACGGGAAAATAAATTTTACAATTTTTAAAATCTTTTCTCTTCTAATCCCCAACAAGCTAACCACCTATTTTTTTTAGCTTATTCAACTAAGTCTCATGTTTTGACTCAGAAGTCCACATTCAAATTATTCATTTTATTCCTCATTTTACTATAAACTTTTCAACAGGAAAAACAAAGAAATACATTCTCAAAGTTCTAAGTATTTATCCCCATTGTAGACATTTTTTTTACTGTTCAACCATGGAAAAAGGACAAGTTCAACGAGATATATTTTTCAAAAAGAGCACAAAAGTTACAAAAAAGAGACAAGTTTCATAACCTACTAAGCATAAGTATAAAGTAGGACAAATATCCGAGGAGGTATGAAATGAAATTTGTAGTCTTTAAAAAGGAAACACTCCTATTTTTTTTAGCTATTGGTGTTGTACTTTTTTCCCTATCCGCATGGTTTATGTTAAAAGCTGGAGATGCAACTGTCTTTAATCAGGAAGGAAAAGGTATCCGCGAAATTCACATGGTTACTGCTGAATTCAGTACAAAAATGAAAAACGGGAAAGAAATGGAGGCTTATCGCTGGGATCCCGGTACAGTTTTCTTGGAAAAAGGGGAAAAGGTGCGGTTAATTATTAGTGGGATAAACGGCGAGGAGCATCCCTTTTATATAGAAGGTACTAAAATAAAAGGGAAGGTGAAAAAAGGTGAAGAAACGGTTGTTCCGCTCCAGTTTGAAAAAGAAGGTACTTATCGATTGATTTGTAAAGTTCATTCCGACCGGTCTAAAAATGGTCCAATGATTGCTTATATAGTAGTGGATTAAGGCAGGAGATTGTGACATGTCTGCTGATTGGCGCTCCAGGCACTTCGCTTTCCGCGGGCGTCCGGGGAGCCTCCTCGTCGCTTCGCTTCTGCGGGGTCTCCCCTGCCCCGTACTCCCGCAGGAGTCTTCGTGCCTTCCGCGCCAATCAACAGAGTGTCTTCAATATAGATCTTCAACTCAACTTATAAATATTAAAATACCCTTTCTCGATAATCTGGCAGGAGATCTTCTCCTGTTTTTTTTCATTTGGGTAGCTAGTTCTGCTCGGATAGTTAATGCTATTAACAGCTTGTTAACAAAGGTTTCTTCTTATATAACAGATTCCGAATTAGCTTAAATAATTATAGTACAGTTTTTGATAATTTTTCTGAACTCTCTAATAACAAACCCTGAAATTCCGAAAGAAATCCTTTTAAATAAGACTTCACAAAACCTTAACAATTAGTTACTAATATACGTACCTTTTTTCACAAATTATCTGTTATACTCTATTCATAAAGGAAATACCAAAACTGTTATATAGTTTTTATAAAAAATATGAGGTGAAAAATGATGGAACATTGGAATGGATTTACTAAAGGTGTTTGGTCAAAAGAAGTTAACGTTAGAGATTTTATCCTTAAAAACTTTACTCCTTTTGAAGGAGATGATTCTTTCTTATCAGGTCCTACTGAAGCAACTACGAAGCTTTGGGAACAAGTAATGGAATTAACTAAGCAAGAGCGTGAAAATGGCGGCGTGTTAGATATGGACACCGAAACCGTTTCTACTATTACTTCCCATGGTCCTGGTTACCTTAATGAAGATCTTGAAAAAATAGTTGGTGTACAAACCGATAAGCCTTTTAATCGTTCTATGCAGCCATTTGGTGGAATTCGCATGGCGAAAGCAGCTTGTGAAGCTTACGGTTATCAATTAAACCCTGAAATTGAAAAGTTCTTTACTGACTTACGTAAAACTCATAATCAAGGTGTTTTCGATGCTTATACAGATGAAATGATGCTTGCTCGTAAAGCAGCAATTATTACAGGACTTCCTGATGCATATGGCCGTGGCCGTATTATTGGCGATTATCGTCGAGTTGCATTATATGGTGTAAACTTCTTAATTCAAGAAAAGCAAAAAGATCAAAAGAATACTAGTAAGGTAATGACTGAAGATAATATGCGTTTACGCGAGGAACTTGCTGAACAAATCCGTGCTTTAAAAGAACTAAAGGAAATGGCTAACAGCTATGGATTTGATATCAGCCAGCCTGCAAAAAATGCTGTTGAAGCATTCCAGTTTGTCTACTTTGGTTACTTAGCTGCAATTAAAGAACAAAACGGTGCTGCGATGAGCCTTGGTCGTGTATCAACATTCTTAGATATTTATGTAGAAAGAGACTTACAAAACGGAACATTAACTGAAGAAGCGGTTCAAGAAATTGTTGACCACTTTATTATGAAGCTTCGTCTTGTAAAATTTGCTCGTACACCAGATTATAATGAATTATTCAGTGGAGATCCTACATGGGTAACAGAATCCATTGGCGGTATGGCAAATGATGGTCGTTCACTTGTAACGAAAAACTCATTCCGTTTCCTTCATACATTAGAAAACTTAGGTGCTGCACCAGAACCGAACTTAACAGTATTATGGTCACCACAGCTTCCTGAAAACTTTAAAAAATATTGTGCCAATATGTCGATTAAAACTAGCTCGATTCAATATGAAAACGACGACATTATGCGTCCTGAATATGGCGATGATTATGGAATTGCTTGCTGTGTATCAGCAATGGAAATTGGTAAGCAAATGCAATTCTTCGGTGCTCGTGCAAACCTTGCTAAAGCCCTTCTTTACTCGATTAATGGCGGCGTGGATGAAAAATTAAAAATCCAAGTTGGACCACAATATCAGCCAATTACTTCTGAAGTATTAAATTATGAGGAAGTTATGCAGAAGTTTGATCTAATGATGGAATGGCTTGCCGGTCTATATATTAATACATTAAATGTTATTCACTATATGCATGATAAATACAGCTATGAAAGAATTGAAATGGCTCTTCATGATACGAAGATCCTTCGTACGATGGCAACAGGTATTGCTGGACTATCCGTTGTTGCTGACTCACTTAGCGCCATTAAATATGGTGAAGTTAAAGTAATCCGTGATGAAAATGGTCTTGCAGTTGATTTTGAAACAACTGGTGACTTCCCTAAATACGGAAACAATGATGACCGTGTCGATGAGATTGCTGTTGAAGTTCTTAAGACATTCATGAAAAAACTTCGCAAGCATCAAACGTACCGTGACTCAGTTCATACACTTTCTATCTTGACGATTACATCAAATGTGGTATATGGTAAGAAAACTGGTAACACTCCTGATGGCCGTCGGATGGGAGAACCGTTTGCACCGGGTGCTAACCCAATGCACGGACGTGACACAAAAGGAACATTAGCTTCCCTATCTTCCGTTGCAAAGCTTCCTTACAACTATGCAATGGATGGAATTTCAAATACCTTCTCTATCGTTCCTAAAGCATTAGGTAAAGAAGAAGAAAGCCAAGTACGCAACCTAGTATCAATCCTAGATGGTTATGCCATCAAAGCAGGTCATCATTTAAATGTTAACGTCTTTAATCGCGAAACACTAATTGATGCAATGGAACACCCAGAGCTTTATCCACAATTAACTATCCGTGTCTCTGGTTATGCAGTTAACTTTATTAAATTAACAAAAGAACAACAATTAGATGTAATTAATCGTACATTCCACGAGTCACTATAAGAACAAAACTGGGGCCCTTTAAGTAGGGCTCGAGTTATACTAAGGGGGATCATCATCATGAACGGAAATATTCATTCAATTGAAACATTAGGGACAGTCGACGGACCAGGAATCCGATATGTAATTTTCACACAAGGCTGCCTATTAAGGTGCCAGTTTTGCCATAATGCTGATACTTGGGAAATCGGCACTGGCAAAGAAATGGCTGTTTCCGATATCATGGATGATCTTATGTCCTACCTCCCTTTTATTCAATCTTCAGGCGGAGGAATTACCGTAAGTGGTGGGGAACCATTGTTGCAAATTCCTTTCTTAACGGAATTGTTCAAGGAATGCAAAAAGAAAGGAATTCATACGACCATTGATTCTTCCGGTGGCTGCTTTTCCCATTCCAAGCTTTTTATCGAACAGCTTGAAGAACTCTTGCAGTATACCGATTTAGTTCTTCTTGATTTAAAGCATATTAATCGGAAAAAGCATATCCAGTTAACTGGAATGGCTAATGATCATATTCTAGAATTTGCAACGTTTTTATCAGACCATCAAGTACCAATATGGGTACGCCATGTGCTTGTCCCTACCGTTACCGATGATCCGGAAGATCTAGAAAAACTTGGCGAGTTCATTGGTACACTTAAAAACGTCCAAAAGATTGAAATCTTGCCGTATCACAAACTCGGAGTGTATAAGTGGGAAGCACTTGGACATGAATATCAACTTAATTCTGTTGAACCCCCTAGCGAGGAAAAGGTCGAGTTTGCTTATAAATTGATTACAGCACACTGGAAGGCACCGATCGAACACTGATTCACTTTTGAATCAGTGTTTTTTTAAAGTAAGAAGGTTTCAGTAGTCAATTTCTCTTTTTTAGTAATTAGTAATGTCTTCAAAATATGGCATTAACGCAATTATTAAATTGATTCTTTTTCCTATCTCAGATATACTCATATCATTGACATTTAAGTGAGGTGATAATATTTGTTTCAATTGCTTATTGATAGTTCAGATATCAATGCCCTAAACGCACTATACGTAAGTATCTTTTTAGGAATCGCATTAAAATTATTATGGGCATGGAGTGTGGAATATTCTTTCGTTGGTTCCTTATCTGATCCGGCTAGGACAAATATTACTCACCCATTAGTTCTTTACCGAAAGAAAAGTTGTTTAAATGGAAGCTTTATTCTGAAAAGAATTGTTATATATTTTCGTAGAAAAGAATATTCTCAGGATGATACCGAAGAACCTATTTCCTCCCTATTCGCTTATTAAATATATTCACAACATTTTAGGAGGAAATATGAAAACAAAACGATCTTCACTATTACTATTCTCACTGCTCGGCTTAACAACATTATTATTATCAGCTTGTTCATCTCAAGCACAAAAAGGAACTAACAATACTGGATTTTTCCAACATTACGTTGTCAATCCTTTTTCAATATCTATCCATTCCGTTGCGGAATTCTTTAATGGAAACTACGGCTTGGCGATCATTCTTGTTACTATAATTATTAGACTTGCGTTAATGCCGTTAATGCTTAGGCAGTATAAAAATCAAATGGGTATGAAAGAAAAGATGGATGTCTTAAAGCCTGAAATGGACGTTATTCAAACAAAGATGAAAACGGAAAAGGATCCTAAGAAGAAACAAGAACTTCAAGCTGAAATGATGGGCCTTTATAAAAAGCATGGCGTTAATCCATTAAATATGGGCTGTTTGCCATTGATCATTCAAATGCCTATTCTGACTGGCTTCTATTATGCGATTCGCGGTTCACAAGAGATAAAAACCCACGAGTTTTTATGGTTTAGTCTGGGAAATCCGGATATCATTATTACAATTATTGCTGGGGTTATATACTATTTTCAGTTCAAAGTTTCACAGACCAATATGCCTTCTGCACAGCAAGCCCAAATGAAATACATGGGATTAATGTCACCTTTAATGATTGTCATGTTTTCTTTTAATGCTCCTGCAGCCTTGCCTCTTTATTGGGTAGTTGGCGGTACTTTCTTGATTGTACAAACAATGATCAGCAAAGCCCTTTATCAAACGAATAAGACACCGAAAGTTCAAGTTAAACAAAAATAATTTTTTTGTAAAAAAGAAGCATCTTCGGATGCTTCTTTTTTACATCTTCCTTCCTACCCAGAGCCCACAAAAAGCAAGTATGATCCCTATCGTGTAACTGCTTAGCAAATAACTGTAATATAACTTTTTCTTATTTTCTTTATTAAGTTTTATCGCATCAAGCATTAAGGTTGAAAAAGTCGTAAACGAGCCCATAAATCCAATTCCCAACAAAGAATATAAGGACCCCTGTACATGTAAACCGAATAAGAGACCTAAAAGAAAAGCACCAATTAAATTGACTGTTAGCGTACCAATAGGAAAACCTTTGTTATTGTGCATTGATTTGTTAATTACAAAACGGGCAATTGCCCCTATAAAACCCCCAATTGAAATAAATAATATCTCTTTCATAGAACGCTCCTTGTTTTATTTACTTGCTCACCAAGTTTCATTCCTGCCTTAACAAAAAAGAGTCCCCCTAATAAACTAGCAAATAAATAAAAGACACCAAATATGATTTTTCCCGTTTCAAATAAATGAACCGTTTCAAAGCAAAATGTTGAAAAGGTTGTATATGAACCAATGACACCAGTGGTAAGTGCAGTATTCAAATACGGATGAATCTTATTGGAACCCACAAAGTAATTTGTCATAAAACCAAGCAAAAAAGCACCAGTTATATTAATAAAAAGGGTTCCGATTGGAAATTCCTTTCCCCAGATTGCCACTGCCATTACTGATAATAAATAGCGGAACAAACTGCCGGCAATCCCACCCAGTCCAACCAAGAAATAAATCACGGTTTCACCCCTAGTACAAATTAAATAAATGTTCCTATTTATTATTATCCATTTTGATTGGTTAGGATAGTCGTGCATCTTCTCATCTTTGCAATTTTATATTTAATTGAGTACTTACTTCCTTCCATTCATCGCAAAGGATACTAAAAAAGACTGTATCCCTTACGTAGCCATCTGATATGATCCGATCCTTCCGTAATACGCCTTCTTTTATCGCCCCAATTCTAGCTATTGCATGCTGGGATCGTATATTTCGAGAATCCGTTTTCAATTGAATACGGGTAAGTTTCCATACATCAAAAGCATACATTAATAAAAGAAATTTACATTCCGTATTTACTTTTGTTCTCCACACATCGGGATGATACCACGTCGAACCAATTTCCGCACTGCTATGTCGTGGGAGTATATCTAGAAATCGTGTACTCCCGATCACTCGATTTTCATTGTTTACAACGGTGAAAGTGTATTCTGTTCCATTTTCTCTGGCTTTTAATGCTGCTATTATCATATCTTCCATTTCTTTTTTCGAGCGAACCTTTGTGGCCATATATGTCCAGATTTCATCTGGTTTGGCTGCTTCCCACAAGTCCTCTAAATGGTCCATGCTGATTGGAATTAATTTTACTGTTTCCCCTTGTAACGAAAATAGTTCGTCCCACAATTTAGTCATTTTTTTATCTCCTTTTTCCATAAGAAAAGACTGCGGCCTATGCCCCACAGTCCTGTTTATTTATGCATCCTGGAAATATTCCTTGTAAAAACCGCCTACTTTTCCAGTATTATCAATAATGTAATAAAATTCTTCCGTCTCATTTTTTACATCATAGATTTTTCCAGCCGTTAAGGCATTATTGACTAGAAATTTTTTAGCATCCGTATGAACGCATTTTATTTTTTTAACTGTTTCACGATCACGCCATGATAGATGAATCATTGTTGCCACCGTTCCTTTCGGTCATTGTCCAATTTCTAGTATAATCAATACAACCACAGTTGTGCAACCAGGGAATAATTAATATTTATTAAAATAAAATCTGTTTTTAGTTTTTAAATGTGAACTATTTTAAAATTTTATTAAATTTTGGTTCTCAAAACGAATAAAAACCATTACAATTATAAAAACTGAATATTCAATTCATTTTCCGAGGAGGCATTCATAAAAATGAAAATTATGAGTAATGAGCAGTTAGTTTTTTCGTATCGGGATGCATTAAAGTCTGACAAGGAAAAAGAATGGATTAAAATCTTAAAGGATGAAATCAAACGACGTGGCTTAAAACCATTTAAAAATCGATAGTATAAACCCAATGAAAAAACCGCTGACAGATTCAGCGGTTTTTCAATCATTTTATCATACGATTATAAATATTTAGTTCCTGTATAGGATAAAAGGATAACTGATTAAGCTTTGCAGCAATTTTTTCTGCTGCATCACTTGGGTGTTCGGCGTATATTTCAAAGAATTCCCCTTCGTACTCTTGTTTTGCATGGTCGTAGCGTGGATCATAATAATGTTCAAGCAAAATTCGAATCATTTCAGGATAATTTCGAGCTGTTAACGTATCAATGAGTGATTTTTTAATGTCAGCATCCTTAACCCGTCTTAATACCTTTTCAATCCCATCAGAAATCTTATCGAAATACCATGTTTCCCCCTGGTATGGCTCTACATACTCGGAAACAAGATGTTTCACCCGTTGTTCAATAGGGGTGTTGAGATTGATGTTAATACCTTCCATTTTTTTAACCATTAATTCTTCAGATTGAACAGCTTTTCCAATTCTTTTGCTTTCTGCTTCAACCAGAAAATACTCGGCATCTTTTATGTCTAGAAGTCCCTTAAATAAAAGGGAATCAAAGGTCTTTTGGTTATGGCCGTCACTAAGACCAATCGTTCCAAATATCGACCCGCGATGCCCCGCCATCTCTTCAAGGTCTAGGATAGGGTATCCCTTCTTGTTCAATATCTTTAAGACCTCTGTTTTTCCAACACCTGTTAATCCATGGAGGACGATTGCTTTGTTAGGAAGCATGGTCGGCAGTTGTTCAAGAATGTAGTGGCGGTATGCTTTATAACCATCTACTAAACGCCATGAATAAATACCGGCAAACTCTAAAAATGTAACCACGGCCTTACTTCGCATTCCACCGCGCCAGCAATGGATTATAAGCTCTGTATCATTTGATACGCATTTCTTTATCGTTTGTAGGAGTTCAGGAATTTTGGGAGAGACAATTTCCATTGCTTTCCATTTAGCAATTGCTGCTCCTTCTTGTTTGTAAATAGTTCCGATTATTTGCCGTTCCTCATCTGTAAATAAGGGAACATTGATTGCCCCTGGAATTGCCCCATCTTTAAACTCAATCGGTGAGCGTATATCAATGATAACTGGGTTCTTTATTGTAAAAAGATCTTCAACCGTCATTTCCTTCATCTAATTTACGCTCCTTGTACAAGTAAATTTTCATAAAAATTAAATATTTAATAAAAACAAACAAAACTTCCACAACGGGAAGTTTCAGAAAAATGAACATAATCATCAAGATATTTTCTTAATAAGGTATATACTCATTATACAGGATATATCCTTAGCTTTCAAGAAGCTGGGAATTACTGGTTGGATTCGATATTCATCTACTAATGAAATGGTGTACCTGTTAATTTTTCGACTGCATTACAAAACTGATCCCAGTTTTCCGGAAAGCTCTTAGTTCCTTCACTTTCATAGACTTTACCTTTTGTGATTAACTTTACAGACCAGTATTTCCCTTCGATAATTATTCCGTCTTCACTTCGATAGGTTGGTTTCCACTCCCAGATATTCATACTATAAAGTTCTCGTTTAAATTCTTCCAGGTCGCCAGGAGCAATCGATTGGAAATCCGAGAAGGGCTGAATATTTTCTTTATTTCGCCAGACCAAAGCTGCAAAACGATTTTTCACGAAATTAACGCGAACTTGGTAAGAAATGTCACCAAAACCTTCAAGAGAAGCAATTAATGAAAATGGATATTTATCTGGGTGAATTGAAATTCTTCCGCCGTTCACGCGAAATAAATCCTTTTTTCTTGTGACAATCGATATAATCTGTGCTGGAAGGATTGGTTTTTCGCGATTTGAATTAAGGACGTGATTGACCTCTTGGCAAATTGCCGGAATAGGTAATGGTCCTTTTTCTTCTAGAATAGAAAGTATCGTTTCATAAACCCTCATAATCCCTCATCCTTACTAAAAAGCTGGTTAGTTTAGCCGTTAAGCAACAGCAGTTTAAAAAACAATTCCGTAAACTAAATTATAGTAATAATAGGAGATTCTCGCAGTAACAAATGACACGTTGTACTAAAAAGGTCTACTCACTTGGAAGAGAGTAGACCTTTTTCCTATACGATTTCTGATTTTGATTTGAACACTGACATCAACTTTTCTAGCTCTAACAGGTTTTGACTGTTAAATAAATCGACAATTTTACTACCGACAATAACTCCATCACAGTATTTTGTTAAGTCTATTATTTGATCTTGACTTGAAATACCGAAGCCTGCCAATACAGGAATGGGACTCACTTCTTTTACTGCCAATAAAAATTGATTCAATTCCGAATCATATTCATTTCTTGCCCCCGTAATCCCCTTTATGGTAACTGTATATAAAAAACCTTTTCCCTTGCTTGAAATGGTCTTAATTCTCTCTATCGGTGTTGTCAGCGTAACAAGTCGAATCAATTCTATTTCCGCTTCCTCAAGCTGAGGAGTAATAATTTCCTCTTCTTCGATTGGCAAATCGGGAATAATACACCCGTCCACACCGGCTAGGCGAATATCTTTAACAAATTCATTGATGCCATAGGAGTAAATGGGATTCAAGTAGGTCATCAGAAGGATTGGAACAGAAACCACTTGTCTCGCTTTTCCTATTTCTGCAATAATCCCCGTTAAAGTGGTTCCGTTTTCAAGTGCCCTAATACCAGCCCGTTGAATAGTTGGCCCATCGGCAACAGGGTCTGAAAAAGGGACTCCAACTTCAATGGCAGTTGCACCATATCTCTCCAATAATATTAGGCGGTCAACCAAACAATCCAACCCGCCATCCCCTGCCATTATGTAGGGTACAAAAGCTTTGTTATTGTTTTTTTTCAATGCTGAAAATGCTTGTTCGAAACGGTTCATTATTTATCTCTCCTCTCTTAGCCGAGTTTTCACAGTATCAACATCTTTATCCCCGCGACCTGATAGACACACGACGATATTTTTTGACTTATCCATTTCTGCAGCAAGTTTTACAGCAAAAGCAATGGCATGTGCACTCTCTAATGCAGGAATGATACCTTCAAGTTTCGATAAAAGCTGAAATGCTTCTAACGCTTCTTTATCTGTAATCGAGTGATAGTCTGCTCGACCAATGTCATGTAAATAGCTATGTTCTGGTCCAACGCCCGGATAATCAAGGCCAGCCGAAATGGAGTGTGCTTCTTGAATTTGACCATCTTGATTCTGTAAGAGATACATCAGTGCACCATGTAATACACCGGGACATCCTTTTGTTAACGATGCTGCATGGTATTCTGTATCAACTCCCTGACCTGCAGCTTCCACTCCATAAAGACTGACGCTCTCATCCTCAATAAAAGGGTAGAACATCCCCATTGCATTGCTCCCACCGCCAATACAGGCGACCAAGGCATCTGGAAGCGTTCCTTCACATAATTGGAATTGTTGTTTTGTTTCCTTTCCAATCACACTTTGAAAGTCTCTTACCATTTGTGGAAAAGGGTGTGGTCCCATAACAGAACCCAATAAATAGTGGGTATCATCTACATTTTCTACCCAGTATCTTAAGGCTTCGTTTACTGCATCTTTTAATGTTGCACTTCCAGAAGTAACACTGACGACCCTTGCACCTAGCAGTTCCATTCGAAATACATTTAGTGCCTGCCTTTTGATATCTTCTTCACCCATAAAAACGATACAATCGAGATTTAATAAAGCGCAAACGGTGGCAGTTGCTACACCGTGCTGACCTGCTCCTGTTTCAGCAACAATTTTCTTCTTTCCCATTCGTACCGCAAGGAGTGCCTGCCCAATGGCATTGTTAATTTTATGAGCTCCAGTATGGTTTAAATCTTCTCTTTTCAGAAAAATTTTAGCTCCTCCCGCATGGCGGGTTAAGTTTTCTGCATAGTACAATGGCGTTTCTCTACCAACATAGTTTTTTAACAACTGCCCTATCTCGGCTTGAAAGGAAGGATCCTTTTTTGCAATTTCATAGGCCTCACCAAGTTCGATTACTGCCTTCATTAATGTTTCCGGGACAAATCTTCCTCCAAAAATACCGAAGTGTCCACTTTCATTTGGTAATGTATATGTGTTCATTCCCTTTACCTCCCCACAAATGTGCTTTTTGCTATATTAATAAATGATTGAATCTTTTTTAAATCCTTCTTCCCCTCAGTTTCTACTCCTGAGCTTACATCTACCATGAAGGGCCGAATAATTTTTATTGCCTCTTCAACATTGTCTGCATGCAACCCGCCGGCAAGGATGATTTTTTTGCTAGAAAGCAAATGAGGATTAACCTCATTCCAATTAAATACCGTCCCATTTCCACCTCTGTATTTCCCTTTGGGGCTGTCTAGCAGGATGAAGTCGTTTGATAAATCAGCCAAATCGGCTAAACTTTCATTCCCTTGAAAACAAATGGCTTTAATGACTGGCAGTGAAAGCGATTCACTGAATGACGCACTTTCGTCTCCGTGTAATTGAATATGAGTAAGCCCAACTGCAGAAGCGATTGTTTCTATGCTCTCTCTTGTTTCATCGACAAACACACCGACCTTGAAGACCTCTTTAGGCAAATGTGCAATAATTTCTTTTGCTTTCTCAGTGGAAATCCTGCGTTTACTTTCAGCAAACACAAACCCCAGCGCATCTGCCCCGTATTCTGCGGCCGCAATTCCCGTCTCAACATCAGTTATTCCACAAATTTTCACTTTCATCTTTTTACTCCTTCTTTAAGGGGGATGCGAAAGTCCGAAAAGGATTGCTTTACATCTGAACTTTTCATCAAAGCCTCTCCAACTAATATCCCGTTTGCTCCTGCATTCCTGACTCGCTTTACATCCTCTGGATGTTGAATTCCGCTTTCACTAATAAGATAAGCCCCAGAGTTTATTACAGTAGAAGCTAAATTTTCAGTTACTTCCAGCGAAACTTGAAACGTTTTTAAGTCCCGATTATTCACGCCAATCAGCTTTGCGCCCATTTTCAGGGCCCTGTCGAGTTCCTGCTCATTATGGACCTCAACTAATACCTCCAAGCCTAAGCTTTTTGCATATTCAAAAAGGTCTCGCAAGCTATCATCATCTAAAGCTGCTACTATTAATAAAATAATATCTGCCCCATGAAACGCAGCAAGATTAATTTGGAGCCGATCAATGATAAAATCCTTACATAGAATTGGCAGGTTTACTTTACTCCGAACTGCTTTTAAATCGGAGAAGGACCCTTTAAAAAAGGTTTGGTCTGTAAGGACAGAAATGGCTGAAGCACCATACTCTTCATATATCGAAGCCTGATAGGATGGCTCAATTGTGTTGTTAATAATTCCTTTTGATGGAGATGCGCGCTTAAATTCAGATATAATCGATATTTCACCGGCTGTATGCAGCTTTTGTATAAAAGACCTTTTAGGGAGAACAGTATCTAGTATTGGTTGGTTTCCTTCTCGAAGGAGAAGGACCTCTTTTTTCTTTTCATCAATGATTTTATCTAAGATTGTCGCCACTTATATCGCCTCTTTCTGACCTTCTGCATTTGATTTCTCAATCACCTTGTTTAACTTTTCATATGCAGCACCAGAATCAATGATTTCACTCGCTATTTGGATACCTTCCTTAATGGAGTTTGCTCTCCCTGCTGTGTATATACCAAGTCCCGAATTAAGTAGTACTGTATCTCGGTACGCACCTTTTTCTCCTTTTAAGACTTTGATTAATATTTCAGCATTCTCCTTGGAGTCCCCACCTTTAATATTGCTGTTATCGTATTGAGGGAGATCCACTTCTTCAGGATTAAATGACAGGTTGGTGATCTTCCCATCCTCTAAAATGGTTAAATGATTTTCACCCTGGAGTGATGCTTCATCCATAAAGCCAGCTCCATTAACGACAATGGCACGCTTGCGGCCCAACTTTTGAAGAACTTCAGCAAACACATTTAAAAGATCTCTCCGATACACGCCTAGCAATTGATAGTCCAACTCAATCGGATTAGTTAGCGGGCCGATAAAATTAAATATCGTTGGAATCTTAAGTTGTTTGCGAACCATCATTACTTTCTTCAATTTGGGATGAACATTAGGTGCGAATAAGAAGGATATTCCGATTTCCTGCAGAATTTCTTCCGTTCTTTGCGCAGATAGATTTAAATTTACTCCTAAATATTCGAGGACATCAGCACTGCCTGTTTTACTTGAGACACTCCTGTTTCCATGTTTGGCTACAGGGATTCCGGCACTAGCAATAACAAACGCTGAAGTGGTACTCACATTAAAACTCGAAGACCCGTCTCCTCCGGTCCCACAATTATCAAGAACACCTGAAAATTCCTCTTTAAATTTCAATGTATTTGCTTTCATGGCTTTTACAATCCCGGTAATTTCTTCGACTGTTTCTCCTTTTGATTTCAAACCCATTAAAAAAGCAGCAATTTCAGATTCTGAAACTTCCTCACCCAAAATAAAATTAACGGCTTCTTTCATCTGGTTTTCAGAGAATGATTCATGTTCAGCTAATTGGAGTAAGTAATTCTTCATTTTTCTTCATCCTTTCTATCTCATTTAAAAAGTTCTTGATGATTTCCTTTCCCGAAGGAGTACCAATTGACTCGGGATGAAACTGGAGACCGTAAACAGGAAATTGACGATGTTTTATGGCCATAATTTCCTGATCCTCTTCAGAATATGCGATACACTCTAGTACATCAGGAATACTACTTTTTTCAATAATTAATGAATGATACCTCATCACATCTACAGGGTTGGGAAGCCCTTTGAAAAGCCCTACTCGATGATGCGAAATCATCGATGTTTTACCATGTTTGATGAGTGTTGCTCTTTGAATCTTTCCACCGAAGGAAGCTCCAATGGCCTGATGCCCAAGACAAATCCCTAGAATCGGGATTTTATCATAGAATGTTTGAATCAATTCGATACAAATCCCGGCTTTCTCCGGTTTCCCAGGCCCAGGGGAAAGAATAATTGCTTTCGGATTTAATTCTCTGATTTGCTCCATAGTTAGTTGATTATTTCTAAAAACGGTAATTTGTTCCCCTAGTTCTCCAAGATACTGATAGAGGTTGAATGTAAACGAATCAAAATTATCAATCAATAAAATCATTTCTCACCCTCCAAGAAAGAATTAAGTTTATTTATCGTCTCTTGATATTCTGACTCTGGATTCGAGTCATACACGATTCCCGCACCCGCTTGAATATAGGCCGAACCCTCTTTTAAAACCATGGTTCGAATGGCAAGGGCAAAATCCATATTTCCATCCGCTGATAAGTATCCTACCGCCCCTGAATATAAGCCTCGTTTTGATTTTTCCAACGAGTTAATAATCTCCATGGCCCGAACCTTTGGAGCCCCTGAAACAGTCCCGGCAGGAAGACAGGCCGCAAGAGCATCGATTGCAGTTTTATCTGTCGTTAATTGGCCGCTTACTTCTGACACAAGATGCATTACATGGCGGTATTTTTCTACTGTCATATACTTATCCACCTGGACCGTGCCGAACTCGCTGATTTTCCCGAGATCATTCCTGCCAAGGTCGACAAGCATTTTATGCTCTGCAAGTTCCTTTTCATTATTTTTCAATTCCTTTTCTATCAGCAAATCTTCTTCAGTCGTTCTCCCTCGTCTTTTTGTTCCTGCGATGGGATTCGAAATGACTGTTCTTTCCCTTGTTTTAAGTAAGCTTTCGGGAGATGAACCAATAACGGTATATGCATCAAAATCAATATAAAACATATAAGGAGTGGGATTATTCGCACGATGCTTACGATAAAGTGATAAAGGTTCTCCGTTAAAGGTTGATTTCATTCGTCTTGAAAGAACCACTTGAAAAATATCACCAGCTAAAATATGTTCTTTGGCTATTTCTACATTCTTGATAAAGGTTTCTTTTGTTGTTTCTGAGACAAATCCTGAAAAATAAAACGGCTCGTCAGTTGCATAGAAAGTTGGCTTTTTTAGTTCCTCTATTCTTTCTTCAATTCTCTTCTCAACTAAAGCGTTATCGCTCTCCTTAGTTAAAGAACAACCACAAATCAAAACCTTATCTTCAAGGTGATCAAAGACAATGACTTCTTCATAAAACATTAAATGGACATCCGGCATCTCCATTCCGTTTGGATGTTCCTCTCCAATCACCTCATATTGCCTGATAATGTCATATCCCACATATCCTACAGCCCCTCCAATAAACGGAAAGGGAGATTCTTCATAATCTATGGGAGGGATAAGG
This sequence comes from Bacillus sp. MM2020_1, assembly GCA_011250595.1. Classification (GTDB taxonomy): domain Bacteria; phylum Bacillota; class Bacilli; order Bacillales; family Cytobacillaceae; genus Neobacillus. Next base: position 70,808 of record JAANMP010000003.1, on the reverse strand, counting down.
TTTTTTAACACTTCGAGAGGGTTACCCTTTATTACTTCCTTGTCTCCATTCCTCGAAATAATTTCGTTGCTATCACCGCTCGAAATGAGCTCAAAGGCTGGATCAGCACCGATGAAGGAATATCTTCCAGAATCATTGTACTTATGGGAACTTTCCAATAAAAACTTCTTATTCCCACTCATTTTTTGTAAAATGGAGATTGGTGTAAGCGTGTCTCCTTTGATCTCTTTTATGAAATAACCAGTTTTAATTTCCATTTTCCGACTCCCTTCGAAAATAAAAAAAATCGTCCTCTATATGCGCAAAAATTTACGCATATAGAGGACGATTCTATGGTCGTGGTGCCACCTCCATTTGAAGCAGTTAGAAAACCTGCTTCCTCTTCAGATACGGAACATTTTTGTTCGATATCCTATCCTTTTAACGGTGGAGCTCCGTGCATCCCTACTGATGATTTCAAGATGCCTCTCACAAGTCCATTCCACAAATCCATTCTTATCAGGCTCCCACCTACCCCGACTCTCTTGAAAGAATAAAATTAGTGTACTCCTCTTGCTCAACGAGTTAAATATTAACAATAACTATTGATTGATATTTATCCTACGCAAAAATACCATTAATGTCAAGGGTTAATTTTAGAATATTCTAAATGGACAAAAACTTATGATTTTCCAAAACAGTTGTCATTTAGCTTATTCCAATTAAAGGAACCCTATTCCGGGTTTTTTTTTTATCAATAAGCTAATAGTAATAATAGCTTAAACATGAAGGCGGGATAGAAGATTAATGGAACATATTGAACATTTAAGCCAAAATCCAAAAGCTGCAAAAAAGAAACAATCTGCAGCTGGACAAAAGCGGTCCGATGAGATATCTAATCAAAAGTGGGCGATCATATCACTGTCTTCCATTCCTTTAGTCATGACATTGGGGAATTCAATGTTAATACCAGTTCTACCTTCAATGGAAAGTAAATTATCCATATCTTCTTTCCAAACAAGTATGATCATTACGGTTTATTCGATTGTTGCTATTTTTTTAATACCTGTTGCAGGATACTTATCAGACCATATCGGTCGAAAAAAGGTTATTATCCCCAGTCTCATCATAGCAGGAATTGGCGGACTCATCTCAGGATTTGCCGCATGGAAACTCGATGATGCGTATTGGATTATTTTAGCAGGCCGCGCCCTCCAAGGGGTCGGTGCTGCTGGAGCTGCCCCTATTGTCATGCCCTTGGTTGGTGATATGTTTAAGAATGAGGATGATGTTAGTTGTTGTTTGGGTCTAATAGAAACTTCCAATACATTTGGTAAGGTATTAAGCCCTATTTTAGGGGCTTTTCTAGCGGGATTTATTTGGTTTTTACCTTTTTTTTCTTTCCCTGTTTTTTGTGCCATTTCCGTCTTGATGATCATGTTTCTGGTTAAAAGTCCAAAATCAACTAATAAACCAATTCCCTTTAAAGAGTTTTTCAGCAATGTGAAAAAAACCTTTACAGAAAAGGGTCGCTGGCTTTATGCAATATTTTTTATTGGCGGCATCCTGATGCTTGTCCTGTTTGGGATTTTGTTTTACCTTTCGGAGATTTTTGAAAAGGAATATGGCATTAAAGATATTAAAAAAGGTTTTTTTCTGGCATTTCCACTCGGTGCACTTTGTCTTTCATCCTTTATAAGTGGCAAGGTGATCAAGAAAAACAAGGTATTGATGAAATGGATAACCTTTGCTGGAATTTTCGCTACAGCCTTATCCATTGGTGCATTATGGTTTTCAATCAAGCTTTGGTACATGATCACCATGTTTCTTATCAGCGGAGTTGGTATTGGTGCAGGTCTTCCATGCTTAGACGCACTAATTACTGAAGGCGTTGAAAAAGAAGAAAGAGGAACGATTTCGTCAATATACAGTTCAATGAGATTCATCGGAGTGGCAGCAGGACCTCCGATTATTGCTTTGTTATTAAAGAATGCGACTCATTGGATTTTTATTCTTTTAGGCAGTCTCAGTGTCATTGCAGCACTTGTCGCATTGCTAGCCATTAAGCCCCAAGTACAGGAACAAAAGGGCTGAGGAAATTTCCACAGCCCTTTCATTTTTTGTTTTTATTTTACTGGTTTTTTGAGAAAACCGATTAACAATGCGGATACAACTGAACCCACTAAAATAGCCAGTGCGTAAAGAAGGGCACCATTTTCAACCAATGGAATTACGAATATTCCGCCATGCGGAGCACGGAGCCCAATTCCAAAGGCCATTGACAGCGCACCTGCGATTGCTGAACCTGCCATAACCGAAGGAATGACACGCAATGGGTCGGCAGCGGCAAATGGAATTGCCCCTTCAGTAATAAAGGATAAGCCCATAACATAACATGCTTTCCCGGCATCTCTGTCTTGCTCATTAAATTTATTTTTAAAGAATGTTGTTGCAAGAGCAATCGCTAGCGGTGGTACCATACCAGCAGCCATAATTGCTGCCATTGGCTGATAAACACCACTTGCTAAAAGGCCTGTTCCAAATACATAGGCTGCTTTATTTACTGGACCACCCATATCAAAGGACATCATAAGTCCAAGCACAATCCCTAATAATACGGCATTACCTGTTCCAAGACCTGTTAACCAATCTGCAATTTCCTTGTTTACCCATGCAACAGGATTGTTTATGACATAATGCATCATAAATCCCGTAATCGCTATTCCTAAGAGTGGATAAATTAAGATACTTTTAATTCCTTCAAGAGAACGTGGAAGTCCTGCAAAAACTTTCTTTAACAGCAATACAATGTAACCTGCTAGGAAACCTGCAACCAAACCACCAAGGAATCCGGCTCCGCCATGGGCTGCCATCATTCCTCCAACCATACCAGGGGCGAAACCTGGACGGTCTGCAATACTGAGAGCAATAAATCCTGCAAGAACAGGGACAATTAACGCAAATGCATTATCTCCACCAATAGCCTTAATTACAGCAGCAATTGGATTGTAGGATGGGTCATCTGGATTTGCTGAATTATATCCAAACATAAAGCTAATTGCGATTAATATACCACCACCAACAACAAAGGGAAGCATGTTTGATACACCATTCATTAGGTGCTTGTAAAAGCCATTACGAGAACCTTTTTGATCCACTGCTTTTTCACTTGGGCTGTTATTACCTTTAAAAATAGGGGCATCTTGTTTTTGTGCTTTGTCTATTAATTGTTCCGGACGACGAATTCCTTCAGCAACCGCTGCCTGAATCACGTGCTTACCTTTGAACCTTTCCATCTCGACATTGATATCGGCTGCAATAATAACTGCTGTTGCATTTTCAATTTCATCTTTTGTCAGGACATTTTTGGCACCGCCGGAACCATTTGTCTCTACCTTTATATCTACACCCATTTCAGATGCCTTAGCTTTTAAGGAATCGGCTGCCATATAGGTATGGGCAATCCCTGTGGGACAACCGGTAACTGCCACAATAAAATTCTTTTTATTTGTTATAACCGTTTCTTGCTTTTCCTCTTTGTCATAACGGTTAATGGTGTCAATTATTTCTTCAGGAGTTGTTGCCTTTAAAAGCTCATACCTTACTTCCGCTTTCATTAGCAAACCAGATAGTCTTGCTAATGCTTCTAAATGTGTATTATTCGCACCTTCCGGGGCAGCAATCATAAAGAATAAATGTGCAGGTTTCCCGTCTAATGACTCATAATTAACACCTGCGGCTGATTTCCCAAAGACAATCGCTGCTTCATTTACTACCTTTGTTTTCGCATGCGGAATGGCAATTCCATCCCCAATACCTGTTGTACTTTGTTCTTCACGTTTTAAGATTGCTGCTTTAAATTCAGAACGGTCCGATATTTTTCCCGCCTTAAACAGGACCTCAACAAGCTGATCAATCGTTTCTTCTTTTTGGTTACCTTCAATATTTAATAGAATCGTATTTATTGATAATAATTCAGTAATTTTCATGATTGATTTTCTCTCCCTTAACGAATCTCTTTAATATGAACTTGCGGAAGAAGTTCTTCTACTTTTTCCTTCGAGCATAAGCCTAGTGAAAACGCAGTTGCACTACCTGATGCAACACTATACCGAAAAGCTTCTTCAATATTTCTAGTTCGCTCGTATGCCGCCAAGAAACCAGCAACCATAGAATCCCCTGCACCAACTGAATTTTTCACTTCACCACTTGGAACTTTTGCAAAAAATACTTTTTCGCTATTGATCAGCACCGCCCCTGCGCCAGCTAATGAAACAATGACATTTTCCGCACCCATTTCTACGAGCTTTTTGCCATAAGGGATCACTTCTTCTGCGGTAGTAATGCTTGTGTCAAATAATTCACCTAGCTCATGATGATTCGGCTTGATTAAAAATGGGTGATAGGGAAGGACCTTTTTTAATAAATCGCCTTCTGCATCCACAACAAATTGTGCTCCGTTTTCAGTGCAAATTTTTACAAGTTCCTCATAGGTTGTTTTAGGTAAGCTAGCAGGGATACTTCCAGCTAGTACTAATAAATCGTCTGCTCCTAAGTGTTGAATTTTTTGTTTTAGAAGTGCGAAGTTTTGTTCTGAAATGTTTGGACCCAAGGCATTAATTTCTGACTCTTGACCTGTTTTAATCTTTACATTGATGCGTGTATCTTCATCAACCTGAACAAAATTCGTATCAATTTCTTCATTCTGGAGATATTGCTCAATATAAGCTCCAGTAAAGCCACCAATAAACCCAAGTGCCTTACTTTTGCTTCCAAATTGTTTTAATACAGTTGAGACATTGATTCCTTTTCCACCCGGAAACTTTGCCTCATTTACTGTACGATTTAACTCTCCTAGCTGAAAGCTCTCGAGTTTGACTATATAGTCCACTGAAGGATTCAAAGTTAATGTATATATCATGCTGTCACTACCTTTATAGTTGTTCTATTTACGTATTGCTTCTGCGTTTCATCATCTACTTCATCGGTAATAATGGCCGCCTCTTGGATATCGGCAATTTTGGCAAACGAGATTTCAGCAAACTTTGTATGATCCGCTAATACATAGGTTTCTCTTGAAAGAGCAATTGCCTTTTGCTTCACCATTGCTTCCTCCTGGTCTGGAGTTGTAAAGCCAAATTGTGGATGGATACCATTAACACCCATAAAGCATTTATCAAAACGGTATAGGTCTAGGCCCGCTAAAGCTCCCCTTCCGATGAAAGCATTTGTATTCTGCTTTACCAAGCCGCCAATTAAATAGGTTGAGATGCCTTTATCCAATAATGGTTTTAAATGCATTAACCCATTTGTGACAACAACGATATCCTTTAACGGCAGGAATTCAATCATTTCAATCACAGTTGACCCCGCATCAAGATAAATGCAATCACCCTCTTCTACTAAACTGGCTGCATATTGGGCAATCAACCGTTTTTCTTGAAGGTTTTTGGAGGATTTCTCAATCATGCTGGGCTCTTGAAGCTTCCCTTGTAATCTTGAGGCACCTCCATGGATTCTCTTTAAGAACTTTTGGTCCTCTAATTGTGAAAGATCTCGGCGAATTGTTGACTCCGAAGTCTCTGTTAACTCCATGATTTCATTGATTTTAACCACACTTTTATCTTTTAATAATTGCATTATGATTCGATGACGTTCTGGCGTTAACATGTCACCACCACCTGTTTTTTTTTCTTCTTAATTACATAGTACTGAAAACGATTGCAAAAATCAATCATTTTCTTTCAAAAACATCCAACATTTGAATGTTTTTGACTGTTTTTTGAAGCTTTCTGGGATTACAAAATTTTTTCTGCACTAAATTGAATTATTATGGTATAATGTTTATGGTTATTTAAGAGGTAGTGCGGGTGTGGTTTAATGGTAGAATTTCAGCTTCCCAAGCTGACGGCGGGGGTTCGATTCCCCTCACCCGCTCCATAATGAGAAATGGAGAAGTACCCAAGTGGTTATAAGGGGGCGCACTCGAAATGCGCTAGGACGGGTAACCGTTGCGTGAGTTCGAATCTCATCTTCTCCTCCATACATATTCTTTCAAAAAACACGACGAATTATCGTGTTTTTATTAATTTAAAAAACGCCAGAGATTTCTGGCGTTTTTGCATGTAAACTTATTGATAGGGACTTAACCATTCAGGGTCCCTATTCACACAGATTGGACATTTCACCGTTTCTGGCTGAAACGAATGAAAAGTTTGACCGCAATCTGAGCATTCCTTTGTATGAATTGGTTTCTGATCATCAACCTTTTTCTTTATTTCTGTGTTTATATGAATGGCATCCTCTATGCAAATATCTACACAATCAGTGCAATTTACACATTTATTACTTTCAATTTGTAAATTAGTGTCCTTTAATTGAAACACTTTTTGGCTGCAAAAGGTAAAACAAGCTTTACAAAATGTACATTTGTCCTTATCCAGCTCTACTGTGTAAAATTGATATTCGGGGTAATAGTTAGCTAGGTCCCACTCATTTGCTTCCAGTTTCCATGAAGCCGGTGTCAAACTTTTGGCTAGCTTTTTCCCACCTGAATGCATTGAAGTGAATAAATCTCTCCGCGAAAGTTTTTCATCATTCTTTCTCTGAACCACCTCAATGGGTCTTTGATCGAGTTGACCTAACATCCTATTGGTCTCAGTTAGTACAAATTTCCATTTATCATTGAGTGGAGCTCCGTTAAGTGTAATCGCATGTAGACCTCTTTTTTTATAAATCAACAATTCTTTTTCAATTGGGGTGTAATCTTCCTTATATATAAGGGTATTTTTTTCAAATTCCCTCGTTACGGCAATTCCTTCGATTGCTGACATCGGACAGGAGATGACACAATCACCACATGATGTACATTGTGACTGATTTATTTCTATGGATTGCTGATTGATCGATAATGCCCCACTATTACACGATTCCAAGCAAAAGGTACAGGTGGATCGAACATTCCTGTTTCGTGAACATTTATTGGTAATTCTCAAATCTACATGCATGCTTTCAAGCCACTTTACCAAAAGAGACATCTGACCACCTACAATAAAAAGCTGCAGGACCGAATCATCCTAATTAGTACTGCAGCTAGTATATTTCTTGTTTTCTACGCGCCTCATGAACTAGACATTTTCGCATCTTTGTGCGGAGTTATCACAATATTTGGATGGGTAATTGAATTGCTTGGCATCCCTTTGATTTGACTTACACTTCCATACTTTTTTCGTAACTCTTCGACAGGTCCAAATTCAATTGCCCTCATTGGGCAAGTCGATACGCAAACAGGATCCTCACCCTTTTTCTGCAGATCAATACAAAAATCACATTTATTTGATTTAAAGACTTTCTGATTATATTGTGGGGCTCCGTAAGGACATGCCTTTACACATAGTTGAACCCCTTGACAAATATCTTGATCAATCCTAACAACACCTGTTTCTTTATTCTTCACAATCGCTCCAGTGGGGCAGATTGGCAGGCATTTCGGATTGGTGCAATGATTGCAGGAAATCGAAAAATAATAGGCTTTGATGTTATGGACGATTCCCTTGGTCGGTTGCTGAATATACGCTCCTTCTTCATAAGTGTATACCCTTCGAAAATTAATTCCGACATCGAGATTATTTTTATCCTTACAAGCCACACTACAGGCTTTACACCCGGAACAAAGGCTTTGGTTAATATAAAATCCTAACTGTGCCAACTTACTCACTCCCTACGCTTTTTTCACTTCAACTAAGTTCGTTAGTTGTGGATTTGATTTGGCGAGGGCTGTTGGCCGTTGTGAAGTCAGCACATTAACAGAACCTCGTTGGTCAAGCCCATCTTTATCAGGCGTGAACCATGCTCCCTGAGGGATACCTGCAACGCCCGGAGTGATTCTCGGAGTCACCTTTACATCGATATGGATAGAGCCTCGCTCATTAAATACCTGAACTCGGTCACTATCTTTTATTCCACGTTTCTCCGCATCTTTTGGGTTCATCCACATCTCTTGCTTGGCAGCTTCTTCGAGCCACGCTTGATTATCATAGGTTGAGTGACATCTCCGTTTATAATGCCAGCTGATAAGCTGTAATGGAAACTTCTTAATAATCGGGTCTTGCGGTCCTTCCCAGGAAGAAATGTATTTTGCAATCGCCGGAATTTCATCCTGCTGATTCATATCCCATAATGCCTTCGAAAATAACTCAATTTTACCTGAAGGAGTTTCAAACGGATGTTTCTCAAGGTCATCAATTTGCTCTTTAAAACCGATAAGTGGTGAGTCATATTTAAAATGATGAACCCCGTTTCTTCGGAAATCTTCAAACGAAGGGAAATCAGGAGTTAACTCTTTCCTTGTTCTCTCCACACTTTCTTTAACAAGGTCAAGTGTCGTTTTACCTTCAGTAAATTTTTCCTTTAGCCCCAATTTATCTGCCACTTCTGCGAACACATCATATTCATCACGACATTCAAACAGCGGGTCAATCGTTTTATCACCAAATACGACGTAATCACCAAAACACCAAGGGACGCCAATATCATAGCGCTCAAAGAAGGTAGTTCCCGGCAGCAAAATATCCGCATACCTTGCACTGGGTGTCATAAAAATATCACTGACTACAATGAACTCTACTTTACTTTCATCTTCAAGAAGCTTAGTTGTTTTATTGATATCAGCATGCTGATTAACTAGCATATTTCCTGCCATATTGAAAATTAATTTGATGTTAGTCGTTAATTTATCAGTACCTTCTAATCCATCCGCTGCTGTCATTTCTGTTCCTTTTTCAACAGCCTTCGTCCAAAGGAAGCATGGAATCGAAGCTTTAACAGGGTTTTCATATAAAAATGGATAAACAATGTCCGAACGGCTCCAATATCCGGTTCCGGCAGCCCAACCGCCTAACTTACCGACATTTCCTGTCAGGCAGGCAAGCTGTGCCCCGCCACGCATGAATTGTTCTCCATATGCTTGTCGCTGCGCTGCCCAGCCTTGAATGAGTGCGGCCGGCTTTGATTTAGCATATTCCCGTGCAATTTCTCGAATTTTTCCCGCAGGGACGCCGCAAATTCTCTCGGCCCATTCAGGTGTTTTCTCAATTCCATCTTTTTCGCCCAATAAATAGCTTTTTAAAGATTCACTCTTTGCTACACTCTCCGGCATATGGTCTCCGTCAAATCCAATACAATACTTATCCAGAAATGCTTGGTCATGTAATTTCTCTTTAACGATAACGTAACCCATTGCATCCATCATCGCATTGTCAGTCGTCGGAAGAATCGGAATCCATTCATCCGCAAAAGCAATGGCTGTATCGGTATATCGCGGATCTATGACAATGATTTTAGCGCCGTTTTTCTTTGCTTGCATTAAATATTCTCGGTATGGAGTTGAAAAGATCATTTCCGAAGGATTTTGGCCCCATAAAATAATGTATTTTGAGTGTAAAAGGGAATCAAAGCTGCTGCCTGTATTATTCGTACCATATGTATAAGGCGTCGCTACATTTCCTGCTCCAGAACTATAGTCATTTCGATAGTTTAAAAAGCCACCTGTAAGAGACAATAATTTTCTTGCTGCGTTTTTCCCGCCATGCAATCCCCAACTTTGGCCCGATGCATAGTTTACATATCTTGATTCTGGACCATATTTATCACCAATTCGTTTCACTTCAGAAGCAATCGTTTCAATGGCTTCCTCCCAAGATATCCTTTTAAATTTCCCTTCACCTCGTTTCCCAACCCTTTTCATAGGATACTTTAAGCGATCTGGATCATATAGCATGTTTCGGTAATTTCTACCCCTTACACATGCCCTAAGTGGTGGAGTAGATAGATCACCGCTTTCTTGTGTATCGGTACTTACTCGAACGACCATCCCATCTTTAACATGTGCTTTGATAACACAGCGGCCACCACAATTATTAATACTGCATGTTGAAATAATTTTCTCCGTATCCTTGGCATTGGCTGTCTTTGGCTCTTCTTTTTGATCGACGAGCATCTTCGTACCAATGCCGCCGGCAATCACAGGAATTCCAATTGCTCCTGACCATTTCAAAAATGTACGCCGTTGCATTTTATTTGATAATAGATCCTTCAAGGTATTCTTATCTGACATCAGGTAATGCCTCCCTTACTTCAAGTAAAGTGGTCAAATCAAAAGTTAATAAGTCCTCAAGAAGCATGGATGCTCCGAGGTACAACTGACTATTTGTCTGTTCAATTATTCGTTTACAAAAATATGGAATCCACATCGTTAAATGGTTTTCAAGAAAGTGAATTTGGCTAGATATTAATTCCACTAGTCTATCAGTCTTTGTTTCTTGTAAACATGAATCTACAAGATAAAGCATAAATTCCAATTCGGGTAATAAGTGATCATCAGGCTCATTATTTTCGTTTTTATATTGAAGACCAAAAAGATGGTATTGCTCCCTGATTTGATAAGTCCATTCCTCAAATAGCAAGTGCTCTCTACTCCGATAATAAGACTCCCAAGGTGGTGCTACTAGCGGGCCCGGCCCAATAAAAAGGCGTTGATATTCTTCATTCTCCCTGTCGATTTGTTCAGCTGTCATATGTTCAAAAAAATTACGAAGTATTTTTCCGCCATCATGAATTTCTTCTAATTCCTGCAAGTTACCATTATTTTGAATTTCTACTAATAACTCACCCGTGTCGGGTACCGAAAATAGCAAATGAAGGAGCTGATAATATTTTTTTCTTGATAAAAAGTACGGCTGTAATTGGATATGTATTGTTTCTGTCGTTGTCGTAGTAGTCATCTCTTCTCTCTCCCTATTTGTGAAATAATTCACAAGTATAGTTAATACCTGTCACCACTTCGTTTGTAATGATTACTTTTTTATAAATTTATCTTACCTTATTCCGTCCATATAGGAATCCCATTTATGGAATTATTCACATTTATTTCAAAATGGTATGAAATAATTATGGAAAATTTCTACAACACGAGAAAAATATTGATAACAATGCTACACAGTTTTTCTTGTTTAATTAAAAATGTGTATAATAGTAAGGATGAATACTTTGCAGAGGATGATATTTTTGAACATTACTGGACACTCAGTTGAAAAATTAGAAGATCCATTCGGTTTATTATCAGGTGACCGTTATGAGTTTTTCTTAGAACTTGCTGTGGATGAAGAGGATGAGCTTTATTCGGATAAAGGAGTAGGCCTTAGAACCATTTTCGTTAGTGACGAAAATGGTGACAAAATTACTAACTTTTATCTTTATGAAATCGGGAGCGAAAAGGTACTCGACTTTGAACTTGAAGAGGAAGAAGAAGCAATGGTTCTTGCCTATTGTAGAGAAAACGCTAAAGAATAATAAAAAAGCAGGGAGTGATTAAATCTCCCTGCTAACCTATTGATCACATAAAGTTCTTACTATGGTTGTGAATAACTTGTAATTCTTTAGTACTTTCAGTCATTTCACTTTTGCAGATTGGACATAAAGGCACTTCAGTGCTTTTAAAATTGTCTCGAATCCAGCATTTACACGTGTCTGAACTACATACCCAGATTTTAGTTTCTTCTAATTTGATTTCCTCATCATTTTTTCTACCAAACGCCAAAACGATCACCCCTTGTAATTAGTGCATGACTGTTTTAAATACTTTGTTTGTTAGCTAAATAATATGGAAAATTTCAAACATCATTTAGCAGCAGCCTATTGACTTTAAGTCTACTTTTCTCGCAGTAAAAATATCATATAGATAAAAGGTGATGCTAAAAAATAGTGCATCACCTTTATTATAAAAGAATTAAACTGTTTTAACGTTAGAAGCTTGTGGTCCACGAGCGCCTTCAACGATTTCAAAAGAAACTGATTGGCCCTCTTCTAATGTTTTGAAGCCTTCAGATTGAATTGCTGAAAAGTGAACGAATACGTCTTGACCGCCATCAGCTTCAATAAATCCAAATCCTTTTTCTGCATTAAACCATTTAACTTTACCGTTGTTCATGAAAAAACCCCCAAAATATAGTTCACTTTTAATTTATTACATATAAAAAAATAAAAAAGACGTACTGGCACGTTTGGGCATAGACATCACCCACATTTTTCGTGCAGTTACGACTACTAAACTATAAATATTTAACTAACTTAAAAGCGTATCTTTATTTTACCCTAATTTAGCTTTACAGTCAATAAAATTTCAAAAAGCAGGAAATTTATATAATTTTAAACAATAATGAAACCTATTCTGAGTTTCATTATTGTTTATTAAAATCACCTTGTAAAAATATTCCCATGAAATTGACGATAAATTTTTGTATATCAGCTTCCATGCCAATGTAATCAAGAGAATTAACCGGTTCTTTATCAGGTTTTGGTCGAAAATCAGCGATGCTTTTGCCTTTGGCATTACCAAATTGCTCTACTCTTACTCTTCTCGGGATATACTTTACTAAATCCGGTTCCGTTAATGCCATTAACGGGACCACATCATGAAGAGGCGCTCCTTTAATACCGGGTACATTCTTCTGATAGGCTTTATAGTAATAATCAAAGGCTGGTTTTAATAACGGCTTGAAAGGTGTCGGGCTGTTTTCACTTAGATAGTCAATAATATCTGGAGTTATGAGTGCTTTATTTGTAATATTTAGTGGAAATAAATAAATATTATGAGCCTTTTCCATGACAGTGTCTGCCGCAATCGGATCAACAAAAAAATTTGCCTCTGCCTCAGCAGAAATATTCCCGGGGACCAAAAAAGCCCCTCCCATAATATAAAATGTGTTTACTCCCTTTAAAGCATCTTTCCCATATAGGATAAACATTAATGCTAACTCTGTCAGTCTTCCGACAGAGACAATCACGAGGTCGCCTGTATACTGATTTACAATTTCAAGAATTTTGTTAATATCATAAACTTTTACATTCTGAATAGTATCCGGAGGCTTGATTGGTCCTAATCCCTCTTTGCCGTGTATCTCAGGATAATATACGATTGGATCACCTGATAGAGGTCCTGCGGCACCAGCTATGATTGGAATATCCTCTCTTCCTCCTAAAGTTAACAGGTAGGCTGTATTCTTAACCGATTTTTCTTTTGGTGTATTTCCATAACCACTGACAATGCCAACCAAGTTTATTTTTGGATTTAGTAAGGCATACATAATCGCAAATGAATCATCGATACCCGGATCAGTAATCATGAGTACATTAACAGCCAAAGTATCTCCCCCAATATTTACAATAAATACATTTATTAAAAATATGCAGTATTGTTGGATGCAAGAACTGCAAAAAACCGATTCGAAAATTCGAAACGGTCGTTAACACTTTCCCTATGCTTCCTTTTTGACTCTCGGTGCCGCTTTCTTTCTAGGTGCTGCGGCCTTTTTAGGTTTTGTCCGATCAATGGATGCCTGTAATGCCGCCATTAAGTCAGTGACGTTGGATGCTACTTCCTTCGTTGCGGCTGATACTGTTTCTTGGCCGTTTCGTTTCGATTCAATCAATTCAAGGAGTGCAGTTCGATATTCATCTGTGTATTTCTCTGGTTCAAACTCTGTTGTCAATTGGTCAATCAATAAAATGGCTGTGTCCAACTCTCTTTTCGTCACTTTATCTTCTGAAGGAACACTTGGAACATCCCCTGCTTTACGAACTTCATCGGGATAATGTATCGTTTCCATGACTAATACATTTTCATATACACGAATGACTGCTAATTGCTCTTTGGAGCGAATAATGATTTTGGCAAGACCAACTTTTTGCGATTCCAGCAATGCTTTTCTAAGCAAGGAATAGGCTTTTCCGCCTCCCTCACTCGGAGACATATAATAGCTTCGATCGTAATAGATTGGATCAATTTGTTCCATTTTGACAAAATCAATAATTTCAACTGCTTTCTCTTCGTTTTCTTTTCTTAGCTTTTCGAGTTCGTCATGATCGAGGACAACAAATTTACCTTTTGTATATTCATAAGCCTTAACGATATCCTCAGGTTTTACTTCTTCCTCACAAACAGAACAAATTTTTTCATATTTAATTGGGGCATGACATTTGTTATGCAGAGTCCGCAGCTTGATATCTTTATCCTCTGTCGCCGTATGGAGCTTGATGGGAATGTTAACAAGCCCAAAACTAATACTACCCTTCCACATCGTATGCATCTTGTGATTCTCCATTCTTTTTGTTTCTATTGTGCTTCATGTGAACCATCACATTCCTAAAAACAATTGGAAAAAGGATGAATTTGATAATAATTAAACAAAATAACTTAAAAAGAAGGGACAAATTTACGATGAAGCCGATGCTGCCAAGCCTCACATTTGATTTGCCGGAACATCCTGATTGGCTCTACGAGGTCAAATATGATGGCTTTCGAGCTATTTTGGAATGGAATTCACGAGGAATCGAACTGACCAGCAGAAACGGAAAGTCACTTCTCGCACAATTTCCAGAAATAAATGATTTTTTGTTAAACTATGGAGAACAATTTAAGCCCTACTTGCCCCTTCAATTAGATGGGGAACTCGTCTCATTAGAAAATACACATAAAGCCAATTTCTCAATGATTCAAGTCCGGGGACGCTTAAAATCAGAACGAAAAATTAGCGAACAAGCCAACAAATCTCCCTGTCGCCTGATGGTGTTTGATGTGCTGATGATCGCTGGCAAAGGATTACATGCACTTGTCTTTCATAAAAGAAAGAAGGAACTCATCAAACTGTTTCAAAAAGTCGGGTTGGGGCTAGAGGCGGACCCTTATGATGAACAATTACTTCAGCTCGTCCAGGCCTATGATAATTTTGATTTGCTGTGGGAGAAGGTTGTTTTAAATGACGGGGAAGGAATTATTGCCAAACACAAGAATAGTCTATGGGAAGAAGGAAAGCGGTCCTTACAATGGTTGAAATATAAAAATTGGAAATTTGTCAGCTGCTTTATTAGCTCCTATGATAAAACAAATGGTTATTTTTATGTCAGTGTCTATAAGGAAAATAAAATCTACCCAATCGGTCAAGTCCTTTTTGGCTTTAAACCTGAGGAAAAACAAGCTTTGCAGCAAACGATAAAACAAAACATGATCCGAGAAGATGCACAAATGATTACCGTGGAACCTGCCATTTGCATAGAGGTAAAATATTTAGAGCTCTATGAAAATCAGCTTCGTGAGCCACATTTTGATCGGTTTCGCTTTGATCTAGAACCATCTTTATGTACCTATGATCGTTTTATTTTCGCCCGAAAAAACTTGCCGGAATATTTAGATATTACCCATCCGGATAAACCGCTATGGGAAAAACTTTCGATTCGAAAAGCTGATTATATCCTTTACCTAAGAGAAATTTCACCGTATATGCTGCCTTTATTAAAAGACCGCTTGTTAACTGTCATCCGTTTTCCACACGGGATGTTCGGTGAAGCATTTTATCAAAAAAATTGCCCGGATTATGCACCGGAATTTGTGCAAACACACTCTTCCGAAGGGATTGACTATATTCTATGCAATAATCTTAAAACTCTCGTTTGGCTCGGCAACCAATTAGCAATAGAGTTTCATGTACCTTTTCAAACCATTCATAGCAGCGGGCCGAGTGAAATTGTCTTTGATTTAGACCCCCCTTCCAGGGACCACTTTCAATTGGCAATAAAAGCGGCATTGCTCATTAAAGAAGTCCTCGATCAATTAAATTTAATTGGGTTCATTAAAACCTCCGGGAACAAAGGGCTGCAAATTTATCTCCCGCTGCCCGAAAATAAATTTACATATGATGATACCAGGTTATTTACAAGCTTTATTGCGGAATATTTAATTTCCAAGGATCCTGACTCTTTTACGATTGAAAGGATGAAAAAAAAGCGCGGGAGCAGGCTTTATGTTGACTATGTGCAACATAGCGAAGGAAAAACAATTGTCGCACCTTATTCAATGC
This sequence comes from Bacillus sp. MM2020_1, assembly GCA_011250595.1. GTDB lineage: Bacteria > Bacillota > Bacilli > Bacillales > Cytobacillaceae > Neobacillus. Next base: position 54,918 of record JAANMP010000003.1, on the reverse strand, counting down.
GTGGAAATGAACATGGTGGTGTTGCCACCCCGCTTTATTGGGAGGAAGTGGATGAAAAGCTCGTATCAGTTTCGTTTAATATGGAAAATGCAATCAAGCGACTTCGCCGGCAAGGGGATCCTTTTTCGAATTACTTTCAAACAAAATCAATTCAGCCATTTGCACCTGTATTAGAGATCCTAAAAAAGGGCACCAAAAAAGGATAGGGAATACCCTATCCTTTGATTTCAGTTTTGAGATACCTTTGTGCTTCTGATTGGAAGTTCTCATATGATGACTGTTCCATCAATTCCATTTTCGAAGAGACAGTGAACGCTCCCTGCTCGAGGTCAACATTGACTGTTGCATTATAAAGATAGGTTGCATTTCCAATCAAGTCGATGGTGTATTTCCCCTCGTTTTGATGAACGATACACTGTACTCTGCCACCATTATTAAAAACATTGACCACTTCTTCGAAGGTATTTAATCCGTGTAAACAAGTGACGAGTGTCGAGGCTGACATGGCTGTACCACAAGCATTCGTAAAACCAACACCACGCTCATATGTTCTTACATAAATGGAACCAGGCTGTAAGTGTTTAACAAAGCTTACATTAACACCATCTGGAAATAACTCATTGGGACCATTCACTTTTTCACTAAGTTGTTTCTGTAGGTCTCCTTGAAGCTGTTCAGCTTCCACAATGGCAATTAGATGTGGATTCGGAACAGCTAGTGCTGTAAACCTTAAATCCTCTGAAAGTTCTTCGATTCTTTCATTGTATAATGTTGGTTTATTTAAATTTAATGGAAGAGCTTTTAATTCAAACAAGACCGGCGAAATTTCCACTTGGTAGGTGTGGATATCCTTTTCAAGCTCCATTTGCTTGCTGACCTTTAGATTCGCTTTCATCGTTTCAATCACAGCTTTACTCCGCCCCAAATGTTCACAAACGTATCTAGCCACAAGTCGAAGTCCATTTCCGCACATCGAAGCCTCCGACCCGTCAGCGTTAAATACGCGCATTCTACCATCTGCGTTTTCGCTTTGCATAACGAAAAGAATGCCATCCGCACCTAAATCAGATTGACGATTACATAACAACTTCGCGAGGTCTGCACGTTCTATTTCCGTAAAAGCATATCCATTTGATATTTCATCGATGATTAGAAAGTCATTTCCCGATCCATGACCTTTTATTAACTTGATTTGCATCGTAAAACCCCCACAAAATTGATAAAAGTGTTTTATTCATCATATCAAACAATGTTCGTGAGGGAAACTGTCGAATCTTCTATCTTTCGATAAAATATTCGTTAATGATAAAAGACATTCGAAGGAGCTTGTCCTGTTCAGATAATGTCTCCCTTAATGAGAGGACTGGCGTATTGGGCTCTGGAAATAGCGGACTCCATTCGATTGGCATCCATCCCCGGCGAAGCCGACCGTCCGGAAGCGGATTGCTTGTTATAATCTGTTCATCCATAAAAGTAGAAGATCCTTCGATAGCACCAATATACCTCCCTTTCGGATCTAGTAATTTCTTTTTATTAGTCCTCCAATCGAGTATCCTTTTTTCAAAGCGACCTAAATATTGTCTATTTTGATCAAATACTTCTATTTTAATAACCTTTCGGCCACTCACCTTAAAATATCCGATTGCTTCATTATCCAAATGATAGAGTGCAAAAATTTTCGAATGGCTAAATTTCTTTAATCCTTTGCCATAGAATCTCTCAATCATTCCTGCAAGATGCCCATCCGGAAAATAGAGGAGCAGGCGTGAGGAATTGGTATTCAAAAATAACACAAGTAAATGTCGTGCCTCAAATAAAGACTGAAGGTTGCGCTCGGAATTCATTAAATTCCTGTCTATTGACAATGACTGCCTCATCCTAAAAAGGTAGATTTGAAAACAAATTAAACTATAAATCAGGAATGGGATTATTAATATCATTATTTCTTTGTTTTTAATAAAAAAAAGATTGCCAGCAACAATGACGATGGCTGGAATTAGAGCAGCAATACTACCATTTAGGTTCAAATTAGCTGTATCCCGGTAATATTCATTTATTTTCATCTAGAAAACTCCTTATCAATTCCTCTAGTCCTAGTTTATTTAATAAAAGCTAAAAAAATGATAGGAGATTTGAATTCACATTAAAAAAGAAGAGACTAGTTGGGTCCCTTCTCTTAAGCATTAATATAGCTAATAATCGAGGTCATTGATGCTTTGGCATCCGCGTAACCTTGATTGTATAGATCTTCTAATCTTTGCGGATTCCGTTCCATTCTACCGACCTTTAACGGCTTGGTGGGGCGGATGATCAATACATTTCCCTCTTTTTCTTCCTGTTCAAGGTATTCGACGGTTTCATTATAGATTTGGTATCGGTTTCGAAGTGACTGTTGCAAGCCTTTGTAATCAGGGTACTTCCGATCTACAAGAAAATGAAATTTTGAGGGCTTTTTCAGATAGCCTTGATTTCTAGTTAAGATGACAATATTTTTTGAAAACCCATCCAGCTGAGCTCTTTTAATTGGAATGGGATCACTGATTCCACCATCAAGTAAAAGTTTGTCTTTAAAACGAACCTCTGGTGCAATAAATGGCAACGAGCTTGATGCACGCAACACAGTTAACAGGTCATTCCCATATTCTTGTTTTTTAAAATAAACAGGTTCTCCTGTGTAGCAATCGGTTGTCCCGACTACAAATTCAGAAGGACTATTATAAAATACATCATAATGGTAGGGTACATGTTTATTGGGAATTTCGTCAAAAATAAAATCCATGCCAAAAAATTGCCGATTTCGAAAGTAATTTTTCCATGAAATGTATCTTGGGTCAGAAGCATATTCGATTGTAACGGTTTTATTTCTCCCTTTTTGCTTTGACAAATACGAGGCGGCATTGCAAGCGCCCGCAGAAACCCCAATAACATAAGGAAAAAACAACTGTGATTCTAAAAAGAATTCAAGGATCCCAGCAGTGTAAACTCCGCGCATCCCACCACCTTCTAGTACCAAACCGACTTGATTTTCCATGTTGCGACGCCCTTTCATGTTAACATTAAACTTAATAGTTAATAGCCATTATAGCCCTTCCACATTAATATACAAAATGAAATGACTCCGTTAAGAGGCTAGTTCTTTTTTTCTAAAAATAAACACACTAAACCAAAGCAGGATTATGATACAGGCTAATGTTAATAGACTAGCAGGCAGCGTATCATCCGGAGTACCTTTTGACAATAGCATCTCATTTGCATAGTTTGTTAGTTGTGACGGGCTCCATTCAAGCCAATTGGATAGAGCACCAGTTACTATTGTGAAAACAAACACCACTGCTAAAGAGTTAAATCCTGCTATTCCAGGTGTCAATAGGGAGGCACTAAAAAAGACCGTCAACGTTAAAACAACCGTAAGCCATAAGCCATATAGGAAATACGACTGAAAAAAAACATCAATTGGTATCCAATCAAATAAGATACCGGTATAATACCATGTCGCAATTGAGCCAATTAAAAGAGAAAGCCATAACAATAAGAGGCCACCAGCCCACTTTGCTGTAACAAAGGAAAAGTAAGAAACATTCTTTACTAATATCATCGCAGCCACACCGCTTTTTCTTTCCCCCGCAAGGATAGCCATCGTTGAAAGGACGATAATTAAAACACCGATGGTCGTATATTGGCTCAACCCTTGTATTAAAACCTCAGATGCAGTTGGTGGCGGGATTTCGATTACCGTTCCTTCAGGCAATCCGCCCAGTGAATCTATAATTTGCGGCATATAATAACTAGATAATGGCTCTGAAACACCTAATAAAATAAAAGTAATCGGTACCCAAATCCATTTGAAATTCCGCCACATTTCTATTAACTCTTTTTGGAATAAAGTCAACCATTGGTTCATTTTCCCACCACCTTCATGAATACATCTTCAAGGGTCATACTGCTTACTTCAAATTTTTCAAGGGGCATGTTTTGTTCCGAAATCAATCTCAGGAATGCCTTTCTAGCTAAAACGATATTCGTTACAAAAACACTAACCCTATTCCCTTCTACACTGATGGAGTGAGTAAGTTTATGATTTGAAAATATTTCAGCATATTCTCCAGACTTCCCTGTAAAGAACAAATCAATTTTTGGTTGTTGATGTCGTTCCCGAAGCTCCACCATGGATCCGGACTCGACAATTTTTCCATTATGCAGAAATAAAATCTCATCACATATTTCTTCCGCATCATTTAGAATATGTGTGGAGAAAAGAATCGTAGTTTCCTTTTTAAGACCTTCAAGCAAATCCAATACTTCTCTTCTTCCGATTGGATCTAATGCAGATACTGGTTCATCGAGCATTATAAGCTGAGGGCGATGAATAAGGGCTTGGGCAATTCCTAACCGCTGTTTCATCCCGCCTGAATATTTAGCTATTCTTCGATTTTTCGCCTCCAATATCCCAACCAATTTTAATAGCTCTAAGGATCGGTCCTTGGCTTCCCTACGACCTAAGCCAGCAAGTCTGCCTGCATAGGACAAAAATTCTAGACCTGACATCCATTCGTAAAAGACTGGAAATTGCGGCAGGTACCCAATTAGTTTTCGGATGTCTTCTCCTTTTTTGGCATCAGTAAAAATGATCGTTCCATCCGTCGGTTCCATTAGCCCAGAAAGCATCCGTAACGTGGTTGTTTTCCCCGCCCCATTCGGTCCTAAAAGAGCAATACATTTCCCTTTATCTAATTGGAAATCAATACCTTTAATCACTTCTGTTCCTTTGAAGCTTTTTTTCAAATAACTTATTTGAATGAGAGGCATCAGTCCCGCTTCCTTCCAATCACGAAATAGAGTATCGGTCCAATTATGTTAATGAATAAAATGATGAGTGCCCACAGCCACTTTGGGCCATTTGTTGTCTCTATTCGTATTAAATCAATAATGGCAACGATTATTAATATCAGTTGAATGATAATGATTGGTGCTATAATCGGCAAATTATTTACCAGAACATCCACTTATTTCCACCACCTTAAATTCTTTCATATTACTTTATTTTACATTTGAACCGAAAAATCCTTTAAAACCCGACAAAATTCTTTGTCGGGTTCGGGTTCTATTTGCAAGTTTATTTAATCAGTCTAAAAATCAACGGGAATCGATATTCATTTCCTTCATATGCTTTAATTGCGGCAATAATAGTAAACACAAAGAGCATGACCCCTAATACCGCTAAGGCAACAAATCCTATTAAGATGATGGTTAAGATTCCACTGACAAAAAAGTAAACGGTATAGGAAATCAAAAAGTTGAAATATTCCCTGCCATGATAATCAATAAATGATGACTCATCCTTTTTTATTAACCAGATTACTAGCGGTGCGATAACTGGGAAAAATATACTTAACACATAAATACCGGCAGCCATTAACCTTTCATCATTATTTACCATTTTCTATTCCCCCATTGGAATATATTTTTAATATTCATTACTATTTACGCCACTTCATTTAAAAGGTTTCATTATCCGTGAAAAAATTTATCGGATCAACTTCTCCTATGGCACGTAACTTGTTAAAATCGATAAAATAACTATAAACAACGTACAGAAAGGTTTTATTATGAAAAAAATACTTTTAAAAAACGCAACGGTATATCCAATTACTTCAGGACCCATCCATCATTGCGATGTCCTTATTGAAGAAGGAAAAATTGAAAAAATCGGAAAAAATATAACCACAAATTTAGATTTAAAAATAATCGATTGTGGGGAATTATTCCTTTTACCAGGCTTTATCGATGTTCATACTCACTTAGGTCTATATGATGAAGGCACGGGCTGGGCCGGGAATGATGCAAATGAAACGGTTGAAGCCCTCACACCCCACATTCGGGCAATCGATGGGGTATACCCCTTGGACCCCGCGTTCACGGATGCAGTCAAAAGCGGCATTACCACGGTCCATGTCATGCCGGGAAGCGCCAACGTTATTGGCGGAACAACCTCCGTTATCAAAACGACTGGTAAAAATATAAAAAAAATGATTATTCAAGGGATTTCAGGTTTAAAAATTGCCCTGGGGGAAAACCCAAAAAGAATTCATAGCCACGGCAACAATGATTCCATTACAAGAATGGGGATTATGGGGATGCTTAGGGAAGCCTTCTACCAAGCAATCCATACAGATAATCCGGATTTACCCAGAGTCGCTCCTATCGTAATGGCCTTAAAAAGAGAAATTCCGGTTAGAATCCATGCCCATCGTGCGGATGATATTATTTCTGCACTTCGTTTTGCAGAAGAATTTAATCTTGATTTACGAATTGAACACTGCACGGAAGGACACTTAATCGCTAGTGAGTTGTCTGGATTGGGGTTAAAGGTTTCTGTTGGGCCTACATTGACGCGTAGATCCAAAGTCGAATTAAAAAATAAAACATGGAAAACCTATCAAGAACTAACGAATCACGGTGTCGAAGTATCTATTATTACAGACCATCCTTATACACCAATTCAATACTTAAATATTTGCGCGAGTTTAGCGGTTCGTGAAGGATTATCCGAGCAAAAAGCATTAGAAGGAATTACAATTCTACCAGCAAAGAATTTGAAATTAGGCCATAAACTCGGAAGTATCGAAGAGGGTAAAGAGGCAGATTTAGTGCTTTGGAGCCATCATCCATTCCATTACTTGGCAAAGCCTAAGTGGACGATGATTGGCGGTGAAATGATCTATCTAGGAACCTAAAAACCTGTAGAAAATTGGTAATAAATGTTATCGAAAAATACACAAAAAACCTATTTATTTTTTAGCATTTTTCTTGTATTATACTCTAAGTGAAATGTTTTAGAGACCTGAATACTTTGGGGGTTTACGAACAAATTCTGTTAACAAAAAAATGATATAGGGAAGGCAAATGGTGCGCCACCAGTTTTACTGGTTCTAGTGGGTTCGATTCCCACCCCGGAATTTTTTAGTAACTTTATAAAAAATTTCGAGGGTGGACCGCTTCTTTTGACATGGGATCGGAATGCCCTAATGGAGGGATATTCATGCTTAAAAAACGTGATCTTCATGACAGCCACACATTGTACGAATTAATGACGCACCCTGATGTCTTCCCGTTTGTACGCCAAAAAGCTGATTCCTATGAAGAATTCTTATTTATGACCAAACAAACCATTGAAGCCGAAGAACGCGGTGAATTAATTTCACGGACGATCCTCGATGAATGGGGCGCACCAATCGGTACGATTAATCTATTTGATATTGAAGACAATGCTGGTTTTTTAGGAACATGGCTTGGCAAGCCCTATCATGGGAAGGGTTATAATTCGCCTGCTAAGGATGCCTTTTTTCAAGAACTGTTTTATGAATTAGGGCTGGAGACCGTATTTATGCGAATACGTAAAGTGAATATTCGCTCCATCAAAGCTGCGGAAAAACTTCCTTATGTTATCAAAGCAAATGAAACTAGAAAAGCTATTTATGAGCAATTAAACGCAAATATTGAAGTATATGATTTATATGAGATTCCAAAAGATCAGTACACCTTTTACCTTATGCGAAATGGTGCTGTTCAATCAGACGATTCACAATTGCTGGAAGCATAAAAAAGCAAATGGCCACGGCCGTTTGCTTTTTTTTTGCAGTTTAATGAAAAATATCTCTTATTATTCCGTTATATTTTGTTCAATGCTTTCGTTCACGTCACTAAGACCCATTTGGAGCAAAAATTCATCTAGTTCCTCATTCGTCAATGTTTCAAAGCGGCCATCATGAAAAAATACTTGGGTTTGATTAGGATTGATTCTATTCATATTAAAACTCATTTTCTTTGCTCCTTTCATAGATGATTACTTTCTATTGTCTACAAAGGAAGCAGTTTTCATTCTTGAAAATCAAATAGTTCAAAAAATTATACTAATTCTTAAGTACTTTACCTAATACGTCTAGTCCACCAGTTACAGGAATAATACTCCCTGTAATTAAGTCCGATTTTTCATCAGTTAGGAGGGCAATTACTCTAGCTATATCTTCTCCTGTTCCCTGTCGTCCAATTGAATCATTTCCTCTCGCATCCTCGATATCACGTTCTTTCCATTCGGTGATTATATCACCCGGACAAACCATATTTGCCGTAATCCCGTGCTCCGCTTCCTCGATAGCAATTGTCCTTGTAAGAGAGGCAACACCTGTCTTGGCTGCGGCAAAGGCCGAGCGATAGATCCAACCTGGTGCGGTTTCTACACGATCATATCCGATGGTAATTATTCTCCCCCATTTTTGGTTTCGCATGGAAGGAATAATTAGTTTTGATAAATAAAAAACAGCACTTAAATTTCCTTGGATTATATAATTCCAATCATCGAAGGAATAATCTGTCAGCTTTTTTCTTTCATGTATGTATGGACCGGCATTATGAACTAAAACATCAACCGTAGGAAAAGAGGACAGAACCTCATTAACAAGGCGGGTGCACTCCTCTTTGTTCGATACATCTCCTTGGAATGCGATGTTCTTAGTTCCATAACGAGTAGTCAGTTGGTTTGCTAAAGAAATAGCTTCGGATTTACTTTTACGATAGTTAATGGCTAACTGATACCCATTTTCCGCAAGATAAAAAGCTGTTTTTTTGCCAATACCAGAAGCTCCTCCCGTTATCAAAGCCGTTTTCTTTCTCACAAATCATTACCTCTCTATTTTAGAATTTCTCTCTTAACTATATGTTAAAAAGAAACAATTATTAATGCAAATTATAGTAACCACTAGTGATAACTTACGTTGCACTAAGACTAAGTTTTTATAACGGATGGGCAATTATTAGCATAGGATAAGATATCTGAAAAGACGGAAAGGATGAGACCCGTGTTACCTTGGAATATATTCCCTTTTGATAAAGATATGAAGGATAAGATGACAAAAATGAAGCCTGAAGAAATAAATAATTATGTTCAAGAACTAATGGGGAAATTCATGCCTGCAAACATGAAGGGTGTTATGAACCCTCAAGACATATTTCAAAAATTACAACCATCGGGACCACCGCTGGACTCGACCAAGGGTATTTTGAATTCATCGGTCTTTGAGACCCACGATTATGTGTATGTTAGAATTCCACTAAAAAAAGATGAATGGGTGAAACAACTCCGTATTTATTATACATCCAATCAACTAATCGTCGAACATATCCCTCTTCATGAAGATAAACACACGATAACCCTCCCTGCGATTGTAAAAAAGAAAGGAGCAACAGCTACTTTCAAAGATAGCATGCTTGAAGTAAAAATCCCTAAAAATGTTGATCTGCAGTTTTCACAAATTGACGTAACCGAAATTTATTAAAAGCCCAAAGCGGTGGGGATTGAAAGGACAGCCAAAATCTACTGTCCTTTCCTTTTGTTTTAATGACCGTCTTCATTCATTTCCATGCCATCCATAGTGTCCTTGGAGGAAGCATCCTCTGGTTCACTCGGTGTCCCGATCGTAAATTCCTTTTTAGGCATATTATGCATATCTCTTGCTGTAACGTGAGAAATGATATAATACGTTCCTTCTTGAGGGAAGGATTTTTCAAGGCGATAGATTCCATTTTCGGTATGTTTAATTTCTACCTTTTCATGCTTGTCATCTTTTGACCGCCAAATCTCAAAAATGACCTCTGCATCCGCTACTTTATCTTTCCCTTGTGTAACCTTCGCTTCAAATGTTATTGGCTTATTCATTTTTCCTGGATCTGGTTTAACGGTTAAGGCTACATCTACCATCTGCGGTAAATCATCAGCTTGTTCCTTTTTATTACTGCAAGAAATAACAATGCTCAAACATAGAACAGTCATCAAAAAAACGAAAAGCTTTTTCATGGTTCCCTCTCTCCTAACTTAATTCTTCCATCACTTGATTATGGATTTTAATTATCAATAACTTGGCATCTTCCGAAACCGTTGAATCGATTACTCTTTTGATGGCAGAATAGTATTTCTCATACTTGTTTTTCCTGGTTCGAGGATGTGAGTTTGCATCTTGAAGCTCCCTTTTAATAGCTTCGAACAAAGTCCCCTTACTACTAAGGTCCGCGGCAGATAGTAAACGATTATTCCAAATCATCCGATATTCTTTTAATAGATCATCAAAGGACATTTTTTCTATCGACAAATGATCCCCTCCTTTGTCTTCACTTGCATTGTTACATATTTACCATCATCATTGCAAAACATAGATATTAACAAGTCTAGAAAAGTGGAATCTCCTGTTTAGCGACGTTTACTAGTTGCTGACGCGTAGGAACTAGACACCATGGAAGGAGAAAGCTTATATGTCAACACCTTATAAATGTCCAAATTGCAAGACGAATCGAAGCCGCTTTAATGTAATCCAACAAGTTTCCCATTCTGTTAAGCTTGACCCTCAATCGGGAGCAGTCATTCAAGAATATGGCGAAAATGATTTAGAACCATTCCATCTTCCTTATAAAGGTCCAGAAATCCGAGTTCAATGCGGTACCTGTGGACTAATAGAAGATGAACTTACCTTTATTAAATTTGGCGAACAACCGATTTAGCATATTTCAAAAAAACATCCTTTTTATTGGGGGAGTCCAATAAAAAGGATGTTTTCTTTTATTTAAGATTATTTTCTTTTAAAAAGTCCTGTGAGTCCACTTTCCATGCATCCATTGGTGAAAATCTTATCAGATGAATAGCTCCTCTAAAAGTTTGTCGGCCTCTATTTTTAATGTACCAGTCCACTTCAATTGGAACATCCAAACTAATTTCATCTGTTAAATCCTCTGCGGGTAAGAACTCCATCCGAGAAATTCTAATATTTTCTACAATCGCTAAAATAGGCATCCATTTGATTTGTTGTAATGAAGCTTGTGAGGTAATCCTGGCATCCTGCTGTTTTAATCCTGCAACGTAGGCATTGATCACCTCATAGGGATTTGCCTTTCCTAAATACTGATTTAGCTTTCCGGATGCTTTTAAAACCATCAGCATATGTGATAGGTCCATTGAGTTAGTACGATGGGTCGTACTACCATAGAAATGAATACAAAAGTGACCCGGAAAGTTATTCGCTAAGGCTCCAGCACCATGAGGCATTCCATGCATGGAGCCCGCTATCCATTGATCCTTATGGATAACAATAATAGCACGCCGTTTCCAGCTCCATTTTCCACCATAAATTCGTTTCATTACCTTTGTATCTTTAGAAGTTAATGGTTGGACATCCGCATGGTGGCTACCCGCACGTCGTTGCACCTTGAACCTTTTTCCCGTTTCTACGTCCATTACTGTAAATTTCGTGTACTTTGGGAGAATTTGATTTACTTCTTTCCAGTTTAACATCTCGATTTTATAACTGATTGTCGATTCTGCTTGAACCCCTTGACCAGATAGGAGGATATAAATAAACATAAAACAAGTCGCTACCCTCTTCATTGTATCCTCCTTGTACAAAAACTTTGCTACATTAAAAGAGTTACCTGAAGAGGAATTTATCATTCATAAAATCATGGTATTTTTCTTACAGTTCAAGATTCCCTAGTTGCGTTTCAATCTCTCCCCAACTTATATCTTCACCAATAAACACAAGGTTTAATGGCATATTCATGTCCTCTTTTAAATAAATCGGCATCCCATATGAATATTGAAATAAGAAAGGAAAATCCGAATAATCAAATTTAACATAACCCTTTATTCGGAAAATGCTATCAGGTAAACTTTTTAAAAAATTCTCAAATTCGGTATGGCTAATGGCAGTTTTAAATTGATAAACAAAGGTCGATAAATTTAATTTTATTTGCTGTGATTTTTGCTCAACCTTTTCGAAAGAAACAGAAAGCTTTCGCAACTGATCAAGTGGCACCTGTGAATAATTAGTGAGAAGACATCTAGCATTTGGATTGATCGATTGAATTTCGAAGGTTATCTTTGCTTGTTCTTTCGCTTCTAATTCATTCATTTTGTTAATAACAATAAAGTCCGCATGCCTAACTTGCTCGAGAATCAATTGCTGAAGCTGAGGACTTAATAATTTTCTGTCCATCCATCTCGTACCATCTACTGTTGTTAGTATGCCTTTTATCAATAATTTATCTGCAAACAATGGAGAAAGGATTGCATCTATTACCTCCACAGGGTGTGCAGCACCAGTTGTCTCAATATAAATGACGTCCGGTTTTTCATCTAGCAGCAAGCCTTGCAGCTGGGCTTCAAGCTTGTCTTGAATGGAACAGCATATACAGCCGCCTAGCAGCTCTTTTAAGGAAACATCCTCCCCTGCAACTGCATCAGAGTCGATCGAGACTTTCCCTAGTTCATTCATCATAACGGCTGTTTTTCTTCCTGATATCTGTTCATCCTCTAACAAACGTTTTAACAGGGTTGTTTTCCCGCTGCCTAAAAATCCGGATAATAAGTAAACCTCAGCTTTTTTCATCCTCTATTCCCTTTCTAAAAAAAATGAACCCAACTCTAGAGAGTCGGGTCACCTCTTGTTTATTTCATCGTTCCCTTTAATACTTTGACTGCCTCTTGCATTTGTGTATCACTTGTTTTGATTTTATCTCTTAATAACTCCATTAGTTTCATGGTGGAATCACCTTTTAAAACTCCATTGACTGGGAGCTTGTTAGCTTTTTGGAAGGCAGTAACGGCAGCTTTTGTTTTTTTATCAAAAAATCCATCTGTCCGTCCTGGATTATACCCAATTGCTTTGAGCATCTTTTGAGCCGTTTGAACTTCAGTCGATGATGTAGTTAGTTTTAGTTCCTTATCAGGATTAATAATTGTTAAGGTTGCAAATTCAGGTAAGGCTACTGCAACATCAGGATTGATCCCCTTTTTATGAATCCAATTTCCGTTCGGTGTTAACCATTTCGCTGTTGTGAATTTAAGGTTTGAGCCATCCTTGAAATCTGAAGCAGTCTGGACTGTTCCTTTCCCAAAAGACTTTTCTCCGATTAATTTCACACCTGCGGATTCTTTTACTGCTGCAGCAAGTATTTCTGATGCACTGGCACTTCCTTTATCAATTAAAACTACCAATGGAAGATTTGGGTTTCCTTCATTTTGTGAAGGATATTCTTTAATCTTTCCATTTCGATCTTCTACTTTTAAAACTAATTTCCCTTTTGGAACGAACATGCTCGAAATCGAAATGGCTTGGTCCAATAAACCGCCTGGATTTTGGCGTAAGTCTAAAACCAGACCCTTCATTCCTTTCCCATTTAACTCATTCAAAGTCTCAACTAGCTCCTTTGATGTATTACTGGAAAAGCTTGTAATTTGAACCTTGGCAATACCGTCACCCACCATTTCACCATAAACGGTTTCAATCGGTATGTCATCACGGATAATTGGCACAGTCATTGGTGCATCTGTTCCGGGACGTTGGATAGACAACTCCACCTTTGTCCCCTTTTTTCCACGAATGAGCGTTACTGCTTGAGTAGAATTCATCCCTTGAAGGCTTTTTCCATTCACGGACATAATCATGTCGTTTGGTTTTAACCCTGCTTTTTCAGCAGGAGAACCTTTGATTGGAGAAACAATAACGATATGGCTGTCCTTTTCCTGAATTTCAGCACCAATCCCTTGAAAAGATGAAGAAATGCTGCCATGAAAACTTTCGGCTTCTTCATTACTCATATAATCTGAATAGGGGTCATCGAGTGACTCCACCATTCCATTAATTGCGCCATTGATGGCCTTTTTTTGGTCAATATTCTTATAATAACCACTTTTCAATGTATCAAATGCTTCATAGAGTTTATCAAATTCTGGTCTTTCTGTTCCAACTGTAACTACCTTTTCATCTCCAAATGCAAGGGCAAAGGTTGTTATTCCCGCCGATAGAAACACAACCAAAAACAACAGCATGATAAAATGAAATTTCTTTAATCGTATGTATCCTGATTTAATTTCTAATCCTTGCCCTTGTTCAACGTTTGATTCTTCCACTTTTGCTTGTTCATTCTTCTCGTCTTTCAAAGCCTTCACCACTTTCATTAACCATAAAAATAACCCTTAATGATTAGAATAACATCTTTTACATAAAATTAACAAAGAAAAGTTAGTGAAATTATTAATTTAAAAAACGGTACTTACCAAATGGTAAGTACCGTTTATATTTATACCACATCATAACCTTGATCTTCGACGGTTTCTTTTAACTTCCCAAGAGGTGCTTTGCTTACATCATGTCCAACCTCAACCTTGCCATCTTTTAAAGAAACACTTACTTCACTTACACCTTCTACATTAAGAAGTGCAGTTTTCACTGCCTTTTCACAATGTCCGCAAGTCATTCCTGATACCTGTAATGTTGTTTTCTCCATGAAAATTACCTCACTTTATTTTTATTTATATTTTAACTCGCTTCAATCGAAGTGAGTTAGACACAACGGATACGGAACTAAATGCCATCGCTGCGCCAGCCACCCATGGGGCTAACAAACCTAGGGCTGCAATGGGAATTCCCCCTGAATTATAAACAAGTGCCCAAAAAAGATTTTGGCGAATATTTTGCATCGTTAGTTTACTTAACGCCATCGCCTTCGGAATCAAGGTTAATTCTCCACCAAGAATGGTAATATCAGCCGCTTCAATCGCCACATCCGTACCCGTACCGATTGCAATCCCAATATCCGCAACGACAAGGGCAGGTGCATCATTTATTCCATCGCCTACCATGGCCACTTTCAACCCTTTTAGCTGTAGTTCTTTGACATGATTGGCTTTTTCCTCAGGAAGGACTTCTGCAATAACATTCGTTATTCCGACTTGATTTGCAATGGCTTTGGCTGTGCGTTCATTATCACCCGTTAACATAAACACCTTAATTCCTAATTGGTTTAATTGCTGAACCGCCAGTTTCGCTGTTTCTTTAACCGTATCAGCAACAGCCACAACACCCATTATATTGGAATTTATGGCAATGAACATCGCAGTTTTTCCTTCGTTTTCCAATCGGGCCAGGTCTTGTTCACCGACCATACTGGGAATATTTTTTAGAGTCATCAGTTTACGGGTACCGACAAATATTTCATCCTCACCTATTTTTGCTTCGATACCATATCCAGGGACAGCCTTAAACCTTTTCACCGGCAGGGTGCTTGATCTTTTTTCAACTCCGTATTTCACAATCGCTTCAGCAAGTGGATGCTCTGAAGACTTCTCTGCTGAAACGAGGTATTGGAGTACTTTTTTCTCGTCTTGATAAGCTATAAAATCGGTTACAGTAGGTTGTCCTTTTGTAATCGTGCCTGTTTTATCAAGGACGATTGCATTGATTTTATGGGCTGTTTCTAAATGCTCCCCACCTTTAAAAAGGATACCCATTTCCGCCCCCTTACCTGTACCAACCATGATAGATGTGGGAGTTGCTAATCCAAGCGCACATGGACAGGCAATAACGAGAACAGCAATGGATGTTTCTAATGCAGAAGGGAAATCTCCAGAACTCACGAAGAAGTACCAAATCAAGAATGTTAATAATGAGATAGCAACCACCACAGGGACAAAATAACCTGATATTGTATCCGCGACCCGTTGGATTGGTGCTTTGCTGCCTTGGGCTTCCTCGACAATCTTAATAATTGAAGCAAGCGCTGTGTCCTTGCCAACCTTTATTGCTTTAATAGTAAGAGTACCATTCTTATTTATTGTCGAACCAATAACACTGTCGCCAACGGATTTTTCAACGGGGATGGACTCACCAGTAATCATGGATTCATCAATAGAAGATTGCCCTAAGCTGATCAATCCATCAACAGGTATTTTTTCCCCTGGTTTGACTAACAGGTAATCAGAAACGTTCACTTCTTCAAGTGGAATTCGAAGTTCCTTACCTTCCCTTAGGACCGTAGCTTCTTTTGCTTGGAGACTTAACAACTTCGAAATCGCAATCGTTGTTTTCCCCTTTGCCATCGTTTCAAATAATTTTCCCAATAGAATTAAAGTAATCAGAACAGCACTTGTTTCAAAATAAAGATGTGGCATATAAGCAGGGTTTCCAATTGTTTTCAATCCTTCAGCCAGGCTATAAAAATAAGCGGCCGAAGTTCCTAACGAAACCAGAACATCCATATTAGCACTTTTATTTTTCAGAGCTTTATAGGCACCTAAATAAAAAGGGCCACCTATATAAAACTGAACCGGCGTTGCTAATAGCAACTGGAACCAAGGATTCATTAGTATATGCGGCATGGGTAAACCAAGATCCACAGGCAAATGTGCAAGCATGGTATATAAAAGGGGGATTGACAGAATGACCGAAAGAAGAAACGTTCGTTTTTTCTGTTTTATCTCCTCTTCTTTATACTGTTGTTTGGTGCTCCTGTTAACCTTTTCTTTTGCTTCATAACCAAGTTTTTCTATTTTAGTAATAATATCATGACTGGAAACAAGTTCTTTATCGAAAGAAATAGCTGCACTTTCCATTGCCAAATTGACGTTTGCCTCAACGCTGTCCATCTTATTAAGTACTTTTTCAATTCTCGTTGAACAGGCTGCACAGGTCATTCCGGTAATATCTAATTTGAGCTGCTCCTTCATTTTGATCACCTCTTATAATATATACTATACCCCCGCAGCGTATATTTGGTCAAATGATTTTTATCAAACATTATTTCTATATTTAATTTATGCCTTATTATGAGGTCTTTCGATGATTTTTGTCACATAGGAGTTGTTTTTTATTTATTCTCCACATTGGCAGTGTTTTCCTGTTAAGTAGAAAAATTAAAAAAGCCTCATCCTATTGGAAGAGGCTCATTATTGGTTATTCTTTTATCGCAGCTTCTAATGCTACTTCGATCATATCGTTAAAGGTTAATTGTCTTTCTTCTGCTGTTGTTTCTTCACCTGTTAAAATGTGATCGCTTACGGTTAAAACCGAAAGTGCTCTGCGGTCAAATTTAGCCGCTAATGTATAAAGGGCAGTGGTTTCCATTTCAATCGCAAGAATTTGATACTTAGCCCATTTTTCAAGTTCTGCATTATCATTATAAAATGAATCTGCAGTAAAAATATTTCCTACTTTCAAGTTAAGTCCTTTTGCTACCCCTGCATCATATGCCTTACGGAGTAAATCAAAATTTGCAGTAGGGGCAAAATCAACATGACCGAAGGTAAGACGATTCATATTAGAGTCGGTGGAGCTTGTCATTGCCAAAATGACATCACGAACCTTTACATCTTTTTGAATCGCTCCACATGTGCCAACTCGAATCAGATTTTGGACGTTATAACTTTGCATGAGTTCATTTATATAAATAGAAATGGAAGGGACTCCCATTCCAGTCCCTTGAACCGAAATTCGTTGTCCTTTATATGTCCCCGTAAAACCAAACATATTTCGTACTTCATTGTAACATTTTGCATCTTCTAAAAAAGTTTCTGCGATATATTTTGCCCGAAGTGGGTCCCCAGGTAATAATACTGTTTCAGCAATTTCATTTTCCTTCGCACCAATATGTACACTCATCCATATTCCTCCAATCATTCACTACAACAGTCATAAAACTGTATCATTGACAATATAACATAAACATTTTCTAATGAGAAACTCTTCAATGAAACAGACATGAATTTATTATTTTGTGGGAAGCTATTTTTAGATTGGAGGGAGATATTCATGGGTAAAAAACATCGAAGCCGTACTAACTCACCGAAGAAAAATAATCATATCCCTGCCGAGGCCATTGAGGCAGAACACAATGCACATGCAAAAGAAAACAGTGCAAATGGCGGACGAAAGCATTAAGAAATGCGGAAGCGCCCGTTTAGCGGCGTATGGACTGGAGCACTTTGACTGAGATAAAGGAAACACGAAGAGCGATAGTGATTCGATGTTGACTTATCGTAGGGAAAAGGGCGAAGTCCACTAGCCGCTGGGCGCCGGAGCTGGACACTCATCTAAGTTATTTTAAAAAAATAAACCTAAGGAACGCTCCTTAGGTTTTTTAATTACAGGAGAACTATTCTGTTAATAGGGAACCAGCCGCCAGGCTTTAATTGATAATAGTGTTGGCCACCGCGACCTTCGTCAATTAACATGATATCCCCTGTTGAAAGAAATCTCCCTTGATAATTTGCAGGTATTCTGTCAGTAACATTAAAGCGGCTAAAAGTCTCTGCTAAGCATTGCTCTCGACTATTTGCGGGAATAGTCGTTCGATAAACCTCTGTATGTCCTTTATTTTCACGGTATTTTGGAGTTTGAAAGATCGTCACATCATATTGTATACTTGCTCTTTTTGTTAATACCTTGATCATCATATACCTCCAATTATTAGAATTAATTGCTTATTCTAATAATTAGCTATGAACAACGTCGAATCCTCCATGGAAGTTCCACTTTTTTTGTCGAATCGCACTTTTTTTAACCAATTATGCATATCTTTGAATTACGCTTTGGATTTTTTGTTGTAAATTAGGGATATCTGCATTTGAAACTGACAAACGTACGTTGGTCTCATCTGCTCCCATTGCCTCTGAGAATAATCCAGCTAACCCTCTTGCCCGCCGGTCTACTTGGAACATGATGTCAAGCGAGCCATTTCCAGACGGGAAGAAAACTACTTCTAGTTCATCTAATCTGCCGCGAAATAATCCTGAAGTAGGGACAAACTCAAATTCTTGAACAAATGGTAAACGTCCCCGTAATCGGCGCGGTGCTTCTTCGCAGTCGGCTTCCCGAATTCTAAAGCCTAAGTTATCGATTGTCTTAAACACAGCAGACATTAGTTGGTTTGGTACAACTTTAAGATAATCTTTATCGCTTGGATCAACCCCGCCTTTAATGCCCATACCTGTTGTTACCCAAATCTTTGACCTGCCAATTGAAAGTGGTGTATCAAAAGGGAGCTGAAAGGAAAATGGAATATCCTTTTTCTCATTCGGCCTCACGGTGAACGGAGTAGTCAATCGAAACCGGTCGATAGAAGCAGTAACAGTATACTTTTTGTCGTCCGACTCTCTTAAATAGGTGGTATTTAAGGTGAGATAAATCTCGTCCACCTGCTGCTCCACTTTGCCACCTTTAATTTCAACTACACCATTAACTGTCTCTCCCGGCATATAAGTATCTTTTTGAAGCTTTGTGTCCACTGCTGCAGACCCGATTCCTACACTGGCAAATACTTTGTTAAAAAAAGACATTTTTTCTCCTCCTAGACTAAGTATAGATTTATTATATCAGCTCTTATTTGGGCACAGTTTTCATATGGTGGTTCAATCTGCAAGAGCCTTCTAATTATGTGTTTGGTCTGATTCGAAATTTCCAGTTCCTCTTCCCAGCTCTTTTCCTGTTTATGTTTTGGAAATGTAAAATTGGAATAGAGCAGAAACAAGAGAAAATGTCCCAGTCCATAAAAATCGGCTTGATAAATAACCTCTTTACGGAGATTCGATTTTCTTGTTGTTTGAACGGCTGATTCAAGTTCGAGATGTTTTCCTAATCCTACATCAATAAGCCTTATTTTAGTACCATCGGAAATTACATTTGGAATGCGAATATCTCTATGGATTATATGATGATCATGCAAATATTCAATCGGATTTAGTAGTTCATATATGATTTGAAATGCTTCTTTCTCAAGGATCTTCTTTCCTTCAATAAAAATAAGCTGTTCAAAATTCAGCCCCTCGATAAATTCCATTGTGTAAAAGGGAATGTTATTAAAATCGCCCCCTTCAAAATACCTTGGAAAACCAGGATGATCAATTGATTTTAGCAGATTTTTCTCTGATTCGAAGTCACTTCGTCCCGATTGAGTCAATCTTTTATGGAGTCGCAAGGCTTTTAAGACCTTTTTCTGCCCGCACACCAAGTCATAAACCAAGTAACTATGACCATAACCACCTGCTCCGAGATGTGAAATCACTTGGTAACGTTCAGCAATGAGCTTATCATTTGAGAGCGGTCTTTCAAATAAATTTGAAAATAGGAAAGAAATTCTTTTTATCATAAAAAGGACACCTGGCTAGCTGCTAAAAAAACTCCCACTTTTATACTTCTTTTTATAATGATGATGGCCCAAGTTGTTGTGTTTATAATGATCCCTTCGCTTCCAGGCATCACTTGAGGAACTATATTTATAATGAGATTTGCTTTTAAAAATCAATTTTAGGATTTTTTTTAACAATTCTTTCCCCTCCTTAGCTTTGTAAATAACTATACGGTTTGAAAAAGTAAAGGTTTCAGGATTTGAGAATTTATTATGGATGAAGCATTAATAAATTTTCCTTCATGAACACAACAAAAAGCGAGCACAAAGGCTCGTCTTTCGTATTAATCTATTATAAAAGGAAAATACAGCTTAGCTTTCCTCTATTTGATTAATTGTCTTCCTATTCATCCTCTTCTTCTTCATCGATAATACTTTTCTCAATCAAATATTCAAAGGTTATGTCTGCAATTTCTTCTAATTCTTCTTCACTAGGAACGTATCCCCTTTTCACAAGCTCATGAAAGAAAAATTCGGCAATCTCTTCAGTATCAATAAATACTTCAATTTCTCTCATAGCATCGCCCCCTTTTTAGAGAATGTATGATGTACATGGCTTTTTCATGCTATTTACTTTGATGAGCTTCCTGAGTATCTATTTCCACAGAAACGACGATTTATTAAACCCCAAGATTTATATAGGAGAAGATGTCTTTTTTTAATTGGACAAGCATAGGATGAATCAAAAGAACTTTTCTGAGGTGATATCATGTTGAATTTACAATTAAAACTAGAGGCATGGATAGATGATGTTAATCAGGAGGATGGACTCACCCTCCGAGCATTTGAGAAGGTTTTAGATGTGATGTTTTTTCTTATTAAGTGGGCTGGTATCCCGTTTGTTATTTATTTACTATTCGAAATTTCAAAGTGGTAGGTCTACTTAGACGTGGCTCTTGCCATCGTTACTGACAAGACTTTCTAATTTCCGGAGAATCACTCGCATGACTTGATAATATTCCTGGTCCTGAAACATTTCGTATAAAATCCGGTAATCATTAAATATGTCCAATAAGTTGTCAATTAGTTCCTTTTTTTCCTTTTTTCGTTCAATTTCCTCAAATTCAGCTTTTCTAATCATGTTCTGGACCTTTGGATTTTCAACTACCTTTTCCTGCTTATTCACTAAGTATAAGAGACCCAGTTTTTGAATGAATGTATCGGCATTTTCAGCATCGGCGACAAGTGTTAACTCTTCTTCACCCGCTTCAAGCCATTCGCCATCACTTACCCTTGATAACTCATAAATGACATCTTCCCAAGCATCTTCTTTATATCTCCAAATTTCTGTACGGAAGCCTACTACCTTAAACAAGTCTGCACCATAACCGGTCACTTGAACTAAATCGCCGAAGAAAAAACTATATTCGATATCAATTTGTTCTTGTTCCATCACAACGCCTTCATATTCGGAAAGTAACTGTAAGGCGGATTCAATAAATAATCCGTCACTCTTATTCACTTCATAAACATACTTTCCGTCGAGCCATTTCACATCTGTTATCTTGCCAACAGTTCCATAAATAGTAATCACGACCGTATCACCGATCTTATACTTCGG
The DNA here is from genome assembly GCA_011250595.1 of Bacillus sp. MM2020_1. Taxonomy (GTDB): domain Bacteria; phylum Bacillota; class Bacilli; order Bacillales; family Cytobacillaceae; genus Neobacillus. The sequence goes on along the minus strand of JAANMP010000003.1, from coordinate 33,356 downwards.
TTTTTTTCTATTCCCCATTTCCTCCCATCCTCTCAATAATAAGTCGTGAATTTTGATTACAATAGTATATGCGCCGTTTAAATAAAAGCGCATGAGAATTGTAAAATGAAAAAATCGCCTCATTTCTGAGACGATTACGTTTTTATATTTTGCTTTCAGTTAGAATATATTGCTGCCATGCTTCATCAAAAACTGACATTGATTCTAAATAATGACCATTCAATTCCAGATATGTACTTAACTCATGATAGTCCTCGGAGACTTTAGGAAAACTATGATCTAAAAAGGCATGATTAGCAAAGACACTTATAGCATCCTTTGGGGCAGGATGCCTATATTTCATTAAAAAATGATAAAAAGATTTAATCATAGATAAACGCCTTTCTCATCCAAATTTACTCGGATAGTTTTATATGGAATACTATAAAGGATACGAAAGAATGAGTCCAGAGTTTATCGATTCCGCCATAGCCAAAAGCAGCCTAACATCGTAGGCTGCTTTTATTATGAGGAAAAATCAAAATAATTTTTCTTTAATAACCTTGGAATAGCCATTAATTCTTCAAAGCTGACCACTTTTCCAACTGGTTTACAATCAATTAAATATAACTGATTCTCTATTTCTTTTACAATTGGTTCGCTTTGATAAATCATCCCACAATCAGGGCAGGAAAAGGTGGGAGTTTCACTGATTTCAATCGCTCGCGTCCCATCTGGGAGTTCCCAAAAAACTGAGCTTGTTATTCTTTCAACATTTTTGCTTTCACACCACTCACATATAATTTTCAATGACACTCCTCCTAATCCTTCATCGTTTCGGCTGATGTGCCTTCGTTTGTAGGTTTCTGACCTTCTATTTCCTTCTGCGTAAGTGCTTTAAATTTCTTATCCTTTAACTCATCGCGTTTGCTGCGCTTATCCTTTAATGTAGTATGTTCAGGGTTTTGGTTGTAATCTTTTCGACGATTTAGCCGAGTTAACCCTTCAGGAACAAGGTTAAAGTGATGATCATTCATAATCCCTGAGATTCCTGTAAGCGACCTTTTCTCGTCCATATCAGGGTAAACCTCTTGAAAATAACCCTCTGCTCTTCCCGGGACATAATTTTCCGGTTCCGGATAAGAAGTAATGACCCCTTCAAAGTTTCGCAGGACCACTTTTTCCGGACTTTGCGAGATGAGGTAATTCGGCTGTAGAGCAATTTTACCGCCGCCACCAGGTGCATCGACGACAAAGGTCGGAACCGCATAACCTGAGGTATGTCCGCGAAGTCCCTCGATAATTTCCAATCCTTTTGAAACAGGGGCCCTAAAATGTCCAATTCCTTCGGATAAATCACATTGATAAATGTAATATGGTCGGACGCGGATTTTGACAAGATCATGCATGAGTTTTTTCATAATTGGCACACTGTCATTGATTCCTGCAAGAATAACCGACTGGTTACCCACCGGAACACCAGCATTGGCAAGCATTTCGCAGGCTCGTTTTGAGTCCTCGGTTATTTCAATTGAAGTATTAAAATGAGTATTTAGCCAGATTGGATGATATTTTTTCAAGATATTACAAAGGTTTTCAGTAATTCGCTGTGGGAATACAACCGGTGCCCTTGTCCCTATCCGAATAATTTCCACATGGTCAATTTCCCGCAGGTTTTTAAGGATATATTCCAAAATATTATCATTAATCAGCAGTCCGTCACCGCCTGAGATTAAAACATCTCTTACCTGAGGAGTTTGCCTAATATAGGAAATAGCTGCATCAAGCTGTTTTTTGGGAACCCCCATGCCAATTTGCCCTGAAAAACGCCGCCTTGTACAGTAGCGGCAATACATCGAACATTGATTGGTAACAAGGAAGAGAACTCTGTCCGGATAGCGGTGTGTTAACCCGGGGACGGGTGAATCCTCATCCTCATATAATGGGTCCTCAAGATCATATTTTGTTTTATAAATCTCCTTCGATATAGGCACTGACTGCATTCTGATTGGACAACGAGGATCGTCAGGGTTCATTAACGAAGCATAATAAGGTGTGATATTTAAGGGGATCGTTTTCGTTGATATTCTTACCCCCTCCTCTTCATCGGGTGTTAAATGAATCACCTTTTTTAAATCTTCTAATGTCCGGATTGTATTGGTTAGCTGCCAAAGCCAATCATTCCATTGCTCTGAAGTAACATCTTTCCAAAGCTCTATATCCTTCCAATGCCTTTTTGGTTTATATAAAAATTGCTTCATTGTAAATTCCTCCCATCTTGCTTCACTAAAATAATATGCAAGATGTGTGCCAATGTCATAAAAAGGCTTAGAAGCTACTTTTTGCTGAAATTTTTGTTTTTTTAATCTTCTTTCAAAAAAAAAAGCGCCGAAATCTCGGCTGCTTAGTCCACTATTTTTTTTATTTTATATTGTAGTGTTTGCCTAGGAATCTCTAATAGCTTCGCTGCTTGGTTAATGTTCCCTTCTGATAAATTAAGGGCATTTCTAATAAGCTTTTTCTCTAATTCTTCGATATTTTTTCTTAACGATAAACTCTCTTTTGCATCACTATTACTTATAGCTGGTGATGTAACTGGAAGACGTCGTAAAATGCTTGGTAAATCTTCATACAGCAGGTGCTCTCTTTCACAAACATTCATCATATATTCAATCGTATGTTTAAGTTCCCTAACATTACCCGGCCATTGATAATTGATAAGAAAAAGCTCAAGCTTCTTCTCATATCTGCTAATATTTTTAAACAGCTTTTGATTAAAATCCTTCATAAAATGATCTGTTAAAAAAAGAATATCTTCTTTTCGGTCTCTTAAGGGGATAAGTGAAAAGGTAAATACATTTAAACGATAGTAAAGGTCTGCACGAAGCGTTTGCTCTTGAAGAGCCTTGTTTGGCATGACATTCATTGCCGCAATGATGCGCACATTCACAGAAATACTTTGCGAACTTCCGACCCTCCTCACCATTCCATCCTCCAATACACGCAACAGCTTCGCTTGTAATTCAATTGGCATTGTATGTAATTCATCAAGGAATAGTGTTCCGCCATCTGCCAATTCAAATAATCCTTTGCGGTCCACTGCCCCTGTATAGCTTCCTTTGGCCGTGCCAAACAAGATACTTTCTAACAGTGTTTCAGGGATGGCAGCACAATTTTGTGCAATAAACGGTTCAGATGAGCGGTGGGATTCATGATGAACTCCCTGAACAAATAGTTCTTTCCCTGTCCCAGACTCGCCGTATACGAGAATAGGGGAATCAGATTTTGCCAGCTTCTTAGCCTCGTCTTTCATGCTTTGAAAGGCTGTACTCCTCGTAAGCAAATCATTTAAAGTATAGTTAACTTGCTTCAATGCCTTCTTTTTACTGCTTTTATTCAAACCCTTTTGTAGATCTAATAGTCGTTCTGCCAGCAGTTTCATCCGGGAATAATCTTTGGCAATTTCAACAGCACCAATGATTTCTTCCCCTAGAAAGATTGGCAGGGTTGTATTTATTGTATCAATTCTTGTCCCATGCAAATTCATATAAACCTGTGTTTGATTGTAAATGGGCTTTCCTGTTTTGATTACTTTCAGCAAGGTACTTGAGTTTTCCGTTAGGGAGGGAAATGCGTCAATTAAATACTTTCCCTGCACTTCCTTCACATCCATCCCATCGTGCTTTGCTGCTACTTCATTATAAAAAATTGTTTTCCCTGCCGTGTTAACTACATGTATTCCTTCATCAATGCCTTTTAGAATAGCTGTCAGAACTTCTTGCGTTAAAGCGGTTAACTGAACCATTTCTTCACCTGCCCTTCATTGACATCTTTCAAGGTGCCGAAAAACTGGCACGGTAAGCCGAAATTTTAGCAGTTTGCCAGATTCTTTACCCACATATTCATATTTTCAAGCTTGTCATAAATGTAGCAATTGTTCATCAGTCTGCCCCGATACGAATAGCCCAGTTGAAATAAGACAGCATTCATCCCAAAGGATAACGACCTTGCAATGGAATAGGCACAAAAGATGCCCTTCCTTTTCAACTCAACTTCAAGTTCCTGAAGAATTATTTTCATTAACCCATATTTCCGATGTTCCGTTAATGTCGCACAATCCGTTAATTCTGCATTTTTATAAAAAGAATGAACTTCGGCTGAAGCAGCACTAACAATTTTTCCTTGATGGAAAAAAGCGTAATAAACGGTCCCATCCTTGATTGTCTTTTTTATATACTCTGAATCATGCAAAGGGGTTGGATAAATTTGAAACACTTGCCGGTAAAGTGCCGCAAGTTCCACAGCACAATTATCGTCAACCTTTTTTAATTCATATTCCTTGGGTGGATAAGCTTTCTGAACCGACGTATCTAATTGGTAGATACTATGGATCATTCCGTCTTCGGTCACCCAATGATCATTTTGCTTACGTTCTGCAGTGTAATACTTTGAAAAAAAATGAGCATCTGAACCTAGAAAATAGCGATCGACTACTGCTTCCGGCTGAAAGCCCCTTTCTAAGAAATCAAGAAAATTTTCACTGCGGACCTTAACAATTAACTTTTCAGCCTTGTGTTTTGCCGCGAACTCTTCAGCTCGCTCAATAAGCAATTTTGTATTCCCACGATAATCATCCACACGAATACGTTTATTAAATGGATCAAGATATATTTCGAGAAAATAGTTGCTTTCTTCTTGAACAATTGTGGATGCGGTTTGATTCATTCAATTCACCCCAACGAAAATGAATAATTTCTAGCATTCTCCCGCAAAAATGTCTGGCCTAGATTAGCCAGACATTTCTATTACACCAATCTAACACCTTATAATACAATTATAACAATCTTTTGATAATGAATCGAAAAATTCCAACATTTATTCTACTACCTCACACCATTTTAATAAGGTTAGTGCAATGATCTCACTTGCAATAAACATATCTTCAAGGACTATATGCTCATTGGCATCATGTGCGGTTTCTGTAATCCCGGGTCCGAAAATAACAACGGGTGTATTACCAATCGTAGAAAGGATACCGCCATCTGTTCCCCAAGGGCTTGCCTCAATGATAGGACGATCACTCTTTACTTCTATAAAACTCTTCGTTAATTCATTCATTAAAGGATGGTCCTTTTCAAGACTGCCTGGCAGCCATTTGCCGCCAAACCATTCTAATTTAAGAGAATTTTCCTTAAGCCACACATCTTGTTCACCAATTTCACTTAAACACTTTTCCATCTCCAGCTGTGCTGATTGAATCGTTTCGTCCGGAGAAACTCCCATTCTCCCTTCAATAATGGCGGTGTCAGGCACCGAAGAAGGCCATTCGCCGCTCGTAAGCTTCCCAATATTAATTGGTATAGGGATGGGGATTTTGTCAAAGAGAGGATCTGTAATTCTGGCATTTCTATCTTTCTCTAATTGTTGTAAATTTTGAATGACTAATAGGGCTTTTTCAATGGCGCTTACACCTTTGTACCTTGTTCCACCGTGTGCCGCCTTGCCTTTTACTATAATTCTGAACCACATCGAGCCCTGCTGCTTTGGGAATATTTTCAGATTGGTTGGTTCTGGAATAATGGCCCCGTCTGCATGGTAACCTCTAAGGACGGCTGCAAGGGTGCCAGCCCCGCCGCTTTCTTCTTCTATCACACTTTGAAAAATCACATCCCCTTTCAGTTGAATACCATTGGCTATTAATGACTCAATCGCCATTAGAAGTGCTGCGTTCCCACCCTTCATATCGGTGGCTCCTCTTCCATAAAGCTTGCCGCATTCTATGGTCCCACTAAATGGGTCATGTTTCCAGCTTAATTCATCCCCAACTGGGACCACATCGATATGACCATTTAAAATCATCGATTTACCTCCCCCTGTACCCTTTAAAATGGCTACAAGGTTAGGATTCCCGCCGAAGCTTTGACGATCACAACAATAGGCAGGATGGGATTTTAATTCGTCACCACCGATTTCCCATATATCGAGAGTTAGGCCTAACTGCCGACATTTTTCAATAATTATTGCTTGTGTACTGCTTTCGTTTCCCCGTGTACTATTTTCCCGGACAAGTATTTGTAACAATCTTGCCCCCCGCGCTCGATTCTCCTTTATCCATCGTTTTATGCGCATTTCATAAGTGTCCAAACGATTCACTCCTTTTAAAAATGATTCAGCTTAGTACGGAATCATACGAACAGTTTCCCTTATTTTGAATTCACACCCAGTTTTGTTAACAACATTTTCTAAACTATAAGGGGCAAACAATTCGGTTAATAGTAACCCTTCTTCGTTAACCGTGAAAACAGCTAAATCGGTGATAATTATATCGACACAGGCTGCTGAAGTTAATGGTAATGTACATGATTTGACAATTTTGGGCTTCCCTTGTTTATCGCAATGATTCATGACAACAATGACTTTTTTAGCTTTTTGAGCGAGTTCCATCGCTCCGCCCATACCCGGGACCTTTTTTCCAGGGACGATCCAGTTAGCAAGATCGCCATTTTTACTTACCTGCAGTGAGCCTAAAATCGTAATATCCACTCTGCCGCGGCGAATCATTCCAAATGAAATCGCACTATCACAGTAAGATCCACCCTTGTTCAGCGTAACTGGAAATCCTCCGGCATTACATAAATTTTCATCTTCTTCTCCCATACTTGGGCTTGGTCCCATACCAGTAATGCCGTTTTCGGCATGAAACATTACCATAGTCTCTGTTGGCAAATGATTGGGAACGAGCGAGGGGATTCCAATCCCCAGGTTGACAACCATTCCCGTTTGAATTTCCTCTGCTGCCCTTTTAGCCATTTGATTCCGAATGTCTACTGCCATGCCCATTTCCAGTTCACCCCCTTAGATGGAATGATATAATCCACGAACACTCCTTGCGTTATGATAGAATCGGGGTCTAGACTGCCAAGCGGTACAATTTCCTCAACTTCCGCAATTGTGATATCCCCTGCCATCGCAACCAGCGGATTTGTATTACGGGCACTTTTGTCGTAAATTAAATTACCATATGCATCGGCTTTTTTCGCATACACTATCGACACTTCAGCAGTTAATGCTGTTTCAACAAGATACTTCTTATCTGCCAGAGAATAATAGGGTTTATCTTTCACCACCAGTTCATTGTCCATGCCGATATCTGACAATATGGCTGGCAGGCCGACACCGCCGGCACGGATTCTTTCAGCTAATATTCCCTGCGGAGAAAACTCAACCTCCAGTTTTCCCTCATGCATGAACTGTCCTGCGAAAGGGTTGGAGCCGATATGAGAAGCAATCACTTTCACTGCCCTTTGCTGACTCACTAATTTCCCAATGCCAATATGCGGGAATCCTGTGTCGTTTCCAATTAAAGTGAGATCACGTACCCCTTTTTCAAGAATGCCATCAATTAATGCCGGCGGAGAACCGACCCCGCCAAAACCGCCAAACATCAATGTCATACCGTCATGAAAAAATTCCATAACAGCTGCTAAGTTGGTAATTTTTCCGAATGGATTTTCCATTTACCTCACCCCTTCCCTTCATTCAGTTGATTTGAAAAATCATTAAATGTCTCTTTTAGGAAATGAACTAGTTCCTCCATTTCTTTTTTATTGATAGTTAATGGAGGAGAAATAATAATTGAGTCGCCGTTTATTCCATCATTCCCGGCACCAGCCGGGTACACAAGCAGCCCTTTTTCCTTCGCGAGTGCTACAATTCTTTGGGTAATCAGCGCATTTCTAGGAAATGCGGTTTTTGAAACAGCATCTTGAACAAATTCTATTCCAAGTAACAGCCCCTTGCCGCGGACATCACCAATAAACGTAAAGAGAGATTTTAATTTTTCAAGCTGTGTTCGTAAATAGGCTCCTTTACCTTCTACCTCTTGAATAATATTGTTTTGTTCAACATACTCGAGAACGGCTAAGGCCGTCGCACAGGCTTGGGGATTGGCACTTAAGGTATGTCCGCTCATAACCACCTTCGTTCCTGCCAAGATCGGCTCGATGACTTTTTCCGTTGCAATTGCAGCTGCAATCGGCGCATAACCTGCACCCATTCCTTTTCCTAAGGCAACAATATCAGGACTGATTCCCCACTGTTCACAAGCAAGCATTGTGCCCGTCCGGCCACAGCCAGTCATGACTTCGTCAGCGATAAAAAGGATGTCATTTTCCTCACATATTTTCTTAATGACCTTGTAGTAATCTTTTGGTGGGGCAATTGCTCCGCCAGCAGCGCCAATGACTGGTTCAGCGATAAAAGCAGCGATTTGCTCCGCTCCAATCCGCTTAATCGCTGTTTCTAACTCATGGGCACATAAATAGCCACAGTTAGCTTCCTTGAGGTTATACGGGCAACGGTAGCAATACGGGGGGTTAATGACTGGGAAATCCTCTAAAAGTGGTACAAATCTTGCTCTCCTGCCAGTATGACCTGACATCGAAAGCGCTCCAAGGGTAATCCCGTGGTAGCTTACCCATCTCGATAACACCTTGGTTTTCGTTTGAACACCCTTTTCCTGCCAATATTGAATCGCCATTTTCATGGCTGTTTCCGTTGCTTCAGAACCACTGTTAACGAAAAAACACCAATTGAGATCTCCGGGTAGCATAGTAGCAATTTTTTTAGCTAAACTTTCCGCAGCATCACTCGTAAATTGTGAGCGATACACAAATGAAACCTTTTTTGCTTGTTCATTCATTGCTTCAATGATCTCCGTTACACCATGACCAATATTGGCAGTTACGGCACCGGAAGCCCCATCTAAATACCTTTTTCCATCCATATCAAACAAATAAATTCCTTTGCCATAATCAATGACAGGGTAGATGTCATCGAGCATTGGTTTTATTAGAAAAGAATGATCCATTGGGAATCACTTCCTTATTAAATTAGGCAGGCCTTATAGAAATTGTATGAATGGTTTATTTGTTTCTTTCATGTTATTTATAAGAAAAAGTGGAAACCAAGTCCGTTACGTTAATGCAGCCTTTTACATTTCCTGATGTTTCATATAAAATTACAAATAGAATACAGAAGGAATGAACCTGATGAGCGCAATCAACAAAATAAAGTTAAAAACAAAAGAGCTTTCAACGATCCAATTAATTGTTATTTTTTATTTATCTGCTTTAGTCATTTCTACGCTTTTATTAAAAATACCTATGGCCCACCGCGAGAATGTTTCACTAAGCTTTATCGATGCTATGTTTACCTCGGCCAGCGCGATAAGCGTAACTGGTTTAAGTGTCATTTCAATTAAGGATACCTTTAGCAACTTCGGAATATTTCTCTTATGCTTAATTCTGCAATTAGGCGGGTTAGGGGTTATGTCCTTAAGTACATTCTTGTGGATTATGCTCGGGAAAAAAGTAGGGTTAAAAGAAAGACAATTGATTATGATTGATCAAAATCAATCAAACTTAGCTGGATTGGTTCAGTTGGCAAAACGAATTCTCATTATTTTTATTTCATTTGAATTTGTGGGCGGAATTATCTTAGGAATTCGCTTTTTAAACTATTTCGAAGGTCCATTTTCTGCTTTTAAACATGGATTTTTTGCATCCATCAGCGCCACGACCAATGCAGGATTCGATCTTACAGATGCGTCACTCAGTCCATACAGTGCGGACTATTTTGTCCAAACAGTAATAATTTTGTTGATGATTGTTGGTGCCATTGGATTTCCAGTGATGGTTGAGGTTTTGGAATTCTTATTAAACCTGAATAAAAGGAAGAAGTTTCATTTTACCCTATATACGAAGTTAACCACGATAACGTTTGTCCTTCTTACCCTTATCGGTGCTTTATTGATTTACATTTTTGACAGCCAAAACTTTTTTTCAGATAAAAATTGGCATGAATCGTTTTTTTACTCTTTATTTAATTCCGTCACCACTAAAAGTGCGGGATTGGCAACCATGGATATCAATGATTTTACACCGAGCAACCAACTATTCCTGTCGATATTAATGTTCATTGGCGGCTCACCGAGCAGTGCGAGTGGAGGGATACGAACTACCACGTTTGCCATCGTTATTCTAGCCATCATATTTTATGCACAGGGAAAAAGCTCAATAAAAATCTTTAGACGTGAACTGCTAAGTGAGGATGTCCTGAAATCATTTATTGTCATCATGACCGGAGCATTTTTATGTTTATTTTCCATTTTAATTTTATCAATAACCGAACACGGCACAGTCCTTGAGGTTATTTTCGAAGTTTCTTCGGCTTTTGGTACCAATGGATTGTCGCTGGGCTTAACCCCAAGACTTACCACCTTTGGACAAATTCTCATCATTATCCTGATGTTTATTGGGAGAGTGGGTATTGTAACCTGTTTACTGATTTTAAGAGGCAAAGGCAGCAAGGAAAAATACAAATATCCGAAGGAAAAAGTAACGATTGGGTAAGCATTAAAGTATTTCGGCGCCATCGTCACCGACATATAGTCCGCTTATTTCATCAAAAATAGAAACGGCTGACTCGGTTAGAGTCAGCCTTTATTTGATCGATTAATAGCCCCAGCTCGCCCCGATAATGATTAAAAGGATAAATAGGACGACAATTAACGCAAATCCACTGCCGATTCCGCAACCTCCTACAGGGTATGCAGGATATCCACAACCTCCTGCAGGGTAACCACAACCACCATGTCCGTAAAACATACACTTCACTCCTCACGAAATTGTTTCTTAACAATGTTACTTTATGAAGTAGGTACTTGACCCGTATGTGCATTCGCCTATATTATGAAATACAATGATAAAAATTGCAGGTGAAACGATGAAATCTATTTTGAAAAACTTTATTAACGGCATTTTAACGATTGTCCCTATCATCCTTGTGATTTATGTGATTTACAAAACTTTTTTATTTTTAGACGGTTTACTCGGTAATACACTGAGGCCTTATTTAAAGGAAGACTACATTCCCGGGATTGGCTTACTGACAACCATCCTCTTAATTACTGTTTTAGGATGGTTATCTACGAAATATATATCGGGAAAAATCATCAGGTTGATTGATATTCTTCTAGATAAGATTCCTGTTGTCAAAACGATCTATTCCGTTATAAAAGACACGGTCCAATCCTTTCTTGGGGAGAAAAAATCTTTTTCCAAGGTTGCACTTGTAGTTATTCCGGGAACCGAGATGCGCAGCATGGGGTTTATTACTTCGGAACAATTGGAGGACTTTTATTCTCCATTAAAGGACCATGTTGCTGTTTATATTCCACAAACGTTCCAAGTTGCTGGGTTTACTTTTTTGATTCCAAAAGAACAAGTAGAAATTATCGACGTTAAACCTGAGGAAGCGATGAAATTTATCCTATCTGGCGGGATGACTTCAAGCTCCAATCAAAAGGCAAAATAAAAAAGCCGCAAATGATGTGAATCACTTAAAGTTGGACAATAATCCAACTTTACGTGGTCACTTCAAAAGCTCGGCTTTTTTATTTTGCCTCGAATAATTTGGTGAATTCCCCGTATCCTTCTTTTTCGAGTTCATCTTTTGGAATAAACCGTAAGGCGGCAGAGTTGATACAATAACGCAAGCCAGTTGGGTCCGGTCCGTCAGGAAAGACATGACCTAAATGGGAATCGGCTGATTTACTTCTTACCTCTGTCCGAGTCATAAAATGACTGAAATCAGCTTTTTCAACCACTTCTTCCGCTTGAATAGGTTTCGTAAAGCTCGGCCAGCCGCAGCCGGCGTCGAACTTATCTAACGAGCTAAACAACGGATTCCCAGAGACTAAATCCACATAAATCCCCTCTCTTGTTTCATTCCAATATTCATTTCGAAACGGAGGTTCTGTTCCACTGTTTTGTGTGACTTCATACTGTATCGGTGTTAAATCCTTTTTCAGCTGTTCAACATTCTTATTATTCATTATTCTCCCCCCAATGACTTTGAATAAAACCCGCACGACCCGAGCCTACATGATAGGATTCATAATGGCTCCGATTTTTCTTATAGTAGTGCTGATGATAGTCTTCTGCCGGATAGAAGGTCTGTGCGGGCAAGATTGGTGTCACAATCGGTCTAGTAAAACGACCGCTTTTCTGTAATGCTTGCTTTGACTGTTCAGCAAGCTTTTTTTGTGTATCATCGTGGTAGAATATAGCCGTTTGGTACGACTGTCCCCGATCATGAAATTGTCCCCCTGGGTCGGTTGGGTCAATTTGCTGCCAAAATAACTCCAAAAGTTTTTCATAAGGAAAAATCTCTGGATCATAGGTGATTTGCACTGCTTCAAAATGGCCGGTGGTATCTGTACATACTTGTTGATAGGTCGGGTTTTCTACCGTCCCCCCTGTGTAGCCGGAAATCACACTTTTAATGCCGGGCTGCTCATCAAATGGTTTTACCATACACCAAAAACAGCCGCCGGCAAACGTTGCAACCTGATATTGCTTTTCCAAGTTTCCCACCCCTTTAAGATTATTTTGCTTTGAGTTAGAGTATACAAGAATTGTCAGGAAAAATAAAATCTCTGAACTTATCAAAAAAAGCCAAACAAGAAAGTGTGTCATCCACCTAACTTGCTCAGCTTTACAATTATTAAAAGCTCTTTCGCTGCTTCATCTGTTTGTTTATATTTTTCCATTGTTTTTTGACTTCTGCCTGTGCACGTTTATCTGCTTTCCTTTCGATAAACGCCAACTCCTTTTGCAGTTTGTTGTAACTGGTCAGCCGATCAACGCCAAGCACTCCTTCATCGATCGCCATGACCACAGCACAGCCGGGTTCATTCTTATGCTGACAATCTCGGTATCGACACCGGGCTGCTAATTCTTCAATTTCCGAAAAGGTCTCCGGTAAACCGTCTGTGCTCTCCCAAAGCTGCAGTTCCCTCATTCCCGGGGTATCAATCAAAACACTACCATTCGGAAGGAGGATTAACTCGCGGTGCGTCGTGGTATGACGCCCTTTATCATCTGCCAAACGAATATCCTGAACCAGCTGTTTTTCCTCTCCTAAAAGACGATTCGTTAATGTTGATTTACCTACCCCTGATGAACCCAGCAAAGCAATTGTTTCACCAAACTGTAAGAATGGTTCCAGTTTCTCAAATCCACTCATCGTTTCAGCACTGACTGCAATGACAGGAACCCCGCCCAAGCTAATCGCTTCGACCTCAGCAAGCTTGCCGGCAAGGTCCTGACAAAGGTCTGCCTTACTTAAAACAATAACCGGGTTTGCCCCACTTTCCCATGCAAGCAATAAATAGCGTTCGATTCTTCTTAAATTCAAATCTTCATTCAGAGAATTTACCAGGAAAACAGTGTCGACATTGGTCGCAACAATTTGCTCTTCAGCCGTATTCCCGGCTGATTTTCTTGAGAACTTACTTTTTCTCGGCATGATCGCCAATATCGTACCTTTGCCTTCGTCGCTCCTCGGCTTTAGGGCAACCCAATCACCTACAGCAGGGAAGTCTTCGCGGTTAATGGCATTAAAACTGAACCTTCCCGATACCTCACATAATAATTCACCCTGCTCCGTCCAAACCCGGTACATTCGTTTATGTTCGAGTGCAACACGGCCAAGAACCAGCTCATTATTTTTATTTATAGTTTGAAAATCATTTTGTACAGTTTCTGTTAAACCGATTGTTAGTAAATTCAATTGTATTCCTCCAGCGAATCATTATTTTTTCAAAATAAAAAACCATAGGCACACACAGCCCATGGTTATATTCGCATGATGGAATAAGGGTACAAAGAGACCCTACTCGGAACATCTTTGGGCTGTGCAAACAACAATATTCAAATAACGGATTGCTCTCATTGTTTCAATTACCATTGCACGTCACCCACTTTCGCACTTATTTATTATCAGTATATGTGTAATATTACCATTTGTAAATAATAAATGTAAAATTTTCAATTTACATCATGATAAGTTAGACACCTACCTATTTAAGCTTGAATAAATTATTATGTAATCCATTTGATAGGAGTTGATAAAATGTCAGAGAAAAGAACACATTCCGATTATCTTCAAAAAGCGGCGATGTATGAAATGTTATCTCAATTTTATAAATACTCATCTCCAAACTTACACATGCAGTATTATTTAAAACATATAAAATACATGAATAAAGCGCTGTATTTCATGAGAACTACTCCCCAACCGGTACAATTAGAAGCGAATGTCCGTTTCCTTCACACCTCCCCGGATTCCCCGAACATTGATGTCTATATTGACGGGAAACGCACGATAAAGGACTTACCCTTTAAAAATGTAAGTGCTGTTCTGCCTTTAACAGCAGGAAAACATCATATAGACATTTACCCCACGGGAAACATGGTGGACAGTGTCCTAAATAAGAAGATTACCGTTGAACCTGGAAAGTCCTATACACTCGCAGCAATCGACTCTGTTAAGAAAATGCGCCTGTTAGTATTTGAGAATCAACCAAGGGTACCAGTAAACGAATCGAAGGTGCGCTTTATTCATTTATCACCCGATACTCCTCCATTTGATATTGCAGTCAAAGATCGTGATGTCGTTTTTCCAAAGGTTTCCTACAAACAGGCAACCGAATATTTAGGGTTAACACCGATGACAGTAAATTTGGAAGCAAGGGAGGCTGACACGAAGACCGTTTTACTGGAGATGCCGAGGGTTCAATTTTTGCCAAATGAAAGCTATACCATTGTCTTTTTGGGCATGACAGGTAATGAACCAGAACTCCAATTCATCCAAATTAGAGATTAATAAAGGTGCCTCTAAAAACGAGGCACCTATTTCACTGGAACTAGGATCGTAAACCTAATGTCATCCTTCTTCAAATCAAATTTGTCTGCCTTTATTTTGATATCACTTTTTAATTTCAATTGCTTCATATTGACATAAATAAGTTTATCTTTGGGTCTTATATCGACTCCCTTAGGAATCTTATAATTTTCACTAATAAAATTTAGGACGTATGAAATCGGAAGGTGTAAACTGCCGATCGTCATTGATTTCTGTTTTAAAACCAAATCACCATTTTCAAGTGCCTTCGGCTCGAAAGTTAACTTCATATTTAATTCCTCACTGAAGAACGGTAAGGTACCATAAAGTTCAACCTCTTTCCCCAGAATGATCTGATAATCAATCGGTGAGTCAGCGGCCTCTTCTTTTAAATAATGATTGATGAGTTTATTTAAATCATTCTTATTTGATTTAACATGGAAGGAAACATGTTCACCCATTGGAACATTTAATTTACTCGTTTGCGGACCATTTGATGGGAACATGACCAGTGATAACATTACAATTGTGAACAAAAGGTTGATGCCAAACAATAGCAGGAAACCTATTTTCCATTTATTTTTCATCTAATTCTCCTCTGAATTGACCATGTAGGGCGTTTTGTCCAAATCAGGCAATACTTGTTGTTCCAAGGTTTTGTTCAATCTTTCTGCAATCATCTCATAGCCTTTGTCATTCGGATGGAAATTATCTGTAAATAATAAATTTTCGTTCGTATTTAAAAACAAATCTTCTATCGGGACAAAATAGGCATTGGGGTAATTTGCAATTACCGCTTGACCTGTCTTATTCCAATCCGCAACAATCTCATCCAACTCTTTTATTTCTGAAAACCATTTAGAAAAAGGATTATATAACCCCACTAATACAACCTTTGCTTGGGGATTTCCCTGAATGATAGCCTCGATAATTTGCGTTAAATGATTCTGGTAAGATTCTTTTTCAGTGGTAAACGTGGAAAGTTGAAGGTTTTCGATATTGTCCTTGACTACTTTCATAATGTCGTTTCCACCTATCGTAAGAATAACTATATCCGCCGTTTGTATCACAGCATTCATTTCCGGTGTTTTCAATCGTTTTAAAAGTTGAGTTGTCCGATTACCCTTTACGCCATAATTATAGAAATCCACTTCTTTTATACCTTTTTCTTTTTCAAGCATGGTTTCTAAATATGGCAAATAACCGCCTTGGTTTGTACTATCACCTATCCCTTGGGTAAGTGAATCTCCTGCTGATAAAACTGTTAATTTGCGGGGGATGAAGTCAGCGGGAACCTGTGCAAATGCCTGTGCTGCTGTTTTCTTTTCAGGATGTAACGCCCATTGATCGTCTTGATTACATGAACATAGGAATAATACCGAGAGAATAAGAAGGGGGAAAAGCTTTTTCATATTAAAATTCACCTGCCTTCTAAATTATTATTATAACACGGCTTGAATCATTCAAAACAATCTGTACGATATCCTATTCCTGCCAAAAAAAATAGACCTTTCATAGGTCTATTGCAATGTTTTCATATCTTGAACTATTTCATCAAAGGGAACATTCTTGTACCCATCATAGGACTTTTTAATATGTCCTTCTTGGTCTACTAAATATAGAGAGGTCCCGTGAATCACTTGATTACCCTCTTGCGGCTTTTTAACTAGAGCTTTGTAATTTTTCAATGCAAAGTTTTCAATAAACTCCTGGGAATAACCAGTCACAAAGGTCCAATTTTTAAAATCAACCCCGAATTGCTCTGCGTAACGGGTTAAAACTTCAGGAGTATCGACGCCTGGGTCGACACTGAAGGAAACCAATTCAACATTCTTCAGGCCTTCATCCTTAATCATCTTCTGTAATTTCGTCAAATTAGAAGTCATCGGCGGACAAACATCTGCACAGCTTGTAAAAATAAAGTCAGAAATCCACACCTTACCCTTTAAATCCTTTAATCCAAAGGACTTATTGTCTTGATTTGTAGCTGTAAAGTCTTTAATTGGCCAGTCTATGGCATTTTCTATTTCCTTTTGTCCACACGCCGACAAGATAAGTGTTGTAAGAACTAAGACCACTACTAAAAACCGAGCTTTCATACCATCACCTGCTACCTTTTCACTATTCCACCCGAGAATAGTTTAACAAAGATTTGAAAAAGATGAAAGGAAATGGCTTGTTAATCGATGACACCCGTTCGTTCAATTGTATTATTTACATGAACATCAAAGATAACCCTCTTGTATTGCTTGTCCCACTCCTCCTTCGAAATCACTCTTCCTCTTAAATGAGCCTCGTATTCATTCCCAAATCCGATCGGGTCAATTCCTAATTTCTTAAAACGTAGCAGTAATTTTTTAATCCTCTTTTCCATTAGATTATTCATTTTTACTTGAAGCATCTTAACAGAAGAGGGTTTACCTAAATCTAAGGCTTCGGTCATTTCTAATAATCTTGAATCCAAATTAACTTCCACTTTATAACGGAGATTTTTTTTATCCACCAATTTAATTTTTGTTTTACTCCGGATGTTATCAATGGTGATAAATATTTTACTATAGATTGGTTTCTTCGTGTAATTTACATCTTTCACGATGAGTTTTTTTAATTCTTCGGTTTTAAATCCTATTTCCTGTGAACCAGCTTTATATTTATCGATTAAAATCTTTAAATAAAAAAAATCTTTTTTCTCTAATTCATCAACCAATCGGTCATCACTAAAAAGACCAACCCCAGTAATTACCACATCCTGATCTTGAACTTTCAAAATAGGGAGAACAGGGTCTTTCCCTATATCATAGTAATTATGGTTAAACTCATGTAAAGTCGGGGAGAGGATTTGTTCGCCCTCTACATTTTGCTTAATTAAGTTATACATATAGGTCCCAAGATTTACATTTTCATTTTTAGCTTTTTCAATTTGCAGGATCTCAGAAGCAGATCTATCGGCAACTGTTAAATAAACCATATTTCCAATCGCTGCATCTCTATTTAATGTGTCTACAAGCTGGATGATTCCTTTTTCTGCTAGCTCTCTACTGTAGATAACGGATCGAAGCTGACCTGACACAAGTCTCTGATTGGATTGAAGATTTTCTTGTTGCCTTAATCCTTTACTTGTTTTTGCCACAGAAGTAATTACTTTCGTCGACGATTGAGTGGTCATTGGATCAAACTTTTGAACAACTACCGTTCCTTTTAGTTTATTTTTCCCTTCCATATCTAATCCAGTTGTTGTAATTAGACCTAATTTTTCAAGTGGCTTTTGCTGAACACAACCCGCGTTGATGACAAATGACATCAAAAAAATTGACAAAAGGATGAAATTGCTACGAAACTTCTGCACTCTTTTTCTTCCTCCCTTGGTACCATTTTTTCGCAATAACAAGAATAGAAAGGAGGATAGGATAACAGAATGCAGTTAAAAAGCCAAGATGTCCTACAAAATCAGTCAGTTCATTCATTTGATACCTTGCTTTAATAAAAAATGATCCGGCCCAAACCAGGATGCCAATGATCCAAATCCCCTTCTTTTGCTTCCAGTTGATAATTCGACTAAACCCCTTCGATGCTGCCCATAAATAACAGCACATATTTGGTAAGATGATTAACATCCAAAATGAAACAGCAATAAATTCAAACCGTTCTAAGTTGGGTAATCGAACGATTTTAAACATCGATAAAACAGGCCAAATGGTCCTTGCCAGTCCATTCTCAGCAAAGAAAGTTATGCAGATCATAGTAATCGCTGTGAAAATAATGGTAGTCAGTAAATTCCCCATCTGTGAGTAGATAAAAACCTTTTTTTTATCTTTCACATAGGGATATAAGAACATTAGTAGTTCAAAGCCCATTAGGGAAAGAGATGTTTTATAGACACCATTAATAATGTGCTTCAAATCTGTATTTAATATTGGAAACAGATTTTTAGGGTCAGAATACTGCATGGGTACGATTAGAACAAAAATCAACCAAAGCGTCCCTATTACTGAAATAAAAGCCACCCCGACAATGATCCGAATGCCACCATTTACGGCATAAATGGTTAAGAGGATAAGTGCAAGAGCGATTTGCCATGTTGGTAAGTCGGGAAATATCCATACTTGGACAATTTCAATATAATTCATAAGGATGACAAAAAAACTTAAGATCATATAGATCATATAAAAAATGTTCATCGCATTTCCGAGCCATTTTCCAAAAACATCAACCTGGATTCCATATAAATCAGCACTATCATATTTTTTAAGCATGATAACCATCATCACTAAGACAATGCCTGATAAGATTCCCCCGAGAAAAACAGATATCCATGCATCATGTTTTGCCGCTAGGTATACAATCCTTGGTAATCCAACAACTCCTACGCCTGTTTGGGTAGAATGTATAAAAAACAGGACCAGGAATGCATTAACCATTAATCCTTCCTTTGGATGCAAATCCACTTTCATCTTGACCGCTCCTATTCATCTACATCCTTTTTTTCAACACCCTTTTGTTTTGGAAAAAGGTTTTTATCAACCGGCCGGTTCGTTACTGGCCTAAAAGACAAATATTGAGCAGGAAATTTAAAGATACTGTAACCTAAGTCCTTCCACCTAAAAGGATAAACCGGCATAAGGTAGGGCCTCCCAATTGTAGTTAATCGTAAAAGGTGAATGAGGACAAAACAGAAAGATAACATAATTCCAATCCCCCCCCATATACCTGCTAAAATGATAATTGGAAAACGAATCATCCGAACGGCGGTACCCATTAAATAACTAGGTGATGTAAATGAACCCAGGGCACTTAACGCGATAATGATAATTAAGATATTACTGGTAAATCCCGCTTGAACTGCCGCCTGACCTATGACAATACCACCAACAATACCCATTGTTTGACCCACTTTGGTTGGCAGTCGCGCGCCTGCTTCTCTTAAGAGCTCGATCACAAATTCTAAGAGAAGAGCTTCGAGCATCGGCGGGAACGGAACATTTGCCCTAGATTGACCAAGCGACATGAGCAGTGCAGAAGGAATGACTTCATAATGGTAGGTTAAAACAGCTACATATGCCGGTGTCAAAAGAACCGATAAAAAAATCGAAATAATCCGGAGCATTCTTAGGAAAAACCCCATATTCCATCGCATGTAAACATCTTCTGTTGATTCAAAAAAACTTAAGAATGGTGTGGGGCCATAAATGGCAGAAGGAGAGCGATCCATCATCACGGCAACCCGCCCTCGCATTAAAGAAAGAGTGATTCGATCAGGTAGTTCTGTTGACATAATCTGCGGGAAAATCGTCCAACTATTATCTTCTATTAACTGGCCAAGTACCGTTGTATCCGGGATATAATCATACTCTAGCTCCGTTATTCGTTGCCGAAAGGTATTCACATTATCTTCATCCGCAATATCTTTAACATAAACAAGCTTCCCCGGTGTTTTTACCCTTTTTCCAATGGTGATATCTTCCATACACAGTTGTGGATCTTTTAAATTACTTCTAATAATATTTAAATTGCCTATCAATGATTCTGTAAAAGAGATCTTTGGACCATACACAAGCGACTCGGTTTCTGCCTTTTCAAGCGATCTTTCCACGGTTGAACCAACATTAGCAAGAATTCCGTAAGGTTCACCATCGATATAAATGTATGCTTTTCCTTCTATTAAGGAAGAAACAACTTCTTTTAATTGATTGGCTGCAGAAATTTCAGCAATTGGCAAAATTTGCGCAAGACTCTCCGTAGTCCATTCGTCTTGTGTATTTTGCTGAACGGGTAACAATAAAAATTCATCAAAGCTTGTTTTATCAATCAGACTGCTTAAAAAGCAAAAAACGATCTTCTTCCCATTCTTTTTTAAGGTTCGAAAATTCAGGTCTGAACAATCGCCTATCTCTGCTTGTAATTCTGATTTAAGATCGTCCACATTTAAACTATGCGGCTTCTTATACTCTGACTGTTTATTTTCTGACTTCCGCTTGAACATTGGCAACACCTTAATTGTTTAATTTTTTTTATCATTACCAATAAAACTAATTTTAACCAAGAGATAACAAAAGGGTGTCAGGCACTATGTGAATTTTTCACATGATGCCTGACACCCTTTATTTGATAAACTTTCTATTCAAAATAATACATTAAGGCGATTGTACCAGGCCCTGTATGTGTGCTAATCGTTGGCCCCGTATAGTCAATCGAAATATCTTTATACCCGGTTAAGTCAGTAATTGCCGCTTTTAGTTTAGCGGATAGTTCGTATGCTTCCGCATGAACAATGCCTGCTCCTAAGATGGTTTTCCCTTTAACATCTTCCGCAAATTGCTTGGCCAAAAATTTAACCACTTGTGAATGACTGCGGACCTTGGTGACGGGATTGTATTCTGCCCCTTCAAGTGAAGCAATCGGTTTGATATTTAATAACGAGCCAATAAAGGCCTTTCCCTTACCAATCCGTCCACCCTTCACCATGTTCTCCAGCGTATCTATCATAATATAGAGCTTAGTATGTTCCCGTACCTTTTCAAGGCGGGAGATGATTTCCTCCATACTTTTACCCTGTTTCGCCATTTTAGCTGCTTCCCTAACCTGGAACTGGAGTGCCAACGAGATAAACATCGAGTCAATAACAGTCACTTTCGTATTCGTCATTTGGGCAGCACTCTCAGCAGACCGGACCGTCCCGCTCATTTTTCCTGTCATATGGATGGATAAAACCTCATAGCCTTCTTCCCCAAGCCTGTCATAAACTTCAAGGAAGGTCCCTGCAGAAGGTTGGGAGCTTTTCGGCAATTCCTCTAAGTTTTTCATTGTTTCAATGAATTCTGCAGGCTGTATTTCTACTCTATCTAAATAGGTTTCTCCATTTATCGTTACGGACAATGGCACAACTACAATCCCAAGCTTTTCAGCCATTTCTATCGGCATGTCCATTGTTGAATCGGTTACAATTTTAATTTTGCTCATAACAAATCACTTCCCTACCAGTACTGCTTTGTATTATACAGTTAACTACTATTGAAGGGAATAACATCCATCACTTTTAATTTTTATAATAATAAAAAGCATCGCTAGGGACCTGCCCCAACGATGCTCGAATTAAATTAAGCATTATTCTTTAATTCTCCAACTTTAAACAATTGTTCATAATCAGGCCATTTCATGACCTTTTTTAAATAATCTTTAAAGGAGTAGCATTTTTTCAAGTTTTTTTCGTTGTAGAGTGACGTAACATACGTCTGTAAACGGACTTGGATCATAAATTTATAAGTGCTATCTTCCATCAATACAGGAATATCTATGACTTTAACCTTCTGTCCAACAACATTTTTGAACTCTAGGCTTTTGAATAACAAAATATCAATCCTCTTTTTCACCCGTTTTAGTATATTATACACCTTTTTGACATCGAAAAGTGTCTAATTTTGCTTAGATTACTAAAGCTTTTAACCGCCATTCTTAATAGAATGGCGGCATTTATTAACATATTCTCGGAAACATCGTTCCTGATAATCTAGTTAATAACCGTTTTGAACCAAGTGGTGTTTCTAATAGCAACTGGCCTTTTTCTTTTCCAATAACTGAACCGATTACAACAGCGTCCTTGCCTTCAGAGTATTCACGCAATATATCTAACACCTTTTCCTTTTCCTGATTGGCAACAATAATGATTGCTTTACCCTCGTTAGCTAAATACAGAGGGTCAAATCCTAATAGATCACAAACCCCATGTACCTCTTCCCTAACAGGCAGGTCGAGTTCGTTAATTTTCATTGTAACTTGAAAGTCTTCAGCGATTTCAACAAGTGTCGTCGCTAACCCGCCTCTTGTCGGGTCACGCATAATCCGGACACCAGTTGTATGATCCAACACTTCAGCAAGCATTCGATTCAGAGAAGCACAATCACTATTAATCGGAACGGTAATGCCTAACTCACCTCTGGCAGCAAGGACCGCAACCCCATGATCGCCAATGGTGCCTGACACCAAGATGGCGTCCCCTTCCTCAAACTGAAGGCTGCACCCCTTATCAGGTTCATAGATGCCAATGCCTGTTGTGTTTATGTAGACTCCATCGGCACTGCCGCGTTCGACTACTTTTGTGTCACCGGCGACGATGGAAACACCGGTTTTCTTTGCTTCGTTTGCCATATCGTCCACAATCTTTTTTAAATCTGAGATGGGGAAGCCTTCTTCAATCACAAAGCCGCAAGTTAAGTAAACAGGTCTCGCCCCGCTAACAGCGAGGTCATTGATAGTGCCTGCCACAGCTAATTTACCTATTGACCCACCAGGAAAAAAAATCGGTTTAATTACAAAGGAATCCGTGGTAACAGCAATCCGACCAACAGGAATATCGACAGAGGCCGCATCAAACAAGGCGGAATCTCCGTCCCCAAATGCTTCTATAAACACATCCTTGATTAAGCGGTGGCTTAGTTCCCCGCCATCACCATGTGCCAAGCTGATATATTTCTCCATTAGAAACTCTCCCTCATGTATTGATAATAGGCTGCACAACTGCCTTCCGCCGATACCATACAAGGTCCCACCGGGTTCATTGGGTGACAGGCTTTACCAAACAGCGGGCATTCATCCGGAGAAATCAAACCACGGATGACCTCACCACAACGGCACTTCGTTTTTCTTGGCTCCCCGACTTCCACGGTAAACCGTTTTTTCGCATTATACTGATCGAATTCCGGTTTTAGGTCTAGTCCACTCTTTGGAATCACACCAATGCCGCGCCAAGCCTCATCACATTTGGTTAAATATTTTCCCATCCATTGGTGAATCACTTGATTCCCGGTTTTACTGACAATCGCAGGATGGTTATTAACAATTGCAGCCTGCCCTGTTAATGCTAACTCAATTGACTTATATATGCCCATTAGTAATTCCGCTGTTTCAAAGCCTGTAATCACACCGGAAATATGATATTCATTGACTAAATACTGATAAGAATCCTCCCCTAAAACAATCGATACATGTCCGGGAAGTAAGAAGCCGTCCAAATTCACTTCACCGGCATCTAATAAATAACGAAGTACAGGTTCAACCAATTTTGTCGTCATCCAAATCGAAAAGTTATTAATTCCACGTTTTTCCGCTTCCCCAACCATCAGTGTCAAGATTGGAATCGTTGTTTCAAAACCAATCCCAAGAAAGATTACTTCCTTATCGGGATTCTCCTCGGCAACCTTTACCGCATCAACCGGTGCATACAAGACACGGATATCCTTCCCGGCAATCTTAGAATCCAGTAAGGTTTTGTTCGATCCTGGAACCTTCATCATATCGCCAAACGTACAGATAATCCGGTTTTCTTCTTCAGCAAGAGCAATCATGGCGTCAATCGAACGTTGGTCGGTCACGCAGACAGGGCAGCCCGGCCCCGAAATCAAGTTGACATCGTCCTTTAAGCATTGCTTCACGCCGGTGCGTGCTAGCGACATCGTATGTGAGCCGCACACCTCCATGAGTGCCGGCCTCCGGCCAAATTTCCCCTGAAATTCTCTTGCTTTTTCGATCACAGCTTCCACTAGTGGTTTACAAATTTCGGGGTTATTGGACTGTTTCAGAATTTCGAGCATGGACCAGCTTCCTCCATTCTTCCACACTTTGTTTTGCATAGGTTTCATCGACAATACTCATCGCCTGACCGGCATGAACAATCACGTAATCACCAAGCTCGACCTCAGGAACAAAAATGATCCCTACTGTGGTTTGTGAACCCATCACATCGACGACTGCACTGTATTCCATTTTTTTGACTACTTTTGCTGGTACTCCAACACACATTGGTTAGCACTCCTTTTTGCTGCGGCTACAACTAATTGGCCGTATGATAATCCCCCATCATTACAGGGAACTTTTTCCGGTACGTAGACATTAAAATCCCTTTGCAACAATTCTGCTCTGATTCTCATTCTTAAATAGCGGTTATGAAAACTGCCGCCAGATAAAACAACGTTCTTGTTAGCACCAGGGTTTCTCCTTTCTAATTGCACCATCGAGGCAATAATCGCCTGGACAACCGTTTCATGGAAGCGACCGCTAATCGTTGGGATGTCTTTACTGGCTAAAACATCCACGCTTATTTCTTTAATCATCTTGGAAAAATCAATCTTCAAACCCTTTGTATCCTCTATATCGTATCGATATGGCTGATAAATTATCTGTTCATTAGCAAGTTCAGCTAACTGAATGGCCGCTTCTCCCTCATAGCTAGACACTTTTGTCACACCGCATATTGCACTCACCGCATCAAACAGTCGGCCGCATGTCCCGGCGTAAACAGTATTTATATTTCTTTCAATCATCTTTTCTAGAATATCAATCTCTGAGGTTTTATCTGTAAAAACTGCTTTTGCAAGCTCTACCCCTTTACTACCATGAAGCGAAATCAGCATGGCAGCGGCATTTCGCCAAGGCTCGCGAATACATTTTTCACTTCCTGGAAGGGGGGTATAGTGTAAATGGGCCAGGCGTTCAAACCCAACAGCATCTCCATAGAGGATTTCAAATCCCCAGATTTTTCCGTCAAGCCCATACCCTGTTCCATCTAAAATGATCCCAAATGCCTGACCAGAAAGTTGATGTTCAGCGATGCAGGCAGCCATATGGGCATGGTGATGCTGAACCTCGATGACATCCGTAAACTTATATTCATTGGCTAGTTTGTGAACTTGATAGCCTGGATGGGCATCAATCACCACTATCTTCTTCGGCGTATCAATCCATCTCAATAGGTGTTCCAATTCACGCTGATAATGGCCAATCGTTTCGATATTCTCCAAATCACCAATATGGGGACCGACAAAAATTTGCTCATTTCGTCCAATCGTAAACGTTGTTTTTTGCTGACCACCAAAGGCAACTATTCCTGTTACATCACTAGTTGTCGTAAACGGGTCGGGGACATAGCCCCTTGACCTTCTGAAGAAATCAACTTTCCCATCATTTATTTGAACTACCGAATCATCAACGGGATGAAGGATCTCGCGGTTATTAATCAAAAAATAATCAGCAATGCCCTCTAGGTAGCGAGTGGCCTCATCGTCTTTGAATACAATTGGCAAGCCGGAAGGATTAGCACTGGTCATCACAAGGCACGATAACTCCGGGTCAGCCAATAGTAAATGATGATGCGGTGTATAGGGAAGAATGACACCAATTGTCCCCATATTAGGTGCCACACTTGGTGCCAACTCATACTTGCAACTCTTCTTCAGCACTACTATCGGTGCTTCAGGACTCCGCAACAGCTCAGACTCTGCATTATCTACTTCCGCAAGCTGCTCCACCACTGAAATCGAAGCAGCCATGACGGCAAGCGGCCGCAACGGCCGTTTTTTTCGTCTCCTCAATTCGACTACAGCCCGCTCATTTCGAGCATCGCAGCACAAGTGGTAGCCACCTAGCCCCTTAATGGCGATAATGGATCCTTCTTTTATTAGCTTGATTGTTTCGATTAGCGGATTCTCAGAATCTATCTCTTCTCCATGATTCCCCAACAACCGCAGCTTTGGTCCACATTTCGGACAGGCGATCGGCTGAGCGTGGTGGCGCCTGTTCGTTGGATCCTCATATTCCCTCCGGCAATCCTCGCACATCGGAAATTCCCTCATTGATGTGTAGGGCCGGTCGTATGGTAATTCCTCGATAATCGTGTAGCGCGGACCACACTGAGTACAATTGATAAACGGGTATTGATAGCGAAAATCCTTAGGATCATTCATTTCATTTAAACAATCCTCACAAACCGCCGAGTCGATTGGGATAACAAGCATGGATGTCCCGCTCCGCTCACTTGCAATAATCGTAAAATCTTCTGCGTTCTCCGGTTCGGTTCCATTAACAACTATTTCATTGATTTTTGACAATCTCGGTGCCTTGTTTTTCAAGTCTGCTAGAAATAACTGAATAGCCACAGACTCTCCTTCAAGATGAATTTTGACACCATCCATATTATTCTGCACGGTACCGTTGAGATGATATTTATCAGCTAGTTGAAAGACAAACGGCCGGAAGCCAACGCCTTGCACCCTGCCCTGAACAGCAACCTTTACTGCCGTACGCATTTTGCATAGGCCCCTTCAATCCAAGAGAACCATTCATGCAACCCTTCCTGTGTTCTTGCGGAAAGCGGGATAAGCATGGATTCTGGATTGATTTCCGATAAGTCCTTCCGCGCTTCTTCAACACTAAAATCAAGGTATGGAAGTAAATCGATTTTATTTAATAGGACGAGTTCCGTCCGCATGAACATTTGCGGATATTTAGGGATTTTATCATTTCCTTCCGGTACACTGAGAACGGCCACTTTATGATGCTGACCTAGGTCATAGCCCGATGGACAGACAAGATTGCCGACATTTTCAATAAACAATAAATCGATTTCATCTAGATCCAATTCTCCTAGAGTAGCTGCAATCATTCTGGCATCAAGGTGGCAGCCGCCATGGGTATTTATTTGAACGGCTCTTGCACCCATTGCCCGAATCCTGTCTGCATCTCTTTCCGTCGCCAAATCGCCCTCGATAACAGCAATACGATATTTTCTTGCTAATGCCCTTACTGTTTCTTCCAGCAAAGTCGTCTTGCCTGCACCAGGAGAACTCATTATATTAACGACCAAAGTATTCGTACTTTCAAAGAGCTCCCGATTGAAATCAGCAGCCTTGTTGTTATTGGTTAATACGTCTGTTCTTAATGTTACCTTCATCTTTCAAGACTCCCTTCGTATGACAAAATCTGAAATGTTTCTCCTGTTAACACTTTCCCAGATGGGACGTTACAATTTGGACATAGGGCAATTTTTTGATCTGGTCTGTATTTTTCACCACATAGAACACATTCTGCTTCTGCTACTTCCAAATGAATGACTAATTCCGCTTGGTTTGTAAACAGATGCGAATTTTGCTCACGAAAAATTGCAAACGCCATGCGAAGCGCATCAGGCATGGCATTCGCAATTTCCCCGACGATTAATTCTACTTTTTCAATTTTGTTCAATCCTTTTTCGGCTGCGTCTTCATGGACTAGCTGGAGGATATCTCCCATTAACGCCATTTCATGCATGCTTTTCACCCTGTTTCCTGTGCTTCTGAAAACCGATTAAACATGTGTCATCTTTAATTTTTATCGGGTAATATTCAAGCTGTAAATCACCTGTATGTGTTTTAAAATTGTATTCTTTTTGACAATTCAAACATTTCCCCGTTGAGTATAGTGTTGTAACAATAATAATATTCGAACATACAGGACACACCCCGTCCATTGCCTGCATGTTCGTACCATTTCGTGTTACTATAACCGGTTTTCCACCGATAAATTTCATTTCTAGTTCGGATGTCCCGTCATTGTCTTTCACTAAAGGAAACCAAGTAATGCCAAGTGCACGGTCTGCTGCCACTTCGACCTTCTCCAAATCCTCACTTAAAAAAGGTTCATAGACAGACTTAACCGTTTGCAATAAACTGCCGGCCATTTCCCTTAGAAAATCGCCCCGTCTCATGATGCATCTCTCCAACGTTTTACTTGATCGATAACCGTTTCCGCAAGGTCCCCCAATTTTCTCTTGTTTGTCTCGGTTAGCTCAATCCCCATTTGAAGGGAAGTAGGCTGCATCCCGAACATTACAATTTGTTTTGGATATCGTTCTCTTAACTTTGCAGCAAGTAAAACCTCTTGAAATCCAAGCTGATGAATAGACATTTTAATCCCAAAATAGGCAGGTATTTCATCGCCTACTAACGTAATAATTGTGCCGGGTTCCTTCCCAGCATTAATGGCATCAATGATGATTAAGTTATCCGAATCCTCTACGGGACCTAGTAATTTCATGCCATCGGTCAGGCCTTCAATAATTTCAATATCATCATAGTCTTTTAATGCCTCTTCCAACAATGGCAAAAGGTGAATGCCAACACCCTCATCTGAAAAGAGGGTGTTGCCAATTCCTAAAATGGTAATCTTTTGGTCTGTTTGTCTATTCATTGTTTTTTTCACCTACAGATTTTCTCGTTGTTGTTTTGTAGCCTGAAAACATCGAAGAAATTGAACCATTCCGTTCAAGGTAATCATCACGAAAGGCCATGTATACATGAATAAGTGTGAATAACATAAAACCCCATGCTGCTAAATGATGCCAGGAGCGAAGCGTATAGCTTTCTCCCCCGAACAGGTATGGCACCCAGACAAACAGTTTTGCCCAGAAGGATTCTTGTTGCGGCTCAAAATACATATAGAAGCCTGTCAACATGACGATCCAAGAGCCCAGTCCAATAAAAATCCAATAACTTAACTGTGCTAATGGGTTATGGCCGACATAATGAGGTTTTTTGTTTTTCAAAAATAAATAGAATTTGACGGTTTCAAAGACTTCTTTCCAGAAAAGCCATCTTAATGGGTTTGAGGTCGCAAATTTGTTTCCTTTAAAAACCCAATACAAACGAAAGATGAGATTGATCGTAAAAAGAAATGCTGCAAAAAAGTGAATGTATCTCATCCAGCCCATAAGATTGGAATAATAGGCTTCTTCTGGAATTATTGCGGCCGAAAATGGTTTCCCAATATACACACCGGTCCCCATTAACAGTATGATAGCGAACATGTTCAACCAATGAAAAATCCTTACTGGCAACTCCCAAACATAAACTTTTACTTCATTTTTAACTGGTTTATACTGAATCGGCCTCTCGGTGTGAAAAGAATTCTCGCTGTTAATTCCCGGAAGATTAGGGAACGGACCCGGTGGTTGAGTCGGTATTTTTGGCGCAGCCATATGTCTCCCTCCTAACCTAAACGAATTTCAGTCGTCGTATTCGTTTCCAAATCTGTTAAGTGTACAGCACATGCAAGACATGGGTCAAACGAGTGGATAATCCGCATAATTTCAAGCGGCTGCTCCTTATTTAACATTGGAGTCCCTTTAAGCGCTGCTTCATAAGCACCGATCGTATTTTTGTGGTCCCGTGGTGATGCATTCCATGTTGATGGAACCACAGCTTGATAGTTATGCGTTTTACCATCTTTAATATCAATCCAATGTCCGAGTGCTCCGCGCGGTGCTTCCATCCAACCGACACCTTTGGCACGTTCTGGCCATGTATTTGGTTCCCATTTTGTACGATCAAAGGTGGTTTGGTCGCCGCTCTTCACATTCTTTAATAATTCATCCATGTCATTGCGTAGCCATCCTGAAATTAACACCGTTTCAAGTCCGCGAGCGACGGTTCTTCCTAAAGCTGATTGTAAGGCCGAAATAGGTAAATCCAGCTTTTTCAATGTTTCGTCGACGATATTTACGATTTCTTCTTTTCCTGCTGCATAGCCGACAATCATCCTGGCGAGTGGTCCTGTTTCCATCGGATGCTCTTTCCAACGTGGTGCTTTGAGCCAGCTATACTCCTTATCGGTATCCAATTGTTTAAATGGTGCTTTAGGACCCGTATAGTTAAAAGTGGTTTCACCATCAAATGGATGTTTTCCTTTGCCGCCTGAATCACCATCATAGGTATACCAAGAATGATCAATAAACTCCTGAACATGCTCAGGATCTTTAAGGTCAACGTCTAAAACTTCTTTCAAGTTACCATTTAAGATAATTCCTCTTGGCATCCGATAGAGCTTCGTGTCATAAATATCCCCTGTAGAGAAATCTCCATAGCAGAGGTAATTATTTAAGCCGCCTCCATAGGTCCAATCCTTATAAAATGAACCAATCGCAAGTAAATCCGGGATATAGACTTGATTTACAAATTCCTTCGCTTGGTCGATCAGTTGTGATACATGCATTAACCGTTCTGCATGTACGCCGTTATCACTGTCAATATCAAGTGGAGTTGCCATTCCCCCGACCACATAATGCGGATGTGGGTTTTTACCGCCAAAAATGGTATGAATTTTGACAATCTCCTTTTGCCAATCCAGTGCTTCCAGATAATGAGCCACAGCTAACAAGTTCACCTCAGGAGGAAGCTTATATGCTTTATGGCCCCAATAACCATTTGCGAAAATGCCGAGTTGACCACTTTGCACTAATTTCTTTACTTTGTTTTGTACATCAGTAAAGTAACCGGGAGATGATTTTGGCCAGCTTGAAATCGACTGTGCAATTCTTGAAGTTTCGGCAGGATTGGCACTAATCGCACTAACGACATCAACCCAGTCTAGTGCATGCAAGTGATAAAAATGTACCACATGGTCGTGAACAAACAGTGCTTCGTTCATGATGTCACGAATTAAATGAGCGTTTCTCGGAATTTTTATCTTTAATGCATCTTCAACAGAACGAATCGAAGCAAGGGCATGTACGGTTGTACAAACGCCGCAAATCCTTTGCACATATGCCCAAACATCACGCGGGTCACGGTCTTTTACAATCAATTCTAGTCCGCGAACTGCGGTACCTGAGCTAAATGCGTCTTTTATTACGCCTTTTTCGTCAACATCTACTTCTACCCGAAGGTGACCTTCAATTCTCGTTATTGGATCTACAACTATGCGTTCACTCATTCCTCTTCACCCCGTTTGTCGTCTCTCTTTCTCTTGATTACCGTCCCTGCTGCATGGACGGCAATACCTGCAGTAGTCAAGCCAATAGCCGTTAAGCCAACTGCGTCCGGATTAACGGTCGTTTGCGTTCCGGGAATTTTAGCTCTTCTCGTGTAGAATGGGCCATTATCCCAGAAGTCCTTTTCGGAACAGCCGAAGCATGGATTACCGGATTGAATCGGGTAGCTAACCCCTCCATTCCAGCGCATTTCTGCACAAGAGTTGTAAGTTGTCGGGCCTTTACAGCCGACTTTATATAAACAGTAGCCTTGTTTGGCTCCTTCATCATCAAAGGATTCTACGAAAAGGCCAGCATCAAAATAAGCACGTCGGTTACATTTGTCATGAATACGATGGCGATAAAAAGCTTTCGGACGTCCAAATTGATCAAGTTCCGGTAATTTGCCAAAGGTAATAATATGAGCTATCACTCCTGTCATTACTTCAGAAATTGGCGGACAGCCCGGCACAAGGATGGTTGGAGTATCTTTTACAAAGCTAGTTACTGGCTTCGCCCCCGTTGGGTTAGGATGTGCTGCGGCAATTCCTCCCCAGGACGAACATGAACCATATGCAATAATTGCTTTTGCGCCTGCAGCCATTTCCAGGAATGTTTCTTTTGCCGATTGACCAGCAACGGTTAGGAAGGAATCATCCTCAGGAATGCTGCCTTCCACTGCAAGAACATATTCCCCTTTATAATCCTTTAATACTTGTTTCATGGAAGCTTCTACCTGATGACCAGAAGCAGCAGATAATACTTCTGAATACTCAAGAGAAATCATTTCTAGTAAAACGCTTTCAGTCTTTGGTTGTGATGATCGAATAAACGATTCTGAGCAGCCCGTGCAATCTTGAAATTGCAGCCAGACAACAGGAACTCTCGTTTTTGTTTCCATTGCTTTAACAACTTGATCTGACTGGGTAAACTCTAGCCCCAATGTCGCAGCTAATGCTGTACACATTTTCAGGAAGTCACGCCGGCTAAATCCGTGATCGATCGCGGCTTCATATACTGTTTTCTTTCTCTTCATCCGCTAACCCCTCCACCTATCATGAAAATAAGTAAATAAATTCAATTACAAGAAAAGTGTATTATAATGGCAGGTCTTTAGTCATGAATATTCAAGAATGTACACAAACTATCCTTAACTGTATTAATACATTTTTTTCAGTAATTAAGTTGTAAATACCGGAAAAAACAGCATAAAAAAAGACCCTAAAAGAATTTAATCCCTTAGGGTCTATGCATTATTAATTAAGCCTCTGCTACTTCCTCATCCAATTCATCTTCTTGCTGATTTTTCAAGCGCTTGCGGTAGACAAACTTCGATAAATTAATACTAATCTCATAAAGGAGCAAGAGTGGTACGGTTACGACAAAATCAGACATAAAGTCCGGTGGTGTAATAACGATCGCGATAATTATCAAAACGAAGTACGCATATTTACGAATTTTTGAAAGGACAAACGGATTGATGATCCCAAGTGAAGTTAAAAACATAACAACCACCGGAAGTTCAAATAATACACCGAATGGCAAGGTCATATTCATGATAAAGCTAAAATATCGTTCGGCAGTGAAGTTAGTAACAAACATATCTTTACCCATGTTAACCAAAAAGTCCAGAACCATTGGAAAGATAATAAAATATCCGAAGGCAAGTCCAATGATAAACAAGAAAAATAATGCAGGAACATAAGAAATCGTTATTTTTCTTTCAATCGGTCTCAGTGCGGGTCTGACAAACAACCAAATTTGTAATGCCAGAACAGGAATTGTTCCCGCCACGGCTACAACAGTTGCCAGCATGAAATAAATCCACATAATATCACTTGGTCCAAGCACCATCAGTTTTGTAGTCCCGACAAACCATTTATAGATATCATCTACATAAATAAAGCCGGCGATAAAAAAGGCTACAAATGCAAGTGCGGTCACAATAATTCGTTTTCGTAATTCCTCTAAATGATCAACTAAATTTAATTCTTTATCATCCATGTACTTCCCCTGCCAATTTCAAAAGGTTAAAGATGTGCACGTGTATATAGCTTTCAGAGATAAATATAACTATAAT
>JAANMP010000039.1 GCA_011250595.1 Bacillus sp. MM2020_1 | reverse complement strand
GGATAGATGTTAGCGTAAATACTTTATTTTTAAAAACGGATAAATTAAGAAGCGGATCAGAGGACTTAATTTGTCGTAGACAGAATATGGCTGTAGTTACTAATCCTACAAGTATGGTACCTATGACAAGTTTATCATCCCAACCTCGGCTGCCTGCATTACTGAAACCATACAAAATAAAACCAAAGCCAATTGTTGAAAAAATAACACTCATTACATCTAACTTAGTTTTTGCTGTTTCTGAAACATTGATTAAATATTTCATGGCTAATAAAATAACTATCACAACTAATGGAATTAGCCCAATAAATAACAAGCGCCATGAGGAATAATCTATGATAAAACCTGCTAATGTCGGTGCAATTGCTGGGGCGAAAATAATTGCCAGCCCAATTAACCCCATCATACTGCCCCTTTTTTCTAGAGGAAAAATAAACATAACTACAGTCATTAACAAAGGCATAATAATTCCTGCTCCAATGGCTTGAATCATACGACCACTTAATAAGGTGGCGAAGTTTGGTGCTACTGCACACAGAATAGAGCCAATTAATAAAAACAGCATCGAACTTATAAATAATTGGCGTGTAGAAAACCGTTTCATTAAATAAGCAGTAATAGGGACCAACACCCCGTTAACTAACATAAAACCTGTAGATAGCCACTGAACAGTTGTAGGAGATACAGAAAATACGTCCATCAAATTACTTAATGCGACGTTTAACAGGGTTTGATTTAGTGTAGATAAAAAACACCCTAGGATAAGCACTGTTAACAATACTTTTTTATTAATTGATTCCGACATAAACTCTTCCTCTCTCTTGTTGCCTTTTTAACACCGTGTCAATAAAATAAAGAATAACATTATATTTTATTGCTGCCTATTTACAATTTTTTAAGATGTGTTAATTAAACAACATATTTTAAAAATGTGTAATTAAAGTCAAGTTTAATAGATAAAGGAGAATAAATTTGATCACACAAAAAAAGCAGGACCCACGCGCTGTTCGCTCTAAGCAAATGATGAAGGAAGCTGTCATAAAAATATTGATTGAGAACCCGGATATTTCGAAACTTACAGTACAAAAAATAACCAAACGTGCCGAGCTAAATCGAGCAACTTTTTATTTACATTTTTTAGATATTAATGATTTGTTAAAGCAGTTGGTTTACGATATTTTCGACGACCTGTTGTTGGAATTGTCACCAATTTTACAAATTGATACTTTAAATAATCAAGAACAATTAATTACGTTTTTAGATTACTTTTATAAGCATCGAAAAATTTTAGCGGTACTTTTTGAGCACCCCGGCTTCAAAAAAAAATTACATATGATATTAAAGGACTCGATTTCAATACAACGTGAAAGAGAAGTTACTGATACTACGGAAATATCTCTATCAAGGGATATACTTGCATCCTCCATACTTGGGATCATCATGTGGTGGCTCAAAGATGGGGTTCATTTTAGCTCTGAATATATAGCAAATCAAATTATTGTTTTGTATCGATAATGAACATAAATGATTTTGTGCGGATGTTGTGAGAGGATGTATTTTGATTGGAGAAAAACTTTTCACCAAAAAAACAACGAAGACCTACTCCTAATTGGAGAAAAGCTTCGTTGTTTTATATACGCTCTTTTCTAAAAGATGGTTGCATTATAGATTCGCTCATTGAAACCCGAGATTCGCTCATTAAAGCCCTAAATTCGCTCATTGAGATCCAATATTAGCTCATTAAACTCTAAAATCCGCTCATAGAAGGGATAAATCGTATTATAAATCATGAATGTTCAAGGTTAAAGTGTAATATTACACAAAATATCAACTTTAATGATCTGCACATTAATTTATAATAATCTTGTTTACGAAAACAGCCTTTATATTAATTTTGTCTTAGTAGCTGATAAACTTCTAAGTCTAATTTCTTCGCAAGTTCAGGATTATACGTCTTTTCATACTCTGGTTCAACGGTTACCTTTCCACCATAGAACATTACATTTTCTACTGCTTGAATTTCGATTGTTACCACACAAAATTTCATTGTTCGTTCTATTACATTTGAAACTGTACCAGTCCCACGTATCTCAAAACAACTTCCAGCTCCAATCACCCCTAAAATGACGTTTGGATTACTCTGAATGTTATTGATACTGGATGCCTTATACCCAAGGGCTATCTTTATTTGCTTACCGTCTGGTTTTGCGTATACCCATGATACGACGCTTAACTGAGGTAATTTTGTTTCAGCATCTATCGTGATTAATGAAACCATTTTTTCTGCCTGCAATGATGAAACTAATTCGGTGCTCAAATGCTCTATCATGATAGTCATTATGGTCCCCTCTCTCTTAATATTCCACATTCACCGGAAGGCCAAGCTCCAGCTTCCCAAAGATTTCTCCCACCCAATCAAAATTAAAGGCTGTATGCTGCGCTCCAGCATGAATATCCCGCCAAAACTGCTGCAGAGGGTGGCTCTCTGCAGATGCTGCGGCACCGCTGCTTGTATAAATCGTTTCCAATGCCTCTGTACACATTTCAGCACAATATGCATAATTACAGCGCAAGCGCACCCGCTCGGGATAATCAAGGACCCGGCCCGACTCTACAAGTTCTAGCGATTTATGAAGAAGGGCATCCGCTGCTTCAATTTTTGCAGCTACCTTTGCGAGGCGTATTTGTTGATGGGTTAAGTTCGCTACTAACCCGCCGCCTCTCGCTTTATTTTTCCCAATCACTTGATCACGCCAGATCTCATAAGCGCCCTTAGTTGCACCAAGAATAACGGACAAAAGCGTAACTGGCATGACAGCTGATAATTGGATCCGGTAAAGTGAAGCGGTATTAAGGATCATACCAGGTGAGACCCCATGAAGATTCCAAGGTTCCAATTTCATGGTTCGATATTCCGGAACAAAGACGTCAGTTAACTGCAATAAATTACTGCCTGTTCCTCTCATGCCAATCACTCGCCATACATCAATCACTTTTAAATCACTTTTTGGAACGAGAAAATATAAAAGTTTGGTTTCACCTTCCGAAACGGGTGCTTGCGCACTAATCATGACCCAATCACAGTGATTGATTCCTGAGGAAAATCCCCATTTGCCACTTAGTTTATATCCGCCATTCACAGGGATGATTTCTGAATCCGGACTCGGATTAATGGACGTTGCGAGACAAGCATCGGGATTCGTTTCCCATACATCTGCTTGTGCCTGGTTTGGAAAAAATGCTAGCATCCAATTGTGTAAAAGCAGCAAGGAATAGCACCAGCCTGTCGATGCATCTCCCTTTGAAACTTCTATTGCTGTATCAGCCAATGTTTTCCAAATAAGTTCATGACCGCCCCAGCGACTTGGGATCAAGGAGCGCACTAAGCCCGACGAAATGAATTCCTGAATGGTTTCTGGCGGCTGATGTCGCAATTCCTCTCCAAGGATTGGCCGTGATTGCAAAGTAACAGCCAACTCTTTTGCACGTTCAATCGCTTCTTCGTAGGTAAACTTCTTTAACACTTCATTCATAATCGCACCCTCCTCTTGTTTATTTGACGACATTCGGTGTACCATACGTGTGAAACGTAGCTGGAAGCGGTGTTCCCCAGGCTAAGCCTTTTTTCCGCTCCTCTGGTGTCCAGGTCACCGTTTCCCAATCAGGCGAAATGATAAGAAACCCGCCGGAGCAAACCTCAATTCGATTGCCTCCCGGCTCATACACATAGACAAACATCGTCTGCCCTGCCACATGTTTATTAGGAGGAGCTTCAATAAAGATGCCATTATCCAAAAATACATCCGCCGCTCGAAGCACCATTTCAGGGCTCTCCACTTTGAGGGCGGCATGATGGAAACGCCCCTTCTCACCTGATTTATCTAGTGAAATGGCTAGGTCATAGGATTTATTCGTGACATGGAGCCAGGCTGTCGTTTGCTTGCCCTCATCGGATATCGCTTGTTCACTTAGTTTGAAGCCAAGTTGATTACGGAAGAAGTTGCTATCTGCGTCAACATCTGAGCTAAACAAATTAATATGATCCAGCTGTGTAACAGAAGCTCCTCTGGCAGAGTATTTCTGTGGCATATTTTTCAAACCAGGTTTTAAATGGTCTGGCGTTACATACTTTTCCGCATCATAAAATACTTCCAAGTTATGTCCATCCGAATCAATGAAACGATAGGACTTGCCGTGGCCATAATCTCCATCACTCCATCCGATACCTAAACCACTTTGTTCGAGCTCAAGCGCACGTTGCTCAAGAGCGTTATTCGAAAATGTTCTCATTGCCACATGACCTAAACCTGAATGTTTAGCTTCTGTCAGCTTCAAGCTATATAACTGCTGGTCTCCCCAGCCACGCAGGAAAACGGATTGTCCTTCACTATGAACCACTTCCAACCCCAGTAGGTTCCGGAAAAAGTCTAAACTTTCGGTTGGTTTAGGTGTCAGTAATTCAATATGGGCCAAATGAGCAATATCCCGAATCGGTTCGAAATTTTTGATCATAGTTGAGCCACCTCTTTGAAGGCAAGACCTATATACAAGGTACAACAGCATACTTAAAAAAGTTGACCCCGTCGATTACGGAGTCAACTTTTTTTCTTAATTAATCATACATCGCTTTCTATCTAACTCATTAACTAATAATTCAATAAAGTCTTTACTCAATTGCTTTGTTTAATGTATCCAACAATTGTTCAATGCTTAGTTTCTTCATTATATTTCACTCCAATTAGCTTTTAAACAAGTTTTACCTTGTAAACGCAGCCGGCACCCCGCCATCTACAGTCAACATACATCCAGTTGTTCGATCTGATTTTGATGAAGCAAAGAAGGCAATCGATTCTGCAATATCAGCTGGATAAATATTTACAAGCAGTGTCGTGCGTTTACGGTAATGCTCTTCTAATTGGTCAGGTTCGATTCCGTAAGCAGCAGCACGTTCCTCACGCCATCTTGAGCCCCAAATAGCTGACCCTTGAAGAACAGCATCCGGCAGTACAGAATTCACACGAATGCCGAACTCACCGCCCTCTGCTGCAATACATCTTGCCAGATGTGTTTCAAGTGCTTTTACCGAGCTATAAGCAGCTGCATTTTTCCCAGCATAAACCGAATTTTTAGATCCGATAAAGACCATATTCCCTCCGATGGCTTGTTGCTTCATTTGCTTGAATGCTTCGCGGGCTATTAGGAAATAACCAGTTCCTAGCACATTCATATTTAAGTTCCACTCTTGCAGAGTCGTCTCGTCAATTGGACTTGATGTAGCAAGGCCAGCATTGTTTACAATGATATCCACCCCGCCAAACGTAAGGGCTGTTTGGTCAAATGCTGCAACAACTTGCTCTTCTTTTGTAACATCCATTTTTACAGCAAGGGCACGATTCGCCCCGTACTTTTCATTAATTTCAGCGGCAACATTTTCTGCACCTTCAAGATTTAAGTCAGCAACAACCACATGTGCGCCTTCAGAAACAAAACGACGGCATGTTTCACTTCCGATTCCGCCAGCACCACCGGTAACAAAAGCTACTTTTCTAGAAAATTCTGCTTCTGCTGGTGCAAGCGATAATTTGTATAATTCTAATGGCCAATATTCTACGTTGTAGGATTCATTTTCACTTAAAGAAACAAAGTTTCCGAGTGTAGTAGCACCTTTCATAACAGCAATCGCACGGTGGTATAATGCACCACTGACTCTAGAGTTGCTAAAATCCTTACCAGAGTTTACCATACCAACCCCAGGGATCAGGATTACACGTGGAGCAGGTTCGAACATTTTATCGCCTTCGTGTTTGTTTCTCTCAAAATATTCCTTGTACTTCGCTTTGAAGCTGGCAATTCCTTCTTTTACACTAGTAATAAGTGCTTCGACATCTTTCGTTTTTGGATCCCAATCGATATAAAGTGGGACCATTTTTGTGTGGACAAGATGGTCTGGACAAGCAGCACCTATCTGTGAAAGCTCTGGTGCTTGATTACTGTTTACAAATTGAAGAACATCTTCCCCTCGGTCAAACGTTAACAGCATTTTCTTTTCATCGCTTACGGCTCCGCGGATGACAGGCATTACTTTTGCTAGAATACTTGTTGCATCTTCTTCAGAGAGAGATTCATATTTTTTACCGCCAAATACAGACCCTTCATCTATTCTTTCATTTATATACTGTTCTGCTTCGTTAATGATTTCAATTGTTTTTGCATAGGATTGTTCAGAAGTTTCTCCCCACGTAACAAGTCCGTGTTTTTCCATTAAGACAAGCTCCGCATTCGGGTTATTTCTAACTCCTTCTGCGATCATTTTTGAAAGTGTAAAGCCCGGGCGCACATATGGAACCCAAACAAAACGATTTCCAAAAATCTCTTCAGCAAGCTGCTTCCCATTATCAGCACAGCATAGGCTAATAATCGCATCTGGATGTGTGTGATCTACATGGTTATATGGTAAGAACGCATGTAGTAATGTTTCGATCGATGCTCTTGGATGTTTACTGTCAATCATACAATGTGAAAGATAGGACACCATATCCTCATCTGTCATTTCTTCACGTTCAAATAGTGGACGGATATCTTCTAGGTTTAGCCCTGTAAAGTTTTGAGCCTTCATTGTTGCCAAATCGGAACCGCTTCCCTTTACCCACATCACCTCTATATCACGACCGCGAAAATCCTTTTCAGTCGTCTTCATTGATGTATTGCCGCCACCCCAGTTACATACGGCACGATCAGTTCCTATTAAATTGGAACGGTACACTAATTCTTCTACCCCTTTTGAAACCTGAGAAGCCTTTTGATTATCCCAAAGATTCATTACCATCTAAATTCCCCCGTTTGTTTGTATATGTGTTTATAATGTTCTGATTTTATTATAAAACATTTTTGTTTATTTTTGAATATATAAAATAATATTTTTATTTTTATTTGTTTCTGTTTTAATTACTTCAGTTTTTCCAGGTTCCCTTTTAGTATCATTTTATCAAAATGAATAACCTAACCTTATTTTGGAAATATAAACATACGCCTATTTTCTAAGCAGCGATTAATATTTCTACCCTTTAATGATTCAAAATGGGAGGGAGCAATGAAATGAGCTTATTTTATAACATCAAAAAAAGCGCTAAACGAAAAACCATGCAAAGTTCAGAAAATGATGATGCCATTTCTAACGAACTTCTCAGCGGAATTTTTTCAGAGGACTTGCAGAGAATTACCAAAACATTCGAGAAAAGCTCTGATGTAGGGGTTAGAGAATTTACAATTGGCAACGAAGAAAAAACTAAGGCTGCGATTGTATATACGGATGGATTAGCAGATACAACCTCTATCCAAACCTTTATTCTTGACTCACTAATGATTGAGCCAAAACAATTAGAAAATCACAAAGAAACCCTGCCAGGCAGGAAGATTTTTGGTTGGGTTAAAAACAGCATTTTAACTGTCGGTGCAATTCAGGAAATTAGAGATTTCGAGTCACTTTATATTAATGTTCTTTCAGGTAACACGGTAATTGTTATTGAGGGTTATAAAGAGGCATTAGTTGCTTCAACGGCAGGTTGGGCGGAGCGTGCCGTATCTGAGCCCGCTTCTGAAACCGTTGTTCGTGGACCTCGTGAAAGCTTTACTGAAAACATCCGAACGAATACAGCGCTAATTCGGAGGAAAATTAAAGATTCAAATCTCCTTTGCGAACAAAAGCAAATTGGTCGAATCACAAAGACAACTATTGCAGTTATGTATATCAATAGAATCGTCAATGAAAAAGTAGTTGAGGAAGTACATACACGCTTGGACCGGATTGATATTGATGGCATTTTGGAAAGTGGATATATCGAAGAATTAATCCAAGATGAAACTTTTTCACCCTTTCCTACAATTTATAATACTGAACGTCCTGATGTGATTGCAGCTGGACTCCTTGAAGGACGGGTTGCCATTCTTGTCGATGGTACTCCATTTGTTCTTATTGTTCCATCTTTATTTATCGAAAACTTCCAAGTTCCTGAAGATTATTACCAGCGTGCTGATATTAGCAGCTTTCTTAGAATGCTCCGAATCGTTTGTTTCTTTATATCGCTGTTGGGACCATCCTTTTATATTGCAGCTACTACCTATCACCAGGAAATGTTACCAACGCCACTATTAGTCAGTTTGGCTGCCCAACGAGAAGGGGTCCCCTTTCCAGCATTTGTCGAAGCTATTATTATGGAAATTACCTTTGAAATCCTTAGGGAAGCTGGAATTCGGATGCCGCGGGCAGTTGGTCAAACGGTATCCATTGTCGGGGCCTTGGTCCTTGGCCAAGCGGCTGTTGAGGCTGGGATTGTCTCACCTTCCATGGTCATTGTTGTATCGATTACCGCCATTTCAAATTTTGTCTTTCCTGCCTATAACATGGCGATTTCAATTAGGTTGCTGCGATTTGGCATGATGATGTTTGCCGCCTCCTTTGGTTTGTATGGAATAACAGTTGGAATATTAGCCCTTCTGCTCCATCTAAATTCTTTACGATCTTTTGGCGTTCCGTATATGGCACCCTTCAGTCCCTTTATCAAGGATGATATCAAAGATACAATTTTCCGTTTGCCAATAAAATACTTAGTTACTCGCCCCAGGCTTATTAGTCAAAATAATAACAAACGTAATGCAACTCCTACTTCATCGAAGCCAGAACCAAGAAAATAGTTTCCATTGTAAAGGATGAACTAAAATGAAAAAGTTACCTTGGTTATTGATCATTATGGTTTTCATTCCTCTTCTTTCAGGATGTTGGAATAGAAGAGAATTAAACGAACTTGCGATCGTTGGCGGAATGGCTATCGATAAAATAGGGGAAAATTACCTTATTACGGCACAAGTAATTGACCCGGGTGAAGTATCGACGAATGCTTCAGGAGGTGGTCGAGCCCCTGTTACAACCTATTCCGAAAAAGGAAAACATATTTTCGAAGCAATTCGCAGAATGACAACCACTACTCCGAGAAAACTATATTTTTCGCATCTTCAAATGCTTATCATCAGCGAAGAAGTAGCTAAAGAAGGCATGAATAATACATTAGATTTTTTAACAA
Organism: Bacillus sp. MM2020_1; assembly: GCA_011250595.1. Lineage (GTDB taxonomy): Bacteria > Bacillota > Bacilli > Bacillales > Cytobacillaceae > Neobacillus. The sequence goes on along the minus strand of JAANMP010000039.1, from coordinate 34,441 downwards.
GAGACCCCGAATTTCGCAAGGATTTTTACATTGTTGTTTCCAAAAATCTCAAAGCGTCTCAAATTCTTAAAAATTTAACATCGATTGAAAAAATTCCGGCACACAAAATGCACTCCTCCCTTGAAACTTCTGAAAAAGCATGGGCGCCAACAGTTGCTATACAGATGGATGAGTTAATAGCAGCATTAACTAGTGATGGAAATAATCCTGTCCTTACAGGTATCTCTATTAAAGGAAATGTAACTGAGGGACAATTATTGGATAATGTTGAGAGAATTGAGCCACATGCGCGTTTAATATATAAAAATATCGCGGTATTCAAGAAAGATAAATTAATCGGCTGGCTCAACGAAAAGGAGAGTAAGGGTTATAACTATATAAAAAATAACATCGTTAATACCGTTGGCCCCATACCTTGTGAAAAAAAAGGTTCACTTGTTGTTGAAATTAATCGTTCCAAAACAAAAGTAAAAGGAAAGGTAATTAATGGTCAGCCAAGAATTGATATCTATGTTAGTTCTGAGGGTAATATCGCAGAAGTTTCATGCCAAATCGACTTAATGGATCCAGCAGCAATTAAGAAGATAGAGAAAAAAACGGATAAAATTGGAGTTGATATTCTTACAACTTCCATTGCAAAGGCTAAAAAGTTAGGGGTAGATATTTATGGGTTTGGTGAAGTCATTCATCGCGCAGATCCAAAGGCATGGAAAAGCTTAAAAAATAATTGGGATCAAGAATTTGTTCAAATGCCCGTAACGATTCATTCCAATTTCAAAATCAGGCGGACCGGAACTGTAAATCAATCATTTCTAAAAAAGGAGTAATTCATTTTTGTTCATTAGTATATTAATCCTCATTATCACTATCTTGATAACTTTATTGGAGTTACCGCACATAATGAAGAGTAAATTAGTAAAGGAAGGCGTTTTCTTTCTACTGATTCTCTCGTTGGGAACATTCTTTAGTATTCTTTTAGCCTTAGATATTCACTTTCCGAATCCAATAAATTGGTTGACAATATTTATTAAACCTTTAAGTAATTGGTTATATCATTACTTATAGTAAACGGAGGGACTACCGATGCTAGAAAAAGGAGTTATTTCTCAAGGTCAGTTTATCATCTTGGCCGTATTATATATCATTGGGACCTCCATACTAATCGGTCCGCCTTTGTATGTTGCAGCCGCTAAACAAAATGCCTGGATCGGGATAATCATTGGGATTAGTTTTGGTTTCCTTCACGCCTATATGTACGGAATACTTGCAAAACGATATCCAGACAAAACATTGATCGAATTTAATGAAAGTATCCTGGGAAAATGGGTTGGTAAAGCCGTCTCATTTCTGTTTTTTATATTCTTTTTAGTCCTTACATCAGGGTTACTTCGAATTATTGGTGATTTTATCACAACCAACATTCTTTCGGATACTCCTATTGAAGCAATTGAAATTACGTTTATGTTACTCCTTATTTTGGCAGTGCGCCTTGGCCTGGAACCTTTCTCTAGGACGGCAGAAATGGTTGTCCCCTGGGTACTGATATTTTTTTTTCTACTAACTTTTTGTCTTCTACCTGAAGTCGAAATAACAAATTTATTCCCTTTGCTTGAAGATGGAATAAAACCAGTAATAAAAGCTACCATCTTTTCACTCGGTGTTCCTTTTTCGGATTTAGTCATTTTCCTTATGATTGCACCTCATGTTGCCACACCAAAAAAAATTGGGAAAGCGTTATTTATTGCAACTTTTGCCGGGGGTTTTATTCTACTTACAATCTTTCTCCTTTCAATACTTGTTTTAGGGCCTGATTCAATAATCCAAATGAATTTTCCCATTTATATATTAGCTCAGAAAATAAATATCGGGAATTTCATTCAAAGAATTGAAGTACTAGCCGGGGGAATCGTTTTTATTTCGACATTTATTAAATCTTCAATTAGTTTTTATTCAACAGTCGTAAGCTTTGCCCATATTTTTCAATTGAAAAGATTTGATATTTTAACCCTTCCTTTTGGGATGATTATCATTGTCTTAGCAACGGTTATGTTTCCGAATACAATTTATTTCAATCTCTTTCTTTCAACAACGTGGGTCCCGTTAGCCGTTTCATTTGGTCTTTTTATTCCTTTGATTTTATTAATGATCGATACTATTAAAGTAAAACTAAGAAAGAATTAAAGTAATCAAAGGGGTGTTATTATCAATTGAGTGGAGAAAAGATTAGCCCTTTTCAATTATTTTGTCTTATGTATTTGTTTGAGCTTGGAAGTGCGATTGTGGTTGGATTAGGTTTACAAGCAAAACAGGACGCTTGGTTAGCTATTTTATTAGGTATGGGTGGCGGGTTATGCATTTATCAAATTTATACTTACCTCTATTTGCAATTTCCTGAGCAGCCACTAACCAGTTACATCACTAAAATTCTGGGAAAATTTATTGGGACCCCTATTGCTATTATCTATTGCTTGTATTTCCTATATATTGCCGCCAGGGTGTTAAGGGATTTCGGGGCTTTGTTAATCACTTCAACCTTAGATGAAACTCCGTTACTTATTATAAATTGTTTGATGATTCTGTTAATCACATATGGTTTGTCGAGAGGGATTGAGGTAATTGGAAGAACAAGTGAGTCTGCGTTTCTTATGATGCTCTTATTTGGTTTTATTGGAATAACACTCACTTTTTTTTCTGGAATTATCCAAGTTAAAAATTTAGCTCCATTTTTTGAGAGTGGTTGGAAAACATTATCTTCCACAGTGTTTAAATTAACATACACTTTTCCATTTGGGGAAATGATTGCTTTTACCATGATACTCCCTCATTTAAATAATCATAAGGATGGTAAAAAGATTGGCATTTATGCACTGCTGGCTAGTGGACTCACCTTAAGCATCACCATAGCACTAGAAATAGCCGTACTCGGTCCAAAAGGTGTTGGTTTTTCACAATTTCCTTTACTTGATACTATTGGAAGGGTAAATATAGGGGATTTTATTCAGCGATTAGATATCATCGTAGTTGCCACGTTAATTATCGGTGTTTTTGTAAAAATTTCGATCTTTTTTTATGCTGGCTATCTTGGTTTATCAAATATCCTTCACATCACGAAAAAAAAACATAAGACAGTTAGTTTACTACTTTTAGGGATACTGATTTTAATTTCCTCGTTAAAAATGTCTAGTAACTTTGCAGAACATCTTGAAGTAGGATTAAATTGGGTTCCAATATATCTTCACTTACCATTACAAACTGGCGTTCCACTGATCCTGTTCATAATTACCTGGTTACGAAAGTCTTTTAAGAAAAATAAAAGAGAGATTCATGAAGTAGAGTCTTAACATCTTTTTGGTAACTCTTAAAAAATGATCCAGCAAAAAGACCGCTACCATTAAAGTCGCGGCCTTTTTGTTATTTTTCCATTGTAACAACCTGATACAATTCATTTCGATCGATGGTGCTGCCTGTAAATTCATGAGTCAACTTTCCATCCTGATTAAAAATAAAGGTTTTGTTCTCATGTAATACTTCTGCACCCTTTTTTTCAAAATGTTCACCAAGGGTGTCTGCCAAGTTTTTAATCTCATTCAGATCCCCTGTCAGCATTTTAAGGTAAGACATATCAAAATTCATTTTCTTTGCATGTTCCTTCATTGCTTCTGGTGTATCATTTTCAGGGTCGAGTGAAACAGAAACGAGTAAAATATTATCTGTATTGGTTCCCTTCGATTTCAAATCCTGCTGCAAGTTGCTAAAATTACCTAATAAAACTGGACAGGCATTTGGATCGACGCAATTCACATATGTAAAGGTCATTACGACGGTTTTTCCGATCAGATCCTTCTTTGTCACTGGCTTTCCGTTCTCGTCGATTAACTTAAAATCTGGTATGGTAACTTCTTTTGTCACTTTATGAGCAGTTTCCAATGTTTTTGCTTCGACGGAAAATTCCTTTTCATCCTCTACCATTTCCCCATCATGTTCCACCTTAATGGAAGCTACCCAGTCACCGTTCATCGCTAAACTGGCCGTTCCAATATATTTACCCTCACCTATTTCTTCCACAGCGACAGGAGTGGTTCCGTGATCCATGTTTTTCATCGTTAAATCAGCACTTACTTTAGCATCTTCAACAGGTTTTCCCTGTTTGTCCAAAACGGTAAATTGCATCGCATATATTTTTTCCGGTGTAAACGTTTTTGGCGTAGAAAGCTTCACAGTGAGATCCTTCGATGCTCCACAGCCTGAGATAATTAGTATGATAAGACACATTATGAAGACAGATAATTTTTTCATCTTGGCCAACCTTTCAGTCAGAAATATTATTAACACCCCTCAACTATATACTACAATCTTTCTTAATACTGTGAAGTTTTATACATTAACCGAAAAACAGCAATTTAACTTTTAAATGCGTAACCGCAGTGCAATTCCTCTTTTCGAATTTTTTTTGAACATTATCAAAATAAGAGTGATTCGCCAAATTTCTCCTCACCTTTCAACAAATTTCTACGAAATTCATTGCTATATTTTATGACAGGTTAGATTTAATAGTTTATTTTATGGGGAGGAATTTTTTATGGCAGTAGACGAAAAGGTGCTCGAACAAAACCAAACCGGTGCGATGATAGATCATATAGCCAATAAAGGAGCGCAGGCGTTAGTAGAATTCCGCACCTTTACCCAAGAAATGGTCGATGAAATTGTCAAAGAAATGGCCCTTACTGCACTAGAAAACCACGTACATCTAGCAAAAATGGCTGTTGAGGAAACAAAAAGAGGACTGTTTGAGGACAAAATATCTAAGAATATGTTTGCAACTGAAATGATTTACCACAGTATCCGTGACCTAAGAACGGCAGGAATTATTAGTGAAAACGAGCATGATGGAACCTATGAAATGGCCGAGCCTGTCGGTGTCATTGCTGCACTAGTTCCTGTTACAAATCCCGCTTCAACGGTCATTTATAAATCCCTTATTTCCTTAAAAACGAGAAACCCGATTATTTTTTCTTTTCACCATTTGGGTCAAAATACTGGTATCGTAACAGCAAAACTGTTAAGAGATGCAGCAATTAAGGCTGGTGCTCCGGAAAATTGTATTCAGTGGTTGGACGATACCTCCCGTGACTCCGTTAATACACTTATGCAGCATCCCAAAGTCTCACTTATTCTTGCGACTGGCGGGTCGATTATGGTAAAAGCTGCTTATAGTTCCGGGAAACCCGCGATTGGTGTCGGACCTGGAAATGTCCCTTGTTATTTTGAAAAGACAGCCAATATCAAGAACTCTGTTCAAGACTTAATTTTATCAAAAACCTATGATAACGGAATGATTTGTGCATCTGAGCAAGCGCTCATTATCGATAAAGAGATCTATTCCGAAGTTGTCACAGAAATGATGGCCAATAAGTGTTATTTCCTTAATGAAGACGAAAAACAATTGTTAGAAAAAATCGCAATTAAAGAGGTTACTAGCTCACTTAATCCGATGGTTGTCGGATTGCCTGCCTCGCAAATTGCAGAAATGGCAGGGATTGATGTGCCTGCTGACACAAAGATTTTGGTCGCTGAATTAGCTGGAGTGGGTCCACAATATCCCCTTTCTTGTGAAAAATTAAGCCCAATTCTTGCTTGCTATAAAGCAACTAGTTTAGAAGAAGGACTAAGAATTGCCGAGGAAACATTGGAATATGGAGGGCTCGGTCACACCGCCTCCATTCATACCTTTGACGATGATGTCATCGAACTGTTCGCATTAAGGATGAGAGCAGGCAGGATTCTTGTGAATACACCATCCGCCCAAGGGGCAACCGGAAATGTTTACAATGATTTTCTACCAACCCTGACTCTTGGCTGCGGCACATATGGAGGAAATTCTGTATCTGCGAATGTAGGTGCGCTAAACCTAATTAATATTAAGAAGGTGGCAAAAAGAAATATTAACGCCCAAGTTTTACGGACACCGCCGCAGATTTATTATAAGAAGAACTCTGTCCAAGCTCTAGAGGTAATCCCTAACATTACCAAAGCATTTATTGTAACAAGCCCTAGCGCAGTTAAAAATGGTTACGTTGAGAAGATCCTCCATTATCTCAAAAAACGTCCAGACTTTATCGAGTTCGACGTTTTTTCTGAGGTAGAACCAGATCCGAGCTTTGAGACGGTCCTGAAAGGTGCAAACCTAATGAGGCACTCTGGACCAGATGTCATCATTGCTCTAGGCGGCGGCTCTGTATTGGATGCTGCAAAAGGGATGTGGCTAATTTACGAATATCCTTATACTGACTTCTCAGCCTTAAAGCAAAAGTTCCTAAATCCAAGAAAACGGGTAGTTACCTATCCAAAGCTGGGAACGAGGGCGAAGCTTATTGCTATTCCAACTACTTCTGGGACAGGCTCTGAGGTCACATCGTTCGCCGTCATTACGGATAAAAAGACAAATATTAAATATCCACTTTCTGACCCAGAACTTTTACCGAACATCGCAATTATCGATTCACAATTCGCAAGGACCGTTCCTAAGCATAATACAGCTGATACAGGAATGGATGTGCTTACACATGCACTTGAAGCCTATGTGTCCGTGGTATCAAACGACTTTACAGACGGTCAAATTATCAAAGCCATTCAGCTTGTTTTTGAGTATCTGCCAAGAGCCTACCGAAACGGTCTTGATGAAGTAGCCCGCGAGAAAATGCATTATGCTTCCACCATTGCCGGAATGGCCTTCAATAATGCATTTTTAGGTATTAACCATAGCTTAGCCCATGCGCTTGGAGCAGAGTTTAATATTGCACATGGTCGTGCAAATTCCATTCTACTCCCGCATGTTATTCGTTTTAATGCAACTAAACCAACTAAATTCACGCCGTTTGCAGGCTATCAAAACTTTGTTGCAGACAAACGCTATATAGAGCTTGCAAAAATGCTTGGATTGCCAGCCCGGACCACCGAAGAAGGGATTGACAGTCTAATTGGTGCCATTCTCGAGCTTGCGGAAGAACTAGATATGCCGATGAGTGTGGAAGAATGCGGCGTAGCCCCTTCCGTGTATGAAAACAAAATTGACACTCTGGCTCTACATGCCTTTAATGATCCAGATACAAATGTCAATCCGAAGCGGCCGCTTATTAAAGAACTAGCGGAAATTTTGCGTCAGGCATATAAAGGTGTTCAAATTTTATGATGATAAAAGTTGGCGCATGAATCATTCATGTGCCTTTTTCCAACATTAATAGACCTTCATTCTATCTATCTCATCCACTTGTAATCTAGAAAGCATTGGCCTGTTGAACCTCCACTCCACATGCACTGGAAGATTGAAAAATTCCGATAGCCTTTCACTGGATATTAGTTCACTTGTGTTCCCATCTGCAAAAACTTGACCCTCTTTAAAAAAAAGTGTTTTAGTGAAAACAGGCAGTATTTCCTCGACATGGTGGGTTACATATATCAGTGTCGGAGCATTAGGATTTTTGGCAATCCTGTCAATCGATTCTAACAGTTGTTCACGTGCGATAAAATCTAAGCCATTCGTAGGTTCATCAAGAATGAGCAAAGATGGGTCAGCCATCAATGCCCGGGCAATTAAGACACGCTGCTTTTCTCCTTGTGATAATTTTTCGTAATTTCGGTTGGCGTACCTAATGCAACCAAGTGCTTCTAAAAGATTAACAGCCTTTTTTCTCATTTCATCGGTGGGCGTCTCGTAAAGACCAATCGAAGCAAACGCACCACTTAAAACCACCTCAAATGCATTATCTCCCGGATGAAATTTTTCTTGAAGTGATGACGAAACAAATCCAATCTGTTTACGCAGTTTCTCACTTAGATACGTTTTTCCAAACTCCAATCCAAGGACGGTCATTTTCCCTTTTGTCGGAAAAAAATAAGCATTTAGCAGATTTAAAATAGCGGTTTTACCTGAACCATTTAATCCAAATAAAACCCAGTTTTCTCCACTATTAATCTTCCAATTTACATCTTGTAAAATCCAATTCCCATCACGTAATAAAGAGACATTTTCAAGTTGTAATACCATTCTTTTTTACTCCTTTTCTATCCGCTTCGTTTGACTACTAAAGTATTGTATCTCCATTATACCAAATTTTCTGAAATCAAAAAAATAAGTCCTACCAAAATGAGGACTTAAAATAGGAATATGAATTTTCTTGATGTGTATCATTTAAACTAGTACCTTTTTCAGTTTTTCCGTAAGTGCTGGTATTACTGTCTTGTAGTCGGCAATCACACCGAGATTGGCCCGTTTAAAAATCGGCGCTTCTGAATCTGTGTTGATGGCAACAACGGTCTTCGCACTGGTAATGCCTGCTAGATGCTGACTGGCACCTGATATTCCGACCGCAATATAAAGGTCCGGTGTAACAACGGCACCCGTTTGTCCTACCTGCAGGTTAGAAGGAACCCATCCAGCGTCACACGCTGCCCTTGAAGCACCGATAGTCCCGCCCAGCAGTTCTGCAAGAGACTGCAGTTCTTGAAAGCCTTCAGGTCCGCCAAGTCCACGACCTCCGGCGACGATAATTGTAGCATCCTCAAGACGAATATCTGACAAGGCAGACTGTATTTTCACAATCAGCTTAGTTAGGACAACATCTTCTGGAACGGAGTAATCTACTGAAATGATTTCACCTGTGCGTGTTGAATCTGGTACTGCTAATTCCTGACTTTTTTTGCGAATGCCTACAACCACCTTCGAACGAGTGGTTGAATACTCACCATATGCTTTATCACCATAAATTGGGCGCACCCATGTAAGCTTTGAGCCTTCAGTTCTAAAATCAGTCACTTCTGTTATGGCTGACGCACCAATGCGTGTGGCTAATCGACCTGCTAGATCCTTACCCATTCTATCAAAGGAGAGAAGCAGCACATCGGCACCAGACTGTTGGAATACCGTGAACAGGCTATCTACGAAAAGTTCAACCTGATATTCAGCAAGTATAGGATTCGTAACGGTATATACCTTGCTTGCACCAAACGCAATGGCTTCCTTGGCACCTGTTGTATTTTCGGATCCAACCAGGACAGCTTCTATACTTCCTGCGGTGGCACTCGCCAATCGACTGCCAAATGACAGTGCTTCTTTAGCACCCGAGCTTAAGGAATCATCCTGTTGTATTGTTGCAAAGATAAGAATTTTGGACATAGTTTCTGCGACCTCCTATACAATCTTGAGAGCTAAGAGCTTGTCAGTCAATTCAGCCGCGAGCTCCGAGCCATCGCTGCCAGAAAGGATCTCGCAATTGACATCTCTGTTTAGGACATAGGCCCGCTCCAATTTAACCCCAGGCTGACAACGCACAGGATCTAAATCAATATCATCTGATTCAAATCGAGTGATAGGCTTGCTCCTTGCTAGTCGAATATCTTTAACCTTAGGGAGGCGTGGGACATTTGTCTCAGAACTGATAATTGTAAAAACAGCTGGAAACGGAACGCTCATCACAGTATAACCACCTTCTGCTTCGCAGGTAGACTTTACACTTTCTTCATCCAGTTCAAGTTCGGAGACAAGCGTCACACAAGGAATCCCAAGTTCTTCAGCCATGACTGGTCCAACAAGTCCCTCTTCAATGTCACTTGCTTGATATCCAGTCAGCACAAGCTCTGCACCACCAAGGGTTTTGATTGTTTGCGCAAGGATGTGTCCAACGGCCTGACCGTCGAGATTTTCCCACTCTTCATCCCAAACTCTTACGGCTGCATTAGCCGTGAATGCAAAGGCTCGGCGCAGCACCTCCTCCGAGGATTCGTCTCCTAGGCAGATGGCAGTCACCGTAGCTCCCTGTGTTTTATCCCGAAGTTGAATTGCCAGTTCAAGCGCATTCTCGGCAAAGGAATCCAGAACCATATCAGAATCTCCATTTTCCGGACGATTGGTCTCTGGATCAATTTGAAAATATCTCGGAGTAATTTCCGGATCCAGAACATGCTTTAGGCATACGACGATATGCATCTCGTGTTCACCCCTTTTTTGTTTATTTTTTTAACCTTTTACTTCTACTCCGGCCCTTACTGCTAATCCTCGTTGGTTATTAGGATTAGGGTATGGGTCTAATCCATACATTTCTCGTAATCTTGCAACTGCTTCGGCAGGTGGTTTTGAATTATAGTAGCCGCGCCGCGTCATATAAACTCCGGATATTCTCTTTAGGTCCGCTAATGATTCGCACATCTTGATTCCAGCGCCAAAAGAGTCAACGACGGGTACATCACCAATCCTAGAAATCCCGAAGGTTGCAAGGAAAACGTTCATCGGTCCCTCGCCTGGGACAATTACATCGGCTCCTTGGGAAATGGCCGACTCTGCAGCTCTTTTAAAAGCTTCAATCACAGGTTCTGGATTATTGAAGCCTGCGAGCACATCCTCAAAGCCTGACTCGAGCTGAACAATTGGTCCTAGTTTTTCACCGAGACCATACCGTGCAGCGTTTTGTCTAAGTTCATCGGCCAATGGGGTTAAAAAGTTGACGACTCCGATACGGTCCCCGAGCATAGATGCCATATGGAAAGAGGCCTGCCCATAACCAACCACAGGGATATCCACGAGCGTGCGGGCCTCAAGAAGCCCCACATCTGGAATGGTTCCGATAAACATTGCATCGTATCCTGCAGCTTCAGCCATGAGTGCAGCGCGAACGAACTGCTCACGATGCAGGTTCTGCAGGTACGAGTGGGTGATAAAATGCCCAGGGTAATGTGTAGGATATGTTTCTTCAGACATCCCATGTAAAACGATTTCTACGTCCGGGCGTGCGATTTTTCGCAAGTGGTTCACGATAGCATCCCGGTATTGGGGAACCCGGTCAATCGTGGTTAGGCTCTGATGCCAGATTTTCATAGAAAAGACCTCCTTTTTGGTGCTATTTTTGAAAAAATTATTAGTTTTGTATATTAATAGGCTATGCATGCTTATTTTTTCGGAAATTCCCCGTTCAGTGGTGAAATTTAATTGGCTTATGAGCCGATTCTTCAGTTTTATGGGCGAATTCTTTAGTTTTATGAGCGCATTCACCCATTCTGCAAGCGAATCCTAAGCTGGGCCTTTTCACACCCGTGCAATTCGACTATTTTACTATTATCTCTTTTAATGCCTCTTGGACCGCAATCCGTCCAAACACTGCACATTTACCTAATGAACTTCCCGTCATATACCCTGCCCCGTGGAATCCACCAGTTACCTCTCCCGCTGCAAACAACCCTAGGATAGGCTCACCATATGGATTCACCACCTGTGCTTTGGTGTTCACCGACACCCCTGCATAGGTTGCTAGCATTGCGACTGTCGACTCAAATGCATAGAATGGTGCCTTCTCAATTGGTGTTGGTTTTCCATAGTTATGTGTTAATGACTTCCTGCCGAAGTCAGGATCTTCTCCGTCCGCAACCCCTTGATTGTACCTGGAAATCGTTTCTTCTAAAACCTCAAGCGGTACATCAATACAGTCAGCCAAGTCCTCCAACGTGTCTGCTTGATATAGAAGTCTGCGTCGCTTTAATATTTCCAAATCATAGAGAGGATCATCGTGAACGCTTTTGTCCATCACAGTTTGGTCCCAAACCTGAAAACTCACTTGGTCAGGCTGCTCGAAAGCGGCTTTTCCTAATAATTTGTAAGAGATTGACTCGTTAACAAACCGTTTCCCAAGTTCGTTGACCATGATCGCTCCCTTGTAAAAGGCTAACCCTTGAGACTTTACTGGTCCGGCAGCGGTGGGATGAAATCCGTATGTCCCATTTAGGTAAGGTAAATCCTTTAACCAGGCCCCGTGTTCACTGGCCATTCGTATGCCGTCCCCATGATTGCCACGACCGCCAATTCTTAGCGCTCCCTTTAATTGTGGAGCAAACTGCCCTAATAGCTCCTCGCTTTTTGCGAACCCGCCTGCAGCAATGATTACCCCTTTTGAAGCCTGCGCTGATTGTGCCTCCCCGTCAACCTCATATAAAACACGATCAATCCGTCCGTCGTCGTTTTTCAAAAGTCGTCGAGCCGGAGCATTCAAACGAATGGTCACGTTTGATAGCTGCTTAACCCTTTGGTTAAGTATTTGAATCGCTTGATGTGGGTCAATAATATGTCCGCGGGGAACACTGTGCCCGCTCACAGCTTCGAGTGAGCGGAACTCAACACCACGCTCAATAAGCCAGGTATAGGTCGCTAATTGCTGCTGCCCATAAGCTTCAACAAGATCCTGGTCATTCACCCCGCCGCCTACCTCAATCATATCCTCCAATAAGGACTCAGTCGAATCGATGATGCCAGCCTGCTCTTGCATATCTGTTCCGGCAAAGGCCATATACCCTGAACTAAGGACCGTACTGCCGCCAAGTTCATCCTGTTTCTCAAGGAGCAGGACGTGTGCACCCGCTTCACCTGCCTCAACTGCAGCACACATACCTGCTAGACCGCCGCCTAAAATAATCAAATCATATGTTTCCATCCGTCAACACCCTCTTACTGTAGGTTATTTAGCACTTCTAATGCTGCCTGGCATACCTGCATATCGTGAGTATAATGGCCGCCACTAACCCCAACGCCGCCAATCAGTTCGTTATTGATTTTAATTGGATACCCACCGCCAAAAATAATGAGCCTTGGTGTGTGAACAATTCCATGCAACAATGGTGGGTCATCCTTCAATCTGTCGTACCATTCGTGTGTTGCTCTATTATAAGTCGCAGCAGAAAAGGCTTTATTTTGTGCTATCTCCAAGCTTAATACTGGTGCACCGTCCATGGCAGCAAAGGCTTTTAGGTTCCCGACGCGATCAACGATTGAGATACTAAACGGCATACCTAGTTCTTTTCCCTTTACAAGTGCTGCCTCAAGCATTTTATTAGCAAGTGCTAGACTGATATTTTTTGATTCAATTGCTGGAATTAATTTTTCCATTATGATTTCCCCTCTCAACTTTTAAAACTTTTTATAAATTTACTGGTCGCCCGTAACCAAATGCTTCGATAGCGGTGGCAGTTATGGCTGCACTCTTTGGTAAACAAAGATCGACGATGACATTAGCAAGGTCAAGTGGATGCAACCAATTGTCTTTATTCACATCAAAGTCGTCCATCATCTTTGTATTAACAGGGCCTGGACAAACCGCATTCACTCTAATCTTGTATGGCTTCAACTCTTCACCAAGCGCTTTGGAAAATCCGAGACATGCATATTTAGAAGCAATGTAAGCACTTCTGTCTGGACCGCCTTTTGTTCCCCAAATCGATGATAGATTGATGATCACACCGTGTCCTTTCTCGATCATTTGCGGTACAACTGCCCGAGAACATAAATATACTCCACGAATATTTATATCTTGTACAAAGTCCCATTCTTCAACCGTCATTTCATGAAACGGCTTAAGAAGCATGACACCGGCATTATTGATTAATATATCAATCGAACCCAAACTTTGTTCTGTTGTCTGGACTGCTTGGTTTATATCCTCTTCTAAACGAACATCCCCGTTCAGGGCAATTGCTTCGCCCCCCACCACCTCAGAAATATAGGAAGCAGTTTCTTTGCTTTCAGATTCATTGTTGGAAAAAACAGCCACTTTAGCACCGTGTTTCGCGAGGAGAATACAGGTTTCTCTGCCGATTCCTCTTCCTCCTCCTGTTACTATGGCTACCTTGTCCTTTAATTCCAAAATACCTCACCCTTTCTCAATTAAACCAAACTACTTAAACCTCTAGTTTCTTTGAATCAGTTACGTATGCAACAGCATGATCACCGGCACGACGGCCAAACACAAGACCCCTTAGCACAGATGTCCCTCCTGGATATTTGCCGTAATAAAGACCAGCTGTTTCACCGACTGCATATAAACCTGGAATTGGATCATGATCTTGAGATAAGACACGCCCATCCGTATCGGTAGCTAAACCGCCATTAGTAAAAACATTAGAGCAGATAATTGGATAGGCGATAAATGGTGCCTTATCAATCGGGATTGCCCAATTAGACTTTGGCGGCAAAATTCCAAGCGTCTGTTTACCGTCTTTTTTATCCCAAAGAAATTCACCCGGTTGAACAGCTGCGTTAAAAGATTCAACTGTAGACGTTAATTGGCCGACTGGCACGCCAATCTTTTCCGCCAACTCTTCAATCGTATCAGCAACAATGGCCGGTTTATCGGTTTCCACTGCCCGTTCATAGTTTGGAATATCATACATTTTTTGATCGCCAATCATATAGGCAATGTGACCAGGAAGGTCGTGGAATATCGTTCGTGCCACTTCTTCGTATTGCTCATCGACTGTTGTTTTTCCCTCATCAACGAAACGGTTTCCATTCTGATCGACTAGAATAAAGTAAGGATATGTCATAACAGCAGCTTCTTCGCGCTTGCTTCTCGGGTCCACCGGTTCAGCATGAAAAGAGTCGAACTGACCAGCCGTTTTTGCCCCTAGCTCCATGGCCATCCGAATTCCTTCACCTTTGTTAAACAAACCACCTTCAGCTACTGTTCGGACCTTATGAGCATCTCTGCCAACATATTGGGCCATCATCTCCTGATTTCCCTGGAATCCACCTGACGCTAACACGATAGCTCCTACTTTTAATTGAAGAGATGTACCGCCCTTCACGCGCACCATCAGTCCATTGACGGCACCCTCGTCATCAAGAAGTAATTTCCAAGCAGTTGCCTCGTATATAATCTCTACGCCAAGTCCTCCGGCACGGCGGGATAGGGTGTCAACGATGGCACGACCGCCGCCTACTGGAAGCAAACGAGGTCTTGATGCAGTTAAAAACATCGTTGGCAAGTAGTCAAAATCAACCCCTTTTTCCTGCACCCAGCGAAGTGTGCTGCCTGCATCCTTGGCGAGAGTTTCTATGTACTCCCGATCGGAATAATTGTCTGAAAAAGCCATCATATCTTCCACAAAGTTATCGGCTACTTCATCGAGATTTTTCATACGCATATAGGAGGCCGTCCAACGGGAATTTCCACCTCTATGGTCATAATCAGCTCTTTCTAGAATCGCTATTTTAAGATTCTTATTTTCCTTTTTAGCCGTTTCAGCAGCAGACAATGCGGCTGAGGTCCCTGCCACTCCACATCCTATAACGACGATGTCGTAATCTACTTCTCTCCCCACAACTAAGTCCTCCTTTTAATTTCCTAATTTATTAAAAAAGTAAATTTACTTTTTTATTAATGGCTGATTCTCTGCATACTTGTTTTCCCACTCTTTAATCTGATTGAGTTTAAAGAGTGATTGCCGCTCTTCCCACGTACAAATTAACTCGTGAATATTTTCGTGTGAGCCTTCGGCTTTTAATATTCTTAACGACTCTGTGATTCCTTTGATTGCCGAGCGAAGGACAGTATTTGCACAAAGCATGATTTTAAAACCAATCTCTTCGGCCTCTTTCAAAGAAATAAGCGGGGTTTTACCGCCTTCTACTAGGTTTATAACTTGTGGTATCCCTTTTAACGAGCTGGTAATTTGTTTCAATTGTTCTATTGTGGTTGGCGCTTCAACAAAGATAATGTCGGCCCCAGCTTCTGCGTAAGCATTTGCCCTGTCCAATGCATCTTCCATGCCATTTACGGCTAATGCATCCGTACGGGCTATGATGGCGAGATTTTCATCTCTCCTTGTGTCAACGGCAGCTTTGATTTTACCAATCATTTCTTCTTTGGAAATAACATCCTTCCCATTGAAGTGACCGCATTTCTTAGGTGAAACCTGGTCTTCCATTTGAATAGCAGCTACACCTGCTCTTTCAAACTCTCGTACGGTACGGATTACATTAATCGCATTACCAAAGCCTGTATCGGCATCCACAACAATCGGAATTGTCGTCACATCCGCCATCCTTGCGACAATATCAACCACTTCTTTTAAGGAAGTTAGCCCAACATCAGCCCACCCTAATTGAGCATTGGATATTCCGGCACCAGTGGCGTATAGCGCTTGAAAGCCGATTTCTTCTATTAATCTTGCAGACATTGCATCGTAAGCCCCGGGCAAGATAAATGTACTGGGTTGGTGCATTAGTTTTTGGAACTCTTGAGTTTTATTCACTTTTTATAGCCCCCCTTTTTTAAAATTATCTTTATTCAAACTTCTGGTTATCCAATTTGGACAACCCCTTGAATCCATCCATTCTCTTGATAAGAATTTTTCACTTTTCCGATGATTTGTTCGTGCCAAATGATCGAAAGAACATCATTATTTTTGGAGGCTAACTTTGAAAAAGATCTTACCGGAATCAATTCTTTTTCTTCTGTCACAATCATTTCTAGCACTTGTGATTGATTGGCTCCTCTTACCGTTACTACATACTTTCCAGGAGCAGGCAAGGTATAATGGGGCCTGACAGTTAACGAAGTACCGTTCCATTCACATCCTACTTCATAAAGACGTCCTAAAAATGCTGGCAGATCCTCAATATTTCCACTTGCCAATTTTTCACGAATGCAGGTTGAACTAATTTTCGCCCCCTGGTATTCCACTTTTTCTACCTTCGTCACTTCGAGAATCCCGCCTGAATCACTTTTTAAGCGGTCCATATTTCCATCTCCACGAAAACCATAGGTATAATCAAAGCCGGCAACTGCATGGACGACACCAAGATCAACTAAATACTTTGCTGCAAACTTTTCTGGAGAAAGTGACGCAAATTCTCTATCGAATTCAACGATATAAAATATGTCGACCCCCAGTTCACAGAATATTTTTTCCTTATCAGAAAGCGGCATCAGATAGTCAACATGTGTCTTTCCATTGGATAAAACAGTTTTCGGATGTGGAAAGAAACTCATCACAGATAGTGAAAGATTCCTTTCTTTTGCTTTCTGAAAAGCTGTTTTAATTACTTCACGGTGTCCATTATGAATACCATCAAAAAATCCTAGGGCCATGACACTTTGTTTTGCTTTATGCTGATAGTCCGCTAGATTTTCTGGGTTCAAATAAATCGTTTCCATGCAGTTCCCTCCTAATCATTAACCTAAGCTTCGATGGTAATATTATTTTCTGGCTTATCCTGGACGGATTCACCCCAGTAGGTATTACCTACGGATCTTTCCTCCATCGTCCACTCGATTGGCTCCCAATCTGGTTCAAATATTAAATAACCACCGCTAAATAATTCCACACGGCATCCACTTCCAGGATCCATGACATATAGATACATAGCCTGAGAGATTCCATGCTTCCCTGGTCCGATAAAATTGATTCCCTGCTCTTTGAGAATATCAGCAGCCCGAAGAATATCCTGCATGTTATCTGACCAATAAGCAATATGGTGCAGCCTTGCTGGTGTTGGTGCCTGGGGCTTTGAAAGAACGGCGACATCATGAACCAATGGGGTGACACTCATCCAGCCAGCAATCGTCCGGTTTTCATCATCTTTAAGGAATTCACGCATTTTAAATCCTAATTGATTTTCTAGAAACTTATACGTAAGCGAGGCATCCGTCGATGTATGAATATTGACATGATCAAATCTTCTTGGAGACACACCACGATTCCATGCTTTATATGTTTGATTTTTTAAAACGGATCGTCTGCCTTCCTCAACTACTGGCTTTTCAACATCGTAATAAAGTTCAAACGTATGCTGGCTTGGCAGTTGGAAGCGGATTGCCATCCCTTGCCCTCTCTCTGTTCCTGCTTCAATCCATTTCACTTCTGTCCCAGCCTTAGTAAGCAATTCAGCAAAACCTTCGACATCTTCAGGGCGCTTTGTTCTCCAACCAATATGGTCGACATACCCTTTTTCTCCAGCTGTTAGTGACAGAGAGTGATGTTCAAAATCACCCCACGCCCGTAAATAAATGGTTTCATCCACTTCTTCGGTAACTTCCAAACCAATCACATCTCGGAAAAACCATAATGATTTTTCAAGGTCAGGTGTGACGAGTGCGACGTGCCCTAACTTGGCGATTTCCGGTAAAAACATTTCTTTCCCCTCCATCTAATCGAACTTAAATGATGCTACTTAAATATTTTTCGTATTGCTTGAAAGACCACATAATTCTCGGCCAAGGTTTTCTTTGGAGGTAATCGGTGAAACGGTTCTGTGTGTATATAATGCCGCAAAATCCCGGCTGATTCTTTGCATCGGGTTCCCATCGCCCACATAGGCCGAACCCGTTGCAAGGATTAAGATATCGATGGCTTCCTTACAGGACTGCACTGCATAGCCGATATTGGCCAATGCCTTGACTCTTTCAAATTTGCTCATATACTCGCCACTTGCGGCACAGGCGTCAAGGCGGTCAGCAACTTGATACAAATGCATGGCGGCGGTTTCAATTTTTAGTGATGCTTCTGCAGCTTGATGATGAGTAGTGACGGCATCGCTTAAGTATTCAACCCCCAAATTCGCCGCTCTTCGATTTAGCAATTTTTCCATGAATAATTCTAAAGCAGCCCTCGCCATTCCTAAGCCCGGAACACCGATTGACATCGCCAGCGCAGGGAAAAGTGCTGTATTATAGAGTGGAATATCTCGAAAATGATCAGATTCAAACTTTCCAGCAATGGCGTCTGTAAAGGAAACAACTCGGTGATCTGGAACAAACACATCTTTCATATTGATACTGTTACTTCCCGTACCGCGAAGTCCCATCACATGCCAATCGTCCGCTATTTCCACTTGGCTCATTGGTAATGTAATCAGGCCTTGATCAACGACGTTTCCATTTCCATCGACTATTGGCATTCCGAAGTATCCCCATGTCGCATGCAGGGAACCAGAGCAAAACGGCCAATATCCTTCTTCAATCATGTAACCGCCTTCAACCTTTTTCACCTGAATCTTTCTTGGTTCAAATACACCTGAAAAAACAATATCATCACCAGATCCGTAAATTTCCTGATGCGTCTTTTCAGAAAAGGATTCCGATATCATCAATTCCCGAATACAACATAGGGCAACTATCCAGCCGGTTGATCCACAGCCACGGGAGATTTCCGTCACAATATCCGTATACGTTCTCATGTTTGTTTGGTATCCGCCAAATTGTTTTGAGCGAAGGATATAGAAAAGTCCGGACTCTTTTAATTCGTTAATTGTAGCATCTGGAATTCTGCGAATTTCCTCAGTCTCTTTTGCCCGTTCACGCAATCTTGGTACAAATGATCGTGCCTTTTCTACCAGCTCAGTCTGTACATCCAAAATCGTACTCGTCATCATTCCATCTCTTCCCTTCCAATTTGATTTAAGCTGTCTATTTTAGTAAGTATTAAATGAAGTTTTGTTTATAAGTAAATTTTAGAAAATTCAGCAACTTCAATCTAGAGTAAAAATCGTTTGAGTTGTAAGAGTTTTTAGATAATATTTATTGGTTTTTTGGAATGCTTGAAGCGCTTTTTTCATTTTTATCGTACAAAACCACAAGGAATTCATAAAAAGACACCTAAAAATAGAATTTTAGGTGCTTTTTTATGCTTCCGTTACCTTATTACCCATTAATCGAAACATCAAAGCCAAATTGTGCCTTTCCAAACGATTCAACCGAGTCTTCATAAAGATTGGATCGATGGGTGCATACTGCCAAAAGATCGCGTACGAATATTTCAATTGGATCTCCTTTAAACATGGAAAATCCGCCAAGTGTCAATAAAACTTTTACCGCAATATCCGTTACGTTCTTTGTAATTTTTGCCCGTATCGCAGCAAATTCACCACGCTTATCTTCTTTTCCCATTTCATAGTTTTCCAATAAAGAAATATATTTGTCTAGTAGACCTTCTGATTCATAATATTTTATTGTTAATTCAGCCAATACTCCCTGATGACGGGAATCTTTAGCGGAGTTTCCTCCCATTCGTACCCGCTTTTCCGTTCGGTTCTTAAATTCCTGCAGTAGGCGCTCAGCACCACCCAATGCTACCATTGGGAATCCGACACAAAAGGATGAGAAAAATGGAACATCATAAAGAGGATAGTCTTTATCATAACCCTGTGGCGGTCTGCCTGTACGATCGGCAACCGTAAGCCGTATTAGATGGTGCTTTGGAACATAGACATTATCAACAATTACCTGGTTGCTTCCCGTCCCTCTTAGTCCTAACGTATCCCAATTTTCTACTATTTCCACATCAGATATCGGTATATTTAGCATGCATAGTTCAGTCTCTTCACTGTCATCCAGTTTCATCTTCACTGCAAGTGCCACCCAGTCACTATATAAGATTCCGCTTACAAAACTATATTTACCTGTAATTCGAAAACCGTCCCCATCTCTTTCCACTTTCCCAATAGGAGCAAAGATATCGGCAATTAATCCACCTTGATTCATCACTTCTTCTGCTCCTTCTTCCGTCATAAATGCTACTAAACTATTATGAATGGAATATAGAAAAGTTAACCAAGCAGCAGAAGTATTATATTTTCCAACCGTTCGAATAATTTGGGAATATTCTCTTAAATCTACTTGTGGCTCACCATATTTTTTTGGCAGTAACAACTTAGATAATCGAGCCTCTTTTATGGCATCAATGACATTTTTTGAAACCGTTTTGTTTTGATCTGCTTCTAGTGCTTCCGATTCCGCAATTTCCCCAACCTTCTCTGCCCCTTTTAATAACAGGCTCAAATCGGCCTTGTATTCATCCAATACTTTGCTTTCCATATTTTGCACCCCTTATTCATTTTATCTACACGTTTTTTTAATGGATATAAATTGACTTACCTTCAAAACATCTCTTCTTTTTCTTTTACCTGGGTGATAAAACGTGAGGCATTTTCACCAGCAATTTTCCCAAAAACCGATCCTGCCATTAAGCCCGCACCACCAGGATAGTTAAAATAGAAGAGTCCGCCTACTAGTTCCCCAGCTGCATATAACCCTGGAATCGATTGGGACAATAGGTCTTGAACCTCGGTATTCGTGTTTATTTTTAAGCCGCCAAACGTAAAGGTGATACCACAGGTGACGGCATATGCCTCAAATGGACCTTCATCCAAGGTATTTGCCCAATTGGATTTACGCACCGCTAACCCATCTGTACAACGGCCATCCTTAATATTAGGGTTGAATGGTATATCTCTACGGACAGCCTCATTGTATTCCGCTATCGTCTTTAAAAATCCTTCCTTCTCCACTCCGTCAAGCTTTTCCGCCAATTCTTCTAAAGTTTTAGCTTTGACCTTTGTTACCTTTCTTCCCCGATATTCGTCGCGTAAAAGCCCGGCTACTTTAGCATCGTATATCTGCCATGCAAATTGCCCTGGCTGCTCGAGGATCAATTTCCCATATCTCGCATAGGTATAATTGCGAAAGTCAGCTCCTTCGTCGACAAACCGTTTTCCTTCGGCGTTTACCAGGACTCCAAACGGATAGCTTAGTTTTTGGAACCCTTCTGTAAATTCAGGTAAATAACGATCTCCGCCAACCGAATGACAGCCTGACCAGTTTCCAGCGGCAAGAGCTCCAATATTTAGTGCCATTTGAATGCCCTCGCCGGTATTAAAACGGCTCCCTCTTGCTTTAGCTAAATCCCAATTTTGACCTAAGTATCGCGTTCTCATTTCCGGGTTGGCATGAAAACCCCCGGATGCTAAGATGACCGCTTTCGCATGGATTTCTGCTGTTTTTCCATTGTGCTTAAAAACGACTCCATGTACGCCATCATCATCGTGAATGAGTTCGGTCGCCATCGCATTAAATAACACCTGAACACCTAAACTCTCTGCGTCAGCATGCAGTGCTCCAACTAAACCTGGTCCTCCACCTACCGATTCAACAATCATTCCACCCCAAAATTTAAAGATGCCATCCACTTTAAAGGCTTGGCGACCGTAGATGGGTACCCACCTGACTTTATGGGACTGCATCCATTTCATCGTTTCAAAGCTTTTACTTGTTAAAAGGGAGGCAAGCTCCGGGTCGGTACGATATTCCGTTATCCGGCACATATCATCAAAAAAATCTTCCTCCGGATAAGAACCAAAATCTGTCATGGCTAGATCTTCCTCGGTAAGGTCCGGCATAATTTGTTTTAACTCTTCGACATCCTTGTAGGCAAAACGAATCGAGCCATGGGTGTAGGTGCTATTCCCCCCTTTTTCAGTCTCTGGAGCTTTTTCAAGCACGATGACATCGGCACCATTTTCCCGTGCAGCAATAGCAGCGCACATTGCTGCATTTCCTGCCCCAATTACAACAATATCAGTTTCATAGATTTTCTTTTCCGTCACAAGATTGTCCCTCGCTTTCAAAAAAACTGACTCAAGCAATTTCCTGAGTCAGCCTATACATCACGCTTCGATCGTTGGTTTATTCAATTCCTTATCGCTTACGGTTTCTCCCCAATAGGTGTTAGCAATCGAGTGATCTTCCTCTGTCCACTCGACCGGTTCCCAGTCTGGTTCAAAAATTAAATAGGATCCACTAAATAACTCTACTCGGCAGCCGCTGCCTGGGTCACATACATAGAGATAAAACGCCTGCGAAACACCGTGTTTACCCGGTCCAATAAACTTGATACCTTCTTCAGCCAAAATATCAGCTGCTCTTAGGATATCTTGAGCGTTATCGTGCCAATAGGAAATGTGATGTAGTTGGTTTGGTGTTTCTGCCTGCGGTCTTGAAATAACTGCAATATCGTGAACTAAAGGAGTAACACTCATCCAGCCTGCAACAGTCGTTTTTTCATCGTATCTCACATATTCACGAAGCTTAAATCCTAATTGGCTGCCTAAGTAATCGAGAATTTCAGCGACATCCATGGAAGTAGCAATATTTACATGGTCAAATCGCCTTGGCGAGCAGCCACGCGCCCACGCTTTGTACGTTTGATTTTTTAAGACAGAACGTCTTTTTTCATCTGCCTTAGGCTTTTCGACATCATAGTAAATTTCAAAAGAGTGCTGGCTTGGCAGTTTAAAGCGTATCGCTCGTCCTTGACCAGCTTCTTCACCCGCTTCAATCCAGTTAACCTCTGTTCCGGCTTTTTCCAGCAGCTGGGCAAATCCTTCCACATCTTCCGGTCGTTTCGTCCTCCATCCAATATGATCAACGTACCCTTTCTCTCCTGCTGTTAAAGAGAGGGAATGATGTTCAAAGTCACCCCATGCACGTAAGTAATAGGTTCCGGCTTTTTCTTCTGTTACTTCCAATCCAATGACATCCCTGAAAAACCATAATGATTTTTCCAAATCCGGTGTGACGAGTGCCACATGTCCTAACTTTGCAATCTCTGGTAAAGTCATCTTTATACCTCCGAACCTTATATTTTTTTAGATAGAACTAGAGAAATAGTTTTGGATTAAGTTATTAAAGCTTTCTTGGTTCTCAATTTGCGTCCAGTGACCACACTTTCCGTATACATGCAATTGAACATTCTGGAGATGCGAGAGTAGGTAATAGCTAGATTCAACCGAGCAAACCATGTCATCACGTCCATGAACAAGTAAGATTGGGTTTTGGATTCGTTTAAGTGCTGTTACTGGCACAGGGACAGCTGCTGTCGCAAAGATAGATTCGTTGGAAAGATGGATTTCTGGACGCATCGCTGTCTCATATCGTGTAGCAGCGAGTGAGTCTATTTCTGGAGCAAGTTTTTCCACATCATACACGAACCAGCCCATTATTTGACGCATTTTCTTTTCGGATGGATTATCGTAGAATCCCTTAGCACGTGCTAGTTCAGGACTTAACTTTGTATTCGGTGTCCCTCCAGGTCCCATTAAGACAACTCGGCCAAAACGTTCTGGATATTCTAGTAATAGTTCCAATGCAATGGAACAGCCCAACGAATTCCCAACCACGTGAGCCTTTTGTATCCCGTAACGATCCAGCAGTTCAATCATCTGATTTACCCAAAGGTCCATCCATCCCTGTCTGTTCTTTGGAAGTGCCTCAGGATGTCCACTTTGTCCAAAGCCAAGCAGATCTGGAGCAATACAGTCATAGGTTTCACCGCATGTATTTAATGCGTACCGCCAGTTCGCCCATGCGAAAACACCTGGTCCAGAGCCATGTAAGAATAATATAGTTTCAGAATTGCCCTCACCCGAACGATTTACAAATGTTTCAAAGTTATCCGTTTTAACTAGTTGTTGAGTAATGTTTGCCATTTTGAAATTCTCCTCCTTCTGTAAATAAAAAATTCATAGGAACATCAAACGCAATGTAACCCTTTTCATTTCTACATATTTTAACCCTGCCTAAATTTTAGAAAATTCAGCATTCAAATTCTAGAGAAAAAATCATCTGACTTCCTACCACTTTTAGATAGTTTTTATTGGTTTTTAAATGATGGACTCAATAAATAAGAGCAATCCATTTAGGACTGCTCTTATTTGTCTATATTTTTAGCTCTCCCAACGCCATCAGTGAGTCAAGAATGAGCAACAGCTGATAGCTTTGGGAAGAATCTCGCAAATCTTTATTGATAAGCGTTTCAATCTTATTAATTCTATACATTAGACCACTCATAGATAAGGAAAGGTCATCCATCGTCTGCTGAAGTTTCCCACCATTCGATAAAAAGACATAGAGTGTTTTCAGTAACTCTTTTTGTTTCGCATCATTTAATTTATATAGTGGTCCTAATTCTTGTATTGCGATTTTCTTAATCCCGCTTACGTTTTTTGAATTTATTAGTATACCAACTATCCCTAAATCTTTAAAACCATTAATTTTTTTATCTGTGGACATCCTTAAGGCGATTAATGATTCTTCGAAATAATCCAAAATACTCTCAATATCCTCGGATTTATCGCTTATCCCGACTTTATATTGATAAGTTGAATACGTTGTTTCAATATGTTTCAGGATCTTTTCCATTATAGCGATAATATTTGCTGTTTCGGGGATCAGCATAATAATCTGCCCCTCATACTGACCAATTAACGCTTTATATCCTTGGATATCGAGATACTTGGCAATGGTCTCTAATATTTGGTCATAGTGATCAAAGCTATTCTGGGTGGTCTTTCCCTTCTCTTTATAATCCATGGACGCGATATAGAAAGGGTTCTCAAGGTCAAAGCCCATATGCCGGCCACGCTTTACAATTTCCTCCTTGGAGGAATATTGTCCCTTAAGTATTTGTTCTAAAAAGTACCCCTTCATTTTTTCAAGTGCTTCAAAACTTGTTTTTTCGTTTAAAAGGTACAATGAGGCGGCATTGGCAACCCTCTCGATAAACATAATATCTGTTTCAGCGCTTTTCACTGATTCATTTATATAAAGAAAGGTACAATACCCAATAACTTTTTTTTGGACAATAATGGGAGTAATTAAACGTTCCTGATTTCCTGTCACTATTCTGGTCGTTTCATTAAATAATGGCAGCAGGTTGTGATTATTTCTATTTTTTCGAATTAAATTCTCTTTTAGGTTGTTATTAAGACTACTATATTGCTCTTCTTTCAGCCCTGAGTATACAATCTTTTGGAAGCTTAAATCCTCAATAGAAATAGGGATTCTCAATAATTTAAACGTGCTATCAGCAATATCCTGAAGATTGCTTCCATTCGAAACACTTTCCGTTAATTTCTTATGAAATTTAGATACAGTTTCGATAAAATTCCGCTGCTCTAACAATTGCTCATAAGTATACTCCAACTCATCAATGATATTACTTTCATGATAGAATTTAAGTTCCTCTTGAATATCATTTCCCCAATCCTCTTGCAGTCTTGCTTCGAAACAGCATTCAGCATCTCCCATAGCAATACAGCTAATTTCCTTTACAATCACACTCTTCCTGCAGACTGTTGACATATAACCGCTTGCATATCCTGTCAAGGTATGGCATACCGGTGCTTCTGATTGGCCATGGTGCTTGATATGCTCCATTGCTTCAAATGAGTCAATCCATTTTCCTTTGCCAAGGATCGATTTAATGGTTTCTGAATCACTCATTTCAATTGTTCTTTCGGACTGTATATCTCTAAAATGCCCCGTACTTAAGTGGAGAATCGAAGCTTGATTAAGAAGTTCATTTATGGAAGAACTAGTTTTCATGGCTTCTTCTGCATCACTTATTCCTAAATTCCAACCATAGCGAAGAAGAAATCCTTTTGCTCTTTTGGTACCGAGATTCTCAATTAATCCTTTTCTCAGCAGGCCAAATGCAGCAGCCGTGGAAAGGATTTTTTTATTACCATCCACGGATTTGCTCGGTTTATAAGATTCAGCTAAGCTAGCCAACATTTATTCCCCCTCTCTAATAAGAGTTATTAGGAGTTTACAAGGGTTTTACCTTTGCTTGGAACCACTTTACTAATTTGCTCTCCAAGATCAATTACACCATTCGCACTTTTGATCTGGCAGCGAATGACATCGCCATCCTCAAGGTATTTGCCGCTGATTAATTGCCCCTTTTCAAGTAAATCCAACTTTTGTTGATAAGGAATAGCCATGTTTGATAAAAGTTCCAATACTTGTGGAGTTAGATTTAGAGCAACCCCGCCTGCAGTTCCAGTAACAATCAGATCCCCTGAGGATAAGTCCATAATCTCAGATAACTCTGTAAGGGTTTCTGCCGGTTTGTAGAGCAGTTGATTTGAATTGGCAGATTGCCTTAATTCATCATTCACCCAAAGATTTAACTCAAGATCATGAATCAATGGCAGTTCTTCCTTATCAAGCAAATAGAAATAAGGACCTGTTGGACAAAAAGTTCGGTAGCTCTTACCCTTCAACCATTGCCCCTCTGAAAGCTGAACATCTCGTGCAGAAACATCATTAACAATCACCAGCCCGGCGATATACTGATGAAGGTTTTCGTCAGTTATATCTGAAGCTTCTGATATTTCTGTTCCGATTACGAGACCAAGCTCCAATTCATAATCTAATAGTTTAACATCGCGCGGCCTTACAATTTTACTCGTGGCGCCGCAAAGGGAACTGTCAGCCTTACTAAAAATCAAATTAAAAGGAGCTCGTGCAGCTTCCATTCCCGTCTCAGAACGATGCTCTGAGTAATTTACTCCCTGACAAACGATTCGTGCTGGCTTTGTCACCGGGCTCAAAATGGTCACTTCATTTAATGGGACAGATTCTGTGTTATTTTGTTTATTGATGGCACGAGCTTCATCTTTCCCATGCTCCAAAAAACTAGCTAAACTTTGGTATGTACCTGATAAAAGGAGGATTTGATCGCCAGATACAACTCCCCATTGCTCTTTTTGTTTATGTTCAAATCTAACCACTTTAATACCCATTATAGCTACACCTCATTTTATGGAAATTTATTTACTTACAATAAAGACTCCTTACATAACGACATACAAGGAGTCTTCACATATAATTCGTACGAATGTATTATTTATATTAAACGGTTTCTTTTGAAGCTCGCTGTTACTGCACCTATATGGTCAAATTCTGCGGTGAATGTATCCCCATCCTCAATGACTATCGCCTTTGAAAGAGCCCCAGCAAGAATAACTTCACCCGCATAGAGAGAGATACCATAATTACCTAAGGCATTAGCAAGCCAGGCAACGGCTTGCGCAGGATTCCCCATTACGGCCGCACTTACAGCTGAGTCCAAAAATTCATTATTCCTATATACATTCATGCCGATTTTGGTGAGGTCAAGCCCCTCTATCTTAGCTGTTTTCTTGCCAATAACCGCCCCAGCTGAAGAACCATTGTCTGCTACCGTATCTTCGTACTTGATTTGCCAGTCGCTAATTCGACTGTCAATAATTTCAAGTGCCGATACGATGTAATCGGTTTCTTCGATCACATCATTCATTGTTACTCCAGGACCCTTTAAATCTTTCTTTAAGACAAAGGCAATTTCAAATTCAATCTTTGGCTGGATATACTGATTTAGTTCAATCGTCTCTCCATCCTCATAGATCATGTCATTCAGAAGGTGCCCATAATCAGGTTCGTTCACATTTAACATATCCTGCATTGCTTTACTTGTGAGACCGATTTTTTTCCCAACAATTACTGCACCTTTTTCCACTTTATGATGAATTTGGTGCAGCTGTATTTGATACGCTTCATCCACAGAAATCCCTTCTGTGGATGAAGTAAAGGGAGCAATCGGCTGTTTCTCACTTTCTGCTTCCATTAGTGCTGTCGCAGCTTTTTGTATATCCATTACCATTGCTCCTTTTGGCTCATTTGATTAAAGCATGGTTGTGATTTTTTTAATTTGATGGAACAGTTGATTCATCTAATAAGGTACGATAGCGTCCGCTATAAAAAAGAAGTGGCTCAGCATCTTCAAGCTTAATATCAGTTACCTTGCCAATAAATAGGGTATGATCCCCTTCGACGTGCTCCGCAGATACTTCACAGGCAATTTGGGCAACGGCACCAGCTAATACTGGTTTGCCATCAAGACGATCAAAAATGACTTCACGCGGCTCTTTTATTTGTCCAGCAAAAATCATTGAAAGTTCCTGTTGTTCAGCAGCTAAGATATTGACTGAAAATGTTTGACTTTGTTTTATTTTCTCAAGGATTTTAGCCTTTTCTCCAATCGAGATGACCACTAGCTTTGGGCTGAGTGACACGGACATGAAAGCATTCGCAGTCATTCCATGCACATCACCCTCTACATCTGTTGCAATAACAGTTACACCTGTTGCAAATTTCCCCATTGCGGTTCTAAATAATCGATCATCCATTCTAACGACCCCTTTCAATGTTTCTTAAATTGTAATAAAAATTGGCTATCTATTAAACTATTATGCTTCAATCGTCGGATTGTTTTCTGGCAGTGTGTCCGTTTGGTCACCCCAGAAGGTAAAACCAACATCCATTTCATCCAAAGTCCACACGATAGGCTCCCAGTCTGGTTCAAAGATTAAATACCCATTGGTAAACAACTCTAAGCGTACTCCGCTGCCTGGGTCGACAACGTAAATGTACATAGCTTGGGAAATACCGTGTTTACCAGGACCTTTAAACTTGATCCCATTCTCAGCTAAGATATCGGCTGCACGAAGAAGGTCTTGGGCATTATCAAGCCAGTATGACAAATGGTGTATTTGATGTGTTGATGGTGAAAATGGATCATGGCTTACTGCGATATCATGAACCAATGGTGTGACACTTAACCACGCACCAATTAAAGATTCATCTGGAGCTTGAACACATTCCCTCATTTTAAAACCTAGCTTTTCTATTAAATAATCAGAAATGACATTTGCCTTCAATGACGTAAGGATATTGACATGGTCAATTCTTCGAGGAGAAACACCGCGTGCCCATGATTTATACGTCTGATTCTTTAATACGGACCGTTTGGACGGCTCTGCTAATGTTTTTTCCATGTCATAATAAATTTCAAAGCGATGCTCACTTGGCAATTGAAAACGAATCGCTCTTCCTTGGCCCGCTTCTACACCAGCTTCAACCCAATTTACTTCTGTCCCTGCTTCCTTTAGAAGTTGGGCAAATCCTTCAACATCTTCCGGTCGTTTTGTCCGCCAGGCAATGTGGTCTACATACGACTTTTCTCCTGCAGTAATTGAAAGCGTATGATGTTCAAAATCACCCCAGGCACGTAAGTAATGGGTACCGTTAACTACTTCTGTTTCTTCAAGACCAATTAACTCCTTGAAGAACCAAAGTGATTTATCAAGATCTGCTGATACTAATGCCACATGCCCTAATTTTGCGATTTCCGGTAAACTCATACCATGTACCTCCTAATTTTTCAAAAAATTAATAATAAATATAATTAAGATACTAGTCAGATAATTTAGGTTACAGTTTTGAATAGATTAGTAGAAAGGATTTTAAACAAAATAAGTATTTGCTTCTTGTCCACACAAGACTCTACCATAGGTTTCAATTAAACTTGATGGAGTGATGAAGCCATGTAAATGCATGGTTAGAAAATCACGATAGACTCTTTGAATCGGGTTTGTCTCATACGTGAACATCGAGCCAACCCCAGCTACTAATAGATCGATCGCTTCTTTGCATAATTGATTTACATAACCAAAGTCTGCTTTAACTTTGACGATTTCATTTTTATCCATTACCTGTCCACGCTCAGCATAGGAATCAATTTTGTCTACAGCTCGGTAAAGATGCATCTCTGCTGAATCAATTTTCAACTGCGCCTGGGCAACCTGGTGATGTGTTATTGGTGCCTCAGCTTGTTTGTTATAGAAGGTATTTCCAATCCCTGCTTTTGGAAGCCTTTCCATATATAAATCCATTGCTGCTTTTGCGAGTCCCAACGCAGGTGCTACAATCGACAAGGTTAGTGAAGGCACAAATGAAGACCTGTATAAGGCGACATCTTTTAGCGGCTCAATGAGATAATGACCTTTACTTGCTAGACGATCCAATGATACATGGTGATCTGGTACAAACACATTTTTAATATGACAGCTATTACTGCCTGATCCTTTTAAGCCCATTACATACCAGTCGTCAAGGACCTCTAATTCGTTGCGAGGAATAACCATAATGGCCATTTCTACGCCGCCGTTTTCATCGAAGATTGGAAACCCAAAGTAACACCAGTCCGCATGTGGACTTCCTGAAACAAACGGCCATTGTGCTTCTTCGATAAAATAGCCGCCATCTACCTTTTTGATGTCACATTTGATTGGTTTAAAGTTCCCAGCTAGGACGACATCTTCCCCTTGTTTGTAAATTTCACTTAATGCTTTTTCTCCAAATGTATAAGAAATCATATAGTCCCTGATATTACTAAGTGCAACAAACCAGCCTGCGGACCCGTTTCCACGAGATATTTCGGTGACAACCTCTGTATATGTCCGCATATCTGTTTGATAACCACCAAACAGATGAGGACGTAACACTTTTAACGCACCTTCATTTTGCAAGTCATCAATAATCGCTTTAGGTAATGAATTAGTCTTTTCTATTTCTTCCCCATATTGACGTAATTTTGGAATGAGAGACCTGGCCTTTTCCACCAATTCTTTTTTTGTGTCCAACACGCTTTGTTCCATTCGATTACCCCCTGCTAAATAGTGGTTGTTCCTTTTTTCAAATAGCCCGTGGAATTATTAGTTAAACACACGTTGGTTTAAATCAATGTCCTGATATTTTTCCCCTACTAACTTGGCAACTCGACGCATATGTTTCTCCATCAATCTTTTGGCCATTTTACTATCCTTTTCTCGCAGGCAATAAAAAATGATCCAATGTTCCGTTTGCGACTGTTTCCGTCGTTCATCGGTGAATAATTCTTCCGGGTTGCCTACAAAATTCAGGTAGTCCCAAAGCGTCTTCGCGAGATTAAAGGTATAAGCTAGCTTTGAGGCTTCATAAATGGTGCGATGAAAATCAATATTTAAGCTAGCGTATTCATCAGCTGATAACCTAGGATTATCCATTTTTATTAAGATTTCTTCCAAATAACAAAATTCTTCTTCGTTTAGATTTAATGCAGCCTGCTCAGTCATTAATGCATCTAAATTGGCACAAACCAATAATCGTTCTAAAACCTCTTCTGGGTCTGGTCTTTTTACAAAGACACCAACCTGAGGAATAATTGTGAGAAATCCTTCTTGCTCAAGTTTAGATAATGCTTTGTGGACGGGTGTCCGGCTCATATTTAGTTTTTCGGTGATCTCATTAACATTGATCGAGGTTTCAGGTTCCCAGATTCCTTCAATGATTAATCTTTTAATATAGCGATAAGCCTTATCAATTTTCATATTATACACCTGCTATTTTCTAGGATTAGATACCCCTATAATATGGTATTTCGCTAGCGAGTGTCTATTATCCACTTAAGAAATACTAGATTTTGTTTATAAGTCACCATTGAAAAAATCCGATGTTAATTTGATAAATCTTTCTTTTTGTTCAACTTGCGCCCAATGTCCACAGCGCTTAAAGATATGCAGCTGTGCATTTGGCAAATAGTCCATTACGTATAGGCTGCTTTGGAGTGGTACAAAACGGTCCCCGTGTCCGTGAATTAGTAACACAGAATGGTCCATCTGTGTTAGTGCTGAAGGTGGGATCAGCATATCCGACAAATGTGATTTCGAGAAATTCTCCTCATATGATCGGCGAACTTCGGGCTTTAAAAATAGCTCTAATCGCTCAGACACAATGTTCTCCAATTCATCTTCAAGGATGCTTTTATCATACAAGAACCAGCTTAATAAATTTTTGAATGCAACAGGATTTGGATCCTTATGGAAGTTTGCTAGTTTTGCAAGTTCTGGAGTTGGTTCTGTTAAACCGCCGCCCGCACCCATCAATACTACTTTATCAAATCGTTCCGGTGCATACATGAGCAGGTGAAGGGCAATGACTCCACCGAGGGAATTTCCCACTAGATGGGCCTTTTCAACCCCCAAGTTATCCATTAATGTTAAAACTTGCTTGATTCTCTCGTTCATCCACTCCACACCATTGTTCGGATAGGTCTCTGGATGATCGGTATTGCCAAAACCGAAAATATCAAGTGCCACTACGTGAAACTTCTCATTAAAATGTGGTAATATGTGCTGCCAGTTTGATTTAGCACTTACCCCTGGTCCGCTCCCATGAAGAAAAATAATCGTTTCAGAGGAGTTGTCACCACCTTCATGGATAAAGGTTTGATAATTCCCTGTTTGAACCTTCTTTGTTTCAACTGCTGTCATATTCGTTATCCTCACTTTGTAAAATAATTTTTATCATTAATTCTCTTGTATCTAAAATTTCAGTTGTGTGTTATTACTATGGATATAGTGGATAAAACGGGAATAAAAGCGCTTTCTTTAACTAACTATAATTTTACCTCGGTTTATTTAACTTTGTCAATAAATTCTGAATATTTTTATTTAGAATTCCCCCCCCTCTCAAAAAGTAATTTTTTTCATAGAAAAAGCTAAAATGATGAATGCTGCATTCACCATTTTAGCTTTTTGATTGTTATTGACTTACAGTAGCCTCTATATCCCTTTTCGGTTTCATTACCGATATTGCCCAAATGAGTGCTAACAGAACTAATCCAATCGCACTAACTGCTAATGGGAATCTGCCAATATCTTGGTTAAATATATTTTGAACCACTTGAAATCCAAAAGGCCCTAATATCCCTCCAATACCTTGCCCTGCAACAACTAAACCTACACTTGAAGGAGCACCGACTGGAGTCAACTCAGAAACCCTAGTAAATACTCCTGGAAGGCCAATTCCCATTGCAAATCCACCGAATACACTTCCAATTAAGATCATGGTTAGAGTTGGAGAGTAATAACAGATGGCCATTCCAACACCGGTCAATAAAACAGCAAGCGGTAAATACATGGTTGGAAATTTGTGTTTTATCTTCCCAAAAAGGAAACCAGCTATTAAAGTACCAAATGTAAAGACGGATATAGCCAAGCCAGCTTCTGTGGCATTTCCTAATTTATCCGCTTGGATGACAACTGAAATATTTACTACATAGCCAAAAATGAGGCCTGAATAAAGCACCTGTCCAAGACTTACCCAATAGATTGCTTTTGGCTTTTTTATCTTTACGGCTGCCTGATTACTATCGACTTTAGCTACCTGTTTCTTCTCAGGCTCGGGTAGGTAAAGGATTGTAATCGCAAGAATCCAAATAGGGAACAGGTAAGTTAGGAAACCATAATGCCAACCATAAGCATCCGCTAAGATCCCTCCAACTAATTGGAAGAAAATAGCTCCGATACATGCAATTGTTGAGGTACCAAATCCAATTAAGAAATCTCTTTCTCTGCCTTCAAAGAAATCTGTAATTACATCTACTGACAACGGCATGGTGATCCCGACACCTAAACCTAAAATCCCCCTCATTGCAATAATCACCCAAAGGTTATCTACAAAGGTTGGTAGGATACCTCCGATGATGAATAGGCTTAAGCCGACAAACAACAGTGTTCGCTTCTTGAAGGTTTTGGAAAGTTTACCATAAAAGAGTGCAGGAACAATTTGTATTAATCCTGGAAAAGTAGCAACTAACATAACAATCGTGGGGTCATATTGTGGAAATGCCTTAATGATGTCAGCCATTATTGATCCTGCTACCCCTGCAGCTACATCTTGGAAAGCGAGAATAACAACCAAAAATTTAAGAAAATTTCTGCTGATGGTCTTTACTGCCATTGTTAAACCTCCCTTATCATTTCATAAATGTTTTGAAAAAGATAATGAATCCGCTTTCAAAGTAAAACAAAAATTTCGTACAGGTTGCATTGTTGGCCATCAAAAACAACTGTACTAAAATTTCAACTTTACAATTATTGCTTTAATAATTGTATAAAACGGTAAAAAGAGCGCTTTCTTTTACTAACTGTAATTCTACATAGCTAATAATTACTTGTCAATATATTCTGATTATTTTTTATTTTTAGAATAAAAAACGTTATTCTGCGAAAACAGTAAAAAACGCCCTGAAATTTTCAGGACATTTTTCAAAAATTGTAATCAAGTAAAATTTTACTGTAATTCTTTGTTTTTCGAATCAAATTATTAAAAGCCTTTGAAAAAATAGTAAAAAACTAACCAAACTG
>JAANMP010000038.1 GCA_011250595.1 Bacillus sp. MM2020_1 | reverse complement strand
GGATTTGTTATTTTTAATTGAGAGAATAATTAAAGAAAAAATCCGTAAATAAAAAAGTATGGATTATGATCATTTATCATTGGAGGGAGGAGCCCGTGTGTCATTAATGACAGGCAAACAGTGTCTAGACTAATTATTGATCATATCCTACTTCCTGGTTGAAAATATCTTTTCCACCACTCCTTAGAGTCTGCAGCTTATATCCGCTCTACACATCACCGTTATTCTATCGTTTATTACACCATTAGAATCAAGTAAATATCTAAAAGTATTATAAAAATGCAAGAAGAAAGAGGAGGAATGAAGTTGGTATTCTCTAAAAGCTTAATTGCAAAAAAAATGTTTATGTTTTTGGTCCTTGCCGTATTGCTAGTGGGGTGTTCGGCAACGAATTCATCAACCGGAAATAATGATTCTTCTTCTAAGAGCGGTGACAAGATTAAGGTAGGATTACAAGCACCAATGACAGGTGATAATGCTCAATATGGCCAGGATATGAAAAATGGCGTGCAACTTGCTTTTAAAAAGATTAATAGTGATGGCGGAATCAATGGGAAAAAGCTTGAGTTGATCGTCGGGGATGATAAAGCAACACCATCTGAAGCTGTTGCCGTCGTAAATAAAATGATTATGAATGATAACGTTAAGGCGATTATTGGAGGATATAATTCCTCGCCGACATTAGCTGCACAAGATGTTTCAGGACCGGCGAAAGTCCTTCATTTAAATATGGGAGCCAGCCCGGACCTTTCAAAAACGGGAAACAAATATTTGTTCCGTGTAATCTTAACCGGGTCGGTTTATGTTCCTGCAGTCATGAAATATATGGCGGAAGAGAAAAAGGTAAAGAAAATCGCTGCGCTATTCGAAAATACGGATTACGGAATTACCATGTATGATGCGGCGAAAGCGGCGACGAAAGAGCTTGGTGTAGAATTTATTGCAGCTGAAAAATATAACCCAGGTGATAAAAATTTCTCATCCCAATTATCAAAGATAAAAACACTAAATGCCGATGCGGTAATGGTTGTTGGTCTATACAATGAAGTCGCCTTAATTGAACAACAAGCAAAACAGGCAGGTTTAAATATTCAATTCTTCTCACCAGATGATTCTATGTATTCCGAGCAGCTTATCAAATTGGGCGGCGATGCAGTTAATAATCATATATTTGCTTCGATGATTGATTTGAATGCAGAAACTGCGGAAATGACAGAATTTAAAAAATTAGCCAAGGAAAATAATACTCCTGCTCAAGCGAATACGGCTATTGCTTATGATGCGGCGATGGCGCTGGCCAAAGCATTGACCGAAGGTGATGGTGACGCTGATAAATCCCGTGACGCACTAGCCAAAATAGAATATCAAGGCATTACAGGGCCGATTAAGTTTGATGAAAACGGTGACCGTGCTAATACCCCAATGATCATGCAAGTGCAAAAAGGTGATTTTAAGGTTATCAAAGAATCGGAATAGGGTGATTACTAGTGTTTATTGATCAACTCATAAATGGAATTGTCCTCGGCAGTATATACGCATTGATGGCCATCGGTTATACCATGGTGTGGAATGTACTGCGTTTTATTAACTTTGCACATGGTGAGGTTTATATGGGAGGGGCATTCGTGTCCCTTTATCTTCTATTATTAGATACTCCCATTTGGCTGGCTTATCTAGGCGGGGTTTGTGCTGGAGCGTTACTCGGTTACTTAATGGAAAAAATGGTATATATGAGGATGAGAAATGCACCTAAATTAAATCTGCTAATAGCGGCGATTGGGATATCAATTGTTTTGCAGAATTTAGCTCAATATATTTGGGGGGCAACACCTGAGCGGCTAACCTCTCCATTTCTATCAAAAAATATTGCAGTTGGAGATATGCTAATCAATCAGCATTATATCTTTATCATTATCTTAACCATTCTTGTCATGATCGTTTTGGAGTTATTTATTAATCGAACACTGATGGGGAAAGCAGTTCAGGCTGCCTCACAGAATATCAAAGCAACGCAGTTAATGGGGATTAATGCCAATAAGATTATATCAATCACGTTTGCTATTGGATCTGCTGTTGGTGCGCTCGCAGGTATATTAGTGGGACCCGTATTCCTTGTCTATCCAACGATGGGAGTATTTGCTGGATTGAAAGGGTTTACAGCATCTGTTATGGGCGGGATGGGAAATATTCCTGGTGCCATGATTGCGGGGTTATTACTTGGTGTAATTGAGAGCTTTGCCGCCGGATTTATCTCCTCAGGTTATCGTGATGCGGTTGCAATGGTGATCTTGTTATTTATTTTATTAGTTCGCCCGCAAGGAATATTCGGTAAAATTGTCCAACAAAAAGTGTAAAGGGGGGAGAAAATATGGAACGAATCAAAAGATCAGCTTTCCGAAAAAGCGTGCTTCTTTTGGGGGGAATTGCATTATTTCTCCTTCCACTTGGAATCGTAAATCCGTACTTTATGTATATTATTAATTTGATCCTAATTTATGCCATTCTAGCTTTAGGTCTTGATTTAATTGTTGGTTATACAGGTCAGGTTTCTGTTGGCCATGGGGCATTCTTTGGAATAGGGGCCTATGTAGCTGCGATTCTAGCTAAAAATCTAGGGTTTTCCTTATGGTTAACACTGCCTTTCTCGATTATCATCACGGCGATTATCGGGTTTATCATTGGATTTATTGGTTTGAAATTGATTGAAGAATACCTCGTCATGGCCACACTCGCGTTTGGAACGATTATTTGGCTTGTTTTTCTAAATTGGACGGACTTAACTGGAGGCCCTATGGGGATTGCCGGAATATCAGCTCCCCCTAGTATTAAACTGGGAACCTTGCAATTTCCGTTTATCCAATACCATGACTACTACCCATTACTATTAATCTTTGTATATCTAGGCATCTTGATTACAAGGTTAATAATCAAGTCCGGGTTTGGCCGTGCCTGTACGGCAATCCGTGATGATGAACTGGCCGCTCAAGCAATGGGGATCCCAGTATTTAAAACAAAAGTAACCATGTTTACTATTTCAGCGGCGTTCTGTGGAGCTGCGGGTGCTTTATATGCTCATTTCCTTCATGTAGTCAGTCCGGAAACCTTTGCTTTTGGCATGTCTGTTACCATTTTAACGATGGTCATGATCGGTGGACAAGGATCGATTGCAGGGGCGATTATTGGCGCGGCGATTCTCACCGTTTCTTCCGAGGCATTAAGGGAAACACCTGAATTGAGAATGTTAATCTATGGATTTTTAATCGTCATCATGATCATGTTTTTTCCTAAGGGAATCATGGGTTTATTCCAAATTTCCAAGCAGCGTCTCCTTAAGAAAAGTATACAAATTGAAAAAAACGTCGTCGAGAAGGAGGGGTTGAGTTATGAGCAGTAATCTTGTTGATAATTCAGCCATTTTAACTGTCAATCAGCTCTCTAAATCCTTTGGCGGCGTAAAGGCAGTCAACAATCTATCATTTTCTGTGCAGGAGAATAATATCCATGCAATCATAGGCCCAAATGGAGCTGGGAAAAGTACACTTTTCAACTTGATTACGGGTGTAATTACCCCTGATACAGGCGAGATTAAGTTATCGAATCAAGATATTACGTCATTGAGGCCAGATAAAATTGCGGAGCGAGGGATTTCACGAACCTTCCAAAATATTAGACTATTTCCAGATATGACAGTGTTTGAAACCGTATTAATAGGGACCTATCTACTGACAGGAGGAAAGCTGCTACCTGCAGTATTTCGTACTAAAAGCTTCCGAAACAAGGAACGGGAAGCAAAAGAACGAATTGAAGAAATTTTAAAATTCGTGGGGCTGTGGGAGATGCGCCATGAATATGCAGCCAGGCTGTCCTATGGTAATCAAAGAAGGGTGGAAATTGCCCGGGCTTTGGCAACAAATCCTGATTTATTATTACTTGATGAGCCGACTGCAGGCATGAATCAGAAAGAGACAAAAGAAATTATGCAGCTATTTTCCCAAGTGAATAATCAAGGGATTACCATTTTAATCATTGCTCATGACATGCATCTCGTTAATACGTTGTCCAATCAAATCACCGTAATAAATTTTGGGGAAAAGCTGGTAGAAGGTCCTCCTGAAATGATTCAAAATCATCCAGCGGTATTGGAAGCTTATATGGGGAGGGCTGAAGCAAATGCTTAAGGTTGAAAATGTAAGTACCTATTATGGGCAAATTTGTGCCTTAGACAATGTGAGCATGATGGTAGAAGAAAAGGAAGCCGTTTCGGTGATTGGTGCCAATGGTGCAGGCAAAAGCACTCTCTTGAAAACTATTATCGGCGAACTCCGTCCAAAAAGGGGAAATATTCAGCTCTCGGGTAAATCTATTATTAAGGAAAAAACGTTTAAACTTGTTAGTCGTGGCATGACTCTAGTACCAGAAGGCCGCCATGTATTCCCTTTACTTTCTGTGTGGGATAATTTGCTGTTAGGCGGTTATACACTACCAGCTAAAGAACGTCAGCAAAGAGCGGAAGAGGTTACAGAGCCGTTTCCTATCCTCCGTGACAGAAGAAATCAACACGCAGGTTTGCTTTCAGGAGGCGAGCAGCAAATGCTGGCGATTGCCCGTGCAATGATGACAAAGCCCAAGCTGTTATTACTTGATGAGCCATCCATGGGTTTGTCCCCGAAACTAGTTTTTGAAGTATATGACAAAATTACTGAATTACATCAGCAGGGAACAACTATTTTATTAGTTGATCAAAATGCGGAAATGGCCATTGACTTTTGTAGTCGTGGTTATGTGCTGATGGCGGGGCGTTTAGCAGGTCAAGGGACGAAAAAAGATCTAAAAGAAAGCGAAATTGTCCAGCGTTCTTATCTGGGATAAATAAGATTAACGGCCATTATTGGTAATGTTGACAATTTTCGGAATAAACTTTATATTTAGTTTAGGGAATAAAAAGGGACTAATTCCTTAAATAATATCATCTTACTTTAGGGAGGAAAATTAAATATGTCAGTTCATGGAGAAACTAAAAAAGTAGAGATTCAGAGATTCCGGAAGTTTAAAACAGAACAGTATTATCCTAAAAATTTAGGAAAACCGGAACACCACATTGTTAACGAATTTAGTATGGCTGTGAGAGCAGGGAATCGCATTTTTTTAAGAGGGCAAACAGGCTTTGATTTAGATGGAAACTTCCATGGCATTGGTGATGTCGAAGCACAGGCGGAAATGGCATGCACATGTGTAAAGCAGCTGATTGAAGAAGCTGGGGGTACCATTCAAGATATTTGTAAAATTACTGTTTATTTAATGAATCGTGAAGACCGCAGTAAAGTGTATCCAGTCATCGGTAGACATTTTAAGGATGTTTATCCTTGTAGCACCGGATTACTAGTCAGCGGCTTTGCTATGCCTGAAATGCTAATGGAGATTGATGTTGAAGCAGTTATTAGTGAGTAATGTTTCTTTTTTTTAGTGATTTATCACTATTTTCAAAGTAAAAACAGTAATTAATAGATTGAATAAAAATTATTTCTTCGAGGGGGATTATTTTGACATTTTCGGTAGCGGGCCGTTGTCAATCCACTGGTGCGTTTGGAGTCATTGTTACATCCAGCAGTCCATCGGTTGGGGCAAGGTGCCCATGGGCTAAGACTGGAGTAGGTGCTATTTTAACACAAAATGTTACCGACCCTAGATTAGCAACGATTGGATTTTCTGTGTTAGAGAACGGGTTTGATGCCCAATCAGCTATCCGCTCTATGAAAGATGCTTCACCATATCCTGAGTATCGACAAATAGCTGTTGTGGATGCGAAAGGAAATTCGGCTGCCTACACAGGAAACAGGGCGCTAGGTGTACATGGTGAATTTTGTGATAAAAACGTTGCCAGTATCGGTAATCTACTCAGTGATCCCACAATTCCTGAAGCAATGGGACGTGAATTTTTACAAACGGAAGGTCAGCCTTTAGCCGAAAGACTAATCTTGGCGATCGAAAAAGGTTTCCAGATGGGTGGAGAGCTCGATCAGGAGCATTCGATCGGACTTCTGGTTTACACGGATGAACCGTTCGCATATGTTGATTTACGAGTTGATTATAGTGAAAATCCATTGGAAGATTTAAAGAAATTGTGGGAGATATACAAACCACAGGCTAATGACTATAAGGTCAGAGCAGTTGTACCTGAGTTGGCCCCTTCTTACGGGGTGAAAGGTGACGAATAAGCTAATTTGATAATAGGACTTGGAGAACACTGCTTATGAATCCTGTTTGTTTTTATAATCGATAATTTAATTATGTAAACTAAAATCATTAGGTCATCTGATTACAGATGACCCATTTTTTCGATTGATTCGTATTCCAAATTCTACAATCTCTGTTTCCTTTTATTAATTCAGAACCTCAGGATTAATCAGATTCTTCGGACGTTTCCCCGTGAGTCCCGCTAATAGATTCTCTACCGCAAGCTGTGCCATTTTATATTCCGTTTCGTGAGTAGATGAGCCAATATGCGGGGTCGTCACCACATTTGGATACTGGAGCAGCGGATGGTCCGCACTCACCGGCTCTCTCTGGAATACATCGATTGCGGCTCCGTGAATTTCGTTTGTTTTTATTGCCTCAATAAGTGCTTTTTCATCTACTGTTTTTCCACGCGAACCATTTACAAAAATAGCGGACTTTTTCATCAATTTAAATTCTCGTTCACCGATTAAATTTTCGGTTTCCGGTGTGAGCGGGGTCATTAAACAAACAAAATCCGCTTCCTTAAGTAAGTTATCAAGCTCCGAGTAGACAGCATTATATTTTTTCTCCGCCTCAAGGTTTCGGGTCCGATTGTGGTATAGAATATTCATATCAAAACCTAAATGCCCGCGCTTAGCTATTAACGACCCGATTTTCCCCATCCCAATAATTCCTAAGGTTTTGTGATGGACATCAATAGCATACTCGTTTCGGGTTAAATGCTGCTTCCAATGTCCTGCCTTCACGAAGCGGTCCAGCTCTGGGATGCGTCGTGCAGCAGCCAGTAATATTCCGAAAATCGCATCTGCTGTTGTATCCTCTAAGACTCCTGGTGTGTTAGTTCCCATTACACCCCGTTTAGTCATCTCACCAATAGCAAGGTTATTAAATCCAGTCGAGTTATTTGAGACTATTTTCAAATTCGGGGCACAATCTAGTAATTCTTTATCGACTGGAAGGGCTAGGCCGACAATTCCTTCGGCATGCTTGAGAGCTTGTAAAAAGTCTGGGTTTATCTTTGGATTGATTTTTTCAAAAATATCCACATCAAAACGATCTCTCAAACGATCTAAGGTTTCAGAGAATTCAAAGTTATAAGCAAGTATTTTTCTCTTCATATGTTTATAGTCTCTTCTCCTTTAGGATATATCTTTAAATTGACATACAATTTATAAAGAGTCAATATTTAGAAAATGAAAAAAGCACAATGATTTTGAAGAAGTGGATGGAAGCATATAAAAAGTGTTAGGATACAAGTAATAAATAGTGGAAAGGTGGATTTACATGAAATATAACTTTGATGAAATTGTCAACCGAAGAGGAACCTATTCAATCAAATGGGATGGCGGGGAGTTACTTAAACAGATTGGTCTGACTGATCGATATGATGAAGAGACGATTCCGTTGTTTACAGCCGATATGGATTTACCCGTCCCTCAGCCGTTAATAGAGGCTTTACATAAGACTGTCGACCACCGGATTTTTGGTTATACCATCTTTCCAAAAGAGTATTTTGAGGCTATTCAGCATTGGTTTAAGAAGAGACATGATTGGGATATTCCACAGGAGGATATCAGCTTTAGCCCTGGAACGGTACATGCTCTAAATGTAGCGGTGAAGGCATTAACTAATCCAGGAGATGGCATCATTATTCAACGACCTGTTTATCCACCGTTTACTTCCGCGATTGAAGCAAACGGACGAAAAGTCATGAATAATGCTCTTAAAGCAAATAGTGAAGGTTATTATCAAATTGATTTTGAAGATTTTGAAGCGAAGGCAAAAGACGAAACGACGAAAATGTTTATTTTATGTAACCCCCATAATCCAACGGGAAGGGTGTTTACTAAGGAAGAACTTAGAAAATTAGCTGATATTTGTGCGAAACATGATGTTCTGATCGTTGCGGATGAAATTCACGGTGATTTAGTTCGCCGCAATCAAACCTTTATTCCAATTGCAAAAGCTACCGACCATGGTGAGCGTATTATTACTTTTACAGCCATCAATAAAACGTTCAATGTCGCTGGACTTCATTGCACAAATGTAATTATCTCCAATCCGGAACTAAGAAAAACCTACAATACCGTAATGGGGATGCATTTACCTTCTCCATTTACTGTTTCTGCACTGATTGCCGTCTACAACGAAGGAGAAGAGTGGTTAGAGCAGTTGAAGGACTATATTGATGGGACAATGGAATGGGCTGTCCAATTTCTAGCGGAGAAAATGCCGAAAGTAAAGGTGAGAATTCCAGAGGGAACCTATATCATGTGGATGGATTTTAGTGAATACGGCCTTTCACCAGATGAAGTCCATGACCGAATCTATAATAAAGCGAATGTTCTTCTCGAAGATGGAAAGATGTTTGGCGAAGAAGGGTTACAGTGGCAAAGAATTTGTATCCCATCGCCTCGCCCCTTAATTCAGGAAGCGTTTGAAAGGATTGCTAGAGAATTCAAGGACGTACGATAGAAAGATAGTAAGGATGTTAAAGGAGGGGTGAAATTTGTTTGCCGCGGGTCAAAAGGAAATGCAGAAAATGGATCAGTTTACAATGGAGCAGCTTGGCTTACCTGGTGTGGTATTAATGGAAAATGCCGGAGCGAAAGTGGTTGAGGAAATACTTGCTAGTTCACCTTGTGAAAATCCTAGGGTGATTGTGCTTGCAGGTGGTGGAAATAATGGCGGAGACGGTTTTGTTATCGCCCGCCGTCTGTCCGATATTGGTCTTAAGCCCTTGTTGTGTTTGTTAATTACCCCCGAACGAATCAAAGGAGATGCGAAAGTACATTTTGATGTGTATCTAAACAGACAATTACCGATTTTCCTTCTACACGAACAGACGCTGGCTGCACTTCAAAATGAATTAAAACAGGCAGACATTATCATTGATGCCATTTTAGGGACAGGGGTGAACGGGGCTGTAAGAGAACCTTTGAGCCAAGTTATCGAGATGGTCAATGAATTTAATGGGGAAAAATTAGTCATTTCTGTCGACATACCTTCAGGTGTGAACAGCGAAAATGGAAAAGTGGACGGATTGGCAATAAAAGCAACAAAGACAATTACGTTTGTTTTTCCTAAAAAGGGCTTCTTCCTGAATGAAGGATCAAAGTTTATCGGGGAGTGGAAGGCGGTTGACATTTCCGTTCCCCCTTCGTGTGCTGCGGAACTGGGACTGGTCATGCCTAAACTGATTTCGGAGAATCTTGTTAAATCTTCTGTTCCAATTCGACCCAGGCATGGGCATAAGGGGACGTTTGGTCATGTCCTGATAATAGGCGGGTCACGTAACTATGTCGGCGCGCCCATTTTCTCTGCTAAGGCAGCCCTGCATTCCGGAGCCGGATTAGTCACATTAGCCGTTCCTGAAAATATTTATCCAATGGCTGCCGTCCAAAACCCGGAATCCTTACTTTTACCACTCCCTGAGGATAACGGACATATCGCTGAGAAATCAGTTGATGTCCTGGTACCTTTGCTTCAGCAGTTTGATAGTATCGCAATAGGTCCTGGATTGAGTCGCTTCTCTGGTGGCGAGGCGTGGATTCAATCGATCCTAACTGCTCTTCAACTCCAACCTGTTGTTATCGATGCTGATGGCTTATATTTGTTTCGGACTCAATTGGATGTTGTCCGTAGCTATCAGGGACCAGTAATTTTTACCCCGCACCCAGGGGAAATGGCTCGTCTCGTCAATAAGACGGTAAAAGAAGTGGAAGAGGACCGCCTTGAAATCGCCGCCGCTTTTGCGAAGGATTATGGAGTTTATTTGCTTTTAAAGGGGCATCGCTCCATAATTGCCACTCCTGATGGTGACCTATTCATTAATCCATACGGCCATGATGCGCTTGGAAAAGGTGGGAGCGGTGATGTACTGACAGGGCTGATTACTTCCTTTCTTGCTCAGGGTGCCTCACCCTTACATGCCCTGATTTCAGCAAGTTACTTCCATGCCAGAGCTGGTGAGGAAAAGGCAAAAGTTCTTTCTCATTATGGAGTAGGACCGTTTGATCTTATTGATGGAGTGAGAGAAGAATTGAATCTAATTTTGTGAAAATATATA
The DNA here is from genome assembly GCA_011250595.1 of Bacillus sp. MM2020_1. Lineage (GTDB taxonomy): Bacteria > Bacillota > Bacilli > Bacillales > Cytobacillaceae > Neobacillus. The sequence goes on along the minus strand of JAANMP010000038.1, from coordinate 34,749 downwards.
TAAAGAGCCCTTTAATGACCGTAACCATGTTTTACAAGGAGCTACGGTAAGAAAGAGGGCTCTTTAATACCCGAAAACTAGTTTGAGAGTTGGTTACGGTAAGAAAGAGGGCTCTTTAATGCCCGAAAACTAGTTTGAGAGTTGGTTACGGTAAGAAAGAGTGCTCTTAAACGACCGAAAACTAGTTTCAGAAGGGTTTACGGTAAGAAAGAGTTCTTATGTGATGACTCTCAGCTAGTTCCATATATAACGGTTATTCATGGTCCCGTGTATTGACCATAGATTAATTGATTAATAACTATTCTAGTATAATAAAATAAATGTAAACGTTTTCAATGCAAATTAATTTATATGCCGATATCATCATTAAAAACACTGATTTATAAGGACTTGGACCTATTTTTAGCAAAACAGGCCACTTTTCACACTTTGTTCAATACTTCACAAACTATTATCTAAAATTCATGCTATGATAAATCCATAAAGAAACAAGGAGTGATAAGACATGATGGTTTGTGAATGGAGAACCTTCTCTACCGATTCTGAAACTTATTCCCTAAAAACATTTGAAGAAGCAGTTGGGGACGAATTTGAGGCGATGTATTTTAAAGACAATGAAGAAATCCCCGAGTATATCTGGACCGTAAATTATGTGATCATGGTTAAAAAGTATTCGAAGGTTCTTAATGACATTTTATTTGAAAAGATTCCTCGAAATCCTGTCTGTGAATAGTAATTTGCACAATAGTCAATTGGAGTTTTATTATTTTTTTTACTAATTATGTGAAATGTTTCACAAATATTTAAGACACCCAGATAAAATACCAGACGATATTTTTTTAAAGAAACTTGTGAAAAACTTCACAAACACTTAATCAAATGGAGGTATTACTATGGCAGTAGTAGAAAAGGCAGTTAAAGAAAAGCAAGATGTAACAAAAATGGTTAACGTATTGGTGGAAAACGGCCTTAAAGCATTGGGTGAGTTCCGCACCTTTGATCAAGATATGATTAATGTTATTGTCAAAGAAATGGCCTTAGCGGGTCTTGACCAACATATGCAGCTTGCAAAGCTTGCCGTTGAAGAAACAGGACGAGGCGTTTACGAAGATAAAATTATCAAAAACATGTTTGCGACCGAATATGTATATCATAATATCAAGTATGATAAAACAGTTGGTATCATTAACGAAAATGAACACGAAGGAATGATTGAAATTGCGGAACCGGTCGGGGTTATTGCCGGAGTAACACCTGTAACCAACCCAACATCAACAACCATGTTTAAAGCACTCATTTCGATAAAAACAAGAAATCCAATCATTTTTGCTTTCCATCCATCAGCACAGAAATGCAGTAGTGAAGCAGCCAGAGTGCTTAGAGATGCAGCTATTAAGGCAGGAGCGCCAGAAAATTGCATCCAATGGATTGAAACACCATCGCTTGAAGCAACACAAGCCTTAATGAACCACTCAAAAATTTCGTTAATTCTAGCTACCGGCGGTGCGGGAATGGTGAAATCTGCTTACAGTTCAGGTAAGCCTGCTCTAGGTGTAGGACCAGGAAATGTCCCTTGTTATATTGAAAAAACAGCAAATCTTCATCAAGCAGTAAATGACTTGATTTTATCGAAAACGTTCGACAATGGGATGATTTGTGCTTCCGAACAAGCAGTCATTATTGATAAAGAAATATACGACGATGTAAAAAAAGAAATGATTTCCAATAATTGTTACTTTCTAACTGAAGAAGAAAAAGCAAAGGTTGAAAAATTAGTCATTAATGAACAATCCTGTGCAGTTAATCCAGTAATTGTTGGGATGGCTGCTTCAAAAATTGCACAGTTGGCAGGAGTAAAGGTTCCTGATGATACAAAGATCCTTATCGCAGAATTAAAAGGTGTCGGTCCAGGATACCCACTTTCAAGGGAAAAATTGAGCCCAGTGCTTGCTTGTTACAAGGTAAACGGGGTTGAGGAAGGATTAAAAAGAGCAGAAGAAATGTTGGACTTTGGCGGGTTAGGTCACTCAGCTGTGATTCATACTACCGACCAAACGGTGATTAAAAAGTTTGGCCTACGGATGAGAGCGGGACGCATTATTGTCAATGCTCCATCATCACAAGGTGCGATCGGTGATATTTACAATGCCTATATGCCGTCCTTAACCCTCGGATGCGGTACGTATGGAGGAAACTCTGTCTCTACGAACGTGGGTACTATTCACTTAATCAATATTAAAAAAGTGGCGAAAAGGAATATTAATATGCAATGGTTTAAAGTACCATCTAAAATTTATTTCGAGAAAAATTCAACACAATATCTTGCAAAAATGCCGAAAATATCAAAAGCATTTATTGTAACCGACCCTGGAATGGTGAAATTAGGCTATGTTGATAAAGTTCTGTATTATTTAAGAAAGCGTCAAGATTATGTTCACTGTGAAATTTTCTCAGAGGTTGAACCAGATCCATCGATTGAAACCGTGATGAAGGGTGCAGAAATGATGGCTAACTTCCAGCCAGATGTTATCATTGCATTAGGCGGCGGTTCCGCAATGGATGCGGCCAAAGGGATGTGGCTGTTCTATGAACATCCAGATACAGAATTCTTTGGCTTAAAACAAAAATTCTTAGATATTCGAAAACGAATTGTTAAATATCCGAATCTCGGCCAAAGGGCACAATTTGTAGCCATTCCTACCACTTCTGGAACAGGCTCGGAAGTAACATCATTCTCGGTAATTACGGATAAAGAGGCAAATATTAAATATCCGCTTGCTGATTATGAATTGACTCCTGACGTAGCCATTATCGATCCGCAGTTTGTAATGACGGTGCCTAAACATATTACCGCTGATACAGGATTGGATGTATTGACACACGCGATTGAAGCTTATGTCTCTTGTATGGCTAATGATTTTACTGATGGTCTTGCCATTAAAGCAATCCAGCTTGTATTTGAGTACCTACCAAGAGCCTACAAAAACGGTCAGGATGAAGAAGCTCGTGAAAAGGTTCATAATGCTTCAACCATTGCCGGGATGGCCTTTGCAAATGCATTTTTAGGAATTAACCATAGTCTTGCTCATAAGCTCGGAGCAGAATTCCATATTGCACACGGACGGGCGAATGCTGTGCTTATGCCGCATGTTATTCGCTATAATGCAACCAAACCGAAGAAATTCACTGCCTTTCCGAAGTACAATCATTTCAAAGCTGACAAACGTTATGCTGAAATCGCTAGAATACTAGGTTTACCTGCAAGCACTACTGAGGAAGGTGTAGATAGTCTGGTTCAAGCCATTATTAAATTGGCAAAAGAACTTGAAGTTCCAATGAGCCTTGAAGCAAATAATATTAATAAAGCCGCATTCGAAAGCAAGGTTGATTACTTAGCAGACCGGGCATTTGAAGACCAATGTACCACTGCCAATCCTAAGCTTCCATTAGTTACTGAATTAGCTGAAATTTACCGCCAAGCTTATAAAGGGGTATAATAATCTTTGCCAATACGAAAAATCAAACTAATTGGTTTTTCGTATTGGCTTTTTACTTTTTAGAAGAGGGTGGATTATTTGGCATACAGGATTAAAGATGTGATGATATCCGAAACAGCAATTAAAGATCGAGTGAAGGAATTAGCAGAGCAAATTGAAAGTGATTTTAATAATGAAGCAATTGTCCTTATTGTTGTCTTAAAGGGTTCTTTTGTTTTCGCTGCAGATCTAATTCGTGAAATGAAGGGGGATATTAAAATAGATTTCATCTCTGTATCGAGCTATGGTGATGAAACAGAGTCAACCGGGAAAGTAAGGCTATTGAAGGACCTGGATGCGAATATTACCAATCAGAATGTAGTGGTTGTTGAGGATATTATCGACAGCGGGCTAACACTACATTTTTTACGTGATCATTTGAAAACACACAAACCGAAACAAATTAAGATTTGCACTCTGTTAGATAAACCTGAAAGAAGAAAAGTTGAGTTGCCAGTCGATTATGTTGGCTTTGTGATTCCGGATGAATTTATTGTCGGTTATGGGATTGACTATGCCCAAAAGTATCGCAATTTACCTCATATTTCCACTGTGGAGGAGTATTAGGAATATTTTCGAAAACTTTTTCAGTGGAAAATTTTGCTACCTAAAGTAACGATGATATACTTTTAATGAAAAACAGTTGAAAATTGGAGGAATGAATGATGTATAATTCTATATCTGAATTTATTATGGATTGGAATCAAGAAGCAGCTTCTACGCAAAAGGTTTTGGATGTATTAACAAATGGTTCACTCCAACAAGCGGTATCACAAGACGACCGTACATTAGGGAGAATTGCATGGCATGTTGTAACAAGTACACCTGAAATGCTGAATGAATTTGGAATTACTGTTGAAAATGTGGAAAACTCAAATGCTGTCCCGTCCTCGGCAAAGCAAATCGCGGACACTTTTCGAAAGGTTAGTGCCGACACAATTGACGCTGTTAAGCAGCAATGGACTGACGCTTCTTTGAAAGAAATGAAAAATGTGTTTGGGATGGATATGCCCAAAGCAGTAACGCTTGATCTATTGATTAAACATATTATCCATCACCGCGGCCAAATGACCGTTCTAATGCGCCAAGCTGGATTGAATGTCCCTGGAGTGTATGGTCCATCAAGAGACGAATGGAGCCAAATGGGGATGGAAGCCCCGGCGTTATAAAAGTACATACAGTTCAGTTCTCGCTCGAGCACACTTAACCTAAGTGTGCTTTTTGTGTCTCAATCATCTCATCCTTCCAAGAGTGACAGAAACACTCTATTCCTTTCCTTTTTTTAACAAAAATAGTATAATATAGACGGATAGAATAACTCTCTTTGTTTCGACGACGATTTTCCAAATCAAATCGAAAGAAGATGGGGAACATGAAAACGAGTAAGGCATTAAGGTTTGTTACTGCTGATTTCTTATTGTTTATCGGTGCTGGTGCAATTCTCTGTGGAATGATGTTTATCGTAAGTCCAGATGGCAGCAGGCTAAGTATGACAGTGGATTTATTGAAAGATAGTCCATTTAAAGACTTCTTTATCCCAGGGATCATTCTACTGGTAGCTAATGGGGTCCTAAGCATTATTGCAGCGCTATTATTATTTTTCAATTATCGTTATGCAGGTGTAGGGGTCTTGTTACTTGGAGCAGTGATGTTGATTTGGATCGGCGCTCAAGTTTATTGGATCGGCTGGCAAAGCTGGCTTCAACCGGCATTTATGGGGGTTGGACTAATTGAAATGCTGATTGGATTTTTGTTGGAAGCCCGGTACCATAATAACTGGAAGAGTTTTAGCGGCCGCCACGATTCACATGCACATTAAATACAATATCTCACGTTACTAATCAAAGTACCTTTAATGCGGCAAGCGTAACTGCTGCATTAAAGGTATTTTTTTATACCTGTGCTAGGCCGATATATCATAGTGCTAGCATTATGATATAACTATGATATAGCCATCCTATCACTGGTTTTACTCAATATATCATTAGAAGCACTGCAAAAGAACTACTTCCTCTTTTGGTTATTATTAATTTTACATTTATGAGAAAAATTTCTACATATTTCAACAAATTTATCTGAATTGAGTGTTAGCAAACTATATTAAATCATTGATTATTTTGTTAAAATACGAATAAGCAATTAAATATACATAGGACAGAAGATTAGATTAGTCAATTAATCTATCTCAATCCATTGCTAGAGTTTTACGAATTTTTAGAAGAAGTCTACGATTATTTTAAAATAATAAAGCAATAAACGCTGGATGAGGAGGATTAATATGTGGGATTTTGACATGAATATAGATCAGGTTGCTAGAATTAAAGTAATTGGTGTTGGCGGCGGAGGGAATAATGCTGTTAATCGTATGATTGAAGGTGGAGTTCAAGGTGTCGAGTTTATCGCGGTAAATACAGATGCTCAAGCTCTTAACCTTTCAAAAGCAGAAATCAAAATGCAAATCGGTGCACAATTGACAAGAGGTTTAGGGGCAGGTGCGAATCCGGAAGTTGGCAGAAAAGCGGTTGAAGAAAGTAGAAGGCAGTTGGAGGATGTACTAAAAGGAGCGGACATGGTTTTCGTTACAGCTGGTATGGGCGGTGGTACAGGAACTGGCGCTGCACCAGCGATTGCTGAAATTTCGCGCGCGATTGGGGCGTTGACAATCGGTGTGGTTACTCGTCCGTTTGGTTTTGAAGGACGTAAACGAGCTCAAAATGCGGCAAATGGAATTGAGTTAATGAGTGATGCGGTAGATACGTTAATTATTGTTCCTAATGATCGCCTGTTGCAAATTGTTGACAAAAGAACACCGATGATTGAAGCGTTCCGGGAAGCGGATAATGTCCTTCGCCAAGGGGTTCAAGGTATTTCGGATTTAATTGCAGTCCCAGGTTTAATCAATTTGGATTTTGCAGACGTGAAGACGATTATGAGTAATCAAGGGACAGCCTTAATGGGCATAGGGGTTGCCAAAGGAGAAGGGCGCGCGGTTGAAGCAGCAAAAAAGGCTATTTCCAGTCCATTATTAGAAACTTCGATTGACGGGGCACAAGGAATCCTCATGAATATCACCGGCGGGAAAGATTTAAGTCTTTATGAGGTGCAAGAAGCAGCCGATCTTGTCGCTTCTGCAGCAGATAAAGAATTAAATATGATCTTTGGCTCCATTATTAACGAAAATTTTAAAAATGAAATAATGATTACAGTGATTGCAACCGGCTTTGAAGAAAGACAGACACGAACGATTAAATCGTCCACTCAGCCTTCAAAGGAAAGAACACAAATACAGTCCCAACCTAGACATGAACAACCTAGACATGAACAACCTCGATATGAACAGGTGAGACATGAAGAACCTGAATATGATAAAGGACCATATGGACAGGAACCGGAAGAGTCTCTCGACATCCCGACGTTTTTGCGCAACCGAAACAAAAGAAATAGATAGTCATTCTAAAACCCTGCTTAGTGAGGAGTGAGCACCGGACAAGAGCCCATATGGGAATTGTCCCGTGCGTTACTCCATTAATAAATAGGGCAATAATCAAAAACGCATCAATAAAAAAGATTTAAATTTGATTTTAATGGATTAAATCATTAAAACCGACTTGACTTATAGGAATAGTAAAACTATTATTATATTAATCATTTTTTGACTGAAAAGTTTGTATTGTAAGATTTTTAAAAAAGTCATGATAAATAAATGATCACGATAAGTTAATTATCCTTTGTGAGGTGGATTTTGGTGCAACTTCAAGTATTGAACAGTCCTTTTAATCAGGAGCAGGCAGAGCTCCTCAACCGTATTCTCCCTACCTTGACAGAATCTCAAAAAGTCTGGTTGAGCGGGTTTTTGGCAGCGGCCCAATTTGCTTCGGTTCCCGGATCAGGAAATGTCCAAGTGGCAGATCGTCCTGTTGGGATTACCGCCCCAACTGTTTCAAAAGATGTGACCATTCTTTTTGGCTCACAGACCGGTAACGCTCAGGGTCTTGCTAAGACGGCGGGCAAAAAACTTGAGGGAGAGGGCTTTCAAGTAACAATCCAGTCGATGAGCGATTTTAAAGCTAACAATTTAAAAAAGGTCCAAAACCTGCTGATTGTCGCGAGTACCCATGGAGAAGGTGATCCACCGGACAACGCATTGTCATTTCATGAGTTTCTTCATGGTAAGCGGGCTCCAAAGCTTGAAAATCTTCGTTACTCCGTTTTGGCGCTGGGAGACAGCTCGTATGAGTTTTTCTGTCAAACGGGTAAAGACTTTGATACACGGCTTGGGGAACTTGGTGGTACAAGGCTATATCCTCGTTTTGATTGCGACCTTGATTATGATGAGCCTGCAGCCGAATGGTTGGCTGGTGTTCTTAACGGCTTAAATGAAGCTGAGGGCGGTAGTGCAGTTCCAGAACCGGAACAAGCATCACAACTTGTTGAGTCAACGTATTCCAGAACCAATCCATTTAAGGCTGAAGTGCTGGAAAATATTAATCTGAACGGTCGCGGCTCGAATAAAGAAACACGACACCTCGAATTATCACTCGAAGGTTCCGGGCTTACATTTGAACCAGGGGATAGTCTTGGTATTTACCCGGCGAATGATCCTGAGCTTGTTCAATTACTTCTGGAAGAAATGAACTGGGATCCGGAACAACAAGTAATTGTAAGTAAAAAGGGAGAAGTTCTTTCACTTCAAGATGCGCTCCTATCACACTTTGAAATAACTACTTTGACCAAACCACTTCTTGAGAAGGTAGCACCGCTTTCTGCAAATGAGAAGTTGCAGGACCTTCTGGCAGCGGGGAATGAAGAACAATTAAAACAGTACCTTGAAGGACGCGATTTACTTGATTTAGTACGTGATTTTACTCCTTGGATCGGCGCAGCACAAGAATTTATCTCCATTCTGCGAAAGATGCCGTCTCGTCTATATTCGATAGCGAGCAGCTTAACAGCAAATCCTGAAGAAGTTCATTTAACGATCGGTGCGGTTCGTTATGAGGCACACGGGCGTGAACGAAAAGGCGTTTGTTCTATTTTAGCATCGGAACGTTTGCAGCCGGGCGATACAGTACCTGTGTACATTCAGCATAATGAAAACTTTAAGCTGCCACAAAATTCAGTCACTCCAATCATCATGGTTGGTCCTGGAACAGGTGCAGCACCGTTTCGCTCCTTTATGCAAGAACGTGAGGAAATCGGAGCGGAAGGAAAATCATGGATGTTCTTTGGAGACCAGCATTTTGTGACGGATTTCCTTTATCAAACCGAATGGCAAAAGTGGTTGAAAACGGGTGCGTTAACGAAAATGGATGTGGCCTTTTCTCGTGATACAGATGAAAAAGTATATGTACAGCATCGCATGCTAGAGCACAGTAAAGAGCTATTTGAGTGGCTTCAAGAGGGTGCTCACCTGTATATTTGCGGAGATGAAAAACACATGGCGCATGACGTCCATACTACTTTAATTGAGATCATTGAAAAAGAAGGCGGTATGAGCCGTGAAAAAGCAGGAGAATATCTTGCTGAGATGCAGCAGCAAAAACGTTATCAGCGTGACGTATACTGATTTGGGATGGAAAGGAGTTTCACCATGGTTAATCAAATTTTAAAAGCGCCTGAAGGCCCGCCAAGTGATGTAGAAGGTATTAAAGAAAGAAGTAATTATTTGCGGGGAACACTGAAAGAAGTAATGCTAGATCGAATAAGTGCAGGAATTCCTGAAGATGATAACCGACTTATGAAACATCATGGCAGTTACTTACAGGATGACCGTGATCTGCGTAATGAGCGTGCCAAACAAAAACTTGAACCAGCTTACCAGTTTATGCTGCGTGTCCGCTTACCAGGCGGGGTGGCTACACCTGAACAATGGCTCGTACTGGATGATCTTGCTCAAAAGAACGGGAATGGCACCTTAAAAATAACAACACGACAGACCTTTCAAATGCATGGTATTTTAAAGTGGAATATGAAAAATACGATTCAGGAAATCCATTCTACTCTTTTGGATACGATTGCTGCCTGTGGAGATGTAAACCGGAATGTTTTGTGCACATCTAATCCATATCAATCTGAAATCCATTCCGAAGTATATGGGTGGTCAAAAAAATTAAGTGATGATTTATTACCACGAACAAGAGCCTATCATCAAGTATGGCTTGACGAAGAAGTAGTGGCAGGTACACCGGAAATTGAAGAAGTTGAACCAATGTATGGACCGCTTTATTTGCCGCGGAAGTTTAAAATCGGGATTGCTGTCCCGCCGGAAAATGATATTGATGTTTTTTCACAAGACCTAGCATTGATTGCCATTGTTGAGGATGGAAAACTAATTGGTTTTAACGTCGGACTTGGCGGTGGAATGGGAAGTTCCCACGGTGACAAAGCGACCTATCCACAGCTTGCTAAGGTAATTGGTTTCTGTAAGCCAGAGCAAATCTATGATGTAGCGGAGAAAACAATCACCATTCAGCGTGATTACGGTAATCGCTCAGTTAGGAAAAATGCTCGGTTCAAGTACACCGTTGACCGCCTTGGCATTGAAACAGTTAAGGAAGAATTGGAACACCGGCTAGGCTGGAAATTGGAAGAAGCAAAGCCGTTTCATTTCGATCATAACGGTGACCGTTATGGCTGGGAAAAGGGCGTAAAAGGCAAATGGCATTTGACCTTGTTTATTCAAAATGGTCGAGTTGCCGATTTTGACGACTATAAGTTAATGACTGGATTGCGTGAAATTGCTAAAGTTCATACGGGTGAATTCCGGTTGACTACCAATCAAAATCTGATCATTGCTAATGTATCAACTCAGAATAAGAAAATAATTACCGAATTGATTGAACAATATGGGTTGACCGATGGCAAGCATACATCAGCACTTCGCCGCAGCTCCATGGCCTGTGTAGCATTGCCAACCTGTGGATTGGCAATGGCTGAAGCAGAGCGCTATTTACCAGTACTGATTGATAAAATTGAAACGATCATAGATGAAAATGGCCTTCGAGATAAAGAAATAACCATCCGGATGACAGGATGTCCGAATGGCTGTGCTCGTCCGGGACTTGGTGAAATTGCTTTTATGGGTAAGGCGGTAGGCAAGTATAATATGTACCTTGGTGCCGCTTTTGATGGAAGCCGTCTAAACAAAATGTACCGAGAGAATATCGGCGAAGAAGAAATTCTAAGCGAACTGCGTGTTCTGCTTTCTCGTTATGCGAAAGAACGAGAAGATGGTGAGCACTTCGGTGATTTTGTCATTCGTGCAGGAATCATCAATGCTACGACTGACGGAACCAATTTTCACGATTAATCAAATTTAAAAAGAGACAGGGACTCCCTGTCTCTTTTTGCTGGTTAAAGTGCAAATAAAAAAGGCAAACATGTCAATAACATATTTGCCTTTCACTATATGTTGATGTATTAAAAACGTTACAGTTATCCGCGTCTTCCGCCTCTGCCGCCCCGTTTTGTTTCAGTGCTGCGTTTTAAGGTGGATAGATTCTCTTCACTAGCCTTTAAAAATTTAGCCATTTTGTCTTCAAAGTTTTCTTTAGGTTTAAAATTGCTGCCGCCTTTTGAACGAAAATCTTTCGAACGGCTATCTACTCTTCCCTGACGTGGTGGTCGTTGGGAATAAGACGAGGTTTGTCCTTCGGGCTTATCTATAGCTTTTTTGATGGACAAGGCAGTCTTTCCGTCCTTCTCACTAATTACTTTTACTTCAATTAGGTCGCCAACTTTAAGATGGTCATTAACGTCTTTAACATAGCTATCTGCTACCTCACTGATATGGACTAACCCTGTTGTTCCACCAGGCAATTCTACGAATGCCCCAAAACTAGTGATGCCTGTTACTTTACCTTGTACCTTAGTACCTACCTCGATTGACATAAAAAAATGTTCCTCCTCAATAATGTTACAACTACTTCATTATAACAAATAGATAGGGATAATATCAATTCTTTCCTGAAGTGCCTGACACCTTTTTTTTGAAACGTTCTTAAATTCGAAAGTTTAATGATGAGTGATATGGAATAGAATATAAGGATTACCATTTTTTAGTTAAAAAATATTAAGGCAATTAAGGAGTGAAGTGACTTTGTCAGGTCCAAGTTTAAGAAAACGGGATGCTCATTCATCCATTCATGAAGCAGCACTCAATGAGGCACTTGAGTTAAGAGAATTATTTCAGAGATGTCTAGAAGATAATGAAACGGAAAAAGCATTACAGGTGATCGAGGTAGCGATTGAACACTGGGAATCAAGAACATTGAAACATGCGGAGGCGGAAGAGGAAGGGCTATATAAGGATATTGTTGATGAGAATCCAGATATGATCTCAACTGTGATTCAGTTAACACGAGATCATGATCTTATGCGCAGGATTGTAGAAACCTTGAAAAATAGACTTCAATCACAAAAGCCCGACCAACAGATGGTTACTTTATTAGATAGTCTTGTCATCATTGATAAAATCCATAATGCAGATGAAATGAATAAACTTCTAAACCACGGAGAAAAATAAGCAGGAAAATTTGGGTAAAACAGGAAATGAGGGTGAAAATGAGTAATCCGCAGGAACTCGAGGAAAAGTTATTACGGTTTGCGGCACCGGCATTATTTAAACAATTGACCGATATATTCTCAAGTTATCATATCCATCCTTACGATATTCACGGGACAGTCAAAAAAGATGAAACAGGCTTTGATATCACCTTAAGGTTTTCGCAATCATTTTCGAAATCTATTTCCACGCATGTTAGCTTCGAACAAGCGATGAACCCCGATGAACAGGTGGTACATTTTTTTAAAGAAGCAGCTGAGAAATGTAAATCACTGTTAATCTCGGATTATTATAAAATGATTAAACTGTAGAAGGAGATGACGGGACCATTGTTTTCATTTGAAAATGATCATTTACTTATCGATGATCGGGAGGATTTAATTGCAGTACTTAGAATGCGCTTTGGGGAACTATCTGGAGTATTGATTCAAGAAATCTATGAAATAGATGATATGAATACGTTGCAGAGGCTAATTCTTGCAGCTGCAAATGCAGCCAATTGGGATATCTTTCTGGAAGAGTTACAAAGTGGGAAAGAATCATTCCGACTTTTAGGTGAAGAGTTTAACCCATTAGCAGATATCTTGAGAGGAAGTGATGACAGCGATGCAGTCTAAAAAAAATAACCTCCTTCATTCTCTTAAACATTTAGTGCGCGGGGAACGAATTAATGAGGGGTGGACAGAAGAGAACCCTCGTCCCCGGGATTGGGAGGAGGTCTACCGACGACGCTGGCAACATGATAAAGTCGTTCGTTCGACACACGGGGTGAACTGTACCGGCTCCTGCAGTTGGAAAATTCATGTTAAGGATGGGATAATCGCTTGGGAAACTCAGCAAACGGATTATCCGTCAACTGGTGATGATTTCCCGGAATATGAACCGAGAGGCTGTCCGCGTGGAGCCAGTTTTTCCTGGTATACATATAGCCCCACTCGTGTGAAATACCCGTATGTTCGCGGGGATTTGTATGCATTGTGGCAAGACGAACTAACCCGGGCCAGTAACCCTATTGAAGCATGGGAAAATATTGTGACCGACCCGAAAAAACGCGAACAATATGTGCAGGCTCGTGGTAAAGGCGGATTTGTCCGGGGCACGTGGAAAGACGTTTGTCTGATGATTGCAGCCTCGACTATTTATACAATTAAAAAATATGGCCCGGACCGTGTTGTTGGGTTTAGCCCCATTCCTGCGATGTCGATGGTCAGTTATTCCGGTGGAACGAGATTTTTATCATTAATCGGCGGGACCATTTTAAGCTTTTACGATTGGTATGCCGATCTTCCACCTGCATCCCCTCAAGTATGGGGGGATCAAACGGATGTTCCTGAAAGTGGGGATTGGTATAATTCAAAGTATTTCATCATTTGGGGAACGAATATCCCGCAAACAAGAACTCCTGATGCCCATTTTATGGTGGAATCACGCTATAACGGAACGAAAGTAGTCGGTGTAAGTCCTGACTATGCGGAATATGATAAGTTCGCAGATATGTGGCTGCCGGCGAAGGCCGGAACCGATGGGGCCCTTGCGATGGCAATGACGCATGTCATTTTAAAGGAATTTTATGTGGATCAAGAAACACCCTATTTTAGTGATTATGCAAAACAATATACAGACTTGCCCTATCTTGTCACGTTGACGAAAAAGAATGGCAGCTATCGATCCGATCGTTTTTTACGAGCATCTGATATTTCAGACCAAGAAGATAAATTAGGTGACTGGAAAACTGTGGTTTGGGATGAAAAGCTTAAGAAATTTGCAATTCCAAACGGCAGCCAAGGTTTTAGATGGGATGAAGGTAATAAGTGGAATTTAGATTTGACGGGGGAAGATGGTTCACAAATTAGTCCCCAGCTTAGCTTATTAAATGAAAAAGATGATGTAGCAATGGTTGAATTCCCGTATTTTGCTGAAACAGAGGGCGGAAAAAGCGAACGTGGTGTTCCGATAAAGCGTATTAAGGACCAATCTGGAAATGAACTAATCGTTACGACTGTCTACGATCTGATGCTTGCCCATACGGGGGTAAACAGAGGTCTTCCAGGTGATTACCCTGTTGATTATCATGACGCAAATAAGCCCTATACACCGGCATGGCAGGAAAGTATTACAGGTGTGAATCAAGCACACGTAATCCAGGTGGCCAGAGAATTTGCTGATAACGCGGCCCGAACGCAAGGAAAATCTATGATTGCAATGGGCGGCGGCACAAACCACTGGTTCCACAGTGATCAAATCTACCGGTCGATTTTGAATCTCGTTTTATTAACGGGTTCGCAAGGGGTAAATGGCGGCGGTTGGGCCCATTATGTTGGCCAGGAAAAGGTTCGTCCCTTGGAAGGATTTTCGCAAATTGCGTTTGCGAATGATTGGGTAAAATCGCCACGCTTTATGAACGGGACATCCTTCTTTTATTTTGCGACGGAACAATTTCGTTATGAATATGATGCCAACGATTCACAAACGGACTGGGGAAGCCAATATGCAAAAATGCATCCTGCTGATTTTAATGCGATGTCAGCACGTTTAGGCTGGCTGCCAAGCTTTCCACAGCTCTCACAAAATTCACTGGAAGTGATGAAAGAGGCGAGATCACGTACGGTTAACGACCTTGCATTGATTGAAGATGTGGCGAAGCAGCTAAAAGAAGGAAAGCTTGATTTTGCGATTGAGAATCCGAATGACCCGCGCAACTTTCCGCGTGTGTTTTTTAATTGGCGCTCAAATTTGCTGGGTGACAGTGGAAAGGGCCACGAGTACTTTGTGAAACATTTAATTGGCTCAAAGGATTCAGTCCTATCAGAGGTTGAAAACTCGTGGCAGCCAAAAGATGTGAATATTACCGAAACGCCGCCAGAAGGTAAGACCGACCTTTTTGTAAGTATGGATTTCCGAATGACCAGTTCAGGACTTTTTTCAGATGTGATTTTGCCTGCTGCGACCTGGTATGAAAAATATGATATCAGCAGCACGGATCTACATCCATTTGTGCATCCTTTTAATGCGGCGATTAACCCTCCATGGGAGACGAGAAGTGATTGGGATGCATTCCGAGAAATAGCTAAGGTTTTCTCTGAACTTGCTAAGGAACATCTTCCTGCTCAAGAAGACTTGATCATGTCACCGCTTGCACATGATACGATTAATGAAATTGCCCAGCCATTTGGAAAAGTGAAAGACTGGCGGAAGGGTGAAGTGGAGGCAATTCCTGGGAAAACCATGCCAAATTTCACGATTTTAAAACGGGATTATCCTCATGTCTATGATATGTGGATCACGGTTGGGCCCAATATTAAGAATGGATATGGAACAAAGGGTGTTCGTATTCCAGGCGATAAAGTGTACAAGGAATTACTCAGTCGACTTGGAACGTCCAAGCATGAAGGGATCGGAAAGGGTTATCCTGATTTATATTCTGATAAAAAGGCAATCAATGCCATCCTGTTAATGTCTGGTGCCACAAACGGGAAACGGGCGGTTGAAGGCTGGAAGTCGATGGAGGAAAAAACTGGTAAAAAGCTTGCGCATATTTCAGAAGGGCGCGAAGAAGAGGATTATACGCTCGATGCGTTAACAATTCAGCCGCGCCAAGCCATATCAACACCTGTTTGGAGTGGCCTGGAAAATGATAATCGTCGTTATTCGCCGTTCACGGTGAATAAGGAATACCATATTCCATGGCATACACTTACAGGACGGCAAAGCTTTTATCTCGATCATGAGGTTATGCTTGATTATGGTGAGGGACTTCCCTTGTATATCCCGCCAATTTCTAAGGGACCGTTTATTAAAGGTGAAAAGGAAGTGGAGAATCAAGGGAAATCGATTACGCTTCGCTATATGACTCCCCACCAAAAGTGGGGCATTCATACCATGTTTACGGATACAACCAATATGATTCAGTTATTCCGGGGCTGGCAGGTTGTGTGGATGAATGAAGAGGACGCGGCAGAAATCGGCATTAAGGATAATGATTGGATTGAACTTTACAATCGAAATGGTGTCGTTGTCGCCAGAGCTGTATTAACGTACCGGATGCCGCGCGGGGCTGTTTATATGCATCATGCACAGGATCGAACCATGGGCGTTCCGGGTAATACCATTAATAAAACGCGTGGTGGAACACACAACAGCGTGACGAGAATATACCCAAAAGCCACTCATATGATTGGCGGGTATTCACAACTAAGCTACGGGTTTAATTATTATGGTCCCACAGGAAGTCAGAGGGACACATTGACGATTGTCCGACCATTAAAGGAGGTCGATTGGCTTGAAAATTAAAGCACAAGTGGCAATGGTCATGCACCTTGATAAATGTATTGGCTGTCATACTTGTTCTGTTACCTGTAAAAATGTCTGGACAAACCGCCCAGGGATGGAATACGTCTGGTATAACAATGTGGAGACACGACCAGGGCCCGGTTACCCCAAAGAATGGGAAAATACCGACCGTTACAAGGGCGGCTGGGTCATGCGAAATGGAAAATTACATTTAAGAGCAGGGGGACCTATCTCGAAGCTGGCAAATATTTTTTACAATCCCAATATGGCTGAATTGGACGATTTTTATGAGCCTTGGACGTATGATTTTCAACATTTGCATAACAGCCCGAAGAAAGAAAATTTACCGGTTGCACGACCGAAGTCGATGATTACCGGTAAGTATATGGATAAACCTGAATGGGGACCTAACTGGGATGATGATCTAGCGGGAGGCAGTGCCGTGGTACCGATGGATCCGAATGTCCAAAAGATTCAGGAACATATTGCGATGGAATATGAAAAGACATTTATGATGTATTTGCCAAGAATATGTGAGCATTGTCTTAATCCATCTTGTGTGGCCTCGTGCCCTACCGGTGCTTTATATAAAAGGGATGAGGATGGAATTGTCCTTGTCGACCAGGATGCCTGCCGAGGCTGGCGTTTCTGCCAGAATGGCTGTCCCTACCATAAGGTGTATTACAATTGGAATACCCATAAAGCCGAGAAATGTAATTTCTGTTATCCACGGACGGAAGCAGGACTCCCGACGATTTGTTCGGAAACCTGTGTGGGTCGGATTCGCTATATCGGAGTTGTATTATATGATGCAGACAGGGTGAAGGAAGCTGCCTCTGTTAAAGACCCAAAGGAATTGTATGAAGCACAGCTCTCCGTTTTTTTGGATCCGTTTGACCCTGAAGTCATTGAGGAAGCAGAAAAACAGGGTATCAATCATAGCTGGATTGAAAGTGCACAGGCATCCCCTGTATACAAGATGGCGATGAAGTGGAAAATCGCATTGCCGCTACATCCTGAATATCGGACATTGCCAATGGTTTGGTATGTTCCTCCACTCAGCCCAATCATGAATCATATTACGAATGAAAATGAGTTGAGTGCCGATGGTTATATACCGGCTGTTGATCAAATGCGCATTCCAATGGAGTACTTAGCATCCTTGTTATCCGCAGACGACACAAATGTAATCCGCAGAGTCCTATTAAAAATGGCAGCCATGCGTGTTCATATGCGTGAAAAAACGGTGGGTGGGGCCGATAAGCTGAAGGTCAGCAAGCTTTTAGAAGAAGCGAAAACAACACCGGAGGAACTAGAAGAGATGGCTCGCTTACTTGCGGTGGCAAAATATAACGAACGATTTGTCATTCCAACCGGCCGCCGTGAAATGGATGGGGATTTACATTATAAGCAGGGTTCCTGCAGCATTGAAGATATAGCACCGGCTGAAGGAATGACGACATATCCATATGAAAGAAGTGAAAGTCAATGATGAATGAATCCTCCGCCCTTTTAGTAATCATGTCCCGGATTTTGGAATATCCAAATGGTGAATTTTTCGAAGAGCGCCCTATCATTGAAAAATTCGTCAATGAACAGATTCACGAAGAAGCACAGCGGAAGGAAATTTTGGAGAGAATTGTCCCATTATTTGAAATGGGTCAAAAGAAACTCCAAGAACTTTATGTGGAAACATTTGATTATAAGGAAAAAACGAGTCTATATTTAACCGCACATGAGCTGGGAGACAGTCGGAAACGTGGTGCCGCCTTAATTAAATTACAAAAGCTCATTTGCGAAGCAGGCTTTGATTATGAGGGGAAGGAACTGGCAGATTATATCCCGATGTTATTGGAACTTTTGGCAGTGGCACCGGCGGAAGAAAATATAATCAGGCTTAGGCGCCGTCTGTCCTATGCCATCCATAGGCTTTTAAACAATCTTCCCAGCAGCAATCCATATCACAATGCCATTAACCTTTTGATGATGTTTGTCTTTACAGCACCGGAAAAAGAGGAAATTGCTTTCTTGGAAAATGAACGTGAGGAAGCTGACTTGGATGAACTTCCCTACCCTGTAATGTATCGATAGTAAGTTACTCAGTTACTTCAAAGCAAGTCTAAGAAGGAGGTAGGAGATGGAAATGATTTTTTGGTGGACCATTTTTCCTTATATATGCGGTACCATTCTCATCGTGGGAACTTTTTATCGCTTTATTTTTCGAGGAAAAAGCTGGTATGCCCCGTCAACAGAAATTTTTGAAAAAAAGTGGCTGCGATTCGGTTCCGTCCTTTTTCATTATGGGATTATTTTTGCCTTTATTGGTCATGTAATGGGCGTCTTGATTCCAATCGCAGTCTATGAAGCACTAGGCGTTGGTGAACATCTGTACCATATGGGTGCAATTGCAGGGGGTGGGATCGCAGGACTAATGGTTGTCATTGGCTTGGTGGTGATGATCATTCGGAAGTTGTCGTTTCCGAAGGTACGCGTTCATACGACCTTTGGAGATTATTTCACGATTGTTTTGTTACTCATAATTGCTGCCCTTGGCACCTATATGACACTAATTTATAGCTATACAGTGGTAGCCTATGAGTATCGATTAACGATTGGTCCGTGGTTTCGGAGTTTATTCACCTTCCAACCGTTATCTGAACTCATGTTAGGGATACCAACCGTATTTAAGATCCATGTGGTTTTGTCATTCTTCCTATTCGCATCCATACCATTTACCCAGCTTGTTCATATGTTTAGCTTCCCGGCACGTTATCCGACAAGGGCTCCACAGCAATACCGCTCCCGGAATGGGTATGATAAGAGCTGATTGGGTGCCCGACACCATAAGAAAATCTACAGAAAAAACAGCCATCCACTTTGGCTGTTTATTTTTGTCTAAAAGCGGAATTCTGGGCGGTGTCAGGCACCTTATTTTAGAAAATTCTCAAAATAAACTTTATTGAAAGCGTATGCTATAATAAAATTAAAAACAACAGCAAGGGGTAATCGCTATGTTGAAAGATATTTTTATGGGTTTATCACAAAATCAATTTCTAAATAGTACAGCTAAAAAATACGGCTTAAAACTAGGGGCACAAAGTGTCGTTGCTGGTACAAATATACCAGAAGTAATCAAAAGTATTAAGGAGCTTAATGCTCATGGAATCTCTTGTACTGTTGATAATTTAGGGGAATTCGTTTTTAAAGAAGAAGAAGCAACTACTGCGAAAGAACAAATTCTTAAGGTAATCGAAGCAATTCAGGAGAATAAAGTGGATGCACATATTTCCTTAAAACCAACACAGGTCGGATTAGATATTGACTATCAATTTTGTCTCAATAATGTAAGAGAAATCGTCGATAGAGCACATCGATACGATATTTTTGTCAATATTGATATGGAGGACTTCAAACACCTAGAGCCCACCTTTAATTTATTGGACGACCTGTCACTCGAATATACTAATGTTGGTACGGTTATTCAATCTTATTTCCACAAAGCACAAGAATACCTTGAAAGATATAAAAATTTCCGGATTCGTCTTGTTAAAGGTGCCTATAAAGAATCAGAAGAAATTGCCTATCAAGATAAAGCGGATATTGATGAAAACTTTATCAAAATTGCCGAGTGGCATCTACTAAATGGTAAATTCACTTCGATTGCGACGCATGATCATCGAATTATTAACCATATTAAGGAATTTGTTAAGAGGCACGATATTCCAAATGATAAATTCGAATTTCAAATGCTTTATGGTTTTAGAAAAGAAATGCAACTGCAATTAGCCAGTGAAGGCTATAATTTCTGTACCTATGTTCCTTTCGGCAATGATTGGTACGGTTATTTCATGAGACGACTAGCAGAAAGACCGCAAAACCTAAATCTTGTGGCTAAGCAAGTCTTTAATAAAAAAACAAACACTGTCATCGGTGTAGCAGCAGGTGCGTTCATATTAGGAAGATTAACAAAGGCTGAAAAGAAAAAGCGTCGCTAAACATTTTTAAATTATGATAGCAAAATTTATCAACCTCCCATTTCAGTAAATGGGAGGTTATTTGTCAGAGTTATAGAGCAGAGCAAATTATGAAACTTTTGTGTATCGTTAAATTTCTACCTCTAATCTATTGCGCAAATTGGTAAATTATCTCTATAATAAGAGAAGTTAGATTGTGAAGGAGTGAGCAAACTATGGATTATGATAAAAAGAAAGTGGTAATCCTAGGCGGAGGCTACGCGGGATTAATGACCGCAGTTACTTTGCAGAAAAAAGTGCATCCATCCCGAATTGAAATTTATTTGGTCAATAAAAATGATTATCACTATTTTACGACCAAGGTACACGAAGCAGGAGCAGGGACGGTGAATCCAGAATCAATTAAACTGCCAATTCAGGAATTAATTGATCCCAAGCGAGTCACATTCATACAAGATGAAGTCACCGGTTTGGACATAGAACGGAAACGGGTCATATGTAAAAATCAGACTCTAAATTATGATTACGTAGTTGTGGGCATTGGCGGAACTCCAAAAACGTTTAACATCCCTGGATTAGAGGAACATGCCTTCTTTTTATTCAATTGGGAAGGAACGTACCGTTTGCGAAAACACATTGAAGAAAAGTTTCAGGAATTTAGCCAGCAGCAAACAGGAAAATTAAACTTGGTGATTGGTGGTACAGGATTTACAGGGATGGAGTTTATCCATGAATTAACTAATAGTATCCCTATTCTGTGCAAACGTTTTAAAGTGGTTCCTAATGATGTAAACATTATTGTTGTAGAACCAAACCAAGGCATACTTCAAGGTTTTCCAGAAGCAATAGTCTCTGATGCCGTTAATTCACTCCGAAAAACGAATATAGAATATAAAGTCGGCCTACAGGTGACGAGGGTCGAGGATAGAAAGATTATTTTAGAAGATGGCACTGGAGTTCCGACTGACACGTTTATCTGGGCAGGCGGGGTTATGGGGAATCCACTTCTAGACGGACTAGGGTTTGAATTGTTAGATGGCAGAGTCAAATTGAATGAGTTTTGTGAAGTTCCTGGCTGTCATGATGTCTATGTGATCGGCGATGCCTCAGTCAGTTTAAATGAAAAAGGTAAACCGTATCCACCCACCGCCCAAATTGCTATTCAACAAGGACAGTATTGTGCCTATAATATGGCCATGAAAATTTATGGTCAGCCTACTAAACCGTTCCACTATATTCATCGTGGAACCGTTATGTCATTAGGAAAAGGTAATGCTACGGGGACAGTTTATGATCATCATATCAGCGGACATTTTGCTGCATTGATGAAATGGATGATCGAAATGCGCTATTGTTTTATGTTAGGCGGTTTGCAACTAGTTCGCAAACAATGGAAAAACTAATTTTAGCTAGTTGCTCACAACATTTGCTGTGCTGAAAAGGGATTTTGGTATAAGGGTGGATTTTTGCGGTAAAAGGAAAAATGAAATAGTTAAGTGATAAAAACCCGCAAGGATGGATAATCCTGAGGGTTTTTTCATGAAATCCTAACGCATCAGTTATCAAAGATAAAGGTGTCAGGCACCAGGTTTTACAGCATTATAGGAAAAGTTATTATCATCCCATTGAAAGATACCTTCTTGAAGCTTGATTGTGTCATTAAAAGGGCATGTGATGGGGAAGTTGCCGTCTTCGGGTTCCTCATCCAAACTATTAGTCTTTTGATTGATTAACTGGTTCTTTAGTTGAAGCATGTCTATTTTTGAAGCAACACGAAGGATTTTATCAAGAGTTATTTTCTTTTCGCTAATTCCATGACTGTTACATATGCTTGTCTGAAAACTCTTGTTATATTGGATCATCATATGCAAATCATTGATACATGCAACTCCAAAAACCTCTTTTATTACATCCTCATAGCGCAGCTGGGTGCCAGTTGCAAATTTAATAATATTCTTTTCAGGATTTTCTAAGAAATAAACAGTTTCAATAAAATTTTCCATAAAAACACCCTTTCTATATTTTCATTTCATTTGCCGATTCATAAAGATGAATTTCAATGAGACAGGTGAGTAAGAAATTTTGTGATTTCATCTGATTAGGAGTATTTGCCTATACAGTGCTCTCTGAAAATCAGTACGTTTATAAATATTATATCATATTTTGGTTTTGTCTGCTGACTCAACTCGAAATATGCAGATATTTGTCGGAAAATTTATTTTCTTGAACCATTGTTCATTGAAATGTGGCATGTGGGTATGGGTATTTTTTCCTTGTTAAATTATAGATTATTTTGTAAATATTGATATAATAATAGAGTCATATTTAATCAGAAAACGACATAAGGGGAGGAAAAATGAAATTTATTGTCAAAATGACTGTTATTATTGTTGTGTTAGGTTTATTTTTTCCAATAATAATTCCTGCTGAGAAGGCACTGGGTGCTACATGCAAAGGGATAACCCCTTTAACTGATCCTCTCGCGATAAGAATGGACAAGGGGGAAATGGTCATCTGGGAAAATGTTCATCCAAAACTTCTATCGGCAAAAATTAATTATGAAAAATTACTTAAAGCAAAGGGCTGGAAAATTAAATACAAATCCGCCTATCGGCCTTATCAGTATCAAAAACATTTTTATGAAATTGTTACAGGTAAAACGTCTGCGTGTAAAAGGTCTGAAAGAAGCAAGCATGAGCTGGGGTCTTTGGTTGCTAAGCCTAGTGCAAAAGCTCCGCATTCAAGAGGTATAGCATTTGATGCAATTGTTCTTGATAAAAAAGGGAAGCCTTTAAATGGATTACACTATGTAAATTCTTCACTAGAAAAAGTAGCCAAGCAAGCAGGTCTTAAATTTATTAGTACTAGCAGGGATGGAGTTCATCATGAATTAATTAGTACAAGTCTCCCAAAACTAAAAGCGGTCTTACCTTCACCAGTACAAACTACATATCTAATAAAAGGCAAGATTACAATCAAATCTGGTCTCGATGTAAAAAACTTCCCATATCATGATGCAGCAAAAATAGGGAAGGTCATTTTGAAGGATAATGTTGTAATTACTGCAAAATCTGGTGATTGGTATAAAATTAAGTACGGAAACCGGTTTGGGTGGATAAAGAGTGGAAATAAAAACCTAACCGTGCTACCTTTTCTACCAGTCATTTCAAATCTTAAGATTAAATATAAAGTTAATTTATTTGATCAGCAGAGTCTTTTATCGAAAAAAAGTGGCTTGCTTCCCCCGCAAACAGTAAAGGTTATGAAGAAAAGCGGGAACGGATGGTACTTGATACATACTTCTTTTGGAGCAAAATGGATTAAATATTAGCGCATTACTAAATTGGACTTTTTAAGCTTGAACTCACCAAATTGGTGAGGTTTTTTAATTTTTTATTTCCTTATGTTTCTTACCAATATTAACAAGTAGTAAACTAATAGTTTTATACTGTAATATTCTAATATAAGTACTTCATCCTTAAATGAACGGAGAATGATATTGAAAAAATTGGGCGCCTGTTTTCTGGCCTTATTATTATTAATAAATGTACTCATTCCAAGTGTATCAGCTGAAAAACTAGAACCAAAGATAACAGTAAAGCTGGTTAATTATCTTGGCAATAAAACAGAGGTAACGATAAAACCCACAGGAGAATATTTAATAGACCAATCAATTGTCCGCTTAACAACCGGAAAGTCCTATATCGTAAAATATAATAATAACAAAATAACTATATTAGATGGGACAACACCACTTTTTACTTCAGACACAGTAAAGCTATTACCACTTAATGAAACTAACTATCTAGCAATTAATAATCGTAATTATCTAGGTTCATTCCAATTTATCCTTGAGAATTCAAAGTATGTTCGTCCTATTAACGAGATCTTTATTGAGGATTATTTAAAAGGTGTTGTACCTGCTGAAATGTATGCTGAATGGCACCGAGAAGCCTTAAAAACGCAAGCAGTAGCTGCTCGAACATATGCTTTATCTTACCAATCGGTAACGATTGATGATACCATCAACTACCAAGTATATGGTGGATATAATTGGCATCCAAACAGCACTGCGGCAGTAGACGAGACAAAAGGGGAAGTATTAAAGGTAAACGGACGCTTAATCAGTGCCGTTTTCTCTGCCAGTAATGGCGGGAAAACAGAATCGAATGCAAATATCTGGGGATCCGCACCTGTCTCCTACTTGACCATTAAAGAAGATGAGTATGATGCCAAAACAGCCTGGGAATTTTCTGTGAAGAAACAACAGTTTACCCCTGCCAATTTGACATGGAGTCAAATGAAGGAAAACGATACAACCATAACAAACACGATTAAAGCATGGATGGCAACCCATGGCTATGCTGGGAAAGAAATTAAAATAACGGATATCCCTGTTTTATCGTTACACACCCCTACATCAGGAGGTCGTGTCTCTAAAGGAGATATTACGGTTGAATTTTTCACAAAAGATAAAGTGGACGAAAAAGGTTCTTTTATTCCACAAAAGATAGAATACAAAAATGTAGCAGCCTCGCAAATCCGTGCTATGGTTGGCAATCGAATCATGAAGAGCTATCTAGTAACGAACAAAACAGAGAACGACGAAACCATTACAGTCAAAGGACTTGGTGACGGTCATGGCGTTGGGTTAAGTCAATGGGGTGCAGAGAACCGTGCCGAGATTGCGCATCAAAAATACGATGAGATTCTTGCCTTCTATTATGAAGGAGCGGCTATTGTTAAAGAATATAGTGAGCGACCAGTAACAGTTGTCAAAGTACCTGTAGAACCGACGGAACCAGTAACTGAAGTACCGGTGGAACCAGTAACAGAGGATCAAACTGGACAACTTCCTGAAGGAACGAAGGAGCAAGTGCCAACTGAACCAATAGTGGTACCAGCACCGATTTCAGACAAACTCGCTCCAAAAATAAGTGAAGTAAAAGTTAGTGTTGATTACACGAAGAATAAAGCATTAATCTCGTTTCAATTTAACGAGAAAGCAGAAGTAACAGTTTACCTTAAAGACAGTAAGGGTAAGATTATCTATTTGACAAAAGATGCGCTAACAAATGCAGGGGTCGTTAAGAAAGAATATAATATTAATTCTTTACCAAACGGAAAATATTATGTAGGGATTATTACTGTCGACCTGAGTAATAACAAATCTTCGACACTGCCTTCCTTTGAACTAAAAAAAGATATGACTGCACCAAAATTAACCAGTGTTAAGGTAAGTGTTGACAACAATAAAAATAAAGGCGCCATTTCTTTTAAGACAAATGAGACCGCAAATGTTACCGTCTATATAAAGAATAGCAGTGGAAGAACCCTGAGTTACTTGAAAAAAGACGTTTCAACAAAAGCAGGTACAACTAACCTTGGTTACAGCACAGCTTCGCTAGGGAATGGAAAATACTCCATTGTCATCTCAGCATCAGACAGAAATAAAAATCGGTCGAGCGCTACAACAACATTTAATGTAAAAAAAGTTGTAAAAACAAAAACAGGAAAAGTGACGGCATCAAGACTAAATGTACGAGCTACAGCCTCAACCAAGAGTAAAGTCATTGGTACATTAAAGAAAAATCAATCTGTGACCATTGTCTCAACAAATGGTTCTTGGAAA
The DNA here is from genome assembly GCA_011250595.1 of Bacillus sp. MM2020_1. GTDB lineage: Bacteria > Bacillota > Bacilli > Bacillales > Cytobacillaceae > Neobacillus. The sequence goes on along the minus strand of JAANMP010000038.1, from coordinate 8,754 downwards.
AAAATCAAATACGACAAAACCACAGGTTATGTTTCAAGTAAATATATAAAATAAAAGGCAGATCAACCATCTGCCTTTGTTTTTTTATGGAATAATATGGTGCTTTTCAATTGCCAACAGTTTTTCCTTCATCTCCAATCCGCCCCGAAAACCAGTTAACTTTCCGTTCTTACCAATTACACGATGACAAGGGACCGTTATTAAGATAGGGTTCGCCCCGATGGCAGCAGCTACGGCACGTACCGATTTCGGTTTTTGCAGGATATCAGCAACTTCGGAGTACGTATGTGTACTGCCAAATGGAATATTGTTTAAAGCATTCCAAACTGATTGTTGAAAGGGAGTTCCGTGAAAATCGGTTGGAAAGCTAAATGACATGCGCTTCCCGTCAAAATACTCAGTGAATTCGTCTACATAGGGTTTTAATTTTTTATCATTCTGCTCTAATAAGTGATGCGGAAGTTTTTTTTGGACCCAATTCACCAGTTCTTCCATATCCTTATGATTGGAACCTACATAACAAAGTCCGTCTACCGTTGCGGCAAGATACATTTTCCATGGTCCATGATGAAACAAACTCCAATAAATAATTTTTTTATCCATTGTAAAAAGCTCCAATCTTTATTTATTAATCATTTGCCGATATTTTCAGTATACCTTATTGAATATGGGAAGTAAGTTTTTTTAAATCGAAAAGCAAGATTACCGAAGATAATGTAAGCGCTCTAAAATAGTTAAAGAAATAGTCACAGGATTTTTGAAGAAAATGTTATAAAATAGAACTATGTTAAATATTTCACATACTAAAGATGCATTTAAAAAGGAGTATATCTTATGGGATACAGTAAACCCGAACAAATTATGGAAATTACCGTGGAAAATGGGGTAAAGAAATCAAAATACCCTACATTACAAACCCTTATCTTAGGATTTGAAGCAGGTGCCTTCATTGCTTTAGGTTATTTACTTTTCATTCGAGTCACAGCAACTTTAACAGGAAATTTAGAGGGGATAAGCAGTTTGATTGGTGCATCTGTCTTCCCAATCGGCCTGATCCTCACCTTGCTTGCAGGTGGTGAGCTATTGACGGGAAATATGATGGCTGTGCCTCTCGCTCGAATCGCAAACAAGATTAGCACTAGACAGGTTATTAATAATTGGTTTCTTGTTACGGTCAGTAACTTTATCGGGGCCCTTTTTGTAGCTTACTTTTTTGGACACTTGGTTGGACTTACCGAAACAGGACCCTTCTTGGAAAAAACGATTAGTATTGCTGACCATAAATTAGAAGCAACCTTTCTCCAAGCATTCGTTTCGGGGATTGGCTGTAATTGGCTGGTGGCAGCGGCAGTGTGGCTTTGTTATGGAGCAAACGATATGGTCGGAAAAATTGCAGGTATTTGGTTTCCGACGATGGCCTTTGTCGCTATCGGATTCCAACACGTTGTAGCGAATATGTTTGTGATTCCCGCTGCGATATTTGCCGGACACTTTACTTGGCTAGCGTATATTGAAAATTTTATCCCGGTCTTTCTGGGAAATGCAGTAGGGGGTTCAGTCTTTATAGCACTCGCCTATTGGCATGCTTATAAGAAAAAAGAACTTCCTTATATGGAACCGAAAGTAGTACAACCGATAATGAAGAGCAGCGTAAGATAATTTGCAGCTTTATTAAATCATATATCTTCACAGTTAAAGCTCCTTACATCCAAGGGGCTTTTTTGTTAATTAATCGATTCTTTTTTGTCATATTGACATCCACTTGTGAATAAAATCCAAGAATGAATGGACTTCGTTTGGAGTGCAGCATTTACTGCACGAGAAAATATAGGATATGAGGTTGGGGAAATGACAAAACGCTCGTGGCTGGTATCGATTTTATTAATCTGTAGTTTCATCGTGATGGCCGGATGTACAGGAAAGACGAAAACAGAAAAGGCAGTTGAAGAAAAAGTAACAGAACCACAGCAACAACCTGAGCAAAAACCACAAGAAGAACCACAGAAGGTGGAAGAACCTAAACCAATCACGGTAAATGTCCTCGACCCAAATACAAGATCCATTTTGAAAACCTTTTTACCGGTGGAAATGGGGTTTGGAACCGATAATGAAACCTATAAAAAGGAACTTGAAATATGGGCAAAGAATTTAGCGAGAGGGACGGAAAATACCAAAGGATATGACCAACGAATGATTCTTGATAAGCTTGCCTCCAATGGTCAAATCATTAAAGGAAAACCGAGGATTATCTTAGAGGAATCAGAGTTGGTTGAAAAAGTAATAACAGCATCGGCCGTAGGAGGTGATATTGAATTGCCTCTATATGTGACCGAGAGCGGCTATAAGCCTGAGGATGTTGACCATTTAGGGGAAGTGGTCGTGGCAAGCTATACGACGAGATTTAATAGCGGGGTTATAGGCCGTTCAAAGAATATTGAACTATCGGCAGAGGCCATTAATAATATCATTGTTGGTACGGGAGATAATTTTTCATTTAATACCACTGTGGGTCCGAGTGATGCTGCTCATGGCTATCAGAAGGCAAAGGAAATTGTAAATAAGCAACTAGTCGACGGAATCGGCGGCGGGATTTGCCAAACGTCATCGACCCTGTTCAATACGGTAGATCAGGTAGGCGTCAGTTATATTGAAAAACATCACCATTCCCTGTCTGTGGGCTATGTTCCTGCCGGAAGAGATGCAACCGTATCTTACGGTGGACCAGACTTCCAATTTCAAAATACAACTGGAGCTCCCTTTATCATCAAATCCATCTATAAAAAAGGAACCTTAACAATCGAAATAAGGACATCAGCAGCCTACCAAAGTCAACTAGCCAAACACTAACTGGTGTCAGGCACCAAAATAGTTTAACGGAAAAATGCCTTACATTAAAAAGCCCTCTATTATGCCTTCTACTGCGAAGTGGAAGTGTAATAGTGGGTTTTCCCTTTCAAAGCCTAATAAAATATGTATATTCCTTCCTTTGAAAACAAAAAATACCATGATTCATTGATAAAATGGTAGGAGGATTTGCATGGTATGGTGTAAGAAAGCGGTTATATCCTTGACTCTCGTTATAGTAGTCGGAGGATTAGGATGTAAAAGTGCAGGAGCGATGAATTTAACAGAAACAGATCAGCTTGATCGAATGAAACGTCAATCACAGTCTGTAAAGGCGGTCAGACAAAAGTCGACGAAGGTAAAGAATCAAGGAATATCGAAAGCGTACCATGGACATATATCCAATCGTCCGGAAGCGGTTAATCCCAACAAAGGAAAACCACCTGCAGCAAATAATCAGTTTATTCAAGTTCAACTTTTAGGTATCAATGACTTGCATGGTCAATTAAATATTACGCGGAAAGTAAACGGTAAACCGGTTGGACGCGTGGATTATTTAGCAGCTTATTTAAAACAGCGGGAAGCTGAAAATAGAAATACGCTTTTGGTTCAAGCGGGAGACATGGTAGGAGCAAGTCCTCCAGTTTCCGCTCTATTACAGGATGAACCGACGATTGAGGTCTTGAACAAACTGGGATTTGATATTGGAACAGTAGGGAATCATGAGTTTGATGAAGGCGTAACAGAATTGCTTCGTCTTATTAAAGGGGGGGCACATCCGAAAACAGGAAATTTTGCCGGGTCGAAATTTCCATGGATCGCTGCGAATGTCGTCAATGATAAAACTGGTGAGACGATTCTTCCACCTTATCAAGTGTTGAAAGTAAATGGGATGCCCATCGGTTTTATCGGTGTAGTAACGACTGAAACTCCAAAACTCGTTGACCCAAGCGGGGTGGCCGGATTAACATTTACGGATGAAGTGGAAGCAATTAATCAAAATGTGGCTGAGTTGAAAAGGAAAGGCGTAAAATCAATTGTTGTATTAGCCCATATCCCTGGTACTTCAGGCCCAAACGGAGAAAATCCAGCAGGGCAGCTTGTCGATATTGCAAACCGAGTCGACGATGAAGTAGATATCATCTTCGGCGGCCATAATCATGCCTATATGAATGCAACGATTGACAATAAACTGGTTGTCCAAGCCTATTCCTACGGAACGGCCTTCTCAGATGTAGATCTAGAAATCGATCCTAAAACGAAAGATATAGTCTCAAAAAGAGCAGAAATTGTAACTACTTTTCAAGAAGGTATCAAGCCAGACCCCGAAATGAAAAAGATGATTGCAGGTTATGAAGCAAAAGTAGAACGAATTGTTAATAAAGTTGTTGGCACTTCATCTGAAGGTCTGTCCGCGAGGCTAAATGAAAATGGGGAATCAGTGCTTGGTGATTTTATTGCAGATGCACAAAGAAAGGCGCTGAATACCGAAATAGCCTTAATGAATCCTGGTGGAATTCGAGCGGATATCGACCCAGGGGATATCACATGGGGTGAAATTTACACAGTACAGCCATTTAATAATGACCTAGTTAAAATGACGATGACTGGGGAGCAGATTCGTGGATTGCTAAACCAGCAGTGGGGTGCAGCCAAAACGAATATGTTGCAAGTTTCTGGTTTAAGTTATAGTTGGGATTCAACTAAACCAGCAGGGCAAAGGGTCGTAAGCACTAAGCTCTCAGATGGCATGGAAATGGATCCAAATAAATCATATTCTGTGACAGCGAATAGCTTCCTCTCTAATGGGGGTGATGGCTTTACCTTATTTGCCCAAGCCCGAAACAAAGAAATCGGTCCAATAGACCTTGAAGCATTAGTTCATTTTATTTCAGCGCAGCCTAAACCGTTCACTTACCATATTCAAAATCGTATCCATAAAGTTCAGTAAAACAAAAGGGTGTCAGGCACCAATTGGTGCCTGACACCCTTTTGTTGTTCCCTATTGTAAGGCTTCAATAGTTAGCTCTTTAGCAGGCAGGAAGTCTTCACCGGTGTTTAAGTAACGGACGGTCACTTTATCTCCTTCTTTTAAGTAGATAGCAAGTGGAACCTTTTCTGATGAAATCATAAAATTTTGCCGGTTTTCTAATAAAAATGAGACAACCGTGAAATCTCCACTTTTTTCTTTATAAACTCTCACCACAGAACCGCTGATTAGCTTTTCTTCTGCTTTAGAATTGCCGTCTACAGTGCCCTTGCCCCTTTGCAAGGCAATTTTATACTGTTTAAGTGCGTCGTTCGGTGTGGTCGCGTATACAGAAATTTCTGGATTCGCTGCCGAAACGATAAAGTAATTTTGCAGAAAACCGTTTGAATCCAAGACAGCCGTTAACCAGCTGGCTTCTCCGTAAAAATTGTAGAGAATCGGCATTTGCCCATGCCATTTCTTTTCAATAAATTTCTTTTCTATGATTTGCAAGGCCCCCTGTGAATCCATGTAGGATTGTTCAGGATTACCTGTATAGAATGTTGCTTTTCCCGTCCTGGAATTGGTCAACGAGTATCCCAACATAGAATCTACACCTTCTTTTGGACTTGTGAAATCAGTAAAATAATACATCGTTCCATTTTCATCAAAGATCGGGCTAACATTTGACTCCGTTCCTTCATCTGATGGGAGTTTCACGTCTGATTTTCCAAACTTACTATTCCAGAAACCATGAATAAAGTTGCCGTAATAACTGTTTTGCAAACTAACCGCTTCAGGTGAGACGGCTCCATCGATAAACGCTGGAACATCTGCTAGCGGAAATTCTTTTATTGCGCCACTCTTAGAATCTACGACTACTAGCCCTTTAGCTGTAAATCCATTACGGGCAGAAATAAATTCACCATAGGTACGGATGTAAAATGGTTGTCCTTCCTCGTCAATTTCTAATTGAACATCCCCGTAGAAAATCTTCTTCGGATATTGCATACGAATATGCCGTTCAATATTTTTATTAAAAAAAGAGGAAGGGGTATAAACCATTTCAGATTTAATGAATTTAGGATTTGCTGTAGAATCCGTTGCACTTAAAGTAAAGTAGCCTGGTGTACTATTTCCCTTCCACCACTTAAAAAATCCAGAGAATCCCACCGGAGCAATATATACATAATCTCCGTTCAGCTTTTGAATTTGAAGATTTCCAAGTTCGTAGTAACTAGTATTTGGGACTTGCCCAAATGCCTTTTTCATTTTGTTACGTGCAAACTGTGGAGGAACGCTTGCAGGTGTTTCCTGCTCATCAAAGGTCTGAATCTCTACCTTTTCATCCATTTTTGCCAGTTTATACTTTTCATCAGCATTAAAAATAAAGGCGGTTAAGAAATAAATTCCCAGTCCTAAACATGCCAGGAATAGAAGTCCTTTGACCTTTCTTTCGATGCCTTTAGCAAGGATGGAACCACCGGCGGTAAGGAAGAGGCCTAACAGCCATAAAGAAGAGAAGTTTCTATCAAAATTACTAAAATAATAGAATGAAAACACTGAAAGCAAGAGAATGACAACAACGGTAATAAATATTCCCAGCTTCAGTTTTTGGCCTTCTTTTTTGCTGCCCTGCTCTTTTGTAAAAATGGGTATTAAAATAAGTCCGGCTCCTATACCAATTATCATGGTAAATAGAAATATGCTTCCCATAAAATATCTCCCTTTCAACTTTGACTTCCAAATCAGTCTATTCATATACGTATAATCAGGCAGTTTGGTTTCATTTTAATCTGGTGTCAGGCACCATGTGAAAATAGGTCTATTTTTCTAATATTTGGCCAATTAATTGACCTGAGAAATTTTCCAATGATATCATGTCTATGTAAGCGTTTTCGAAAAAGGGGGAGAGTTTAATGGAAGTGAAAATAGTAAATGCCATTCAAGATGAGTATCCGGATGATTTTGCGTGGTGTTATGGATGTGGCCGTTTAAATGAAGAGGGTCACCACTTTCGTACCAGTTGGAATGGGGAGCAAACGGTAACCATCTTTACACCCGAACAGAACCATCTAGCATTGCCTGGATTTGTTTATGGTGGCATTGTTGCCTCATTAATAGATTGTCATGGAACAGGGTCTGCCTCGTTAGCACTTCATCGAAAGAATGGTCATGAAGCAGGGGATGGGCTGGAACCACCACGTTTTGTCACGGCATCATTAAATGTAAATTTTCTAAAACCAACTCCGCATGGGGTCCCATTAAAAGCAATTGGTACTGTCCAAGAGATCCACCCGAAAAAATTCAAGGTGGAGACTGAGGTCTTTGCAAATGATATTCTATGTGCACGAGGTGAGGTAGTAGCGGTTGTCATGCCTAATACTTTCTTAAATAAATAATATAGAAAGACTTTCCGCTTTGCTATTATGGCAAAGTGGATTTTTGTAATACAAATGAAATATCGTATTTCGAAACAAAACTCTTCCTTGATTCGTCTAACTAAGTATAAATATCATTTTCGGAGGAGGACGGATGGGATGAGGGAAAGAATAATCATTACCTTGATGATTGTAATTATTGGAGGATCCTGTATTGGTATTAGTACTTTGGGTTCTGCCCTATTACAAGAAGAGAATCCCATTCGGTTAATTATTTCAGCCATGAAGCTTAAATTTTCCGATACTGAATATGTCCAGTTTGCAAAAACGGAAAAACGGAGTAGGTATTTATCTATAAATACAGACCATAGTCGATATGAAGTAGTAAAGGAATATATGATTTCAAAAGGATGGATGTTTCAAGAACAGATGGGGGCCGGCCTTATTTTTACAAAAAATGATGAAGATGCTGTAGTTGAAATTAGACAATATTCAAAGCATTATTTCATTTGGGAAGTTCAGCGGGCACTTTATAAGTAATAAGCGTACATAGAAAATTCATTTTTCCATAAAAAAACCCCTAATCCGCTATCGTTAGGGGTCAAGTTGCCTCAATTTAATCTAATTGTTTGAAATAATCATCGATCAGTGTTTCTAATGACGGTTTGTCGATTTTCCAAATTGAACTTGCTTTCAAAGTGGAAAGGGCACTTTCAATCAGGTATTTTCTTGGTGTACTCCTATGCAACAGTTCTTCTTGGATAAAGTCTATTAATTCAAGATGTTTCTCCTTTTCAGATTCATCCTGTAAGTTCTTCGTAATCGCTTTCCTTAAAGCCCCAGTCATTTGGAGCAATTGGTTTTTAAAGCCATTATCATTTTTTTTACAGCTGGGCAGCCATTTTTCTATAAGGTTAGGTTCATGTAATTGATTACCAGATTCAGCAACCTCTTCCACCAACTTCACCAATCGCGCCACACTATAACCAACTACTCGGCTGATTTTTTCGCCCGTTTCATTAGCCATACGGTTATATTGAAGATTATATTGAATGATACCCTGAAACATAATCGCACAATCTAACAGGTATGGTCTCTTGTCTTCACCGAAGATATCGATGAACCGATTGAAATACCAATGCAGTGATTTCAAACGGGCATTTTGGACGAATTGTTTAAGATCAGCGTCATTCGAAGCCAGAACTTCTTCATAGAGGGCAATTAATTTATTTTTTCTATTGGATATCATCTGCAGTTCTAATTGTTTGATAAAGATATCGATATCAGCTGGATTTCTACCAATCAGAAGATCATTTCTATCCTTTTCAAGCTGTTTGTAAATTGTTTTATAAATACCGATTAATAATTCGTTTTTTGATGAAAAATAATTATAAAATGTTCCCTTCGATATCCCGCTATAATCTAAAATGTCCTGGATGGATGTAGCTTGGAAACCTTTTTCGATAAATAGCTGGTGGGCCATCTTAATGACATTTTGTTTCCGGTTATACATAAATATCACCTTTAGCCTAAATTTGTACTTACTGTATAATATTATAC
>JAANMP010000037.1 GCA_011250595.1 Bacillus sp. MM2020_1 | reverse complement strand
ATGTAATTGTTAAAGAAAATTGAACATTTAGACTGGTAGATATAACATTAAATTTAAAAGATAAACTGTTTTTATTATTTAATTAGTGTGTTATACCTTAGAAGATGGGAAGCAGTTAATTGTATGATGATCAACTCATTAAGAAAGGTGAGTAGATAAATGGTGTCGAAACGACAAAAGGACATCGTGTTGTCTTTAATGAAGGAGAAAGAACCTGTTACAGCCGAATGGATGGCAAAAGAACTTGGTGTGAGTGATAGAACCATCCGTACCGAGATCAAAGAACTTCAATCACAATCCACTTCGCTAGGAATCATTATTGAATCGGTTCGAGGAAAAGGGTATCTATTAGATATTAAGGATTATGAAGTATTTGAACAGGAGTTTATTTCTAATGCGAATGATGCAATAAATGAAAACCAATCTGATTTTTCCGAAAAGGAAAATCGGGTTTTGTATATGTTAAAACGATTTTTATTAGAAAAGGAACCAATAAAATTAGAAAGTCTTGAAGAAGAGCTATTTGTTACCAAGCCTAAGCTTCAAAATGACTTAAAAATCGTCCGTGAATTATTGGAAAGTTATCATTTAAAGCTAGTTTCTAGACCGCATCATGGTACGCAGGCAGAAGGCAATGAATATATGAAGCGGCTATGTTTTTCAAATTATATTTTACGGCGAAATAGCAACTTAATCATTGACAGTAATTCTTTTCACCTTTTGGATCAAAATCTGTTTGAAAAGATAAAGGAAACGATCATAAAAAAAGTGAATGAATACAAAATTGAGGTGTCTGACATTGCACTCGAAAATTTGGCAACCCATATCACAATTGGATGCAAGAGAATTGAAGAAGGATTTGTCATTGAAAACCTTGAACAAGATTTAATAGGAAAATATCCCTTTGAAAAAATAGTGGCCAATGAAATTGTAAAAGAGGTAGAGGATTTTACGGGTTTGAAATTTCCAAAATCTGAGATTGATTATATTATTGTCCATTTGTTGGGGACAAAATTAATTCATAAGAATACGTTGAATGAATTTAGTAAATTTGATGAACTAGGCACCATCATTCATTGCATGCTGGAAAGATTGAAAACCGAATTAAATTGGGATTTTCAAGACGATTCCGAATTCATTCAAGCGCTGACTCTGCACATTCGGCCTGCAATGAACAGGTTGCGCTATAACATGAACATTCGGAATCCATTATTAGACGAAATTAAACGAAAATATCCTAGTGCCTTTGAGGGAGCTGCCATTGCGAGCAGATGTATCGACGAATATTTGGAGATAGAGGTAGGAGAGCACGAAATTGCTTATATTGCCTTACATATCGGCGTTGCATTAGAAAGAATGAAGACAAGGAAGAAAAAGGAAAAACGGGTACTTGTGGTATGTGCATCTGGTGTGGGGAGTGCAAGGCTTTTGTTTTATCGCTTACGAAATGAATTTAATGATGAAATCGATATTGTGGCTACAACCAATTATTATCAATTAAAAGAATACGATCTATCGTCAATTGATTTTATTATTAGTACCATCCCAATAAAAGAGGAAATAGGCATCCCAGTACTAGTCGTAAATACCTTTTTAGGGGAAGGAGATATTGCCGCTATTCGGAAGGGAGTATCGTCTGTAAAAGAGTGTGAGGGTCAGAGCTATTTAGATATATCCAAAGTTTTTATTCATAAAGACTTTGAGGATAAAGAAAGCGTTATCCATTTTATGTGTGATGAATTATACAAACAAAAACTCGTCTCCAAAGATTATGTGAATTTGGTGTTGGAAAGGGAGGCGGTCGCTCCAACCAGCTTTGGGAATCTTGTGGCCATCCCTCATCCACTTACGCCGGAAACAGAAGAAACATTTTGGACCGTTTGCACATTAAAGAGGCCGATCGAATGGACAGACAAACATAGGGTTCAATTTATTTGCTTGTTGAACATAAGAAAAGTACCTGAGGATGATCTGGAAAGGATGTATAAAAGGCTTATTGCTCTAGTTGAAAACAGTACAACGGTCCAAAAAGTTATAAAGAGTGAATCAGCTGAAGAAATTATTAAGATATTAAATGAATCCTAACTTATGCCATAGGAAAAAACGAGGGTATTCCAAAAGGAATTCCCTTTTTTGGTTTGGGGCTATTATCGAAGGATAATTAATTTACATGACAAAAACTTCATTTTAATTTTTCATTTTATTTCCGTTACGTAACGGAAAAATCCTTTCTGTAAAATTAAACGCTTTCAACATAAACTATAAACATAAAGAGATTAAAGCACTCGTAAAACAATTGCTAATTAGCTGTTTAGATTAATTAGTGGTTTTTCTTCAAAAATAACTTTTATGGATAATAGGAGGAATAAATCGATGAATATTTTATTATGTTGTGCAGCCGGAATGAGTACAAGCTTGCTGGTAACCAAAATGGAAAAGGCAGCCCAAGAACAAGGTTTGGAAGGGAAAATCTGGGCAGTTGCAGCTAATTCAGTCAACCATCATATTGACAATGCGGATGTCCTTCTTTTAGGACCTCAAGTTAGATACCTTCTTTCAAATATGAAAAAGTTAGGTGAAGAAAAGGGCATTCCAGTGGATGCCATCAATCCACTCCACTATGGTACGTGTAATGGAGCAGAAGTTTTAAAAACAGCTATAAATCTAGCCAATAATAAATAATAAAAGGAGAATAGAAAATGAGTAAATTCAACAGTTTTCTAGAAGAGAAAGTCATGCCTGTTGCAGGAAAAATTGGTGCGCAAAGACATTTATTGGCTCTTCGTGATGGTCTTATTGCGACCATGCCATTCATTGTCATTGGTTCATTTTTCTTGATCCTGGCTAACTTGCCAATTCCAGGTTATGCTGATTGGATGACTTCTATTTTTGGTCCAACATGGGCTGCTAAATTAAGTTATCCAGTAGATGCAACTTTCAATATCATGTCAATTATTGCAGCATTCGCGGTGTCCTATCGATTAGCAGAAGGTTATAAGCTTGACGCGATGAGTGCGGGTGCTATTTCAGTTGCTGCTTTCTTATTGACAACACCATTTAGTTTCTTATTCACTCCAGCTGGAGCTGAAGAAGGCGTTATGGTAACTGGTGCAATTTCAAAAGCTTTCTTGAGCAGTAAAGGTTTGTTCGTTGCGTTACTTTTTGCAATTATATCAACAGAAATTTATCGTTGGGTCGTCAAAAAAGATATTGTTATTAAAATGCCAGCGGGTGTACCGCCTAGTGTTGGTAAATCATTTGCAGCTTTAATTCCAGGATTTTTTGTTCTTCTTGTGGTTTGGGTAATCCGTTTACTTGTTGAATTGACTCCTTATGTAAGTATCAACGGCTTAGTTACAACCCTTTTAGGTGACCCGTTAAAAATGGTAGGTCTTACTCTAGGAGGATCTATTGTTGCTGAATTATTCGTAACGATATTATGGGCTACTGGATTACACGGGACAAACATCGTTAAAAGTGTAATGGAACCAATTTGGTTTGGTGCGATGGGTGACAATATGACAGCATATCAAGCTGGTCAACCTCTTCCACACATTGTTACACAACAATTCTGGGATAACTTCGTCCACATCGGTGGAACGGGCGTAACATTTGGTTTGGTTCTGTCAATGGTCATGTTCGCTAAATCTCAACAAATGAAAAGTCTTGGTCGTTTGGCATTTGGTCCTAGTATCTTTAATATTAACGAGCCATTGATCTTTGGTATGCCAATCGTGTTAAACCCAATCATGATCATTCCATTCGTCCTTACTTCAATAGTTACCGTTATTGTAACATTCCTTGGAATGGATATGGGATTGGTCGCAAAACCTTCAGGTGTTGCAGTACCTTGGACAATGCCGCCAATTATCTCAGGATATCTTGCTTCTGGCGGACATATTTCAGGTGCCATCATGAATTTAGTTAACATTGTTATTTCATTCGTAATTTATCTTCCATTCTTCAGAATTTATGATAAAGCGAAGAAGAGAGAAGAAGATGCGATGAACAAAGGTGAAACAAAGGAAATTAGCGCATAAGGAAATTACTGGGCATTAGTTTTGGGACCCAAAATTGACAGGAGAGGAGAATGTTCCTTTCCTAGTAAATCATATGAAAGGCTGTTAATCATGAATAAAGACGAACTTTACCATCATGCATTTCAATTAATCCTTCATGCAGGAAATGCAAAAAGCTTAGCAATGGAAGCGATGTATGCAGCTAAAGAAGGCAATTTCGATGAAGCGGAAGCAAAACTAACCGAAGCAGATTCTGCATTCAATGAAGCACATCATGTTCAAACTGATTTAATCCAAAAGGAAGCAGGCGGAGATGAATTCAATCTTCCTCTTATTATGATTCATGCACAAGATCATTTGATGAACTCATTGATTCTAAAAGATTTAGCGAGAGAAATCATTGATTTGCATAAACTTATCAAAAAGGCTTAAAACAAGATCCTCTTTCAACAGGAAATACAAAAGTTTTTTTAATTGCCCAATACTGGGCTTTTTTTATTCAAGATTATTTCGCAAACTCATTCTAGAAGGGATATGAAATTAAATGAAAAAAACATTCCCAGAAAATTTTTTATGGGGTGGAGCTACAGCTGCAAACCAATATGAAGGTGGGTACAATGAAGGCGGAAGAGGGCTTGCAACAAGCGACTTCATTACAAATGGTTCTGCAGACCGTCCAAGAAAAATTACAATCCAGTTAAAAGATGGCACAAAAACAATGGTAAACCGACGACCTACCGGGGACCCGAAAGTGGATACCATACCAGAAGGTGCATCAGGCTATATTGATGAAAATGTTTATTATCCTAGTCATAAAGCAGTTGATTTTTACCACCATTACAAAGAAGATATTGCCCTTTTTGGAGAAATGGGTTTTAAGTGTTTCAGGCTATCTCTTAGTTGGTCCCGCATTTTTCCAAATGGTGGAATTGAAGGGGAACCACCAGATGAGGAAGGGCTAAAATTTTACGAAGATGTTTTTAAAGAGTGCAAAAAATATAATATCGAACCATTAGTCACTCTTTATCATTTTGAAACTCCTGCTTATTTGGCTGAACATTTTAATGGTTGGGGCGGACGTGAGACGATTGATTGTTTTTTAAGAATGTGCAAAGAAGTCTTTACAAGATATAAAGATTTAGTTAAGTATTGGATCACCATTAATGAAATTAATGTATTAAATGGTTATGCCTTTATGGGAACTAGGGAGGCTACTGCGCAGGTACGTTATCAAGCAAAACATCATATGTTTGTTGCGAGTTCCCTTGCTAATAAGCTTTGTCACGAGATCATTCCAGATGCAAAGATTGGCTGTATGGTGGCATTAAGCTGCATTTACCCGAAAGATTGTAAGCCGGAAAATGTATTTGGCGCTTTGGATTATCGAAGAGGAGCTTTGATTTACTCTGATATCATGATGAGGGGATATTATCCATCTTACGCGGACCACTTTTTTGAAGAGATGGGGGTAACTATAAACAAAGAACCGGGGGATGACGAAATAATCAAGGCGCATCCTTCCGATTTTTTATCATTTAGTTATTACCGTAGCAGTGTATACCATACTGATATCGTTCAGAATACCGATACCGGCGGACAAATGGGGGATGCAAATCCTTTCGTAGAAAAAACGGAGTGGGGTTGGGCTATTGACCCTATTGGGCTAAGATACACCCTATCTGAACTCTATGACCGGTATCAAAAACCTCTCTTTATTGTTGAGAACGGAATGGGAACCATTGATAAACGGGATGGAAATGGATATGTGGAGGATGATTATCGGATCCAATACTTCCGAGATCATATTGCAGAAATGAAAAAGGCCGTTACTCTTGATGGTGTTGACTTAATGGGCTATACACCATGGGGCTGTATTGATTTAGTTTCAGCAGGAACTGGCGAGATGAAAAAGCGATATGGGTTTATTTATGTAGATATGGACGATGAAGGAAATGGAACATTAAAAAGAACAAAGAAAAAATCATTTGATTGGTACCAGAAAGTGATTGCAACTAACGGAGAAGACCTTAGCATTTAGATTAAATAAATATTAAGATTAACAAAACATGAAACAGGTGCTTAGCACCTGTTTTTACTTTTATTTGCGAGATAAAATCATCAAGATATTGCTTCAAAAATTAATGCATCCATCATTTAATCTTTCAAAAAGAGAATGTAGATAGTTTTGTGTAATGGGTTATACTCTCCAATCAAGTAGAGGATCATCTAAACAAAACGATATGAACTGGTTGGCAAAAGAGTGGTTGAAGGATTGTCGTAATTGCTAACATTTTGCTAACGCAATCCAATGAATAACGGTAAATCCACGTTAAAGATGTTACAGCTCAGATTTCCCATTCCCTTGATATACCGCACTTTTTGCACACGTAGTTAAAGATATTACACACTCACATCTTACGGGCGGCATGATGTAAGGCGTTAGCCATACATTTGAGAAATAGTTACGGCTATTTTCCCCATTTTGAGAAGTCGTAATGTAAATAATTTATATCAATAGCAAAAACCACTTCCTAATAAATTAGGGAGTGGTTTTTTGATCTTAATGTCCAGAAGTTATTTTAATACCTGCCGCCCCTGTAATAATACACATAATCAATAGGATTGTTCTTAAACTTCTAGGTTCATTAAAGAAGATCATTCCTGCTAAAACACTTCCAACAGATCCGATACTGGTCCATATTGCATAAGCAGTCCCCACTGGAAGAGAAGTTAATGACAAAGAAAAAAAATAAAAGCTTAAACTCCCAAAAAAAAGACACCCTACAGAGGGGAGTAATTTTTTAAACCCGTCTGCACGTTTCAGGCTTATTACACTACCAATCTCGGCAAATCCGGCAATAAGAAGAAAAAACCAAGCCATTGAATCATCCCCAAACCTTGTATAGATCATTTCATTTCCTTTAATGTTTAGGTTGTGATGGACTAATTTTTATTCCAATTATCCCTAATATCATTAAAGCTACAAAAAATACTTTTAGTTGATTAATAGTCTCTCCCCAAAAAAGTATCCCAGTTACTACTGTTCCCACCGTTCCCAATCCAGTAAAAATGGCGTAACCAGTTCCTAAGGGAATTGAATGTAAAGCTTTTGAAAGTAAAAAGAAACTAAAGAGTATAATAACTACCGTTACTATACTAGGTATAATTTTGGTGAATCCGTGTGAATATTTAAGACCGATCACCCAGACAATTTCCAAAAGTCCTGCTATTATGATATAGACCCATGCCATTTTATCGCTCTCTCCTTCGGCGTTGACACTTATTTTTGAACCACGAAGTTCTCCATATATCGATAAATCGCATAAGCTACCCCATTCTCATCATTTTTAAGGGTTGTCGTTGTACAAACAGCTTTTATGACATCTTTCGCATTTCCCATCGCTACACTGTATCCAACTTTCTGGAACATGGATAAATCATTGTTGCTGTCCCCGATTGCCATAGCCTGATCTAAGGAGCCGTTCATCGAGAAGACCAATTTTTCAAGGGACATTCCTTTTGAAGCTCTTTTACTTGTAATTTCAATGTTATGATCAGCAGATGAAACAACCATCAACTCATCAAACTTTTTGAATTGGTTCCATGCTTCCTCTAATTTCTTTTTATCAAAAGAACATGCTAAAATGTTATAGAATTCTTCCTCCTGTTTTAAGATATCATGATAGTTTTCAACTAAAACATATCCAAACTGATCAAATTGCCTTTCCGCTACTTCAACTAATTCTTTCATATCTGTATTCAAATCTGCGCCTTTCAAACTTTTAATCTCATTATGGAAATGTTCTCTTCCCTTTTTAAGAGTATAAATGGCTTTATCAGTAAACACTTCGTAATAATAATTCCGTTCATCTAACCATTGGAGAATAGATTCGACACGATCTCTAGTTATCGTAATAGAAGAAATGCACTTTCCGCTTTTTGAATGAATGGTTGCGCCATTTGTCCCGATGACAAATGGGGAAATCCCGGCTTTTTCACAAATTGTTTGAACGTCAAAATAAGCCCGTCCTGTTGAAATAACTACTTCAAAGCCTCTACCTTGGGCATATTGAATCGCCTTTATATTTTCTTCGCTAATTTCATTCTGGTCGTTTAATAATGTTCCGTCTAAATCTATCGCAATGAAACTCATGTTATATAGCTCCTTTTCTCATTCTATCTATTAAATTTTCTTTCTAGCTTTTTTATCTGCTTTCAATAAAAATCTAATCAAAAAAGAGAGAGAACTCCCTCTTCCGTCTCGATATGTCCTTTTAAAGATTGACTATGCTTGAATCCAATTGATTTCCTCTAATTTTGAATGATTTCTCCATTCCTCTGGAAATGGTTGCTCGCAGACAATCACATCGACTTTTTCTAGAGGACAAACTTTACAAAATGTATCGACACCAATTTTAGAGTAATCCGTTAGCAATACAACTTGCTTTGATACCTCGACCATCTTGCGTGAAACTAATGTTTCATGTAAATGATAATTACTAACCCCATTTTGAATAGAAACACCACCAGCTGAAATGAACGCTTTATCAATATTAAATTGATTTAACATTTGTTCAGTGAGACCGCCGCATATCGATTGCTGCTTTGGATCAATTTGACCACCTAGTAATAGAATTTGTCCTGTAAACTTATTTTGATTGAGTGATTCGGTCAACACAGACGACACAGGAAGAGAATTGGTTAAAATCGTAATGTCTTTTTTATTTTCAATACACTGCGCAAATTCAAGCATGGTTGTCCCTACATCAATGACAATCACATCTCCGTTAGAAATGAGTTCTACTGCTTTTTTCCCAACCATAACTTTCGCTGCTTGATTCACCGTTGTACGCTGTGTGAATGGAGGTTCCTCAAATTCAAAAACTTTTTTAATCGCTCCACCGTAGACCCTCTTTAAAAGTCCTTTTTCCTCTAATATCATCAAATCGCGTCGAATCGTTTCCTCTGAAACCTTAAATTGATCAATTAATTCCATAACTTTTACTTTTCCCATTTTGTTCAGTTCTTTTAAAATTTCATTCTTTCTTTCTTCTGGCAAAACAGACATATTTCTTCCCCCGCGATCATTAATAATTTATAAAATAATGCATTCTTTCTTGGGTACAAGAATATGAACGCGTGCTCCTTGCTCAAACATTTTCCCTCTGTGGTGAAGATAGTCTACATGGAAAGCGGACTCCTCTGTTTCAACTTCATATCTTAAAACATTCCCTGTCATGGTTACATCTATAACGATTCCTTTAATTCCCCAGTTCGCTTGCAAATCCAAGCTATCCTCTCCAGAAGAAACTAATTGTATAACTTCAGGACGAATAGCGACTTCATTTCCTTTTAATTCCCTACTACAAACAAGTTTATGGAAAACCTCCATGTTACAAACATTATAATTTCCGATAAATTTTGCAACAAATGTATTGATTGGAGTGGTATAGATTTCTGATGGAGAACCAGATTGTACAACGTTTCCTTTATTCATGACAAAGATTCGATCAGACATCGTCATTGCTTCTTCTTGATCATGTGTTACAAAAATAGTTGTAATATCTAATTCCTTCTGTATTCTCTTCAATTCTTTTTGTAAATTTTTTCTAATTTTAGCATCCAATGCACTTAACGGCTCATCTAATAAAAGTACTTTTGGCTCCATAACCAGGGCACGAGCAAGAGCAACCCTCTGTTGTTGTCCTCCAGATAACTGATGAGGATAGGACTTTTCTTTTCCATTTAAATCGACCATCTCAATCATCTTTTTTACTCTTGAATCAATATTTTTTGCCTTCTTCATTTTAAGTCCGTATGCGATGTTATCAAAAACGTTCATATTCGGAAAAAGTGCATAAGATTGAAACACCATACCGACTTCACGCTGACGGGGTGATAAATTAGTAATATCTGTTCCATCAATTAAAATTCTTCCTACATCTACGTCTTCAAGTCCGGCGATTGAACGCAATAACGTACTTTTTCCGCATCCGCTTTGCCCAAGAAGTGTAACAAATTCTCCTTTGTTCAATGTTAAAGAAATGTTATTTAAAACGACTTGATTATCATATCCCTTAGTCACTTGATCGATGGTTACATAGCTCATTAATTTCCACCTTCTAAATTAGTAGTTTTATGATGATATTGTTTTTTTAAAAACGTAAGAATTCGCTTCTTATTTGATACAACTGAGTTTTTTTCTTTCTTAAGCGATAGTTTTAATACGGTCGCAGTTAAAAATAAAATCAATAAATAATATGTGATTACAATTGCACTAGTTAAGTGACCACTGCTGTTTAGTTTGTCGGCAAGATAAATTTGAATCGTTTCAAATCGACCTCCGACAAGCAAATTAGCAAAAGCAAATTCACCAAATAATAAAGCAACTGATAATAAAGTAGATACTAAAATACCAGACATAATATTTGGAAGTACCACTGTACGTAATGCCTGAAATTTTGAAGCACCTAGTAATTCAGCAGCATCTACGAGTTGGATAGCATTTAGTGTTCGAAGGCTGTTACGAATACCTTGATACATAAATGGTAGAATTGTTATGAAATAAGCACCAATTAGTATCCACGGTGTCCCGGAAATTTGAAATGGTCCATTTGAATATAGCTTTATTAATCCAACCGCTCCAACAATTGGAGGAATTCCATAAGGAAGCATCGCTATTGCTTGAAGCAAACCTTCCCATTTACTGAAATAGACAGTGACGATAAAGATAGTTGGAAGCATAATAAGGACACTAAGACCTACAGTTACAACAATTAAAAACAGTGTTCTTTCGATAGCATCATAAAACCGTGTATCTTGAAATAAATCACTATACCAATGGATTGTATAACTCTCAGGTAAAATTGTATGATCCCATTTACCAGCAATCGAGAATAAAAATGTTCCGACAAGTGGAATTAATAAATACAAAACTAGTAATCCAACAATCACTTTATACAAGATTTTTGAAGATTTCATCGTAAATCCCTCCTAATGCGACGCATCATTCGTTCGTTGAACCACATTGCCCCAATCATAGTCGTTGCTAGAAGAACTCCTAACGCACTACCCAGCTGTGGTTTTAATGTAACGTCACTTGCAACTAAAGAGGCTATTTGCAATGACAATAAGTTATAGTTGCTACCGACCAATGCATAGGCTGTAGCGTAAGCACCCATCGCATTTGCAAACATAATACTAAATGTACCTATAATACTAGGTAAAAGTACGGGTATTCCAATTCGAAGCCAAAATGAAACTTTTGATCCTCCTAATAGTGAAGAAGCTTCTTTCCATTGTTGTTTTATTCCTTGATAAGACGGATAAATTAGCATAACAGCAAGCGGAATTTGGAAATAAATATAAACAAGAATTAGTCCTGTCCATGAATATAAATTAAAATCTTCAAACACTTTTAAACCGATCTTGTGAAATAGTAATGTAAATAAGCCATTGTTTCCAAGTAAAATAATATATGAAAATGAAAGGGGAATCCCCTCAAAGTTCGAAGTCACATTAGTAAGCATTAGTAATCGATTTTGTATTTTTTGAGAAAACTTAGTAAACGAGTAAGCTGCAATTACCGCTATAATAACAGAGGTTACAGCTGAAAATAATGAAATAAGAAGGCTGTTCTTAATTCCTTGCATATAAAATTTACTTTTAAATACTGTTAAATATTGATTAATCGTTACGTGAATTCCATCATCTGTATAAAAGCTATTTTTAATCATTGCCACTATTGGCCCAACTTCAAAACCAATTACAAAAAGTATAAATGGCAATAAGAGAGCTAATAAGTAAATCTTTTGTTTATTCATTTTTTGCAACACTTCTCGCTCCTCTATGTTTACAATTTTGGAATGGGTTTAACAATAAGGCTGTTAAACCCATTCCAGTGTTCATTTTATTGTTACATTGAACATTCACTTAAAGGGTAACTTCTTCTTTTAGACCTGGTAATCGATATGAAATCATTTTATCTGACGGCTTGATATTTAAAAGCTTACAAACAAGTGGTGCAAAAGCTAATTGAGGAATTACCTCACTGTAGACACCTGGCTTAACTTTTGGGCTAATGATAAATAGTGGAACATCACGCTCACCATCAGTTATGCCACCATGGTTGCCGTATTCGCTCATTCCATGGTCAGAAGTAATTAAAATATGGTAACCTTCTGAGATCCAAATTGGCAGAAGCTGAGCTAATAAGCTTCCCATTTTTAAAATTTGTTCACGATATTCTTTCGATTCCGAACCATAAATTTCGCCTTTTACATCTACCCCTAGCGGATGAATATATAAAAATTGTGGATCGTACTTTCTACGCAAAGCTTCTGCATCCATTAGGACATGACTATCTGGATAGTCATCATCCCAATAGAATTTTCCATATTGAATCGCTTTTGAATCGTCATCTTGCTCACGATCTTCAATAAATTGGAATGGTGCACGATTATAAAGTTCGCTTACCCAGTAATAAGATGCTGTTGCATTTCTTAAGCCGTTTTCTTTTGTAAGATGGAAAAGACTTTTCTCTGTAGATAGACGGACGGTTTGATTTGACGTAATTCCATTCGTTGATGCCGGTGTACCAGTTAGTAGCACTTCATATAATGGGCGGGAAAGACTTGGAAGTTCCGACTTTACTTTGTATAGTGCCGCCTGATTTGTTTCAACTAGATGTTGAATATATCCGAGAGCTTCACAGGCTTTATCGTATCTCATCCCATCAACAACAATAGTGATTACTTTATTTGACATGGACTACCACCTCTTCTTGCCAAAGCTGTGGCAACGTTTTAGCTGTTTCTTCCCAGGCTTTGAAATCTTTAATTGGTTTTGCATTCTTGTACTCTTCTTTTGGAATCATTTTATCCGCTACTTCTTTCGGAAGTTCCACATTATCGCGAATAGGACGGGCAAACCCTTTAGCTAAGTTAATTTGTCCCTCGTCGCTTAAGATATATTCTCTAGTGGCCATTGCGGCATACGGATGCTTCGCATATTTGTTAATAATCGTGGTATAGCCGCTTACGACCGAACCTTCCTTTGGAATGGTGGCATCGAACTGTTTACGATTGATTTGTTCAGCATAACCAAGGGCATTGAAATCCCAAACAATGGCCACTTCCACTTCCCCTTTTTCGATGTTTGCCGTCTTGGCATCCGTTAAGCCAAGACGTCCTTGCTTGGCAAGCTTAGCAAAAAAGTCAATTCCTGGTTGAAGATGTTTTTCGTCACCGCCGTAAGCCATTGCAGCAGCAAGAACGGCCATTTGGTTCTGTGTACCACGCTGAACATCCCCAACGGTTACTTTATAATTTCCTTTTAATAAATCAGCCCAAGATTTTGGCGGATTTTTCACTAATTCTTTATTCGTTAAGAAGGCAATCGTTCCTTGGTAGCCGACAACCCAATCCCCGTTGTCATCTTTTGCCCACTCAGGTACATCGTTCCAATAGGAAGTTTTATAAGGGATGGTTAATTTTTTCTGTTCGGCAATAGGTCCGAAGGAAATCCCTACATCACCGATATCCGCAGTGGCATTCTCTTTTTCAGATTCCATTTTAGAAATTTCTTCGGCGCTGGATAAATCTGTATCCGTGTGTTTCAATGTATATTTTTTCGTCACTTCATCCCACGTTTCTCCCCAGTTTGCCCATGAATCAGGCATACCGGCACTATTCACTTCTCCCTCTTTTTCGGCTTTTGTTTCAATTTCTTTCAAGGATAATGAGTTGGGATCCTTAACAACTGTAGCAGTTGGCTCTTTTGTCGTTCCACAAGCAGCTAATCCCAGTACACTCATTCCTAACACCACAGTTTGAATCGACTTGTAACAATTCTTCTTAAATGTGTAGTTCATAAAAATTGCCTCCAATTAATGTGGATTTTTTAACGTTGTTTACTGTTTGTTACGGTTTAATCATATTCGAAAAATATTAATCGCACATTAATCCAATATTAAGGTTTTGTAAATCAGTTCTTTTTTTGTCCAATTCATCAGCTTTGGGAAAATGTTGTTTACTATCTTTGCGGGTATTGCACAATTTGAGAGAGATTTAACTTCTGCACGGACAATTTGTCCGCAAATTTGTCCGCAAATTTTTTCTAAACTATATAAGGTTATTTGAAATTAAACTCTAAAATTGTTGATATACAGCGCTTTTTTATATTCTATCTTCTTCTATTTTAATTGAGGAGGAATGGGCGGCATGATGTAACCTGCTTCCTTAAAACCCAGTAATAATAGGGTTTATAGTCCCTTAATACTTTGAGTAAACCTGAAGAGTAACATGAGAATAACATTCCTTAAATAAGGTCTAAATAAGAGGTTTTCCATGAGTTCTTTGAACTTTTTGGAAGCCTTTTTTCATCTTTTTGTTGCTGAAAATTAAATTATGTAAGGAACAAAAGAAGGCAATACTAAGTGGATGACTTTTCATGATACTATAATGGTATATGAATTTGAAATGTAATGAGGTTGAGGATCATGAGTACAATTTTAGATATTGCCAAGCTTGCGGGTGTGGCGAAGAGTACGGTTTCTCGGTTTTTAAATGGTGGCTCTGTCGGGGAAGCGACGAAGAAGAAAATTGAACAAGCAATCAAGGAAACCGGATATACGCCGAATCCATTTGCGCAGAGCTTGAAAGCGAAGAAAACGAATATTATTGGCACGATTGTGCCGCGGCTTGATTCCTACGCTTCTTCGCAAACGTTAATTGGTATAGATGAGCAATTAAAGCAGATGAATTATCAGATGCTGATTTCCAATACAAGTCAAAATCTGGAGCGAGAGATTGAGAGTATTTATAGCTTTGCCAATCAAAAGATGGCGGGGATTATTTTGCTTGCTACCGAAATCACGGATCAACATATCGAGGCATTTAAAACGGTTAAAGTTCCTGTTCTGCTAATAGGACAAGAGCATGAGAATTTTTATAGTCTGATTCATGATGATTTTTGCGCTGGTTATGAAATGGGGCGGTATGTACTTGAAAAAGGATATCGTAAAATTGCTTATCTAGGCGTTACGGAGCGAGATATCTCAGTTGGGGTGAAACGAAAACAGGGCTTTAAAAAGGCGATTCAAGAAGTAGAGGATTGTGAGGTTCGCTTCTATGAGACATTGTTCAAGATTCCAGCTGCGCAGGCTAGTGCAATGGAAATCATCCATGAATTTCAGCCTTCTATCATTGTTTGTGCGACCGATAATATTGCCCTTGGGGTGATGAAGGCAGCGTATATAGAGGGGCTAACGATTCCTAAAGATATAGCGTTAACGGGTTTTGGTGGATATGATGTGACAGAAATCATGCATCCGGGCTTAACGACGGCGAAGTTTTTTTACAAAGAAGCGGGGGAAACGGCTGCAAAACATATTGTTGAGTTAGTTAATGAACGCCCTGTTGAAAAAGTAACCATTTCTAAATTTGAAATTATTGAGCGAGAAAGCGTTGACAATTTCTTTAATCGTCCACTATAATAAAAACAACGAAACCGGTTCCAATCAAGAGAACCTTTTCACTTGGTAACAATCGAATTCGGTTTCTCTTTTAATCATTTATTTTTTTAGTGTAATTTGGAACCGGTTCCTCAATGAGGGATTTTATTTTTACTTGAAAATGGAACCGGTTCCCAAAACAAGTCAAATGAAAAGAGAGGGATTAAAATGGATCATAAAAAAATTGCAAGGGAAGTTCTTAATGCCATTGGTGGTCAGGAAAACGTATCAGCTGCAGCGCATTGCGCCACACGCTTACGTCTAGTTTTACAGGATGAATCTATCGTTAATCAAGCAGCGTTGGATAACATGGATGTTGTGAAAGGGACCTTTTCAACGGGAGGTCAGTTTCAAATTATCTTAGGATCTGGAACGGTGAACGAGGTCTATAAGCACTTGGCGGAGATGTCTGGTCAAACAGAAATGTCAACGAGTGATGTGAAAGACGCGGCAGCGAAGAAACTGAATCCGATTCAGCAATTCGTCAAAATGCTGTCAGACATTTTTGTTCCGATTATCCCAGCGATCGTAGCTGGTGGTTTACTAATGGGAATCAACAATATCCTAACGGCTCCAGACTTGTTTATTGAAGGAAAATCCTTAGTGGATGCTATTCCAGAAATGGCGGATTTAGCTGCACTCATTAATACTTTTGCCAATGCAGCCTTTGTCTTTTTACCGATTTTAATTGGTTTTTCAGCAACGAAACGGTTTGGAGGGAATCCTTTCCTTGGGGCCACACTTGGAATGCTAATGGTTCATCCGGACTTATTAAATGGATACGGTTACGGTGCCGCGTTACTGAAAAATGAAGTCCCGGTTTGGAATATTTTTGGCTTAGAAATTGAAAAGGTAGGTTATCAGGGCACCGTACTTCCTGTTCTTGCCGCGTCTTTTATTCTAGCAAAAATTGAAACGTCTTTACGGAAGGTTGTTCCCTCTTCTTTAGACAATCTATTAACACCGTTACTCTCTATCTTTATTACCGGAGTTTTAACGTTCACTTTGGTGGGACCGCTGACACGCTCAGCTGGTAATCTATTAACAGATGGAATTGTCTGGTTATATGACACAACTGGTGTCATTGGTGGAATCATCTTCGGTTTACTTTATGCACCAATTGTTATTACAGGTATGCACCATAGCTTTATTGCGGTAGAAACGCAATTGCTTGCTGATGTTGTGAAAACGGGCGGATCGTTTATCTTCGTTATTGCGGCAATGTCAAACATTGCGCAAGGAGCAGCGACACTTGCTGTGCTAAAGACAACGAAAAATGCCAAGATCAAAGGAACCGCTTCAGCAGCTGGGATCTCTGCCTTATTAGGGATTACGGAACCAGCGATGTTTGGGGTTAACTTGAAATTACGCTATCCATTTATCGGTGCCATTACTGGTTCTGCTGTCGGGTCAGGCTTTGTTACGATATTCAAGGTTAAAGCGACTGCGTTAGGTGCAGCTGGTATACCAGGAATCATCTCGATTCGCCCAGATACAATTATTTCTTATGTTATCGGTATGGTCATCTCGTTTGCTGTAGCATTTACCGTCACGATTGTTTTAGCGAAAAGAGACGAAAAAAAGGCAGTTAAACGATCATCTGGTCAAGCAGCATAATAAAAGAATGAAAAGGAGAATCCAGTGATTCTCCTTTCTGTATTAGGAGTGAATCAGCATGGAATGGACAAAAGAGCAACGATACAGAAGCATGGACGACGTGACCGAAGAGGAAATTCAAGGGTTAGCCAAACTAGTCAATCAATGCCCATGGCGGCAGACTTTTCATATTCAGCCGCCGACAGGATTGTTAAATGACCCGAATGGCTTTAGTTATTTTAATGGGGAATATCATTTATTCTATCAATGGTTTCCGCTTGGGCCGATTCATGGGTTGAAGCATTGGTATCATACGAAGTCTAAAGACCTTGTTCATTGGGAAAATGTTGGAGTGGGCATTGAGCCGTCGAATGAATTTGATAGTCATGGGGCGTATTCCGGAAGTGGAATTGAGCATGATGGGAAATTATATTTAATGTATACTGGCAACACGCGCGATGAATATTGGAATCGACACCCGTATCAATGTTTGTCAGTAATGAGTTCGGATGGAAGCATTGAGAAAATGGATGCACCGGTGATTGCAGATATTCCAAGTGACTATACCGATCATTTTCGCGATCCAAAGGTTTGGCAACATGGGGATCACTTTTACGCGGTGATTGGTGCTCAAAGGAAAAGTGAGACAGGAAGTGTCGTTTTATATTGCTCTAGCGATCTAAAAGATTGGCAGTTTGCGGGCGAAGTGAAGACCGGATTAGGTGAAGATTTCGGTTATATGTGGGAATGTCCGGATTATTTTGAGCTGGAAGAGCAAGGCGTGTTCCTTTTCTCTCCACAAGGGTTAAAGGCGGAAGGCGATCACTATCAAAACATTTATCAATCAGGGTATGTAATTGGAAGTCCAATAGATTTAGAGAATATTGAATTAAAGCATGGTGCATTTCAGGAGTTGGATCGCGGGTTTGATTTTTACGCACCACAATCGACGGTGGATCATCGGGGGAGCCGGATTTTAGTCGGCTGGATGGGATTACCGGAGATTGACTATCCTACTGATAAAAATGGGTGGGCACACTGTTTAACACTCCCTCGGAAGCTATCGGTTAAAGATGGAAAGCTGGTTCAGCAGCCAGTGCCTGAGCTAGTATTGCTTCGTGGGGAAAAGGTGGAAACCAATCAAACGGTTGAGAATGAAAATGTTAATTTGGATAACCTCGAGGGAGACGTGTATGAGCTTCTTGCGGAATTTTCTAATAGTACGGCTGAGGAGTTTGGTTTGGAACTTCGGGTCGGAGAAATTGAGAAAACCGTGATTAAATATGATGCGGTTGCGAAAAAGGTTGTATTTGACCGGACTGAATCGGGCGAATCCTTTGCTGAGGAGTTTGGTACCGTTCGAAAATGTATGTTGGACACTGAAAAGATTTCGTTCCGAATCTTTGTTGATATCTCCTCTGTTGAAGTGTTTGTAAATAATGGGGAAGAAGTATTTACCGGACGAATTTTTCCTGGTGAAAATAGTAATGGAATCCGTGTGTTTGCTCGTGGTGGACAAACGATGGTAAAGGTTGTTAAATGGGATATCATATAAACTTTTTAGTCTTACTTGAGGTGACAGAATGGGAAAGCTTTTTTCGATTGGTGAAGTGTTAATTGATTTTATTCCACTTCAAAAAGGGGTGGCTTTAAAGGATGTTTTTTCTTTTGAGAGAGCTCCTGGGGGGGCGCCAGCAAATGTGGCTGCAGCCGTTGCGAAATATGGGCAGAAAGCGGCAATGATTTCTAAATTAGGGAACGATGCGTTTGGTGACTTTTTAGTCGAGCAGCTTGTCGAGGCTGGTGTTGAAATGGACAAAGTATACCGGACTGGGGAGGCGAATACGGCTTTGGCTTTTGTCTCGTTAAAAGAAAATGGGGAACGTGATTTTTCATTTTACCGTAATCCTTCCGCTGATTTGCTGTTATGTGAGGAGGAAATCGAGCCAGCATGGTTCCATGCGGGAGATATTCTCCACTTTTGTTCGGTTGATCTTGTCGAAAGCCCGATGAAACAGGCGCATAAAAAAGCGATCGCCGCTGTTTCAGAGGCGGATGGCTTGGTCAGCTTTGATCCAAATGTGCGGCTTCCGCTTTGGGAAGATCCAGAGTACTGTCGTAAGGCGATTCTCGAATTTTTACCAACGGCGGATATCGTAAAGGTTTCCGATGAAGAGCTAAATTTTATTACGGGAATAAAAGATGAGTCGGATGCGATACAATCGTTGTTCGTTGGAAAAGTGAAGGCAGTTGTCTACACAAAGGGAGCTTCTGGTGCGGATTTGTTTTTAAAGGATGAAAAGATTGAATCGAGAGGATACTCAGTTAAACCTGTGGACACAACCGGAGCGGGTGACGCGTTCATAGGCGGATTTTTATATCAATTGCTGGAATTGAAAGCAAACCCGGCCAACTTCGAGGAAGTACTACGGGCCAATCAAACAGAAATATTGCGATTTGCCAATGCAAGTGGTGCTCTCACTACAACAGGAAAAGGAGCAATCTCTGCTCTTCCGACTAAGAGGGAAGTTGAGGAGCTTATTGGAAAGTGATACTTATGTAATCTGCAAGGGACGATGTATGCTATGGCTGGGATCTATACCAACAATGTCTTTAAAGCGCGAAGAAATCGGTACTGGTTTTAATACTGCAATCGGCGAATGGGTAAACATGATTCAAGCAGGTATCGTTGACCCAACTAAAGTTACTCGTTATGCATTACAAAACGCTGCATTTGTAGCGGCAATGTTCTTAACAACTGAAGCAGTTGTTGCTGATAAGCCAGAACCGGCTGGCGCAGGCGTGGGTATGCCTGACATGGGCGGCATGATGTAATTTAGCCACTCTATAATGAGAAATGGCTAAGTGCATTTTCCCACCAAACTGTGAAGTAGTCATGTAAATAATATATCAATAGCAATAACCACTTCCTATAAAAATAAGGGAGTGGTTTTTTTAGTGTATAGGAAATTATAAAATAATTCATTGTTGAAAACGTTGAAATAGTTCTCTGAATCGAGCTCTAGCGCCCAGTGGACTTCACTCTCCGCCCTGCGAATTAGTCAAGCACGAATGCGCTAACGCTCTCCGTTTTCCCTTTATCTCAGTTGGAGTGCTCCAGATCATACGCCGCTAAACGAGGCGCTTGCGCCTTTTGTTTTGTCAAGCGGATTTTGACATTCTTTTCTCCATTCCCCGGGGAAAAACCCTTTTGTTAAAAGGTTTTTCCCGCAACTAATCAAACGTTTGGTTAGTAAGGAATGATCAGGAAGCGTGTCGAAGCATAAGAGTTTCCCAAAGGAAATCCAAATATCGACCTGTTTTTTATTTTTCATATAGGAAAAATAGAACTGCGTCGACAAAGATTTTTTTATTAAATGGCTGAAACTCTTTACTTATATGGCTTCGTGGTTAACTAATCAAACGTTTAATTAGTTTTTTTGAATAGGGTAAATTCAACAATCTTTTTTCTGGATTTGGGAGTAAAAGGTTGAGAGAGAAGGCTATTCAGCCTATTTAATTAAACGTTTGATTAGTTTGCAGCGGTCGAAGGGTGTAAATTTAAAGGTAAATAAGGTGAATGGAAGGCTTAGCTGCCCCAGTTATCGACAAGTATTTTATACAATTACAGAGATAAACGTTAATATACCAGGGCTGATACCAGTTTTAATCAAACGTTTGGTTAGTTCCATGGACATGCTAACATTTTGCTGACAAAAAGGTTAAGTGAAACTTTTCATTAGTTTGAAACTTGTGAGAAGTTTCTTTTTTGGTAACAGGAAGATATACATCTTCGTTATTTATTCATCAGAATGTCTAAGCCTGTCCAAGCTTGTTCGAGTGCGACCCCAACTTCCGCAAATAGCGAACGTATTATTAATCCCAATAATAATACAGTGAAGTTAACTCTCGTGATAGTCCGTTGCAGTTGAAGCAATTGCTACCCCTTTCACTTACTTCCCTTCATTTCGATTATTTTCTTATTATCTCCCATAGTCAAATTACCAAAATAGGGCTGCAGACTTAGTAAGGAATTGGTCTCTAGCAGGTTAGTTTAATTAATATTATTTTGTATGATTACTTTAGTACGTTAAATAATCATTTAGGTGAAGTCAACTCAGAAACCTGCATGTAAGAATAATATTCATTCAAAAAAGTATGCAGGAAGGAGAAAAAACAATGTTTTTGAAAATAGTCAAGAATGATTTCCTCAGAAACAAAATTGTAACGATGACAGTATTTGTATTTATCACGATGGCTGTTATTTTGGCAGCCGGCGCCATTAATAACATTGCCAATCTGATTCAGGCGATGTCAGATCTTAAGGAGAGGGCAGTACCAGCTGATATTACGGTGATGCATGCCGGAGAATATGACCAGGCAGAAATCGACCAATTCACAGAACAATACCGTGACCAGATAGCGATGCAGGAGACGATGGTTCTTCAGAATATTGATGGAAGCAATATTCATTTTGGCCAAAATCAAACGATGGCCGGAACGATACAGGATATTTCCTTTGTTGTACAGAATAAGAAATTTGATTTTATATTGGATCTGGATAATGAAAAGCTGGATGTAAAAGAAGGTTTCGTTGCTGTTCCCATCTATTTCATGGAACAGAATGACTTAAAAATAGGTGATACGATTACGGTGAAAAGCCGCGGGTATGAGGAAGAGTTTGTCATTTCAGATTATGCAAGAGATTTTGAGATGAACTCTTCCCTTACTTCTTCGAAACGGTTTGTGATAAATCAGAATGACTATGATGAAATGCTCGAAATGCAGGCGGGGGAACTGGAATATCTGATCGAATTCAAGCTGTATGAAAACGGGGATTCTGCTGCTGTTCAGACTGCCTATATCGAATCGGGTCTTCCGGCAAACGGTCCTATAATTGAAGGAAAGATATTTACGATGTTTAATGCCATGTCAGATATGGCAATTGCGATTGTCATTATATTTATTAGTATTCTGCTTATTGTTATTGCTTCACTCTGTATTAGACTTACATTTCTGGCAACGATTGATGAAGATATTAGAGAAATCGGTGTTATGAAAGCAATGGGGATATCCAAAAATGATATAAAAAAGGTCTATCTTAACAAATACAGAGTCATCTCAGTAGCAGCCGGTATGATCGGTTATCTGCTTTCCTTTGCAGCGGTAAATCTGTTAAACGGTAATATGAGACTTTACATATCTTCCGATTTATCAGGAAGCTTAAAATATGTACTATCGCTTATAGCTCCATTCCTTGTATATTCCATGATTGTGATGTACTGCCGGCAAGTACTGAAAAGAATCGATAAGATTTCTGCGGTGGAAGCTTTACGGAAAGATTCTATGGAGCACGGAAAGAACCGAAAATACAGTTTCCCGCTACTAAGGAACAAATTCTTCAGCATCAATATTTACATGGGACTTAGGGATGTATGGAAACGATTCAAATTATACAGGCTACTGCTCTTTATTTTTATCGTATGTACGTTTATTGTCATACTTCCTTTAAATATATATAACACCATGAATTCACCGGAATTTTCCACATACATGGGAATTGGCAAATCCGATATGAGAATCGATCTTCGAAGGACGGATACGATTAGAGAAGATTTTAAAAAGCTGCAGGAAGAACTGCAGAATGATTCGGATATTGAAAAGTATGCGGCCTACATCACAAGTTCCTATCAGGTCAAAAATGCGGAAGGTTCCTGGGACTATATCAATATTGAAACCGGAGATTTTTCAGTATTTCCATTAAAATATCTGGAAGGCAGAGCACCTCAGGGTGAAGCGGAAACCTCACTTTCCTTTGCAAATGCGTCACAAGACGGGTTAAACAAGAACGTTGGAGATGAAGTAGTAGTAAAGGTTGCCGGGAAAGAAAAGACCTTGAAAGTAACTGGTATTTATCAGGATATTACAAATGGGGGAAAAACAGCAAAGGCGCATACGAGTCTTGGGGTAAATGAAGAGGCCATTCTTTGGTATATTGTGAGCATGGATATGGCCCAAGGTGCTGATAAACGCGTGAAAATGGACCACTATCAGAATACCTATGATTCTGCGCAGGTAAATGATATCAAAGAATATACTGGGCAGACTCTTGGAAATATCATTGATCAGATGAGCCTGATTGTTATAGGCGGAATCGCAATAGCAGTCATCATTGCTGTATTGATAACTTCATTATTTCTTCGGATGTTATTATCAAAGGATATGTCTCAGATTGCCATCATGCGATGTGTGGGATTAACTTCTAAAAATATTAAACATCAATATATGGCAGGAACTATGATGGTACTCATATTGGGAATCATAGTTGGATTGCTGGCTGCGAATTTTCTAGGGGAATTTCTTGTAAGTATGGCCATGTCCTCTATGGGAGCCGCAAAAATTGAATTAGTTCATGTTGCATGGCAGACTTGGCTGCTTTGTCCGTTAGCGATGATTGTAGTCGTTGGATTTACTATTTCTGTGTGCTGTAAGGTAACAGTAAAAGATGATCTATCTGTCGTTTTAAGAAGTTAGTAAGGCTGAAAAAGGTCTATGCAGTAAGCGTATTTTCGAAGATAGAAGGTTGATATTGGGGGAATATAGATGGGGAATATAGTAGAAGCAAGAAGTATGAACAAAAAAGTAGAAATAGGAAAAGATAATCAGCTTCAAATCTTAAAAGATATAAACTTGGAGATAAAAGAAGGTGAATTCGTATCGGTCATGGGGCCATCAGGAAGCGGGAAGACAACGCTGTTATATAATGTAAGCGGTATGGATAGAATTACTTCTGGCAGTGTGAAATTTAAAGGCCATGAAATCGGGCGACTAAAAGAAGAAGAACTGGCGAAGATTCGACTGAATCACATGGGATTTATCTTTCAGGATATTAATCTATTAAAGAATCTGTCATTGATTGACAATGTCATGTTTCCTGCTCTTGTATCAAAAGATGTGGATAAAAATACGATAAATCAAAAAGCAAAAAAACTGTTGGAAATGACAGGAATTGAAAAGCTTGCAGATCATAATATCACCCAAGCATCTGGTGGACAGTTACAGAGAGTCGGCATCTGCAGAGCATTGATAAATGATCCCGATATCATTTTTGGAGACGAACCGACCGGAGCATTAGATTCCAAATCGACAGAAGATATTCTGTCAATTCTGGCAGAGATTAATAAAAAAGGGACAACCGTAATGCTCGTTACGCATGATGTAAAGGTGGCAGTAAAAACTGAAAGAATATTGTTTATGGTAGATGGAAATATTGAGGCACAGAAGAAAATGAGTAGATACGATGCACAGCATGACGATATTAAGGAAAGAGAAGAAAGCATTATGAAATGGTTAGTGGAAAATGGGTTCTAATTTTTCATGGGATTTGCATAAAGTTCCTACACTCTCTTTTGAGAAAACGTTAAGTGCATTATTCGACCTCCTGTGAAGTAGTCAGTAAATAATTTATACCAATAGCAATAACCACTTCCCATAAAAGTAGGGAGTGGTTTTTTGTGTTGTTAAAATTCATCCATGTTTTTATTAAAGTAAATTACTATTCCAATAATCGGTTAATTTTAACATCAAAAGTAAATAATACAATCAATGCATTTTAAAACGTTTCTAATAAAAATACTTCTGAGCATCTATAGAGAGGTTATTATGTTGAAGAAAATTCTTTCTCTAATACCGGACTATATCATTTTCGTACAAGCATTTATTACATTTTTAGTTCCACTTGGATTTTTTAAATTTTTCAAATGGATTCATTCATTAGAGAAGAGTGATGATTAGTGAAATGGCGGAAGCTAAACAAAAGCCGGATGAAGATTGAAGAATCTGCCAAAAAAGTAAAACAGGATAAACAGTCATTTCAAGAATCTATTAATGAAATGACCGGCAATCTTACCGAAGATTTAAATTTAATTCGCAAAGAGATTGGGCATAATTCAGATGTGAAATTTCGTGAGTTTCAAATGGGAACAACGGGCATTCGTATTGCCATTATTTTTATAGATGGGCTTGCAGATACGGATGTAATTAATAATCATATTTTGGTTGATCTCATGTCGGCGTCACCAAAAGATACCGGCCATCCTCTAAAAAACTCCTCCTTAAAAGAGTATATTAAAAACCAAGCCCTTTCTGTATGCGGTTTAAATGAAGTTCGTACTCTTAAGGATATAACCTCCGGAGTAATGTTTGGGTCAATTGCGATTTTAGTCGATGGTCTAGAAGACGTTTTCCTGGCTGGCATTGCTAAAGCTAAAACAAGAAATATTGATGAGCCGTCTACTGAGGCATTGGTACGTGGACCTAGGGTAGGCTTTATTGAAAATTTAAAGGATAATACAGCTCTTCTACGGCGGCATGGCAAAGATCAAAACTTATCCATAATCAGCTATCAGGTAGGAGAGCGGTCCAAAAAAGAACTAGTCATTATCTACATGAAGGATATTGTGGACCCTCATTTATTAGAAGAGGTTAAACAACGGATTAATAAAATAAAAATTGATGATGTACATGATTCTAGTTATATTGAACAATTAATTGAAGATAATTTTTTAAGTCCATTCCCTCAAGTGCAAGGTACAGAACGACCTGATCGTGTTATGGGTGCTTTGATGGAAGGAAGGGTAGCTTTACTGTTGGACGGTTCACCTTTTGCCTTAATTGTTCCTGTTACCTTCCATATGCTGTTGCAGTCTCCTGAGGACTATTACGAAAGATGGATGGCTGCGACATTAATTCGTATATTACGTTATTTTTCAGCCTTTGTTGCTTTATTTGGTCCTTCTTTATATATTGCATTTATTTCCTTCCATCCAGGATTAATTCCAACTAAGCTCGTTTTTTCCATTGCAGCCACCAGAGAGGGAGTTCCTTTTCCTCCTCTAATTGAGGCACTCATAATGGAAGTATCTATAGAAGTATTAAGAGAAGCCGGGCTTCGTTTACCAAAACCTATTGGACAATCGATAGGGATCGTGGGCGGTTTAGTTATTGGAGAAGCAGCAGTGCAAGCAGGAATAGTTAGTCCGATCATGGTCATCGTAGTTGCTGTCACGGCCATATCTTCATTCACGTTCCCACAATATAATGTAGGGATCGCATTAAGAATTCTTCGCTTTGCGTCCATGCTATTTGCTAGTGTGTTTGGATTATATGGAGTCGTCCTATTCTTCCTGTTGCTATGCAGCCATTTGGTCAGGCTTAAAAGTTTTGGCATTCCATATGTGAGCCCTGCTGTATCATTTCGATTGTCTGATTGGAAGGACTTCATGATACGGGTCCCCTTATTCCTGATGAAACGCCGTCCAAAACTGTTGCATCCAAAAGATTCAGTAAGAAAAAGGTAACGGCTCGAAAGGAGTTGACTAATTATGACTTCCAGTCCTTTAGATCGAATAACTTCTCATCAAGCAGTAATGTTTATCACAAATTTTATTTTCGGTGCAGGGATTTTAACGCTGCCCAGAACTACGACTGAGAAAATAAAAACTCCCGATTCCTGGATTGCAATAATTGTTAGTGGATTAATTATTACTCTTGTAGCAATAATCATATTAAAACTATGCCAAAGATACCCGAACGAAACCTTCTATCAATTTAATCAAAAACTTCTTGGGAAATGGATAGGATCGCTGCTAAGTATAACAGTTATCTGCTATTATATTGCGTTGTCCGCATACGAGGTTCGAACTATGGCTGAAACTACACGATTATTCTTACTTCAGGGAACTCCAACATGGGCTATTATGATGCCATTTTTGTGGATTGGACTATACTTAGTTCAGGGCGGGGTGAATGCCATTGCTCGGTTATTAGAAATTATTTTTCCAATTACGGTTCTTTTTTACTTTTGGTCCTGTTTTTAGGCATCGGATTATTTGAGGTTGATAATTTACGTCCAGTGTTAGGATCTGGAGTTAAGCCCGTCTTAAAGGGGTTAACAACCTCAACTCTTTCCTTTGCAGGCTTCGAAATTCTCCTCTTTATTTATATGTTTATGAAGGAAAAAACCAAGGTAACAAAAGTTCCATTACTTGGAGTTGGAATACCCTTTATCTTTTATACCATTACAGTGGTAATCGTAATAGGTTCCATGTCAGTAGACGCAGTGCTGTCACAAACATGGCCTGTACTTACATTTATTCGAAGCTTTGAAATCAAAGGCCTTTTATTTGAACGGTTCGATTCGCTCATTCTTGTCATTTGGATTATGCAAATATTTGCTACGTATGTCATTGCTTTATTTATTGCTAATCTTGGATTAAATCAGATTTTTTCGAAAAGTACACATGCGTTTATTTATAGTTTACTACCGCTCATTTATTTAGTTTCTATGATTCCTAAAAATATAAATGAGGTATTTAAAATGTCAGATATACTTGCTAATTTCGCCCTTCATTTATTTTTTATTATGCCGCCTGTCCTTTTCATTATCTCAAAGGTGAAGGAAAGAAAATATGAAAAAATGTAAACCTATATTAAGAAATTCTTTTGTGTCGATCCTTTTCCTTTTTCTGCTGTCAGGCTGCTGGAGCAGCAAGTCCATTGAAGATCTAAATATCGCTGTTGGTACAGCTTTAGATAAATCAAAAGATGGAAAAATACGATCAACTCTTCAATATGTAATACCAAATGCAATCGGTAATTCAAATAACAAATTACCACAACAAAAACCTTATATTAATGTCTCTGCGACAGGAAATTCACTAGAACCAATCGGTTGGGAAACGACCTTGCGAAGAGAAGGTTCTATTTCAGGGGCACATGAAAAAGCAGTGATTATTGGGCAAGATCTTGCTCGTGCAGAGCCAATTAGAGAAATAACAGATTTGTTCTTTCGGGATATCGATATTAGGGGAAGTACCTTAATCTTTATTTCTAAAGGAGAAGCTGCACGAACTCTCGAATCAAAGGAAGCCGAAGTCATTCCTGCTATACGCTTGGTAGAAATTGCAGAACAGGAACTTACAACTAAAGCTTTGAGGCACCTCTCTTTAATGAAGATTTGGGGAAAATCGAACTCTCAGACCAGCTTCCTTATACAACTGATTGATTTAAAAAAGGGAGAAATTGATTTTAATGGAGCGGCCGTAATAAAAGGAAAAACAAACAAGATGATAGGGATTCTTAATAAGAAAGAGATTGAAGGCATAAATTGGATAGCAGGAGAAGGTAAAAGCGGAGCGGTGAAAGCCTTCCAAAAAGAGTCAGATAAACCGACATATTATCAGATTCAGTCAATGAAAAGCAAAATTAAGCCGCATGTTACCGGTGATAGAATTTCGTTTGATGTAAAAATTGAGTCAGAGGGAAGAATCGCTGAATATTGGAATCCTCACTTTAAACCTTCTTTTAAGAATAAAACTATTAAACACATAGAAAATGCGGCTGAAAAAGAAGTAATGCGCTTAGTAGTGAATACCACAAAAAAAATGCAAAAGGAATTCGGAGTAGATGTTGGAGGATTTGGCAACCAACTGCGAATACAATATCCTAATGTTTGGAAAAATGTGAAGGGCAATTGGGATGAAAAATTTAGTGAGATCCCCATCACCTATGATGTATCAATTACGATAAAGGATTACGGAATGATTGGATCAAAGAAAAAATAAATAACTTTTGTTAGTGCAAAAGACGATACTTGTTTTTCATCTATTGAATGAACTTAAATATAAGGGCAGTCCGTTATATCAAAGATAAAACCACTTTCTAATCAAATTTAGGGAGTGGTTTTTCATTTTGATTATTCAAATTATTATGGCCTTTTTAAAGGTAATAAAGGAAATTAAAAGGTAAATGTGGAATTATTAACTTTGAGCTAATCTTGAAGAGATGGAGCAATGTTCCAGACCTTCCTATTAGAGGAGCAGGAGAAACTATGAAAAAAATACCTAAAAAAATATGGATACCAATCGTACTCTTGGGAGTATTATTTGGGGGCTATTTATATTTTAATAAGGAAAATGTAACTGTTAGAGTAGAAACTGCCTCGACTGGCGAAAAAGTGGTTCAAGTACATGAACAAAATCAAAAGGTTGAAAGTGAATTTCCGATTAGCATGAGTGAAAACTCGGTACAACAAGCCATCCATAATATGTCGCATCAAAAGGTAGTAGCAAAGAAAAAATGGGGTGCATTGCCTTTAACAGCTGAACGAGTTAAAAGACTACTTAAAGTGGTCGAAGCAAATGAGAAAAAGTATGAAAATGCTGATTTATATTTAAAGATTTTAAGATCCTGGGATAAGGGCAATTTTGATCATGTGGTAATCAATCACAATGCCATTTGGTCACTGCAGGGCGGCACGGTTGGAAAAGCTGTTGGAGCAGCTTCGCCTAAAGAAGAAATAAAATTTATACAGGAGAATTTTGATGTTAAGTAGTGAAATATAATCTACAACAAAATTAGTTAGAGAGGTCTTTCATTAGGTTACTGAACTGGTGGAGGCCTTTTCTTCGGTTGATCTGCTCTTGTTTTTGTTCGTATCGCTGGGCGATTTAACTTGCAAATATATCAAATAACCTTCATATTTAATAGAAAAGGAGGTCCGATATGCGACGCGATATACAACTGAATGAACAAGCTTTCTCTTCTAAAGAAGTGGGAGAAGAAGTGGGAATTGCAACCCCTACTGTTCGAAAGTATGGCCAAATCTTGGAACGGAATGGATATGAGTTTTTCAAAGATGGCGATCGGCGTATTTTTGTTCAATCTGACATCGCAGCGCTTATAGCGTTACGCGATACGGACAAGCCCCTTGACGATACAGCTAAAGACCTTGCGTATCAACAAAAGGAAAGATTAGTAGAATTGAATGAAATGGAAATTGCGATACCCGATACATATGAAAATTTACCCCAAGACCCTAATCAATTAAAAGAGATTTTAAAGGTTTTGGTCAATGAACTCGCTGCCACTCGTGAAATAAATGTCCAACTGACAAACGATATGTCTCAGCTTAAACTAACGGTTTCCCGGCTCCAGCAAGATCACCATGTTATAAGTTCCAGTATTGCTAATTCAGCTCAAAAAACTCATGCTAAAATTGAAAAATTAACGGAACAACAAAATAATCATTACGAAACTTTGCTACAACAGGAAATGCAAAAAAGTGAATTTTTACAAAAAGAAATACAAAATATGCGGGACGAACTGGAAAAAGAATGGCGTTCACAAAATGATTTTAATAAACGGTTAGAAGAAGCGATACAAAAGCCTAAAGAAAAATGGGAGAGGCTTTTCTCCATCTTCCGAAAATAAGGCTGTTTTAGGCCTTTTTTAGCTTAACTGTATCGTATCGCCAGGCGATACAACGAAATAGATATGAATTTTTAATAGATGTTAATTGGTGTATCGTTCTTCAATCCAACATCGCAGCGCTTATAGCGTAACGCGATACGGGCATGCCTCCACATTTCAACAAATTCCCGGGAAATATCTGCAAATTCGAGTAGATATCGACAAAATGCCTCCATTTCTTCTATAAAAAAAACCACTAATTAAACTTATGTAGTGGTTTTTTGCTGTTAAAATTAATGCCAATCCTTAGGCCAGTAAAGAACAAGGTTAAATATGCAAGTGACTTTCAATACTCGGTTTATAATTTACTATTTTTGAATGTTGTGTATTTTTTTTACAGGAACTTTTTAGGAGGACATAGAATACATACATATAATGCCTAAATATGAATAACCCATCCGAGGAGGAGTCACCTTGTCTCATGAACAAATGAATCCGATGATCGAAAATATACTAGTAAACATTGAAAAGGTCATGATTGGAAAAAGGGATGTGGCCGAACTTAGTCTTGTAGCCCTGTTAGCTGGTGGTCACGTGCTCCTAGAGGACGTACCGGGTGTCGGAAAAACGATGATGGTCCGTGCCCTGGCAAAGTCAGTGAATGCTAACTTCCGCAGAATTCAATTCACACCCGATTTACTTCCGTCCGATGTCACTGGAGTGTCCATATATAATCCAAAGGAAATGGAATTTCAATTTCGGCCAGGTCCGTTAATGGGGAACATTATTCTCGCCGATGAAATTAACCGGACATCCCCGAAGACGCAGTCGGCGCTCTTAGAAGGGATGGAGGAAGCAAGTGTAACCATTGATGGGGTAACCCACCGACTGAACAAGCCTTTCTTCGTTATGGCTACGCAAAACCCGATCGAATATGAAGGTACATATCCACTTCCAGAGGCCCAGCTTGACCGCTTTTTATTAAAAATGAAAATGGGTTACCCGGACATACATGAGGAAATGGAAGTCCTAAACAGAGCGCAGAAGGTTCCACCGATTGAGGAGCTTTATCCAGTCATCGATCTTGAAGGTCTTTTAACCTTACAAAAGGAAATCAAAGATGTGTTCGTCGATGACACGATAAAGCGTTATATTGTCGATATCGTCAACCGCACGAGGGGTCACGGCAGTGTCTACCTTGGGGCCAGTCCGAGGGGTTCCATCGCGTTGATGAAAGCAGCGCAGGCTTATGCTTATATGTTCGGCCGCAATTATGTCCTGCCTGATGACATTCAATATTTAGCTAAGTTTGTCCTATCGCACCGGATTATCTTAAAGTCAGAGGCCAAATTCGAAGGGATTTCAGC
The DNA here is from genome assembly GCA_011250595.1 of Bacillus sp. MM2020_1. GTDB lineage: Bacteria > Bacillota > Bacilli > Bacillales > Cytobacillaceae > Neobacillus. Next base: position 14,181 of record JAANMP010000037.1, on the reverse strand, counting down.
TGAAGAATTGGTCAATCAGGTGGTTGCTAGAGTCCCTGTTCCAATCCAAAGGTTAGTGAATAAATGAAAAGGCTCCCGAAACTAGTAAGAAAAGTGTGGAAGGTCATTCTACTGCTTTTTTTGATTGTATTAACCTTTTCCTATGCGATGTTCCAAGGTGGATTTGTCAGCTGGTTTTTATTTTATAGCTTTTTGCCCTTTGTGATTTATTGTGCTGCCTTATCGTTCTATTCCTTGAATGAGCTGGAAGTCACAAGAGTATTGCAGAAATCAGATTATAAGGCGGGGGAACCTTTAAAGGTGGCGGTTTCAGTGAAAAGGGCAAAATCCTTTCCCCTCTTTTATTTACTGATGGAAGACCACTTAAGTGATTCCCTGAAATTGGCCAGCCAGCAAAAGAAATCAAAAGCACTTCTTTTACCGGGGGTGAAAAAGGAATTTTCTTATGAATATTTCATTGACGAGCTCCCGCGCGGGGAACATTTTTTTGAATCCTTTACGCTTAGAGTCGGTGACCCGCTTGGATTATTTGAAAAAGAAAAGCGGTTTATGGTAGAGGACAAAATCATTGTCTATCCAGCTTATTCTGAGCTTTTGTATCGGCCATTTGAAAACCAATACGACCAAGGGCTGACTGCTTCGAGAGAACGAGTGCAGCGTGATACATCGATGGCAACTGGCGTAAGAGATTACCAGCCGGGGGACCGATTCTCGTGGATTAACTGGAAAGCGTCGGCGAAACGAAACGTGTTAATGACAAAGGAATTCGAGCAGCGGCAATCACATGATGTGTTTGTGGTCATGGACTGTGCACCGGATAAGAATTTTGAGCCTGTTGTATCCTTTACCGCTTCACTGCTGCGGGCTATTTTGAAAAAAGGGGCCCAGACTGGTCTTTTAACCATGAGCAACGAACGGGCATCGTTTCCCATTCGCGGCGGGGAACAGCATCTTCAGCAGCTGTTTTATCATTTAGCAAAAATAGAGGCAAAATGTATCACCCCCTTTGCCAAGATGTTAGATACCGATGGCCTTCTTATTCAACAAACGGTTTCGTTTATGCTTGTCACCGCACAGATTACGAAGCCTTTGGTTGAGAAAGCAAGTTTTCTTGGACAGCGAAAAGGAGGAACGATTACTCTTTTTCTAATCAAAAGGGAGAAAGAATCTCCGGCGGAAAACGAACGGTCGCTCATCGCCATTGCCAATGCACGTGGCGTGCGGATTGTTATGGTTCATGAAGGCGAATACATGGCAGCTTTTTCGGAGGTGAATGCCCGGTGATTAAGAGGGACCTTTCATCATTCTTGTTATATACCTTAAGTTTTTTTCTCTTATGGGAATGGCTTCGGCCCATTGAACAATTAACAGATACAGATAGTATTGAGATGTTTATTATCTTTATCGTTATTTCATTTGCTTTATCCTTTTTTAATTTGAAATGGGTGTGGAAATTCTGTATAAAAATTATCTATATTTTATTTTCCATTAACAAACTTCATTATGATGAAGGACTCTTCCATTCAACATGGATGAAGGACTTCTTTAAAGATATAACTGAAAACCTTGGATTGCTCCTAGCTAGAAACTGGAATGATTTGTCCAGTGAGTTCAGGTCACTATTATTTTTTATCCTGCTTTGGCTCATGGTCTACTTAATCAGCTATTGGGTCTTAAACCGAAAGCGGATCTTTATATTTTTCTTTATGACCATAGTATATATTACGGTTTTAGATACATTTACCCCCTATGTAGCGAAGGCTGCTATTGTCAGGACAGTGGTTGCTGGATTTGCTGTGATGGGAAAGCTAACACTTTACCGCATGATTCAAAAGGAAAATGTCAGCACCGAATCCACTTATCTAAGAAGATGGATGGTACCGCTGACTGTCATGATTGCAATAAGTGTTCTGGTGGGAATAGCAGCACCAAAAGCCGCCCCGATATGGCCGGATCCTGTCCCGTATCTCACAGCGAATAACGATAAGGTTCCTGAGCTGGCTGCTCGTGATGTGCATCGTATTGGTTACGGAACGAATGATTCCGCTTTAGGAGGCCCATTTATAGGGGACAAAAACCCAGTTTTTAAATATGAAGCGAATGGAAAAAGCTATTGGAAAATGGAAACAAAGGATGTGTATACCGGCAAAGGCTGGCTTACATCCGGGACTACACCGATTTCCTTTCGTCAGGAAGACCTGGTCCCAGTTTATTCATTGCCTAAAACCGTGGAGACCATTAAGGAATCCGCCCGTGTGTTAACCCATGTAAATTATAATTACAACTATTTTATGTATCCTGCCGGAATTAACAAAGTCTTAAAAACAGAGCCGCTCGATCCAGAGGGAAATGATTTTCAAGTCGATACCACCAATGAGAGAATCAGCTTTTACAATCATGAAAAAGCTCCTGAAGTCCCTCGGGTTTTTACAGTTGAATATGAAATTCCGAAGTATAAAGCAAAAGACTTAGTACAAACCACTCGTTTTGATCCGACAAGCATCAACGCTGAATTTTTTGAAAAATATACCCGACTGCCTGAGGAGCTACCGCCAAGGGTCAAAGAGCTAGCAGAACAAATTACCGCCTCCAAAACAAACTGGTTTGATAAGGCGAAAGCAGTGGAAAGTTATTTCGGGAAATCGGAGTACACCTACGACCAAAAAAATGTAGCGGTGCCTGACACCAACGAGGATTATGTCGATCAATTTTTATTTGAAACCAAAAGGGGTTACTGTGATAATTTTTCATCGTCGATGGCTGTTATGCTGCGAACGCTGGGAATTCCAACGCGCTGGGTTAAGGGGTTTACAGGCGGGGATTTCCTCCAATATAGTGATGAGGTATCAGGGGTCCAGGTTTATGAAGTAACCAATAATAATGCCCACTCCTGGGTGGAAGTTTTCTTTCCAAATCAAGGCTGGGTCCCATTTGAGCCAACGAAGGGTTTTTCGAATGAGATCACCATCAATTATGATTCAACAGGGAACTCATCTAATAATCAGCAAACGAGCACATCACCGGTGAAAAAGCCGCAGCAGGAGGAAATTGATAATACTAAGACCCCAAACGATTCGAATCCATTCTTGGATATGAAAAGAATCTGGGCAGATACAAAATTATTTTTTAAAAATAACTGGCAGCGGATGATTCTACTTTTGCTCCTCTTTGCCGGAGTGGCTGCGATTTTTTATCGCGTTCGCGGGAAGTGGATTCCATATTTCTTGTTAGTAGTTTATCGATTCAAGAAAAAGGACGACAACCTAGGGGCTGCCTACACAGCCTTATTACAACAATTCGATCGCTACGGCTTAAAGCGGAAGGAAAATCAAACGCTAAGAAACTATGCCCGCTATATTGACTCCTTTTTTTCGACAAGAGAGATGACCCGGTTGACCGTGATTTATGAGAATTATTTGTATCATCAAACCCTTCCAAAGGGAACATGGGAAGAATCGCATGAATTATGGGAAAATTTAATCAAAAAAACAATTGCTTGACCGGAAAAACGACCTATTGTTACAATATGTACTATTCAATTGTCTAGCGTTAGCAACTAGCAGACTTCGCTAATAAAGTTGTGTGCGCTTTTCAAAATAGGTACGTTTCCTTCATATATCCTCGATGATATGGATCGAGAGTCTCTACCGGGTCACCGTTAAATGACCTGACTATGAAGGCAGAATTTTTCTGTGAGTAATTTTTCCAAGGAAACTAGAATTCTGCCTTCCTGAGATTATGGAGGGGAGAATTCTAGTTTTTTTTATATCATTTGTTGTTAAGGTTAATAATAACTATATCTTTTAGAAAATTGGGGTGGATGCTTTGCCAGGAAAGCATGAAATGATTATTGTATTAGATTTTGGGAGTCAATATAACCAGTTAATTACCCGCAGGATTCGTGAATTTGGGGTATACAGTGAACTTCATCCGCATACCATTACAGCAGAAGAAATTCGTCAATTGAACCCAACAGGGATTATTTTCTCCGGCGGACCAAACAGTGTGTACGATGAAAATTCCTTCCGTTGTGATGAAGCGATTTTTGAAATGGGTCTGCCAATCCTTGGAATTTGTTATGGGATGCAATTAATGACCGTCCATTTCAATGGGAAAGTTGAAAAAGCAAACCAACGTGAATACGGAAAGGCAACCATGACGCTGCAGCATGAATCATCGTTATTTAGCGGCCTGCCTAAGGAGCAAACCGTGTGGATGAGCCACGGCGATCTTGTAGTGGAAGCCCCAGAAGGATTTACTGTGGATGGCACGAACCCAACCTGCCCGATTGCAGCGATGAGTAATGAAGAACGAAAGCTTTATGCTGTTCAGTTTCATCCGGAAGTCCGTCATTCAGTCTACGGGAATGAATTGCTGCGAAATTTTGTTTTTAACGTTTGTAAAAGCACCGGCGATTGGTCAATGGGCAATTTCATTGAAATCGAAATGGCGAAAATTCGCGAGCAGGTTGGTGATAAAAAGGTGCTTTGTGCCCTAAGCGGCGGAGTCGACTCGTCTGTTGTTGCCGTGTTGATTCATAAAGCGATTGGTGACCAGTTAACCTGTATTTTTGTGGATCATGGCCTTCTTCGTAAAAATGAAGCTGAAAGTGTTATGAAAACTTTTTCAGAGGGCTTCCACATGAATGTCATCAAGGTTGATGCCAAAGAACGTTTCATGTCAAAATTGGAAGGCGTTTCTGACCCTGAGAAGAAACGGAAAATCATCGGCAATGAGTTTATTTATGTGTTCGATGACGAAGCGACAAAACTCGAAGGAATCGAGTTTTTAGCCCAAGGAACACTTTATACCGATATCATTGAAAGTGGTACAGCTACGGCTCAGACAATTAAATCACATCACAATGTCGGCGGTCTGCCGGAAGATATGCAGTTTACATTAATTGAACCGTTAAGCACTTTGTTTAAAGATGAGGTACGTGCGCTTGGAACAGAGCTGGGCATTCCCGATGATATCGTTTGGAGACAGCCTTTCCCCGGCCCGGGTCTTGGGATTCGTGTGTTAGGGGCTATTTCAGAGGATAAATTGGAAATTGTTCGTGATTCGGATTGGATCCTTCGCGAGGAAATTAAAAAAGCTGGCCTTGACCGAGAAATTTGGCAGTATTTTACCGTACTTCCGGACATCCGCAGTGTCGGGGTCATGGGGGATGCACGAACGTACGATTACACCATCGGTATCCGTGCCGTGACTTCCATTGACGGGATGACTTCGGACTGGGCTCGAATTCCATGGGATGTGTTAGAAGTCATTTCGACACGCATCGTGAACGAAGTAGCTCACGTTAACCGGGTAGTGTATGACATTACCAGCAAGCCACCAGCAACGATTGAGTGGGAATAAGAAAAGCGGAAGCGCCCGTTTAGCGGCGTATGGACTGGAGCGCTTCGACTGAGATAAAGGAAACACGGAGCTCAAGTCGATTCGATGTTGACCTATCGTAGGGAGAAGAGCGAAGTCCACTAGCCGTTGGGCGCTGGAGCTAGACAGGATTACCAAGCTTTACTAATTTACGAACGATTTTATTTTATTTAATAAAATCGTTCGTATTTTTTGTTTACAAGCTGTCTTTTTCCTGCTACAATAAAAAACGAATTAAGAGAATATTAATTGCATCGTATAATGTTGGGAATAGGGCCCAAAAGTTTCTACCGAGCCACCGTAAATGGCTTGACTACGAGGCAGTGCTGTTAAAAACGAGGTATGTCTTCCTCTGTTTTGCACATGCCTAAAGTCACGCTCCGGTAGAAAAATGCCAGAGCGTTTTTTGTGTAAAAAAAGAAAGATTCATAGGGGGAAGACATAATGCGAAAATATTTTGAGTTTGAGAAACATGGTACGAACTATCGCCGTGAGTTTATTGGAGGACTAACCACCTTCTTAGCAATGGCTTATATATTAGTTGTTAACCCATTAACCTTATCACTAGCATCGATAAAGGACTATCCGGATGCGCTAAGAATGGATTACGGTGCCGTTTTTGTGGCAACAGCACTTGCAGCCGCAATTGGATCGATTGTCATGGGGCTGCTCGGGAAGTATCCACTTGCACTAGCACCGGGAATGGGATTGAATGCATTCTTTGCTTACACGGTTGTATTGGGAAGCGGGATTCCTTGGCAGCATGCCCTTGGTGCCGTACTGATCTCAGGTGTATTTTTCTTCTTACTGACACTAACCGGCCTTCGTGAAAAAATAATTAACGCGATTCCGATTGATTTAAAGCACGCAGTTGGTGCTGGGATTGGCTTGTTTATTACATTTGTCGGATTGCAAAACGCAAAAATTATTGTCAATAATGATGCAACACTTGTTGGTTTAGGTGATTTAACAGCGGGACCTACCTTACTTGCTATTTTTGGAATCGTCGTAACCGTGATTATGATGACTAGGGGTATTAATGGAGCGGTATTTTACGGTATGGTGATTACCGTAATCGTTGGAATCCTCTTTAACTTAATTGATATGCCGCATAAAGTAGTTGATTCCGTTCCGAGTGTAGCACCGACCTTTGGTGCAGCCTTCTCTTCGTTCGGTGATAGTTCTTTTTACAGCACTTCCATGCTAGGAATTATTCTTACCTTCTTGTTTGTTGATTTCTTTGACAATGCAGGTACACTTGTTGCCGTAGCGAACCAAGCGGGAATCATGAAAGATAATAAGCTTCCTCGTGCCGGACGCGCGTTAATTTCTGACTCGATTGCAACAACTGTCGGTGCAGTACTTGGTACATCAACAACAACTTCTTACATTGAATCATCGGCCGGGGTTGCTGCCGGAGCTAGAACAGGATTTGCAGCCTTAGTAACAGCAGGATTTTTTATCTTATCGCTATTCTTCTTCCCGTTATTATCGGTCGTAACAGCACCGGTAACAGCACCTGCGTTAATTATTGTTGGGGTGTTAATGGTATCTTCATTAGGGAAAATTGACTGGAAAAAGTTCGAAATTGCTGTTCCGTCGTTCTTAACGATGATTGCAATGCCACTGTCATACAGCATTGCAACAGGTATTGCAGTTGGATTTATCTTTTACCCAATCACAATGATGGTGAAGGGTCGGACAAAAGAAATTAATCCAATCATGTACTTCTTCTTTGTTATCTTTGTTCTATATTTCATTTTCTTAAAATAATGATTAAATGAGGGAACTGTGGGCTGCCACAGTTCTTTTTTTGTACATAGGAAAATATTCACAAAGTTTTCTTGATTTCGAGCAGAAAGTTACAAATTTCTCCAAATCACTTAGGTATGATGGGGAGTGAAAGGAGTGGTTAGCGGTGAACATGTTAACCGTTGGTGATTTACGAAAGAGCTTTGGTGAGATTGCTGCAGTCAAGGGTGTGTCTTTTGCGGTGGGAAAAGGGGAATCGTTTGGACTTTTAGGTCCGAATGGAGCCGGGAAATCAACCATTATTAATATGATTACCGGGTTATTTCCGCCCACCTCAGGTGCTGTACATATGAAGGACATCGATGTAATCAAAAATACAAAGCAAGCACAAAAATTGATTGGCGTTGTCCCACAGGAGATTGCCTTGTATCAGAGCATGTCCGCAAGGGAAAATTTAAAATTTTGGGGAAGGATGTACGATTTATCGGGTAGTACTCTTGAGAAGAGTGTTGATGAGGTACTTGAGATTATTGGCTTAACAGAGCGGGCGAAGGATAAGGTAGAGACGTTTTCAGGTGGGATGAAGCGGCGTGTAAATATCGGTGCGGCCATCTTACACCGGCCAGAATTATTGATCATGGATGAACCGACAGTCGGGATCGATCCACAGTCTCGAAATCATATCCTTGAGACGGTGAAACGACTAAACAGCGAAGGGATGACGATTATTTATACCAGTCATTACATGGAGGAAGTTGAATACCTCTGTGAACGAATTGGAATCATTGATCACGGCGAATTAATTGCTCTAGGTACACTACATGAACTAAGGGAAACCATCGGTGATCATTCAAAAATTGTTTTAAGCTTAGATAACAAGACATCGAATCATGAAATCATCCCCCAATCGTTAACAAGTCTATTTTTGGAAAAAGATATCCATCTGAAAGACAACCAACTTATCATTTTTCATAAAGACCCTCAGTTCATATTAAGTGATTTAATTCAGTCGGTAACGAGTAAAGGGACAAAGGTAACCTCTGTGGATATAATTGAACCCAACCTGGAAAGTGTCTTTTTGCATTTAACCGGACGGAGTTTGAGAGATTGATTAGGAGGGATAATCGTGACTTTCTGGTGGCTCGCTATAAAAGATTTACTGATCGTCGTTCGTGATAAGAAGGCTTTTCTTACGCTGATTATGATGCCGCTTTTGTTAATCGCCATTTTAGGAGCAGCCTTTGGGGATGTGATGAAGCAGGATGAAGATGTGACCATAGAGAAATTCACACTAGGTATTGCGAATTTAGACAAAGGGCAGCTTAGTACTGTTTTAACAGATAAGGTTTTTACAAAGGCCTTATCCAAACAAATTAAAGTGAAATCCTACGATGAAGATAGATTACGTAACAAAGTAAAAGATCATAAACTATCGGTTGGAATGATCATTCCGCCAAATTTCACTTCAGCGCTGATGTCAGGTAGTGAAACCAAGGTGAAACTACTAACGGTACCGGACCCCGGCATCAAGGCAACGATCGTTCAAACTGTCATTGAGCAATTTTCTAACTCTATATCGATTGAGGTATTCACATCACAACTAGCTCAACCGGTCAATGCGGAAAATCAAACTAGTATCGTTCAACCAAAACCTTCTTCTGATAAAATCACACAGCCTCTCCTCAATGAAACTACCATCAACGCAAAAACAAAACCCGTGGAATCTTTCCAATATTATGCCGCAGCAATGGGTGTGATGTTTTTATTAATGACCGTGGTCCAGGGTGTTACTACAATGATTCTTGAAAAAGAACAAGCCGTTTATAATCGATTGCTACTAACCAAACTAACCTTCACCCAATACCTTACTGGAAAAATGCTCGGATTAATTATCATTTCGCTTGCCCAAGCTTTTTTGATTATTCTTGGAACCAAATTTTTATTTGGAGTAGACTGGGGTCCCTCGCTTTCAGGTATCGTACTGATGACAGTGGGTTTTGTTTTTAATGCCTGTGGACTTGGTATCTTAGCGGGCTCCTTCATCAAAACAGAAAAGGCTTTTAGTGTCGCAGGTATGTTTGCTACGCAAATTATGGCTGCTGTTGGAGGGAGTATGGTACCGTTGTATCTTTTTCCTGACTGGGTTATTTCCGTAACCAAGTTTTTTCCCAATGGTCTTGCACTGCAGACCTATTTAGACCTTATGTCGGGGGCAACTGTTTCTGAAATCCTGCCAGCCGTTGTCGGGTCGCTCGGTTTAGGACTGTTGTTTTTTGTGTTTGGTTTATTTCGCCTTTCATTAGAGAGGAGAGGGAGATATGCGTAAAATTTGGACGATTATATCACTGCAACTAAAAGGTTTTTTTAAATCCCCCGGTGCGATTGTGCTCATGTTTGTCATGCCTGTACTATTTAGTTTGATATTTGGGGGAATGGTGGCAAATTCAGAAGAGAATAAACCACTGGTCAACATTGTTGCCAAACAAGACGAGAATAGCACAAGAATTGTTGAACTTTTAAAGAAGAATAACCATTTTGAATGGAAAAAAGTCCCGTTTTCACAAGCGAAAAAGAATGTGGCAGCACAGGATGCAGTTGCAGCAGTGGTGATCTCAGCTGAAATCCAGCAACGAATGATTGATAAGAGCCCTTTGTTCGATATTATTGTTCAAAGGAAAACCGATGACTATCTAGCGTTGTATCCTCATTTACAAGGAACGGCAGAGTTAATTGCTGCCTCCTATCAAGCAGTTGGAATACAGGGGGAAGAAACGTTACCGAAATTATTGGAAGCGGTGGCCTCGAACCAAGGGATTAAGGTCGAGCAACAACTGCTCCAAGCGGATGATAGTACCCAAACGTCGATAAATTTAATGATTGTTGGTTTTGCCATCATGTTCATGATGTTTGGCTTATCCGGTGCAGCATCAACGATTTTGGATGAAAGAATCGGTGGGACATGGGGGAGGTTGATGGTTTCTCCGGCTAGTAAGCTCCAAATAGGTTTAGGATATTTGTTGTCTTACTTTTTAATGGGATGGATTCAACTTGCAGTGTTAATGGTTGTGATGAATATCTTGTTTGACACTACCTGGGGAAATTTAGCCAACCTGATTCCATTTGCCTCGCTTGTAATTTTAACCGTTGTAGGTTTTGGTCTCATGATTGCTGGCCTTGTCAAAACAAAACAGCAGGCCTCGGCAATAAGTGCGGTATTAATAGTCAGTACCTGTATGCTTGGCGGTGTTTATTGGCCAATTGATTTTGTGCCAGAGCTGATGCAGAAATTAGCTTTAGCTGTTCCGCAAAGCTGGGCGATGTCAGGTTTTAAAGAAATAATTAGTGGAAGCTTGCATGTTGAAACACTGTTGAAAGACACTTTGGCATTGCTTGGATTCTCGTGCTTGTTCTTTTTTATTGGCTTAAGAGGAATAAAATTCGAATAATTTTCCAAGTGGTATGACATGATGTTGTCGAACTTTGTCATTGACTTCGTGTTTTGTCTCTTTTATCCTTTAATTACGAAGGTTAAAAGGAAGAAATGGGGAAAAGGGTATGGCACAGCTGAAAATTGAAAAGGTTTTAAATAATAATGTTTTGATTGCTGAACACCCTTCCTATGGAGAAGTTGTTTTGATTGGCAAAGGAATGGGTTTTAATCGCAAGCATGGAGACACGATTGAAACAGATTCAGTGGAAAAAATCTTTGTCTTAAAAAATGAAAAAGAACAAGAAAATTATATTAAATTGCTGCCTTTTATAGATAATGAATATTTAGAGGTGATTATCGCCGCTATCGAACTAATTAAGCAACGAACGAATGCGATGTTAAATGAACATATCCATGTAGCCTTAACAGATCATCTCATGTTTGCCTTAACGAGAGTCACGCAGGGGCTGGAAATGAAAAATCCATTTTTAATCGAGACGAAAGCGCTGTATCGACATGAATACGAAGTGGCAAAAGATGTGGTCGAGCTAATCAACGATAAGACAGGGATAAACCTTCCGATTGGTGAGGTTGGATTTATCGCCTTGCATATTCACAGTGCCCTTACTAATAAAAATCTTTCTGATGTGAACCAACATTCACAGCTAGTCAGCAGATTGGTTGACATGGTGGAAGAACAACTTGAAATAGAGATAGATAAAGAAGGAATCGATTATATGAGGCTGGTTCGTCACCTTCGCTTTGCTATTGAGAGAGTGGTTAAGGGTGAGAAAGTCGATGAACCAGAAAAAATTTCTGCCCTCTTGAAAGATGAATATCCTGTGTGTTATAATCTTTCATGGAAGCTCATTAAAGTGATGCAACAATCATTAAAATTGAAAGTCTTTGATGCAGAAGCAGTTTATCTGACAATGCATTTGCAGCGACTTCAAAAAAAATTTAAATAGCAATTATTTTTTACGTGTTACTGATTCGATCAGGCATGAGTAAAAAGTTTAATTGAAATGAAATTTATGGGGTAATCTATACCCGTAGATTCATTCAGTTAGATTTTTACTCATGCCTTTTTTATTGGATTTTTCAAGGGAATGTAACCGCTTTATGAGCTAAACAAAAAATTGGGAGGTATATTTTATGTTTAAAAATGCTTTTGGTGTTTTACAAAAAGTCGGTAAAGCACTAATGTTGCCAGTAGCAATTTTGCCTGCTGCAGGGATATTATTAGCGGTTGGTAATGCGCTTCAAAACCCAACCTTAATTGACCTCGCTCCGTTCTTAGATAATAGCGGCATTGCTATGGTTGCGAAGATTATGGAACAGGCAGGTAGTGTAATATTCGGTAACCTGGCCTTATTATTTGCTGTTGGGGTTGCGATTGGGCTAGCTGGAGGAGAAGGTGTAGCAGGACTTGCTGCGATTGTTGGTTTCCTAATTATGAATGCAACAATGGGAACCGCTTTAGGAATTGATGCAGATGCACTTGCTAAGCATCCTCAAAGCTATGCATCAGTATTAGGTATTCCGACACTACAAACCGGTGTCTTCGGTGGTATTATCGTCGGTCTGATTGCAGCATACATGTACAACAAATTCTTTGAAATTGAATTACCATCGTATCTGGGATTCTTCGCTGGTAAGCGATTTGTTCCAATTGTAACAGCTGCAAGTACAGTTCTTTTAGGATTGCTAATGATTCTTATTTGGCCGCCAATTCAAACAGGCTTAAACTTATTTTCTACCAACATGGTTGATGCAAACAGAACATTAGCTGCGTTTATTTTTGGAGTCATTGAACGATCATTAATTCCATTTGGATTACATCATATTTTCTATGCTCCATTCTGGTATGAATTTGGTAGTTATACCAATGCCGCCGGCGATCTTGTCCGTGGTGACCAACGTATTTTCATGGAACAAATTAAAGATAATGTTCAACATTTAACTGCAGGTACATTCACAACAGGTAAATATCCGTTCATGATGTTTGGACTTCCTGCTGCTGCACTAGCGATTTACCATGAAGCTCGTCCAGAAAAGAAAGTGTTTGTAGGGGGATTAATGGCTTCTGCGGCGTTAACTTCTTTCCTTACAGGTATTACAGAACCAATTGAATTCTCATTCTTGTTTGTTGCGCCAGTGTTATTTGGAATCCACGCAGTTTTTGCGGGATTATCATTTATGACAATGCACTTATTAAATGTAAAAATCGGGATGACATTCTCAGGTGGATTAATTGACTATATTCTATTTGGTTTAATTAACCCGCAAACAAATGCTTGGATCGTTATTCCTGTAGGTTTAGTCTTTGCATTGATTTATTACTTCGGATTCCGATTTGCAATTCGCAAGTTTAACTTAAAAACACCAGGTCGTGAATTAGAAGAAGATGATGATAGCCCAGTGCCATCTGGAAAAGCAGGCTCAAGTGATTTAGCCGCTAATATTTTAGATGCTATGGGTGGTAAGGAAAATATTGCTCATTTAGATGCATGTATTACTCGTCTTCGTGTATCGGTACATGATAGTAAAAATGTTGATAAAGCCAAGTTAAAAAAACTTGGTGCTGCGGGTGTGCTTGAAGTAGGTAATAACATACAAGCAATCTTCGGACCTCGTTCAGAAACAATTAAAGGACAAATGAAAGATGTTATGTCCGGGAAGAGACCGCGTGCAGCTTCTGCTGATACGGTGGAAAAAGATGCGGGACAACAGAATGGGGCTCCTTCAGAAGCACTACAAAAGGCGCGTGAAAATGAAGTATTTGTAGCGCCGCTTAAAGGAGAAATAAAGCCGATTACAGAAGTGCCGGATCAAGTGTTTGCCGGAAAAATGATGGGCGATGGTTTTGCAATTGTACCAGCAGAAGGAATGATTGTATCACCTGTTAATGGAAAGATCGTAAACCTATTCCCTACAAAACACGCGATTGGCATTTTATCTGATACGGGCCGAGAAATCCTCATTCATGTGGGTATTGATACGGTTAATTTAAAAGGTCAAGGTTTTGAGACATTAGTTTCAGAAGATGACATCATTGAACAAGGTCAGCCTTTATTAAAAGTTGATTTAAATTACATTAAAGAACATGCAACATCTACAATCACGCCAATTGTTTTCACAAACTTAGCTGAAGGTGAAAAAGTTGTAATTAATAAACAAGGCCAAGTTGAGTTAAAACAAGAGGGTATCATTAAGATAACTAAGTAAGATTGAGGCCGGTCCAACAGTTGGACCGGCTTTCATATTTTATTAATAGAAGAAAGTTGATATGGGGAAATTTATTTGAAATTTTTATTGACGTTAACTAACCTAGGTGGTAATATATTTAAGCAGTCGTTATTGATGAGTTAATAACTCAACGGCGTTGAAAAACATCAGAAAAAAAGTTGACAACGAATTGCTGAAATGATATATTTATAAAGTTGCTTCAAACGGAGTAACGAACTTGTTCTTTGAAAACTAAACAAATAAAATCGTGCAAACAAACAAAAATTATTAGTTTCAGAAATGAAGCTAAGCCAACGTAACAAATGAGCTAATCAACTTTCTTGGAGAGTTTGATCCTGGCTCAGGACGAACGCTGGCGGCGTGCCTAA
>JAANMP010000036.1 GCA_011250595.1 Bacillus sp. MM2020_1 | reverse complement strand
ATATTTATTATCAGATTGATTTCAGACCGTATAATATTATCGTGGTTTAGAATCTACTACCGTGATATCTGTCACAATGAAAATGCTATCAATATGACGGTTTTAAGACAAAAGAAAAAGGCGGCTCATTGGCAACCTCACTTATATTTCCATTCAAGTGTAATTTCTTTTTTTTCGGTTTCCACCACTGAAGAGCAATAAATTCCGGATTTCGTCCTTTTAATTGAAAAGAACCATACCGGGCTGAATTACTGCCGGACTCTTTGTAATGGAATTCAATAGTCCGTTAATTAAAATCATTTCCCTTCACTTCTAATGAAATAGGAGGGGGGATTAACCTTCCTTTATCTAATTTGGATCCAGCCTTCTTGATAGCAATAACGAAAAAAGGCTCGATTGGTTCTAATACGAACATTTCAGTTGTTACTTTTAATCCGAAATAATTCCACTGTCACCTCATCGTTAGGAACATTCCCACCTAGGAAATCATCCAGATAATGAAAGTGTTCATAAAAACCTTGAATAGTTAGTTTTGCTAAACCTTCTGACTATTTATAAGCCATAATTTTACAAGCATTTCAATCAAATTCATTTTTTGTTCCGTTTGTTTGAACCGTTTATTATTCTGTTTCTTCTTGAACCTTTTCGCTTAATTTTCCTTATTAATTACATAAAAAAATCCACCTTTCTATAAGAAATTTGGTGGATTTGACACACTAGTACACCTTAAATCAGTTGCACTAATACTATGTAATTTCCAGAAAAAATACTGGTGACTTTTCACTCGTAAATCACAATTTAAACTAATGATAAAATACATATAAAAACAGCTTAAACCCTTGATATGATTGCGTTTGGTTGGCGGGACTGCGTGGGAATCGAACCCACCAGACCTGGCACGCAGGTCTCAAGCAGTTTTGAAGACTGTGGAGGACACCAGTACCCCATTCAGCCCCATGGATGTAATTTTAACAAGATGTATGGACTATAGTAGCACAGTCTTTTTACTTCTCTATCATTTGTTATCATATTACTATTTAATATGGTGGTAATCAATAGTTTTAGCGTATTTGTCAATTTTCCGACAAGCTTTTCATCATTAATATATATAAATCGAGGATTCGATTTTTGTTAAAGTTCTTTCGTATAAATTTGATCAATTGTGTCCAGTACTTGTCTTTGTTCATAAAAACAGACTATAATAAGAAGAAAATATAGTATTTTGTAGGTGAATAGAATGCTTCATGGTTGGTTTCTATGGTTTATCCTGTTCTGGGTATTTTTCCTTGTCGGATCATTTGCGATCGGTGGATTTTTTATGTTCCGTAAATTTTTGAAAAAGATGCCGAAAGAAGATGGCAAGTCCGTTATGGATTGGGAAGAACATTATGTAAATGAATCACGTCACTTATGGGGGCCTGAGGAGAAAGTTCTCCTAGAGGATTTAGTCAGTCCTGTTCCCGAGCTTTTCCGTGATGTTGCTAGACATAAAATTGCCGGTAAAATTGGCGAAATTGCCCTTCGTGAAAAGGCATCAAAAATTACTCAAGATCTCGTCATTCGTGGCTATATCCAAGCAACACCAAAAAGAGATCATAAGTTTCTACGTAAAAAGCTGTTTGAAAATCGAATCGATGTCGCTCCTTTTGAGCACCTATTTTAACCGTCTAGCTAATAGACGGTTTTTTATTTGGGCTGTGCATTTACCGTGAACACTTCATTTTTCACTTTTCGGTAAATGCACCGCCCTTTCATTTACCCTCAGCACTCTTTTTTTCACTCCACGGTAAATGAACTAGCCTTTCATTTACCGTGAGCACTCTCTATTTCACTCCACGGTAAATGAACCGATCTTTCTTTTAATATAAGAACTCTCCGATAATCCAAAATGGCAGTTCAAATTACCTTTGTATAAATAAAAAAACTGATCCAAGAAAGGACCAGTCTCCCAAACAAACCTATATCTGTTTACCGCCATGTAGCTGTTTAAACAGTTTTTTGTAGTCCAGATACATCGCAACACGCCATGGCACAATCATACAATAGGCCAGGAAGAAGAACATACCGCTTAGTTCACCAAAATCAATGGTTGCACTAAGAACAGATTTCATAACGAGTCGAACAACTAATAACCCAATTAAGATAAAAATAAATGCTTTGGAACGCTTTAGATAAATATCATTATCGCGGATCTCAAACTTTGAGGTTTTGATTAGTAAAATTGAGAAAAGCATTCCCACTATTGCTGCCTCGATCATTTCTGCTCCACTTAATCTAAATTGCGGTTCAATATACATTAATGCCCCACTTGACATGAAAAGTGGCGGGAGGATTATCTTCAGTGCATTCGTGGGTTTCTTTGCAGCTTTCATACGGACAACCAAGGCGAGGGTGCCCATAAAAACTGCTCCAATTGAAGAAGCAACAACCAAGTTCATTAGATTCATTCCTTATCTAATATATTTTCTAACCCATTATATCTCAAAAGAATACATTTGAAAAAGTTAAACCCTTGATAAACACTTCCCATTTTTAACGATACTGGCAATTGCTAGTAAAAAGGAAAAAGCCCTTTTAGGAATTTTCCAATCATAGAAATTTATATTTTAATATAATTACCTTTTCTATCTTAATAAGATACATTAAAACCCTGTAAACCCTCCAAACATTTCTGAAAAGAATATAATAATTTTTGTCATCCAGTCAAAAAAGAGGACAATCCCCATCACAATCATTATGTAGCCGCCAACTTTAACAATTTTTGCACTGTTCTTCTTGATCCAATTCATGCGGCCAAGGAAGAATGAGAGTATGAAGAATGGTATCGCAAAACCTAGTGAATAGGCGATCATATACATCATACCTGACCCTGGATTTGTCGCTGCTAGGGAGATTACAAACGAAAGTATTGGACCAGTACAAGGCGTCCAGCCCGCTGCAAAAGCCATCCCAATTAATACCGAGCCAAAATAGCCTGAAGGACGATTTTTAAATTCGATGCGGCGATCCTTCATCATAAATTGCGGGTTTAATATACCAACGATAACTAATCCAAAGAAAACAATAAAAATTCCGCCTAGTTGACGAATAAGGTCTTTATACTGTAAGAAGAAACTTCCTAGAAACGAAGTCCCAAAACCAATGGCAATAAAAATAATCGAAAAGCCTAATAGGAAAAATAATGTGTGGAGTAGACTCCGCTTTTGAAGCATGGCATTTTCGCTTTTCAGTTCCCCTACTGACATACCAGTGATGTACGAGAGAAATGCAGGATAAAGCGGTAAACAACAAGGTGATATAAAACTTAAAAATCCTGCTCCTAATGCTAAAAATATATTTACATCTGACATATTAACACTCCCACTATAGTCGATACGTTTATATTCTAACAAATGTTTGATATAAAAGATAATGGTTAACTTGAATATTTTGTGTCGCCGCCTGTTTTTCTGATTCCCTAAAAAAATCCCATTATTAATGTATATTGGATATTCATTTACAAATGTCTTTGAAAAAATTTACATCATAGGTTATACTAGTAAAATCAGTCCAAATTTGATATATTAGTATTCTATTCATACCATAATTTAGGAGTTATCCGGAAAGGACATCAGCCGTGACAAAAAATGATTTAGTGACATTAATTGAAAAAAAACGTGCTGAATTAATTCAAGTCGCCATTACTAACGGCTTGACATCCTCCGTTGCTATTCGTTACAGCCAGGAACTCGATCATCTTTTAAATGAATATCACAGAGTCTATATAAAAAATATTCCATCTTCAGCCTGTTAACAGAAAAATTTTAAAGTGGAAATAAATATTAAGAACTAGTAAAAGCCTGGCAAATATGCCAGGCTTTTTTTTAGCATCCAAATGCTAGGGTCTTTCGCTCTCACTTTATGCCTTCTGTTATTATTTCACAACATCCTTAAGACGTTCCACTGAACCGTTTTGTAATAGGAACATCTTATGATACAAACCACCTAGTGCAAGCAACTCCTGATGATTTCCTCGTTCAACGATTTCTCCTTGATGTAATACTAAAATTAAATCCGCATCCTGGATGGTTGAGAGGCGATGCGCAATCGCGATCGTTGTTCGCCCTTTGCGCATTTTCGATAATGCGGTTTGAATCGCATCTTCTGTTTCTGTATCAATATTGGCAGTTGCTTCATCAAGAACCAATATTTTGGGATTTGCCGCAATCGTTCGCGCAAACGCAATTAATTGCCTTTGACCGCTTGAAAACGTGGTACCACGCTCGACTACTTTGTGGTCAAACCCGTCGTCTAGTTTTTCGATGAATGTATGGGCCTGGACAAACCTTGCTGCCTCTTCTACTTGTTCATCCGACATGTCTTCCTTGTGAAGGCGGATATTCTCCTTGATCGTCCCGTAGAATAAAAAGGGATCCTGTAAGACTAGCCCCATTTTCTCCCTAAGTTCTGCTTTTGTAAAATCACGAATCGATTGACCATCAATAAAAATGTCCCCTCGTTCATATTCATAGAACCTCATCAACAAATTAATAATCGAGCTCTTTCCGCTGCCAGTGTGGCCAACGAGTGCAACAGTTTCACCAGGATTGGCGGTAAAGGTAATCGATCTTAGCACATCCTGTTCACCATTATAGGAAAAACTTAAATTCTTAAATTCAATCTTTCCTTGTTGAATTGAAATGTTCTGCTCTTCCTCTTGCAGTGGTGCTAATTCGTCCACATCCAACAGTTTGAAGACACGCGAACCTGCCACAATCGCTTGTTGGTACAAGGAAAGCCTCATCATCATCTGATTGACCGGTTCGAAAAAGCGATCCAAGTAATTAATGAAGGCATAAACCACACCGATTTCCACGACATTATTAAAAGAAGTAATCCCAAAATAACTTAATACAATGATTAAACCTAAAATATAGATAAGATCAATCGCTGGTCTTAACAATAGACCATCAATTTTGATATTTTTCATTCCTGCCTGGTAGTGTTGGTCATTAATAGCTCCAAATTCAGCCCGGAGCCGTTTTTCTTGACGAAACACTTGAACAATTCCCATACCTGATAATGATTCACTGAGCTTGGCATTCAACTGGCTTAGTCGTTCACGCATATCGAGGTAAAATCGTGAACTTAATTTTCTATAAAGGTTCATGACAAACATTAATAATGGCAGAATGACGACACATAATAATCCTAGTTTGATATTCAGAATAAACATCGCAATAAAAATACCAATTAATAAAAATCCACCTTGGATAAACGTAGCAATTACAGTAACAAACATATCTTTAATGGCTTCGGTATCATTGGTTACCCTTGAAACAATACTTCCTGCAGGGGTCTTATCAAAATACTTTAAGCCCAGTGACTGGACTTTAGAAAAAACATCAATGCGAAGCTGTTGGATAATTTTTAAAGCCAGCTCCTGGAATTTTACAAATTGAAAAAACATCAGGATCGCTTTGATTATTTGAATGGCAATATAGGTGGAGCCTAGAATTAAAAGCGGTTGAAACGCAAGCTTTCCAGGGGTTAAATAATCATCTATAAATATTTTCACGATAATTGGCAATACAATATCTCCTACGGTTGTTAATAGTAAGAAGATAAAGGCCAGTACAAGGAGTTTTTTATGTGGTTTTGTATAGGACAGAAGCCGGAATAAAATCTTTCTTTGTTCACGTTCAGTGAGCTCTGTGTTTTCTTCCATCTTAATGGCCCCCATGCTCGACCAGCTCTTCTAGCTGCTGGCGTAAATACATTTCCTTATACCATCCATCTGATTCCATCAATTCTTCATGCTTACCTCTTTCAACAATTTTACCATCCTCAAGAACAAGAATAAGATCTGCATGTTGAATGGCGCTTAATCGATGTGAGGTAATGATGGTGGTCTTGCCTTCTCTGTTCTGTCTTAAGGAGGAAAGAATGGCTTCTTCCGTTTTCGCATCAACAGCAGACAAGGAATCGTCGAGGACCAGGACTTCTGGATTCATCAGTAAAGCCCGCGCAATCGAAATCCTTTGTTTCTGCCCTCCCGATAAAGACACACCCCGTTCTCCAACAATCGTATGGTAGCCATTCATAAATTGAAGGATGTCCTCATGAATATTTGCAAGCCTAGCAGCATTCTCGATTTCTTTCGTTGATGCATTTGGGTTAGTAAAGGCAATGTTTTCACCGATAGAGGCTGAAAACAAGAAATGATCTTGTGGAACATACCCGATAGCTTCGCGTAGTTTTTCGAGTTTATATTCTTGCAGAGTCTTTCCACCGAACATAATTCCCCCATGATAACGATCAAATTCACGTATAAGGAGCTTTAAGAGAGTTGTTTTTCCAGCACCTGTTTTCCCTACAATCCCAAGTGTTTCCCCTGTATGTAATATGAAATTAATATCTTTTAAAACCGGTGTTGTTTCTCCGGGATAAGTAAAATCCGCAAGCTTGTATTCGATATCACCTTCCGGCACGACATTTAAAGCTTTCTCGTCATCGGTGATGTCTACTTTTTCTTGAAAGAGCAAGGAAACCCGGTCATATGAAGCACTCCCCCGCTCAACAATGTTAAATAACCAACCAAAAGCAAGCATTGGCCAGATGAGTAACCCTAAGTAAGTAGTAAACGAGAGTAATTGTCCAATCGTTAATTCCCCATTTAGTACGTACTTCGCTCCAAACACAATCGATAAAAAGAAGGAGATTCCCACAATAATCGAAATCGTCGGATCGAAAAGAGAATCAATTTTCGCCACCGTAATATTTTTTTGGACAACGTCTTCGGATTGCTTCCGAAAATCCTCAATGTCTTCTTTTTCTTGACCAAAGGTTTTAATTACTTTAATCCCCGTGATACTCTCCTGAGTCTTATCATTTAAAGATGAAAACGCTTCTTGTGCTTGATAAAAAGTTCGATGGAGCATCGTTCCAAACCAGCTCGTAAGGATGACCATAAAGGGCATCGGAATTAAACAGATTAATGTTAATTTCCAGCTGATTGTAAAAGCCATCGCCGCGATGACAAACCCGCCAGTTGAAAGAGAATCAACGAACGTTAACACACCAACACCCGCTGTCTGCTGAATTGCCTGCAAGTCGTTAGTGGCATGTGCCATCAGGTCTCCAATTCGACGTTTTTGGTAGAAGGCTGGTGACATATTGGTAAAATGCTGATAGAGACGATTTCGAAGCAATTTACTAAGCTTTACCGATGAACCGAAAATCATAATCCTCCAATAATAGCGAAGGAAATACATGGCCAAAGCAACAGCGACGAGCACACCCATCCACTGTCCAAGTAATCCAATGGTCATCGAGCCATCATTAATTTGGTCGGCAATGACTCCAATTATTTTTGGCGGCACTAACTGTA
Organism: Bacillus sp. MM2020_1; assembly: GCA_011250595.1. GTDB lineage: Bacteria > Bacillota > Bacilli > Bacillales > Cytobacillaceae > Neobacillus. The sequence continues at coordinate 39,083 of JAANMP010000036.1, read as the reverse complement.
ATATCGCTACAATCATTAAGATGAAAATCCCTGAAAGATACGCTTTTTTCTCTTGTTTAAAGTACCAGCCTAATTCTAAAAATACTTTCATTCAAACGCCCCCAAGACAAAAGAAAATTGTTCTTCTTAAATTTCTTTGCTCGACAATGGTGTACGGAAAATTTATCCAAACTGACTGAGGTTTCATTTTACCAAATTTTTATAAAATGATAAAGATTTAGAATTTATATTTAATGCACGAAAAAAGCACCCATTATTATATGAGTGCTTGTCCGTTTTATTTTGATTGTTGTTTGTTCATTGCAGCCATCATTTGGTTGATTTTCTTTTGTGATGGTTTTTGACCCATTTGCATCATCATCATTTTTAACATTTGTTCGTTAATTGGCGGATTTTTCTTTAAATAGCTCATCATATATTTACGAGCAATGAAAAATCCTAGTGCTACACCAGCTGCTAATGCTAGTATACCAACTAGAATGTAATATAACATATTCAACTTCCTCCTTCGTGTTGTCTATCTTACAGTGTACTAAATTATACACGATTAGACAATATCTGCGATTAGATAAATTTTCTTTCCTTTATTGGCTTTAACCAGCCGTAACGTTGATGTTCAAGGTCTAACGCCAAAAAAGAAGACTCACACTTTCTTAATACTTCAAAAAAAGCCGTCTCTGCTTCATAACTGCCCTGGGCATCAATTGTAATTAAGTCTTGGAATACTTCTAACTTTGCCGTACTTAGTTTTCCACTTAATTCAATTGAATATGCACCATACTCTGCTTTAAATCCCTTAATTTTCCCAAGCTGCTTTTGAATGAGTTGATGAATTTTTAGTACCTCTACTTTTTTGGTTATATAGGAAATTTGTTTTTGTGTTATAAATTTAAGCTCGCCGTTTGCTAATTGATGTTCCTTAAAAAGCTGAAAAAACAATCGCTCTCTTCCGAAGTAATGGGTCGCAAATTCATCTTCTATTAAATATAGCTGATATTTTCTCACCACTGTTCTCTCCTTCGTTGATTACCCTTTTTACTATTATAAAAAAAGTCAAACGTAACTTTTGTCTTTCGGCGGCAAAAACTTCCACTATTTTTGTCGATTAGCAGGATTCTAAGCTAATCTTTATAAATTCGGTAGATTTATTGAATTTTCCTTTTAAAAAATGGCATTGTTCAAAAAATTGTAAAAAATAAAGTCAAAAAAAGAAGAACGGAATTATCCGTTCTCCCTTATGCCTCAATATTAATTATTGTTGCAAAAGTACTTTCACACGAGCTACCACGTTGCTTACCGTAAAGCCAAACTCTTCCATAATCTTTTCTCCAGGCGCTGAAGCTCCGAAATGATCGATTGCTAATACATCGCCTTCGTCACCAGTATATTTGTGCCAGCCAAAGGATGCTCCCACTTCAATTCCAAGACGCTTTTTCACATTTCTTGGTAGCACAGATTCTTTGTATTCTTTGGATTGCTGCTCGAAACGATCCCATGAAGGCATACTTACAACTGAAACATGGACACCCTCGCCCGCTAGAGCCTTTTGAGCTTCAACTGCAAGACTTACTTCTGAACCAGTTGCGAGTATTAATGCATCCGGAGTATCCCTTTCTGATGGGGAAACAACATATGCTCCTTTTGAAACACCCTCGTATGCATTTGTATCCGTTCCTTTTAATGTTGGCAAATCTTGACGAGTCAAAACTAGTGCTGTTGGTTTGTTAGTTGACTCAACTGCAAGTTTCCAAGCGGCTGCTGTTTCATTGCCATCGGCAGGACGAATAATTGATAATCCCGACATTGCACGTAATGCTGCAAGCTGTTCAACTGGCTCGTGTGTTGGTCCGTCTTCCCCGACAGCAATACTGTCATGAGTAAATACATACGTAACAGGTAAGCCCATTAACGCGGCTAGACGAATCGCAGGACGTAAGTAGTCGGAGAAAACAAAGAAGGTTCCGCCAAATACTTTCACCCCGCCATGAAGAGCTATACCGTTCATAGCTGCTCCCATTCCAAATTCACGAACGCCAAACCAGATATTGCGGCCTTCATAGGAACCAGGCATAAAATCAGTTGTACCTTTAATCATTGTTTTATTCGAGCCGGCAAGGTCCGCTGATCCACCAATAAAAATAGGTAAATTCTTAGCAATTCCATTTAAGACTTCACCTGAAGAAGCACGGCTTGCCAGGCTTTTTCCTTCAGCATAAACCGGAATATCTTTGTCCCAACCTTCAGGAAGTTCATTATTTAATGCTTGTTCTAGCTGTGTAGCGAGTTCAGGATACTCTTTTTTATATTGAGCGAAAAGATCATTCCACTCTTTTTCCTTTTTCTCACCATTTTCAACGATGAGCTTCTGGAAGTTATCATAAACCTCTTGCGGCACATGGAAATCTTCTTCAAAGGTCCATTTATAGGCCTCTTTTGTAAGCTTTAATTCATTTGCTCCAAGTGGTGAACCATGTACGCCTGAAGTTCCGGCACGGTTTGGTGAGCCATATCCAATGACTGTTCTTACTTCAATCATTGTTGGTCTTTCTAAATCATTTCTCGCTTCTTCAAGAGCTTTTGCAATTTCTTCAAGATTGTTGCCATCTTCGACACGAACATATTGCCAGCCATAGGATAGGAAGCGATCTTTGACACTTTCTGAAAATGACTTATTTAAGTCTCCATCAAGAGAGATATCATTTGAGTCATATAGGACTACCAATCGACCTAGTTTCAAGTGTCCTGCTAAGGATGCTGCCTCAGCAGAGACACCCTCCATTAAATCTCCATCTCCACAGATGCTGTATGTAAAATGATTCACAAGTTCATATTTGTCTTTATTATAAACACTTGCCACATGGCGTTCTGCCATTGCCATACCAACTGCCATCGCAATCCCTTGGCCTAGTGGACCAGTGGTTGCTTCAACACCCTCTGTGTGGCCGTATTCCGGGTGACCAGGCGTTTTTGAGCCCCATTGACGAAATTGTTTTAGATCATCCATTGTTAAGTTGAAACCAGACAAATGAAGCATGCTGTATAGCAATGCTGAACCATGGCCAGCCGATAAGACAAAGCGGTCACGGTTAAACCAGTGTGGATTTTTTGGATTTTGGTTTAAGAACCTCGTCCATAAAGTATAAGCCATTGGCGCCGCACCCATCGGCATCCCTGGATGTCCAGAATTTGCTTTCTCGATCGCATCAATCGCAAGTGTTCGAATTGAAGTTACAGATAAATCATCAATAGTATTAAACATGAATTACATCCTTTCCTAATCACAAGGTTACTAAATACATTTCAATTTTATATTGCTACCGTTATTTATTCAACAAATAGCATAAAATAAGAACAAAATGTCGCTTTGCTTCTTATTTTGACACAGAAATAGTCACAATATGTAATAAAGGAATACAAAAAAATGTATTCCTGAACTTTTAATGAAGTGTATTTTTTTTCCTAGCTTTAATTTTTTCTGGTGTTACATCATTTCCTTCGGGATCAATAAACTTGGTGTTGGTAAGAGTATCTAGCATATTCGAACGGAAAGTAGCTAAATATTCACTTCGAAGTCTCGATTGCTCTTTAGCTTCTATTTCAGTCAATCCCGTTGCCTTTGCTTTACGTGCCAGTTCATTAATTCTAGCCATCTTTTCTTTTGAAAGCATTCAAGGACCTTCCTTTCAACTATTTACATGACACCTGATTTTACTAAAAAAAAAACCTAATGACAAGGCATTAGGCTTACTCTTCTTGTGATTCAATATATTCCTGATACCTCCTATGAACCGTGGCTTTAGAAATATTAAACCCAAACCCTCTAAGGGTTGCGGCTATTTCCGAAAATATTAAACCATTTTTTCTTAACCGGACAATTTCTTCAATTGGTACTTCAATTTTCTCCCGTCCGGAAGCTTCTCCGAGGTTTTTTAAGTTTTTTTCTGGTTTATACCCTTTCTGGACTGCTCGCTTCATTCCACGCTTAATTTTGGCATTATGTAGTTTTCGTTGGTACTCTTCCACCATACTTACGATATTCAAAACCATGGAATCCGATTCTGAAAGCTGTAATTCTCCACTATGGGAGATACTATAAAGTTTTATATTTTCTTTTAACATACAATGCAAAAGGGCAATTTTCGCGTTCCCTCGTCCGAGACGGGTTTCATCCTGTATTAAGATAGCTTGTACTTGCTTTTCTCTAATACATTCTAATAATTCAAAAATCCCTTCCCGGTCGAAATCATAGCCACTCGCCTTTTCTTTAATTACCCGGTCAATCTCAAAGTGATAGGTGTTGGCTAATTGGATTAATTCCTCTTCCTGACGCTTTAATGATGTTTCTTGAGTTTCTTTATTGGTACTGACACGGCAGTAAATAATTGCTTTCATAAAAATCCCTTTCTATTCTTCAAGCGCACTAGCTAGTTCTTTTGTTGATGAGGCTTCTTTACTGACCGGAATGATGATTTCTTCACCAGGAAAAATTTTATCTTCATCTATTTCATTATGCTTTTTTATCCAAGCAACAAATTCCTTATTTGATAAAGAATGCTGACTTGAAAATTGATCAGAGATTTCCCAAAGCGAATCTCCCTCTGCGATAGTAACTTTTAAATACTCAACCTGGTCGTTTGCATGATGTTGAATCGATAATATGAATGAAAGTGAACAGCTTAATATTATAAGAGTAATAGCATAGGAGTATTTGTTCCATAATTTTTTCATAATAAACACCTCAAATAGGAATGTACGTTCGTTTTATATTTTTATTATAAACCGAACATTCGTTTGTTGTCAATTATTTTTTCGAACTTATGTTTGTATAAAAAAAGCGAACATGTTATAATAAAATAAACATAAACTAGGCGAGGTGGATTATATCATGGCTAAAATATCAAAGCGGCAGCAGGATATTCTAGATTTCATTAAAAGTGAGGTTAAGAGTAAAGGATATCCCCCTTCAGTAAGGGAAATTGGTGAAGCTGTTGGACTTGCATCCAGCTCTACTGTTCACGGTCATTTAGCAAGATTGGAAAGCAAAGGACTTATTCGGCGAGATCCAACTAAACCAAGAGCAATTGAAATATTAGAGGCAGATGTCGCTGCGCATATACCAAGGAATGCAGTAGTCAATGTTCCGGTGGTCGGTAAAGTAACTGCAGGACTACCAATTACTGCTATAGAAAATGTAGAAGAATTTTTCCCGCTTCCAGAAAGACTTGCACCTGCTGATGAGCAAGTTTTCATGCTGGAAATCATGGGTGAGAGTATGATAGAGGCCGGGATACTAGACGGTGATTATGTGATTGTTAAGCAGCAACCAACCGCAAATAACGGGGATATTGTTGTAGCAATGACCGAGGAAGACGAAGCCACCTGTAAGAGATTTTTCAGAGAAAAAGATTACATACGCCTGCAGCCGGAAAATTCTACAATGGACCCGATTATATTAAGGAATGTATCCATTTTAGGGAAAGTCATTGGGGTTTACCGACATATACATTAAGTTTAAGAGAGTTGGCATTTTAGATGCCAGCTCTTTTTTTGGTTCGTGTTAGTCAACCCTGATTCGATAATAAATTCGAGAGATAAAGCCTTTTCAAACCGCTCTATGCAACTGAACTCTTTGGAATTCTTCTTGATGGGTCGCTTAGGACTACTCTACGTGACTGAATTCTTTGAAATGCTCCTTGATGGGTCACGTAGGACCACTCTACGTGACCGAACTCTTTGGATTGCTCCTTTATGGGTCACGTAGGACCACTCTACGTGACCGAACTCTTTGGATTACTCCTTTATGGGTCACGTAGGACCACTCTACGTGACCGAACTCTTTGAATTGCTCCTTTATGGGTCACGTAGGACCACTCTACGTGACCGAACTCTTTGAATTGCTCCTTTATGGGTCACGTAGGTTAACTGATTAAACAGGATACTGTAATTCCTATTATATTGTCCTGATTTCACCTCTTACCACTATTCAAGCATTAATTCGACATTAAAAAGGAGTAGCCAGAAAGCCACTCCTCAAATCGCCTTATTTTGCTATTCTCGCTTGTATTTCAGATAATCTTACCTTAAACAATACTTTATAAACGATTGTGCCCTCTTCAATAAAGGTGGTATGTGAGACATACACTCCTTTAAAGGTTCTAAATTGTTCATCAAATAGAAAACATTCCTGACCTTTTGTGCCTGATTCTATCAAACTTAAAATAAGGTCAGGCTTCTTATACGTCTTTACTCGTAGTATTTCTTGGGTTAGAGCATTACAAATTTGCAATTTATACAATTAGAGCACCTCCCAAATGTTTTCAACTTAAGCATATATTATTTAGGATTAAAAGAACGGTAAGAATTGTGAATTTTTAAAGAACATCAACAGCTCTTTATTAATACTCTATTCCTTTAACTTTTATTTAGAATGATTGGGGAGGATTAGTTTGAAAAATCGCGAGACATAGAAAAACCCTGACGCTAAGCGCCAGGGCTTTAAAAATATTAATACATGCTCATATATTGATCGCGTTCCCATTGGTGAACGACTGTGCGGAACATGTCCCACTCGATCTCTTTTGCTTCAACAAAGTGTTCCATAATGTGGTCGCCAAGACCGGAAACAATTACTTCGTTCGCTTTTAGTTGATCTAATGCTTGATCAAGTGTTGCCGGAAGATCGATGATGCCTTCTTCAATTCTTTCTTCCTTGCTCATTACATAGATGTTTCTGTCAACTGGTGCCGGAGGAGTTAATTTATTTTTAATACCGTCTAATCCTGCTTTTAGAAGCACTGCCATTGCTAAGTATGGGTTTGCTGCAGGGTCAACGCTACGAACCTCAACACGAGTACTTAATCCACGTGAAGCAGGGATACGAATTAGTGGTGAACGGTTTCTAGCTGACCAAGCCACATAACATGGTGCTTCATAGCCGGGAACAAGACGCTTATAAGAGTTTACAGTTGGGTTTGTTACAGCTGTAAAGGCTGGAGCATGCTTTAGAATTCCAGCGATGAATTGACGTGAAGTATCGCTCATGTCTAAGTCGCTACCTGGCTCATAGAATGCATTTTCTCCATTTTTAAATAATGAAAGGTTCATGTGCATTCCAGATCCGTTTACCCCGTATAATGGTTTTGGCATAAAGGTTGCGTGCAAGCCATGTTTACGTGCAATTGTTTTAACAACTAATTTAAAAGTTTGGATTTGGTCACATGCTGTTAATGCATCTGCATATTTAAAATCAATTTCGTGCTGGCCTGGAGCTACTTCATGGTGAGAAGCTTCAATTTCAAAGCCCATTTCTTCTAACTCAAGAACGATATCACGACGGCAGTTTTCACCTAAATCAGTTGGTGCTAAGTCAAAATAACCACCTTGGTCATTCAATTCTAGACTTGGTTCACCTTTTTCATCTAATTTAAATAAGAAGAATTCAGGCTCCGGTCCTAAGTTAAAGTTAGTGAAACCTAACTCTTCCATTTCTCTTAATACTCGTCTTAAGTTGTTACGAGGATCGCCTTCAAATGGTTTTCCTTCTGGAGTGTAAATATCACAAATCAAACGGGCAACTTTCCCTTTTTCCGCTGTCCACGGGAATACCACCCATGTGTTAAGGTCTGGATATAGTAACATATCAGATTCTTCAATTCGTACGAAACCTTCAATGGAAGAACCGTCAAACATCATTTTGTTATCAAGTGCTTTTTCTAATTGGCTAATAGGAATTTCAACGTTTTTAATTGTTCCCAGGATATCTGTGAATTGTAAACGAATAAATTTCACGTTTTCCTCAACTGCTAATCTTTTAATGTCATCTCTTGAATACTTTGCCATTTTCTTACCCCCTATTTTTTAAAAAGAAGCTCCACTATTAATGGAAGAATCTTGAAATATCTCCTTGACGTAATGAGGATCGATTATTTCGACCTGAATGCATCATTTCGTTTCGAAGTAGCTTTCTAAGCTGTTCATCTGTTAATTCACGTTTTGTCTTATCTGTTTGTTGCTCAAGAATGATTGATTGCTGTTCTTTCACTAGGAACAATTGTTTAATGCCAGCCATATTCACACCTTGATCGATTAAATCCTTAATTTCTAGAAGCCTATCAATATCATTCAGACAATATAGACGTCTATTCCCCTCGGTTCTTGCAGGAGAAATCAATTGGTGTTCTTCGTAGTAACGAATTTGCCTGGCTGTAAGTTCGGTTAGCTGCATAACTGTTCCGATTGGAAACAGTGGCATCGAACGGCGAATTTCCTTTCCACTCACTTAATTCCTCCTCCCCTTGGGTTATTTATATTGTTATTATATTTCGTGTTAGAAAAGTTGTCAATGGTATGTTAGGTTTTCTTACATGAAATTTTTAAAAAAATTGGACAACTCAAAATTGCTGTCCATTTGCTATTATTTCTAAAACAGTTCGATTAATCCTTTATCCGTTAAGTGATCGATGGCTAGGCAAACAGCCATCTTAACGTGTGCGTAAGTTAAACCACCCTGTACATAAGCAACATAGGGCGGTCTAATTGGTCCATCTGCTGTCAGTTCAATGCTTGCTCCCTGTATAAAGGTTCCTGCTGCCATAATGACATCGTCCTCATACCCAGGCATATAGCTGGCATGAGGGGTGACATATGAATTAATCGGGGAAGCAAATTGAATAGCCTGACAGAAAGCAATCATTTTTTCTCGGTCATCAAACTGGACTGACTGGATTAAGTCGGTCCGTTTAGCATTCCATTTTGGTGAAGAATTCATGCCTAATTTCTCCAACATAGCCGCTGTGAATACTGCCCCTTTTAGTGCCTGACCGACCACATGAGGTGCCAAGAAGAAGCCCTGATACATTTCTTGAAGACTATACAGGGACGCTCCCGCTTCCGCTCCAATCCCTGGTGATGTCATTCGATAGGAACATGCTTCTACCCATTGTTTTTTACCAACGATATAACCGCCAGTTTTCGCCAGCCCGCCGCCCGGGTTTTTGATCAGTGACCCTGCCATTAAGTCCGCACCCACATGGCACGGTTCAGTCTCTTCCACAAATTCCCCGTAACAGTTATCAACAAATACGACGACATCCTGTTTTATTTCTTTTACAAATGCAATCATTTCAGCAATTTCAGCAATCGTAAAGGATGGCCTCGTCGCATAACCTTTGGATCGTTGAATCCCAATCATTTTCGTGTTCGGTTTTATTTTCTCAGCAACCGAATCCCAGTTTATTCTGCCCTCATGAGTCAACGCAACACTATCATACGAAATCCCAAATTCCTTTAAAGAGCCTACACCGTTCCCGCGAATGCCGACGATTTCTTCAAGGGTATCATAGGGTTTTCCCGTTATATATAGAAGTTCATCCCCAGGACGAAGAACGCCAAATAAGGCGATCGAAATGGCATGTGTGCCGGAAATGATTTGCGGACGAACAAGTCCTGCCTCTCCTCCAAAAACGTCTGCATAGACTAATTCCAGTGTATCTCTGCCAATATCGTCATAGCCATAGCCTGTCGACGGAATAAAATGTGAATCACTGACACGATGTTTTTGAAAACTATTTAAGACCCGAAATTGATTAGTTTCGATTCTATTATCTATTTCTTTATGTACTTTTGCGATTTGTTGTTCGACTGCTTCTACAAGCGGCTGAAGCTTTTCCCCATTTTTTAACTGTTGAAACATGTTGTAACTCCTATCTATAGTGTAAATTTCTGTAATTGACCTGTAATTTGATGATCCTTTAGCGTATATCCTTTGCAACGATAGAATTGCTCCTCTTCATCAAATACCAGTTCTCTTAAGATTGTCTCATTTTTTAATAAAGAAAGCAGCTTTCCTTCTGTGGATGGTACCTGTACGTCATATGAATCCATCATTCCCATGACCACCTTCTCCATTTGCAGCTTTAAGGATTGACGATCACCTTCATCAAAGGCACTAATAAAAGCAGTCGGTGTATCCGCAGTAGGGACAAAATCTGAATGCTGAACATCTTTTTTATTATAAACGGTTATTTGTGGAATATCTTTCACTTCCAAGTCTTCAAGCAGCTTTTTCACTGTTTTTTCATGATGAAAATAATCCGCGTTGGACATATCGACCACATGGAGAAGTAGGTCCGCCTCCTTGACTTCCTCAAGCGTGGAGCGAAAGGCAGCGATAAGTGCGGTCGGTAAATCTTGGATAAACCCAACTGTATCTGTAATCAAGGCGAGGAAACCACTAGGTAAAATCAATTTTCGCGTCATCGGATCTAGGGTTGCGAACAATTGATTTTCCTCATAAGACTCGGCTTCGGATAATCGATTAAAAAGTGTTGATTTACCGGCATTGGTATAGCCGACAATCGCGACCTGAAAGGTTTTATTTTTCTTTCTTCTTTCTCTGTACCGTTCCCTGTGCTGAACGATGACAGAAAGTTGAGTTTTTATTTCATCGATTCTGCGACGGATGTGCCTGCGGTCTGATTCTAACTTCGTTTCACCCGGTCCCCGTGTTCCTATCCCCCCACCGAGACGAGATAATGCAATTCCCTGACCCGCAAGACGAGGAAGCATGTATTGCATTTGGGCAAGTTCAACCTGTAATTTACCTTCTTTGGAGCGAGCCCTTTGTGCAAAAATATCTAAAATAAGTTGGGTTCTGTCGATTACCCGGGCATTTAGTTCCGTCGAAAGGTTCCTTTTTTGGCTGGGTGATAGTTCATCATTAAAGATGACGATATCTGCCTCAAGCTCATCAACGAGGACATTCAGTTCCTCCACTTTCCCTTTACCTATATAGGTAGCCGGATGGCGGCGGTCCCGTTTTTGCACGACTGACATCAATACGACACCTTGAGCGGTTTCTGTCAATGCGCCTAACTCTTCCATTGAATATTGAAAACGCAAATCATCCTCCCCGTTGGTTTGACAGCCAACGAGGATGGCTTTCTCTTTTGTGTCTTTTTGTTCCAAAAAGCATCCTTCCTTTCCTAACTTCTTTCATTCATCATAACAAAAAACAGTTGCATACTCTAATTTTCCCATTATCACATAAAAAGTCATTGTAATTTTTCTAAATCATGATAAAATTTTACTGTTTTGATATAATTATTTTTCACTATATTTATAGTATTAATCAAATTAACTTTAAGGAGAAATCAGTTTAAAATGACTTGGGATGTTTTGAGTATGATTGGAACCATTGCCTTTGCCGTCAGTGGCGCCATTGTTGCGATGGAAGAGGAATATGATATTTTCGGCGTATATATATTAGGAATTGTCACCGCATTTGGCGGTGGGGCGATTCGAAACTTATTAATCGGTGTGCCTGTTTCAGCCCTTTGGGACCAAGGGGTATTTTTCCAAATCGCTATATTATCTATTACAGCAGTGTTTTTATTTCCAAACAATTTATTAAAGCACTGGCAAAAATGGGGGAACTTATTTGATGCAATTGGCCTTTCCTCCTTTGCCATCCAAGGTGCCATCTACGCAGTTAAAATGAATCTTCCGCTTAGTGCCGTAATTGTTGCAGCAGTCTTAACAGGAATTGGCGGCGGCATTATCCGAGATTTATTAGCCAGACGAAAACCAATGGTCCTAAGAGCAGAAATTTATGCACTATGGGCGATTCTTATCGCTCTTTCAATTGGACTAAAGATAACAGCAACTTCATGGCAGTTATATACGTTATTTATTCTTGTGACGGTATTACGCGTCCTTTCGTATACCTATGATTGGAAACTTCCAATTCGTAAGCTTGAATCGAACTAATTCATCCAAAAAAAACGGCAGATTGCTTCTGCCGTTTTTTTAATCTTCCTCAAACACGAGGTCATTGCTTCTAAGTGTCATCAATTCATGCCTGTCATAGCTATTTAACATAAGGAGCCTCATCGCTTGGGCACGAATCGATTTTTCAATAATATTTCTGACATACCTCCCATTCGAAAAACTATTGGGACTTAATACCGCTTTAACCCAGATTAAATGTTCCTTTAACTTTTTTTCCGCCTCATGGCTAAAGTTGTACTCCCGTTCGACTAACATTCTTGCTGAAATTTCCATTAACTGGTTGATGTTGTAGTCCGGGAAATCAATTACTAATGGAAAGCGTGAATGGAGCCCTGGATTAAGGGTTAAGAAATAATCCATTTCTCGGGAATATCCAGCAAGAATAAGAATAAACTCATGCTGCTTATCTTCCATATGTTTCACCAGTGTATCGATTGCCTCTTTTCCAAAATCCTTTTCACCGCCGCGCCCCAGCGAGTAGGCCTCATCGATGAACAATATTCCCCCTTGAGCCTTCTTGATTAAATCCCTTGTCTTCTGTGCAGTATGACCAATATACTCTCCAACAAGGTCAGCACGTTCCGCCTCAATTAAATGCCCTTTTGATAAAACGTTCATTTTTTGAAATAATTTACCTATTAATCTAGCGACTGTTGTTTTACCTGTGCCGGGATTTCCTTTAAACATCATATGGAGGGCTTGTTTTCTTGCTTTTAAACCCATTTCCTCACGTTTTTTATTGACGTAAATCCAAGCATAGATTTCTTTTATCATCCTTTTCATTTCTTCCATGCCAACCAAAGCCCCTAACTCCTCTTCAATTTCCTTTAGAGCCGAATGCTCAACTGGAATGTCCTTTGGAACCACTTGAAAGTCAGGTAACTCTTTTGAAATTGTTTTCCCTTTTTGTGAATTGAGGACAACACTTATTTGGCCGTTACTTTTCATTCGGATGGGTTGGTCCAAAGCTTTCACCTCTCATTTTTGCCAACGGATTACGTAGGATGGTTTTTATGGCCACTCAGAATTTATATTCTGAACTCATTTATTTGCGCAAAGGAAAGCATAATCCTTCATTTTATATGTATTCAAACACCTTGAAATTCATTAAAAAAGTTTTTTATAAATAAAAAAAGCCCATTGGTATGGGCTCCACAGACAAGTTTATTGGTTTTCCAATTCAAGATGAACGTTTCTTTGCGGTGCAAAGGTTGAAATCGCATGCTTGAATACTAATTGTTGCTTTCCTTCGGATTCAAACAGTACTGTAAAATTATCAAAGCCCTTTATCTGGCCTCTTAATTGAAATCCGTTAAGCAAAAAGACAGTAACATGTATATTATCTTTGCGGCACAGGTTTAAAAATTGATCTTGAATATTGATTGTTGTTTTCATTTGTATTTCCTCCTCTTTTATCTCTACTAATATGTATTCGATTTTACTTTAAGCTTTCCTTCAATACAACGTGAAATTTCAGTTATTTTTTTTGTAGTGTCCTCCACATTGGACATATCAAACCATGTAACCTCCATTTTGTTCCGAAACCAAGTTAATTGCCTTTTGGCATATCTTCTTGAATTTTGTTTTAAATTGACGATAGCTTCTTCTAAGGTAACCTTCCCCTCTAAATAGGCATAGATTTCTTTGTAGCCAATTGCCTGGATTGATTGACAATCACGTAAACCCTGTTGATATAACCCGTTTACTTCCTCAATAAGTCCCTCCTCCATCATTAAATCCACCCGATAATTAATGCGCTCATAAAGTTTCTCTCGCTCCATTGATAAACCAACAATGGCTGTATTGTACAATAGGTCCGGTTGTTGAATGCTTTGGAATTCTTGCATCGTCTTCCCGGTAAGATGGAAAATCTCAAGTGCACGAATGACTCTTCTTATATTATTTGGATGGATTTGTGAAGCACTTCCCGGATCCACCTCCAACAATTCTTTATACAGTGCTTCATTTCCTATTTTCTGCACTCTATCCTCTAGCATGAGACGATAGGACTCATCTCCTGGAACATCAGAAAATTGATAATCATAAATGACGGACTGAATATACAATCCTGTTCCACCGACAATAATGGGCAGTTTTCCTTTTTTAGCAATCTCTTCTATTTTAGCCCGAACTAGGTGTTGAAATTCAGCAACGGAAAAATTTTCAAAAGGCTCTTTAATATCAATTAAATAGTGAGGAATCCCTTCCATTTCATCCTTTTTGATTTTTGCCGTCCCAATATCCATGCCACGATAGATTTGCATAGAATCTCCACTGATAATTTCACCATTATAGCGTTTAGCCATTTCAATACTTAACTTTGTTTTACCCACTGCAGTTGGTCCGATGATTACTAATAATTTTTGTTTTGAATCCAATATTTTCACACTGCCTTATCCCATTTTTCAGTGAAAGCAGGGTTATAATTCCACTTCCACCCCTTTATCGTAACATAATTTTTAAAAGCAGTTGAACATCAAACTAGTATACACATAAAAGTTGTTTTCTATGCCGTAAATCTAACAGGAATTTTTTATCCAATTTTCTTCCCAAATAGGAATATTTTACATGTAAATTTACAAATGGATAACGGTTCATTTACAAAGCGCTTACCACCCCCACATTTATGTTAGACTAACGCGTAGCTTATTTTGAATGAAAAATAGGGAAATTAGGTGAATGAATATGTTATCTACTTTTGATATTGGTATTGATTTAGGTACTGCAAATATACTAGTTTATAGTAAAAATAAAGGAATCGCTATTAATGAACCATCTGTTGTTGCGATTGATACTGTTACGAAAAATGTTGTCGCTGTTGGTACTGAAGCGAAGGAAATGATTGGAAAGACACCCGAAAAAATCGTTGCGATTCGTCCAATGAAGGATGGAGTCATCGCTGATTATGATGTAACAACTGAATTGCTAAAACACATTATGCGTATGGCATCTAAAAAGATTGGCTTTGCGGTTCGTAAACCGAATGTCGTGGTTAGTATTCCATCTGGATCAACAAGTGTGGAAAGAAGAGCGATCCAAGATGCAGTAAAACAGGCAGGGGCAAAAAAAATCAGCTTAATTGAGGAACCAGTTGCAGCCGCAATCGGTGCTGGATTGCCAGTCGATGAACCGGTAGCCAATGTGGTAGTGGATATTGGCGGCGGCAATACTGAGGTAGCGATTATTTCCTTCGGCGGGGTAGTTGCATGCCATTCTATTAAAATTGGCGGTGACCGCCTCGATGAAGACATTATTCAACATATCCGGAAAGAATATAATATCCTGATAGGTGAAAGAACCGCGGAAAACATCAAAATGGAAATTGGTTTTGCTCTCATTGACCATGAAGAGCGTTTCATGGATGTTCGCGGGCGCGACCTTTTAACTGGACTGCCAAAAACGATTAAACTATCATCCTATGAAATTCGCGTGGCCATCAAAGAAGCCTTATTGCATATTCTAGAAGCAATTCGTGCTACCTTAGAAGATTGTCCGGCCGAGCTTAGTGGAGACATCGTCGACAGGGGCGTCATTCTGACCGGTGGCGGAGCTTTATTAAACGGGATGGAGGCATGGCTAAGCGAAGAGATTGTTGTTCCTGTCCAGCTTGCTCCTAACCCGCTTGAATCGGTAGCAATCGGGACTGGAAAGGCCCTGCAATATATGAGCAAGCTTCCCGTTGCCGTGAAATAAGCAGCAATTTGTGGGGAGATCATCTCCAGTGCTTGCACGCATAATAATAGAAATATCAAAGCTGCAGAATCATTTTCTGCAGCTTTTTCTTATAGGGTCATCTTGAGGAACCTCTCTACGTGACCGTAGTCAATCGTTATTCTCTGATTCGGTTACTTAGAACCTGTCTACGAGACTGTAGTCAATCGTTATTCTCTGATTCGGTTACGTAGAACCTCTCTACGTGACCGCAGTCAATCGTTATTCTCTGATTCGGTTACGTAGAACCTGTCTACGAGACTGTAGTCATTGGTTATTCTCTGATTCGGACACGTAGGCCCATTTTCAACTATAAAATTTAATGAATGCACAAAATAAAAGAACGTTCCCAATTAATAGGAACGTTCTTCACTGTTACATTACCCGTTTAAACATCTTTTCCATCTCATAGACAGAATAATGAACAATAATCGGTCTGCCGTGCGGACATGTAAATGGGTCTGACGCTTTCCGCAGATCATCCAGCAGCGCTTGAATTTCATCATTTCGTAAATGACGATTCGCTTTTATCGACGCTTTGCAGCTCATCATAATCGCCGCTTCTTCGCGTAGTTTCTTTATATCCACCTTTTTCATCAATAAAAGCTGTTCAATCATGTCCTCGATGATTTGTTTTTCCTCCCCTTTTGGGAACCACTGTGGATGGGATCGGACAATAAAGCTATTCAATCCGAACTCCTCAAGAAAAACTCCGACCTTTTCGAGCTCAGTCTGGTGTTCATTTATTTTCAAAAATTCATCTGTCGAATATTCAAAGGTTATCGGCACAAGCATTTCCTGCAGTTCTGATTGGACCTGTCCTACTTTCTCCCGGAAATACTCATACTTCAACCGTTCCTGCGCCGCATGCTGATCAATGATATATAAGCCATTTTCATTTTGAGCAAAAATATAAGTGCCGTGCATCTGACCAATTGGATACAACCGAGGAACCCTGCTCTCTGAAGAAGCATCACAACCAGTCTCACTCGAATCAAAGTTCGGTTCAAAACTTGTGGTGGGACTATCATCCGACATAGCCTGCAATTCACTAAATGGATTGGACTCGTACCAGGTGTCAGGCACCAACGTCTCTTCGATTACAGATTGACCTGGTAATTTTGAAATTGGTGGTTCCACTGGCATTTCCAGCCATGGACGTCTCTCTTGAACGATTGCTGTTGATGCAGGTGCAGATTGGTTCCATTCCAACTCTTTTCGCTCAGTAGAAGGTTTTGTGCCTTCATCTAGAACTAAAGAGGTCTGTTCTTCCTTCGGTGTCTCCTTTTTCACCGCAGTATAGGCTGTCGGGATCAGGATTTTTGATTTAAACACTGCTTTTATCGTCGTTGTGACGAGCTCATTCAATTCTGCTTCTTTACTAATACGGACCTCCATTTTCGAGGGATGAACATTCACATCCACTAATAACGGGTCCATCTCTATATTCAAAAGTACAATCGGGAACCTGCCGATTGGCAGCAATGTGTGATATCCTTCTTGGATGGCCTTGGCTAATGGGTAGTTTTTGATAAAACGACCATTGATCATCGTCGAAATATAGTTTCTTGAGGCTCTCGTTACCTCAGGCATCGAAGCAAATCCGTTAATTTTATAATCAAGCGATTGGCCGGTAATCGGAACTAGCTGCTTAGCAATTGCCATCCCATAGATGGATGCCAGCACCTGGCGAACATCCCCGTTTCCATTCGTTTGCAACAATTTCCGTTCATTGTGTATGAGACGGAAGGCAACCTCTGGATGAGAAAGAGCCAGTCGATTCACGACGTCGGTAATATTCCCAAGTTCCGTATGAATCGTCTTCATATATTTTAAACGAGCCGGTGTGTTGAAAAATAAATCCGTAATCGTGATATCGGTCCCGCGTCTGCTCGATGCTTTTTCGAACGTTTCAACCTTGCCGCCTTCAATGACCAATCGGTTCCCTGCCCCTTCACCTGTAGAGGTCTTCATCTCAAGTCTGGAAACGGAGGCGACACTCGGTAGAGCTTCCCCCCGAAAGCCGAGGGTGCGGATTCGGAACAGGTCATTTTCATTTTTGATTTTGGATGTCGCATGGCGTTGAAAGGCGAGTAAAACATCCTCTTCCTCGATCCCATTTCCATTATCAGTAATGCGGATTTTCGCTAGTCCCGCTTCCTCTACCTCAATTTCAATCACGGTACTGCCAGCATCTATCGAATTTTCAACCAGTTCTTTTACAACTGAGGCTGGTCGTTCAACTACTTCCCCAGCCGCAATTTTATTGGATAAGGCATCATCTAATTGAATAATTTTACCCATTCGGATTCACCCCTTACTTTAACTTTTTCTGGAGCTCATACAACATATTTATCGCTTGAAGTGGTGTTAAATCCAAGATATCTAATTCCTTCATCTTTTCTATTACTCGCTTCTCCTTCGATGAGAGGTCTTGCTTTTTCACATCTTTTGGTTCATCAAAGAAAGATAGCTGGGCAGGCTGTTCTTGAACTGACTCCACCTTAACTGCTTCAGTTTTTGGCGCCGCTTGCTGGGTATCAGACTGCTCAAGTGCGGTTAATATTTCATTGGCACGGCTGATTAAGTCGGAAGGAAGTCCTGCCAACTGGGCCACATGAATCCCGTAACTCTTGTCCGCTGGTCCTTCTTTTATTTTATGAAGAAAAACGACTTTTCCTTGATGTTCAATCGCACTGACATGAATGTTCTTTAACTTGGTCAGGTCTTCATCTAATACCGTTAATTCATGATAGTGGGTAGAAAAAAGAGTCTTTGCCCCTATTTGTGTATGAATATATTCAATGATCGCCTGTGCAAGTGCCATTCCATCATAGGTAGAAGTTCCGCGTCCTATTTCATCAAATAAAATTAAGCTGTTTTGTGTTGCATTGGAAATGGCATTTTTGGCTTCAAGCATTTCGACCATAAAGGTACTCTGACCTGAAATTAAATCGTCCGCAGCACCGATACGAGTAAATACTTGGTCAAAAATTGGCAGGACCGCTTCCGTCGCCGGGACATAGCAGCCAACTTGCGCTAATATCGCAATTAAAGCGATTTGGCGCATGTACGTACTTTTTCCCGACATATTCGGGCCCGTGATCAATAAGACTTCACGGTCAAAATCCATGATGCAATCGTTTGGAACATATTCCTGGGCGTTTAATACCTTTTCAACGACAGGATGGCGGCCATCCGTCACAACCACACGGCCTTCCATTGAAAATTGCGGTTTAACATAGTGCCGGTCTTCACTTACTTGAGCAAAGCACTGCAGGACATCTAGCTCACTAATTGTTTTTGCCAATGCCTGCAAGCGTGGGATTTGTTCTTTGACAATCTCGCGAATCTCGGTAAACAATTCATATTCAAGCTCACCGCATTTTTCTTCTGCTTGTAAAATTAATGCCTCTTTTTCTTTTAAATCTGGTGTAATAAACCGTTCCGCATTCGATAGGGTTTGTTTCCGTTCATATTGACCTTCTGCTAAAAGATGAAGGTTTGCACGAGTAATTTCAATATAGTAACCAAATACGCGGTTATAGCCAACCTTCAGTGACTTGATGCCGGTTTTCTCCCGTTCTTCTCTTTCCAGCTGGGCAATCCATGTTTTCCCGTTGCGGCTGGCATCACGGTATTGATCAAGCTGGGCATTATACCCGTCGCGAATCATATTGCCTTCTTTTAAGGAAAGCGGTGGATTTTCTACTATCGCTTGTTCCAATAAATCATTGATTTCTTCACATGGATCAAGAAGTTCAGCCATTTGGTTCACTTTGTCATTCTTCATTCCTTGCAGGATTTGTTGTAAAAATGGAACCTGCATTAACGAACGCTTTAATTGCACCAAATCACGTGCATTTATATTCCCAAACGCTACCCTGCCTGCTAATCGTTCTAAATCATAAACTTCCTTCAGCTTTTCACGAAGCTCTTGGCGCTCAAAATAATAAGACATCAGGACTTCAACGATTGATTGACGTGATTCAATTTCCTTTTGATTGATTAACGGCCGGTCAATCCAGTGCTTTAACATCCTTCCGCCCATGGCGGTCATCGTCTCATCAAGCAGCCATAATAATGACCCTTTTTTTCCTTTGGAACGAATCGTTTCTGTTAATTCTAAATTGCGCTTGGAATAGTAATCAATTTTCATATATTGATGGATTTGATAGGTGGTCACTGGTTGAAGGTGATCCAAACTTCTTTTTTGAGACCGATATAAATAGTTAAAAAGCCTCGCAATTGCTGTCTTTAACTTTTCTTGATTTAAATCTTTGAGCAGATGCGAATAATTCATATCTATTGAACTATTATCTTCAAATGAAATGGCAAGGACATCCCGTTCACGAAGCTTCTTCTGAAGTTCTCCGTCAAAGCTGCTAGCGACTACGACTTCCTTCGCACTTAATACAGCTAGCTCATTTAAAACTTCATCAAAATTATTCGATAACAATGTTACGCGGCTTTCACCAGTTGAGATATCATTGTAAGCAAATCCATAGGTTTGATCATCAAAGCTTGTAATCGAAGCAATATAGTTATTCTCTTTGTCATTTAACCCCTTGCCCTCCATCACCGTGCCCGGTGTGATCAATTGGACAACTTCCCTTTTAACCATACCTTTGGTCAGTTTCGGGTCTTCGACTTGCTCACAAATGGCCACTTTATAGCCTTTGGAAATAAGCTGTTCCACATAGTTCGGTGCTGCATGGTATGGAACGCCGCACATTGGAATCCGTTCATCGGTTCCACCCTGGCGGCTTGTTAACGTTATTTCTAATTCTTGTGATGCTTTAATCGCATCATCAAAAAACATTTCATAAAAATCGCCTAGGCGAAAAAATAAAAAGGCATCTTGATAATCTGCCTTAACGGTTAAGTATTGCTGTATCATCGGCGTATATGCAGCCATAATGACCTCCACTAAAAAAAAGACTTTCGAGTATGTTCGACAAATAATTATAACATACTTCGAGAAGACTTTATTAGGAAGAATAACCCTATTTATGCAATAGGGAAAATGGAAATAATTATCATTTCAGAAGAGGAGTAAACCCAATTCCAACGAATATAATTACATATAGACCAACATGTTAAAGGAAAACTATG
Source organism: Bacillus sp. MM2020_1 (assembly GCA_011250595.1). Taxonomy (GTDB): domain Bacteria; phylum Bacillota; class Bacilli; order Bacillales; family Cytobacillaceae; genus Neobacillus. Next base: position 18,470 of record JAANMP010000036.1, on the reverse strand, counting down.
ATAAAGGTGGTGGCAAAATGAGTGGAATATTTGGCCGTAGTTACCAAAACTATGATTTTGAAATGTTTTCAATCAGTCATTTGGTTATGATTGCAATTTTACTCCTCGTATCTGTCTGCCTTTTTCTATTTAGAAATAAAATGAAGAACACGCAATGGAGACGAACGGAAATAGGGGTAGCTATATCACTCATTATAATAGAAGTTTCCTATCATTTATGGATGCTTCTGACTGGAAGCTGGAATGTTAGTCACGCCATCCCTTTAGAATTGTGCAGCATCAGTCTGATATTAACAGTCATTTTATTACTAACTAAGAAAAAAATAATCTATGAAATTTTATTATTCACAGCATTATTAGGTGCGACTCAGGCATTTATTACTCCATCACTAAATTACGATTTCCCGCATTTTCGGTTTTTCCATTTCTTTTATACACATTTAATGGAAATCTCGGTGCCGCTTTATTTTACATGGGTAAAGGGCTATCGACCGACGATCTGGTCTGTATTTAAATTATTTATCTTCTTGAATGTGTTAATGCCAATAATTATGTTGATTAATAAGTTGGTAGACGGAAATTATATGTTCTTAAGTCATAAACCCGACACTGCCAGTTTAATGGATGTTTTAGGACCGTATCCGTGGTATATTTTATCGTTAGAAGGTTTATTAATATGGCTCAGTTTAATCGTCTGGTTGATATTTCGTGAAAAGACTGCGAGGAAAACCAAAGTAGCCAGACACCTACCGATTCAATAACAACAATATTTTTATTGACCTTTTGCCATTAACAAATTATAATAAATAACGTTCCTTAATGAATTGTCTCAGTAGCTCAGTAGGATAGAGCAACAGTTTCCTAAACTGTAGGTCGGAGGTTCGAATCCTCTCTGGGACATACCAAAACCCTTGCCACGGCAAGGGTTTTTTCTGTTTTATCTCTTATATTCATAATTATTAAACAGATAGTTTGCCGCCGGTCACCAAATCATACATTATAGCAGGCAAAAACATTTGGCTAGTTTCTTTATAAACTCTCACTCCCACAGAATTTGGCTTCCTTCGTTATCTTCCAACAAAAGGACTTTTACCCAATCTCCTTTTTGGAAAGCGCGGGTACTACCAGGCAAAATGATCAATGTATCTGTTATTGCAAGACTTAAGACAATATTAGACTTGTCCATGCCAGCAGGTCCTGCTAGTACTTCTCCTTTTTCAAAGAATAACCGGCCTCTTATAAAGCGGGTAAAAGGATTAGCTTTTGGAAAATCAACAGCCAGCTTGGCCGATACGACTTTTAAAAAGAGGTTTTCACTATATAACATCCTCTTGAGAATCGGTCTTACAAATAACTCAAAACCAACATAGCTTGCTGATGGATTGCCAGAAAGGCCAAATAGCAATTTACCTTCAAGAGCTGCTACAGTAGTCACGCTACCAGGACGCATTGCCACTTTATTAAACAAAACTTCTGCCCTCAGCCTTTTGTAGACCTCAGGCATCAAATCATAATCTCCTACGGATACCCCCCCAGTAGTGACTAGTATATCAACCTTTTTTAAAGCAGATAAAATAGAATTGTAGCAAGTTTCCAATTCATCAGGAAGCTTTCCAAAATAGATAGGTTCAGCACCACTTCTTTTTGCTTGGGCATCAATCATATAGGAATTACTGTTTCTTATTTTTCCATCCTGTATAGCCTCATTAACATCAAGTAGTTCCGAACCGGTTGCAAAAATCCCAATTTTCGGTTTGACTGCTACGGGAACACTCCATACCCGAATGTTGCAAGTACTGCTTTTACCCCTGGGTTAATCCCGGTACCTTTTTTTATTACTGTTTCACCGTATTTTGTTTCTTCAGCCTTAAGAGAAATGTTTTCTCCTTTTTGAAACTTTCGTTTAACAACAATATATTTTTCCCCATTCCTTCTAAACTCGCTTACAAGTTCAAGCATAATAACAGCATTTGCACCATTCGGAATCTTGGCACCTGTCATAATTCTTGAAACTTCGAATGCCTCAATTTCTTTTGTGGGCACCATTCCAGCAGCTAGTTCCTCTATCACCTTAAATTCTATCGGTGCAGCGGAAGAGCATTTTTCAGTATCTTCCGCTCGAATTGCATAACCATCATATCCAGAACGGGTAAACAATGGCACATCATGGATAGCAATATTATCTTCAGCTAGATAACGATTGTCACAGTTTTCAATCGGCACCATTTCGTTTTTTCCATCTAGACTATGTGCCATTAATTTCTCTATGCTTCGTTAATTTGTATGGAGATTCGTTTTTCCATCATTTCGTTCACCTCCTCGGTTATTAACCCGTACCCTTTTGATCTTTTTTATAAATAAAGAATCCGATTGGAAAAAGTAAAAGGTTTAAAATACAAAATAAGAGAACCTTTCCGTAATTTTGATAGAAGTATTGATGAACCATATATTGAGTGAAAACAATATTCAACATTAGTATTCCACAAAGCATAATTAAACTTTTGTAACTATACCTCATAACGCTTCACCCCTGTTGCATAAACTGAGCCATTTTCCACTAAAACATAGATTTCGGGAAGCGGGCGTCTTGGCGGACCGGCAATTGGTACACCTGTTTCCACATCAAATTTCCCATGGTGGCATGGGCAGAGCATTTCTCCGTCCTCCTTCTTCCAAAATACAGGACAGCGAAGATGGGTACATGCATTTTGATAAGCAACATACTTATTTTCAGATAAACGAATTAATATAGCACTGTCATGTTTACCAGGAAAAGCGAAGTCCACCGAATCACCAACAGCCAAATAATCGACCTCTGTAATTTTCTGCATAGGATACCTTTTGTCACTTAGACCTGATAATTCTTTTGCGGCTACCGCTCCCCACGGAAGAGATGAAATGGCGAACATTCCTGCTGCCCCAACCAAGGTTTTCATAAATCCGCGTCTGTCAAGGTTTCTCTCGTTATTCCGGTCTATATTATGAGTATAATTATCTTCATTGAACGGGATTTTATTATTCTTCTCTATCATTTGAATCTCTCCTAATACAATTTCGTGATGCCCTGTAAAATTCCAGGGAGATTCACTTTAACATTTGTTTCACCTTCTAAATAAGGCATACTGGTCACCCATTTACCGTTATCAAGATTAAAACTATTTCGTTTTTGTTCTATTTCTTCATCTGTCAACCATTGAAGCGTATTGGTAGGACAAACACTCGCGCACATTGGCGGGATTCCATCCTTTGAACGGTCGATACAAAGATCGCACTTATACATTAAGTTTTGTTCTGTATCAAACTTTGGAATCCCGTATGGACAAGCAATCGTACAATTTTGACAGCCGATACATTTTTCAACCAACGCTGATAAAACGGCCCCCGTTTCATGGATTTGAATCGCCTGTGCTGGGCAGCTTCTAGCACAGGCGGGATTTACACAGTGAAGGCACATAAGAGGCATTGTTTGCCTGTCAACAAGTGGATTAACATCGTATACATAGTTACGATTACGCTCCTCATGTCCGCCACATTGCGTACAAGCAGCCAAACAAGAGCGGCACCCAATACAGTTTTCAAGTTCTAAATATAGCCTCTTTTTCATTTACTGTACCTTCCTTCGTTCTAGTTTTTCAATCTGAGCGGCACAAGCCTTATATTCCGGCATTTTCGAAATCGGATCAAGTGCAGGATTTGTCAGGATGTTTGCTGCTTGTTCAAAATCCCAATGATAGGGAACAAATACGGTATCCTTGCGTATGGCTTCTGTAATTTTCACACTATAAATGACTTCCCCTCGTCGTGTAAACAGACGAACTCTTTCTTCATGCTCAATACCATATATTTTTGCCGTATCCGGATGTACTTCTACAAACGGTTCCGGACACATTTCATTTAAGAATTGTATTCTTCTAGTTTGATTGCCTGAGAGATAATGGTAAACTACCCGCCCTGTTGTTAATCGTAGCGGGTATTCCTCATCTGGCTCCTCGGCCGCAGGAACATAAGGAAGTGCTAATATTTTGGCTTTTCCATCTGGAAAATAAAACTTTTTATCAAGAAACATATGTGGTGTTCCCGTGTCTTTTTCATCCTTGCAAGGCCAAAATACTCCATCTTGTTTCTCAATCTTTTCCCAAGTAACCCCGTAGTAATCTGCTTTTCCACCTTTAGAAGCTAACCGCAACTCATTAAAGACATCCTCTGATGTTTTTAAATGAGAGAAGTATTTTCCACGGCCAAGACGTTCCGCTAATTCCACTTGAATAAGCCAATCTGGCTTAGATTCGCCTAAAGGCATTTGAGCACGATTAATTTTAATCACACGGCCTTCGACGTTTGTGGTCGTCCCTTCATCTTCCGCCCAAGTTGTGGTTGGAAGTACAACATCTGCATATTCGGCGGATTCAGATAAGAAAAAATCTGAAACGACCATAAAGTCAAGCTGTTTTAATACCTTGCGTACATAGTTTGAGTCTGGTGCCGAAACCACGGGATTAGAACAAAGCAGATACATAGATCGAATAACCTTTTTCTCCATTAAGCCAAATAATTCAAAAGCAGATACTCCTTCACCAGGCATCTCTTCAGGTTCAATTCCCCAAACTTTCGCTACTTCCCTCACATGCTCAGGATCTGATAATTTTCGATATCCAGGTAAAGCGTCTGCTTTTTGGCCGTGTTCCCTTCCACCTTGGCCATTTCCCTGTCCAGTGATCGTTCCAACTCCCGCTTTCGGGCGGCCAATATTTCCTGTAACGAGTGCTAAATTAATGTAGCCGGAAACATTATCTACACCTTTTACCTGTTGTTCAATACCTCTGGCAAACAATAGAATCGCATTCGGTGCTTTTCCATAAAGTTCAGCAGCCTTGATAATTTTTTCCGGTGCAATACCCGTAATTTGACTAGTATATTCAGGTGTAAATTCTTTTACTAGTTCCATAGTTTCTTCAAAACCGTTTGTATGATTTTGTACAAACTCTTCATCTACATGACCATTTTTAATTAATAAGTGTAATATCCCGTTCGCAAGTGCTAAATCCGTTCCAGGTCTTAAATCAAGATGGACATCTGCTCTTCTGGCAACTGGGGTTTCCCTTGGATCGGCCACAATCAAATAGCCTCCTCTTTCTTGAACTGCCCAAACACGAAACATCATCGTTGGATGACACTCTGCCGGATTACTTCCTGCAAGAAACAAGCAATCTGTTTCTTGGATATCTGTCCAAGGCACTGTTGATCCTCTGTCGATCCCTAAGGAGCGGTTGATTCCACTTGCTGCACTTGCCATACAAAACCGTCCGTTGTAATCAAGATATTTCGTTTGCAGTGCGACTCGAGCAAATTTCCCATTTAGATAACATTTTTCATTTGTCATGGAAACTCCGCCATATACGGAGAGTGAATCTTTCCCGTAGTCATTTTGCAGTTGTTTAAATTTTTTCACAATCAAATCATAAGCTTCATCCCAACTTGCTTCTCTAAAGCCTTCTTTTGTTCCCTTTAAAGAGGCGTCATCGCGGATTAAAGGTTTCAGGAGCCGGGCATCAAGATTTGTTTGCTGATAAGCCGTAACCCCTTTCGGACACATTTTCCCTAGTGTTACCGGCCAATCATATCGAGGTTCAACTCCTATGATTTTATTCGTTTTTGTATTTACCCTTAGATTCATTCCACACTGCATGGCGCAGTAACAGCAGTGTGTTGGTACTAATGTTTCATTAGGATGAATAACATTTTCAACGTCTTTAAAATAATGATCTCTGGGATTTTTATAATTATCCTTGTGCATCCTGGTTAGCCTCCTTGACTTTTACTTGGTGAGTTGCAAATCCTGAAAATCTTGAAATTCTGTATTTTCTGCGGCACGGGAGGCATAGTTCGGCTAGATTAAATCCAACTTCCATATTATATTCGATGGCATTTATTCCTAATATTTGGATAACATCATTTGATTGCTCTACTGATACAAAATGGTCACCGCACACTTTACACTCTTCCATTGCCTGTCTGCCGTAGTGCTCACGATAATTTTTAGCAAAAACACTTACTGGACGGAAAGGAATATGAGCGAGTTTTCCAAACGGTAGATAAATTAACGTGACAATCACGGAAAATTGATGAATCAATGACATTTGTGGCTGCATCCAGCCATGTAAAAATACATTTTGAACGGTTAATAATAATCCTGTTATAGAAATAAATAACAATAAAATAAGTGGTAAGAAGTCGTAAATGAATTTTTGCTCTGCTCTAGCCTGCATATTTTTCAAGCGGCGGTGCAGCGCCATACATACACCAGTGGTAACCATGATTGCTGCAATATTTAGGGCATTGTAGGAGAACCAAGCGATAATACCATCAGCTTTTACCTCCATTAAATTCATACCCATTAGTACTATGGTATAGTAGCCGTTGTCATCCATTGTGAAGTACATCCAGCCAAACACCAGTGGGAAGGTGACTAAGCATGCAAGAACACAGCCCCAGCCGATTAAAATATGTTGAATCCAGCGGTATAAACCTCGATTTTTAATGAAATCGTAAATCGCTAAATGGTTAACAGCTGTTTTAGGAGTGCTTTTTCTAAATATCAGCTTTAGGCCTTTTTTAATAAATAATTTTGTTGGCGGTCTTTCTCCCCAGGAGATAAAGCGATAGAAAAATCCTCCAATAAACACCAGCGTTCCTACCATATACCCATAAAGATTTAAATCAATATGGGTGAACATCCTGGTACCGATAAAAGTTAATACTGCAAGACCAATCACTGAAAAAAACATTGATTTGGCATAGTGAGAAGCAAAAACACTATTTGTCAACTTTGGGACCTCTTTACTTATTTCAATTTGTTCCATCAGAACAGTTCCTCCCTCTTTAATTAACTACTACTCTTTTAATTTCATTCTTAATCAAGAGATTACACTGTCATCTTGCTGTAAAGTGTGAGGTACTTCACATTTCAAATGACCTTCAAAGAATGTTAAATATCTTGTTACGGAACAAAAAAATTTCAAAATTGGACCTTGTGCACGGGAGTGAAGTGGATTAGTAATTAGAAAAACGGAGTTCCAATTATGAACATCTTGACATTAAGATGTTCATAAGGATTTAATGAGATTGTATATTACGTTTTATATAAAAACAGATTGAAAAATATCAATGAAAATTACGGTGAAAACAATGGAATGGAAGCCAGATAAACAAAGTGATATCCCTCTTTATCAACAAATCGCTAATTATATTCAAAAGAGAATTGCTTATGGTGAATACCCACCTGGAACAATTCTTCCTTCCGAAAGGGCTTTAGCTAAAGAATTTGGTATTAACAGAGGAACTGTCGTAACTGCCTACGACGTGTTATATTCCAATGGAATGATTGAACGGATTAAGGGCAGTGGAACAAAGGTCCTTTCAGACGTTTGGGGGCTAACGCGTTCTCGAATTCCAAATTGGGATCTGTATGTTGAACGGGGATCCTTTCTTCCTAATCTTCCGTTATTTCAACATATTCGTGAAGAAGTTCTTGGAAAGGATTTGATAAACTTCGCGAGCGGGGAATTAGCCCAAGACCTGATGCCATATGATATTTTCAAGGATATTATGACCAAAAACGAATTCAAGCTCTCACTCAGTTATGAACATCCCCAAGGCAATCTTGGTCTTCGAAGTGAAATCGTTAAACATTTAAAGAAGTACAGAAACATTGAATGTTCCAGTCAATCGGTTTTGATAACCTCTGGTGCCCAACAAGCATTACATCTTGTTACTCAATGCTTGTTAAACCGCGGGGATGCAATTGCATACGAGGATCCCTCATATGCTCATTCACTCCCTATTTTTCGTTCCGCAGGTTTAAAAACGTTTAAACTACCTGTTGGAAAGAATGGTATTAATCCAGAGGATATTTTATATTTATATCAAAAGCATAAAATCAAAATGGTTTTTCTTAACCCTATCTTTCAAAATCCAACTGGCAGTCTTTTATCTTTGGAAAATAGGAAACGAGTTCTGGAAATATCAAAAGAGATAGGAATCCCAATTGTAGAGGATGACCCCTATAGCTTAATCTCATTCTCAGATGATATTCATACATCCACTCTCAAATCTATGGATGAAGGTGGGAATGTTTTATATATAAGCTCATTTTCAAAAATAGCTGCTTCAGGACTACGCATAGGCTGGATTGTAGGTCCAGATAAAGTCATTCAACGTTTGGCCGATGCCAAACAGCAAATAGATTTCGGCCACAGTATTTTCCCTCAATGGCTCGCAGCTGAATTTTTACATTCAAATTCATTTGATACCATTTTATATGAATTAAAACTGAAGCTTATTGAAAAAAGGGATGCACTGATTTCTAGCTTGAGAGAAGAAATGTCTGACTATCTATCCTTTCATGTTCCAGAAGGCGGGATTCATTTATGGTGTCAATTAAAAAATGAAATCAATGAATACCAATTACTTGAAGAGTCGTTAAGGAACGGAGTAGCCTTTGTTCCAGGATCTTTACTTGGAACAAAAAAAGGGTACATTCGGCTTACTTATGGACGTGTGGAAACCAATCTGATTGGAGATGGAATATTAAGGTTGAAAAAATCAATTCTTAAATTGACAAACTCGGCAATTATCTAGATAGGTAAAAAAACATGAATTAATAGATATAAAAACGCAAGAGCTATCTAGGCCTTGCGTTTCTTATTATCTTCATATGTTTTTGTAATAGAATATTAAAAGTAATTATTGTAAAAAGTGGATGTGAATAAAAGATGCAAATTGGATCTTTTAATAATTTCAAAATCTTCTATGATTAAAGAATAGCTTCTATTGCAACCATTATATTAAAGTATAAATACGAGCGAATGGAACTAATAGAGGAACTTTTTAACTAAGAAGGGGAATAATTTGTGAATCGTACCCAAGAAAAAAGCAAATGGAGAAGGAATATATTATTAGATATAAATACCAAAAATATAGCTGCGGGGACCGTTGCGGGAATATTCGTGATAACAGGACCATCTGCTCTAATACTAGAAGCTTCATCAAATGGGAATTTTAGTGCAGCACAAACCATACTATGGATATTTTCCGTTTATGTATTCGGAGGCTTATTGGGAGTTTTCTTACCATTATACTATCGAATTCCTATCGTCGGAGGTCACTCCTTAACAGGAGTTGCATTTCTTGCCACTATGACAAACCAGTTTACATTCAATGAATTAATAGGGGCATACATAGTTTCAGGGCTGTTGGTGTTATTCGTTGGATCACTAAGTTTTTTTTCAAGATTAGTGAATTTGGTACCTAGGGAAATTATTTCGGCAATGCTGTCAGGAATGATTATGAAATATATGGTGAATTTTATTATTTCCACAACCCAACTTTTGCTCGTTGGAGCTATTTCTTTGATCACTTTTTTTGTTTTTAGTAGATGGAGGACAAAAATTCCTCCTGTGATTGCAGCAATTGTCATTGGGACGATTGTACTATCCCTAACCTATCCCATAAATATCGGTGATTTGGTTCCAGGAGAGTTTTTTCCACAAATTCAAATACCGGATTTTAATACAGTCAGCTTTCTTTCTTTATCGATACCACTTGCATTACTAATTTTAAGTAACGATGTGGCGGTTGGGATAGGTGCATTAGAACAAAATCATTATCATACTCCCATTAATCGAATTGTTTCCTTTAGTGGAGTGTTTTCTGTTATCTCGGGCTTCTTTGGGGGGCAATCGGCAAATATCGCCGGTATGGCAACCGTCATTTGTTCAGATGAAGAGGCAGGTCCGCAGGAAAAAAGATACATGGGGGCCGTTGTTGCTGGTGTTCTATTATTAACGTTTGGGTTATTTTCATGGAAACTCGTTCCTTTTATTCAAGCCTTACCGAAAGAATTTATCTCCATTATTGTTGGATTTTCACTTCTTGGAGTGTTCAGCAAAAATATCCATCAAAGTTTCTCTAGTCCATCAATGAAAATAAGCACAACATTCGCCTTAATTATTGCCTTATCCAATATTACAATATTAAATATAAGCTCTCCTATTTGGTCCTTATTGATAGGTACTGTAATTGCTAGATATATTGAAATGGATACAATGGGGAAAATTGAGAATGATGGAAAAAGAACAGCGTAAAATCTAATCAATCTGTCAGTGCTCAATAACGACCTCAGCAACTCTTAGGGCATTTTCCTTCTGTTCCTTTTTTAGGCATTTCTGTAATAACATGCGCAATTCCTTTGCTTCATTTAATTGTTATACCCGTATGTATATCTATGTTCATGTTTCATCTTATTTGGGCTTTAACTGAGTTATCAAAGTCCGGAAGATGGCAATGAAGAATAAATGTTAAAAACGCAAGAGCTTAACAAGCCTTGCGTTTTTTACTATCACTATAGATATCTTTTCATTTGCGATTTTATTATTTATTTGATTGTAAGCATTCTTTTCTTCTTCCATTGCTTCCACTAGATCATTGCGGTACCAAGCTGTAAAAATTTGAGCAATAATTACTACATATATATTTTCCTGTAACGTCTTCATGAGAAAGACTAAACAACTCTACGGTTGATTTTAATATGACACTATTACCCATGCCCTCCAAAACGAAATGCTTTACCGCAATTTGAACAATTTTCTTCATTATTTTTCCCCTTATGAGAAATCAGTAAAAAAAAAGCCAATTTTCTTGTAAGAAAACGGCTTATATTTGATAAAAAGTAAGAAGCTCGTCTTGAGGTAAACCAGAGAAACTGCTTAATAATTTATGATAGGTATTATGTTATTTCTTCCAAACTATGTTCTCCTGCTTTTCTTTGTTTACTAACAATTTAAAAACATCTGGCCTTGAATAATGACCAACTGAGTCAAAGTCAAATTGGCTATAGGCTATTTGTTTCATATCAAGTTCTGCAATGATGATCTCTTCTTTTCCCCAAACAGGCTCCGCAACATAATCACCAAGTGGGCTAACGATGGCACTTCCTCCATTGCACATCAACTCTGGAGAAGAAGCAAGGTCATCATAACATGCTAAATTCTTTGGATACATATCCTTGGTTACAAATTGATTGGAGGACAACACAAAGCATCTTCCTTCCATCGCAATGTGACGAATAGTGGACTGCCATGACTCCCTTGCATCTGCAGTAGGCGCAATATAAAGCTGGACACCTTGTGCATACATTGCCGCTCTAGCTAAAGGCATATAATTTTCCCAGCATATCAAAGCTCCAATTTTTCCATATGGGGTTTCAAATACAGGTAGAGTACTCCCATCACCCTCCCCCCAAACAATTCTTTCTGCTGCAGTTGGTTTTAATTTACGATGTTTTCCTAAAAGGGAACCATCCGGTCCTATAAATATGACAGAACAGTAAAGAGTTCCGCCGCTAAATTCACTATCGCGCTCAATCACACCCATAACAAGGTAAACTCCTGCTTCACGTGCTGCTTCTCCAAGTTTTTCTGTAGCTTCACCAGGTACAGGAATCGAGTTTTCCCAATATCGGTACCAATCTTTCCTTCCATCTTCCGTACGGCTTCCTATTATAGTACCAAAGGATAATCCTCTTGGATAAGCGGGAATAAAAGCCTCCGGAAAAACAACAATTTGAGCATCCTTTTCTCCTGCTTGTTTTATTAAACTAACTGCTTTTTCAATCGATGCATCTCGATCCATTATGACGGATGAGGCTTGAATAACTGCCACATTGACTTTTTGATTAATATTCACCTGTATCTCCTCCACCTGAATTCCAGGTTCTACATAGCTACATTTATATAGATGGGTTCCTCATTCTATTATCCTAGTATTTTTATAGCAGAGCTGGTCCCAATTCTTGTTGCACCAGCATCTACCATTGCTTTCATATCCTCAATATTCTTGACTCCGCCTGATGCCTTGACTCCAATATTTGGTCCAACTGCCCTTCTCATGATTGCTACATCTTCAACAGTAGCTCCGTGTAAAGAAAAACCTGTTGAAGTCTTGACATAGTCTGCTCCAGCTTTTACCGATAATTCGCATGCTCGTACTTTTTCTTCATTCGTTAATAGACATGACTCAATAATAACTTTTACTAGAGCCTTTCCTTTTGCAGCGTCTACAACTGATCGTATATCTTCCTCAACTAGTGCATCGTTTTTGTCCTTCAATGCCCCAATATTTATCACTGTATCTACTTCTACAGCTCCGTTTTCAATCGCATTTTTGGTTTCAAATGCCTTTGTTTCGGGCGTGTTCGCACCTAATGGAAATCCTATAACCGTACAGACATTTACATCGGAAGCGCTTAAAAGTTCTGCCGACAAGCTCACCCATGCAGGATTTACAACTGCTGATGCAAAACCATATTGTTTTGCTTCTTGGCATAATTTAATAATTTCCTTTTCGTTGGTGTCAGCTAATAGTAATGTATGATCGATTAATTTTGCGAAGTTCATTTAATTTACCGCCTTTTGTTTTTTTTATTTAATAGCTAAGTGTTCTTTAATTACACGTATATTCTTTAGTTCAACATCTTCAGCACCCTGAACAGGAAGCCCAGCTTCAACATTCTTCTTTGTATATACCAGATTATCCTGGATGATAATTTCTCCTGGTATGAAAATAGGAATTCCAGGTGGATAAACCATTACAAATTCTGCAATAATTCTACCGGCAGACACTTCAAATGGTATCACTTCTGTTTCAGCGTAAAATGCATCACGTGGTGTTAATGCCAACGAAGGAATCTCTGGTAACAAGACCGAACTGTCTACATTCATGTTCGCTTGAAATTTGTATTCCTGTGACAATTCAGTAAATGCTTTAATAAGCGTGTGTAAATCTTCCGGTGTGTCCCCAGGTGTTACAATACAAAGGATGTTATACAGATCGGACAATTCGACTTCAATATTAAATCTATTTCGCAGCCATTTTTCTACATCATACCCTGTAATCCCTAACTCTTTTACAGATATTAAAAGCTTCGTAGGATCCATCGCGACTGTAGCACTTGATTCCAAGATTTCATGACCCATACAATAAAGATGAGGAATTTCATTAATTTTCGAACGTGTTACTTCGGCTTTACGAATCGTGTCTTCCAACAGGGCTTGTCCTTCAGTAGCTAATGATTTTCTCGCCACATCTAATGAAGCCAGTAATAAATAAGAAGTCGAGGTTGTCGTTAACATACTTAGAACAGATTGTACCCTTTTTGGTGAAACAAGATTTCCCCTCAAATTTAAGATAGAGCTCTGAGTAAGAGAACCGCCTAATTTATGCACACTTGTTGCTGCCATATCAGCCCCTGCCTCCATCGCAGAAATCGGCAGATCCTTATGAAAATGAATATGAGCCCCATGAGCCTCATCTACAAGTACAGGGATATTTCTGGAATGTGCAATGTTTACTATACTTTTCAAATCCCCAGATACGCCATAATACGTTGGATTGATAACAAGAACAGATTTGGTATCTGGGTGTAACAATAGTGCTCTTTCAATAGAATCTGGTGTAACCCCATGAGAAATACCAAACTTGGAATCTACCTCCGGATGAATAAAAATTGGGACAGCACCCGAAAATACGATAGCACTCATGATGGATTTGTGAACATTTCGGGGCACGAGAATTTTATCCCCTGGACCGCAAACAGACATGATCATAGCCATAATGGCACCACTAGTCCCCTGTACAGAGAAGAAGGTATAATCTGCACCGAATGCTTTGGCCGCTAACTCTTGTGACTGTTTGATGATTCCTTTTGGGTGGTGTAAGTCATCAAGAGGCCCTATGTTGATTAAATCGATTGAAAGAGCATTTTCACCGATAAATTCTCTGAATTCAGGATCCATTCCGTTCCCTTTTTTATGACCGGGAATGTGAAATTGGATCGGTTTTTTTTCTGCATGTGTTTTTAGGGCTGTAAATAATGGTGTATCATATTGGTTTACCAATGTGTAACACACCCTTTCTCATCTTAAATTTTGTAAAGTCATAGTTGTAGCATATGATTAAAGCGTTCTTCAGACAGGTACTTTCCTACATAAAAAGAACCAAACTCGCCAAATCGGGCACTTACTTCATCGAATCGCATTTCGTAGATTAGTTTTTTAAATTGAATTGGGTCCTCCCCAAATAATGTTACGCCCCATTCATAATCATCTAATCCAACAGATCCTAAAATGATTTGCTTTACCTTACCGGCATATTTTCGACCAATTAAGCTATGGCTTCGCATCATTTTTTTGCGTTCCTCGGTTGATAACATGTACCAATTATCACTTCCAATGCGTAGCTTATTCATCGGGTAAAAACAAATATATTTTACATTAGGAACTTTTGGATACAAACGTTCTCTGATTTCAGGTTTAGCATAGGGGTCTTCCCCTTTAGGAAGATAATTACTTAGTTCGACTACTGAAACATACGATGTCGTTTGCAACGAATACTCAGCGAATTTAGTTTTATTAAATGCTAATTCTATTTGAGATAGTTCATCAAGGGTGGGACGAAGAAACATAAACATCATATCCGCTTTATGCCCCAAAATTTGATAGAAAGCCTGACTGCCTTCTCCTCGTTCTTGAATCTTGACGTTTGTCGTCAGTTAAAGACTTCCAGCTTTTCCAGTCAAACTTGCGGAAATCGTTTAGGCAGTACCATCCTTCCAATGTTTCAGTTACATTAGACATTGTTTTCATCTTCCTTTGTTAATAAATCTTTTATACCTATATAAATCAATTCAAAGAGTTCTTCCAAATCTTCTTCTTCTACACAAGAAAAGGCAATTCTTAAGTCCGTTGAGGCAATGGCTATTGTGCCTACTCCATATTGATTTAGCAAATGAAGTCTTAACTCTTCTGCATCTACTTCTTTAAGTTTTAAACACATAAAATAACCTGAATTAAATGGATAGAAACTCCAAACTGTCTGATACTTTTTATTTTGAACAATCTCTTTAACCTTTAGGGCTCTTCATGTTTTTCAACTTGAAATTGATTAGATTGCAATGAATGTAAAATAATTGTCTGAGACAGATGAGAACTACTCGAAATCGTTCCTCTGATTAAACCTTTTGTCTTTTGCTCTAGTACATCTAATATTTTTGGGCTTTCGGAAGCAAAAGTTAGGAATCCCACTCTTAGCCCCCATACGAAATTCTCTTTTGTGGCTCCGTCCACTTTAATTGGTAATACATTCGGATGAAGCCCAGCTAATCTACCAAACAAAGATTCTTTAACTGAATTCTCATAAAACAGACCAAAATAGGCATCATCGAGGATTACAGCTGCACTGATACCGGCTTCTGCAGCTTCTTTTAATACCGAAACAATCCCTTGGACTTCTTCTTCACCTGGAGTATATCCTGTCGGATTGTTAGGGAAGTTAAGCAAGACGATGGCTTTACCTGCATCCTGCTGTTCCATTAATCTTTCCCTTAATGCCAGTACGTTAAATTTATTTAACTCATCAAATAGGGGAAAAGTCTTAAGCTCGCCCCCTCTTCGGATATGAAAAATGGTCTGATAGTTCCCCCAATGTTTATCTGGAAGGATAATCACGTCATTTTCATCAACAAAAAGATCAGCTGCTATGCTCACTCAACCCGTGGGTTAACGCATTCGTTGTAATTGGCAGACCCATAGGTTTTTCCTTTAAGGAAGGATTATCTCTTAATAATTTACGTTTCCATTCCAAACGTAAATCTAATTTCCCGGGAGGTGGGGCATAAGGGTATACATCTTCAGGTGAATACCCCTGTAAAGTTTCTTGAATATGCTTAAAATGCATAGGTGCATCGTTTTCAGTTGCAATTCCTATAGTTGCATTAAAACGTGTAGCTTTTTTGCTGGCTTCAGCACTTTGGCTTAAGATTCCTTTTGGATAATATAGCTTTTTTCCCAAATTAGATAATAATTGATAGATAATAGGATTATATTTTAATAAATCATCGTTTAGCATCTTAGCAAGTTCGTTCATTTTACTTCTCCTTTAAAGTTAACTAACCTTAATTTTAAGAGAATGGAACTAATGGCTTCTATTTGTATAATCTTCATTTGTAGCAAAATGACTATATGCACTATCAAAAACAACTAAAATATTTTTAGGCAGTGATTGAAGCAGCTTTTCTAGCATCGACTTTGGCATGTAAGTACCAGTTGGGTTGTTAGGAGAACAGATATAAATTAATTTTGTATGTTCTGTCACTGCTGCTAAGATGGTTTCAATATTAAATTGATATTCATGATCAAGCGGTACTGGAACGACCTTTGCACCCATTAAATGTGCACCAAAATCATATTCACTAAATGAAGGAAAAGGGACAATAATCTCATCACTCGGTTCAAGAAAGGTTTCTGAAATTAATGTAATTAATTCATCTGCTCCGTTTGTAATGATTAATTGTTCCGTTTTTAAAGCAAGGCGGGAAGCAATTATCTTTTTTAACTCAATGGCATGTGCATCAGGATAACGATTTAATTCATTAAGTATGTTAGAGATGGCTTCAATTGCTTTCGGTGAAGCTCCAAGAGGATTTTCATTAGATGCTAATTTAATTACTTCTTGCAAGCCTAATTCCTCTTGTACCTCCCATAAAGGTTTACCTGGTGTGTAAGGCTTAATACTATCTAACGCATTACGTTTCAAAATCTGATTCATTTGAAACACAACCTTTCCTTCAATCATGATAATTGTGAATCAATTCACACATTTACATAAAAAACTTCATAAAACATCTACAAAAGTAGACATATAAGAATCCACTTCTCCATATTATCGGATTTTAAATTTTTATGACCATCCAATGAACCGCTTTTTTCACCATCCATTTGTTGTTTATCAAAAAAGGATCACGTTCATAACATGATCCCTTCAAACTTTAAATATTAATAGACGCAAGTGCTTCCGCAAACCTCTTAATTCCTTCATCAATTAATTCTTCATTTTCTCTAGCAAATGTAAAACGTACAAAACCCTTTTGAGAACCCATGGTATAGCCTGGGACATAAATGACTCCCTTTTTGATGGATTCATCTAATAATTGCGTTTCATTCACCTCTTTTTTTATCCTGCACCATATATGAATGCCGCCCATCGGGGTGGAATATTCAACTTCATCTTTTAAATAAAATTCAAGACTTCTAATAATTTGGTCTCTTCTTTTTTCTAATTGTTTGTTTAAATTTTCAATATGTGAATGAAAATTTTGCGATTCTAAAAAATCATTTGCGATCCACTGTGTAAAACTTGCATGACCGAAATCGATTTGCTGTTTCGCATCTGAGAGTCTTTGAATAACAGAGGTGGGGCCTATTATCCAACCAATCCTTAATCCTGAAGCAACGATCTTAGATAAAGAGCTTATATATAAAACATTTCCATTTATATCCATTGATTTCAAAGTAGAGACCTTTTCCCCTGTATAGGATGTTAAACTATAAGGGTCATCTTCAACGACGGGAATACCATGTTCTGAAGATATTTCAAGAATCGCTTTCCTTTTCTTTTCACTAAGTAAAGCACCCGTTGGATTTTGAAAAGATGGATTCAAGAATATCATTCGAATTCGATGTTTTTTATGCAAAGAAAGTATGTCATCCGGGTTGATACCATCATGGTTTACAGGTATGAAATAAGGTCTCAGTCCTGCTGATTTAAATATTGGAAGATTATAGTTGTAAGAGGGATCTTCCAATGCCACGGCATCACCTTGTTTCAATAGACATTGAACCACCAAGTGTAGTGCTTGTTGTGCGCCAGATGTAATTAAGATAGATGAAGGGCTGATTTCAATTTCTCGATATTGCTTCACATGCTTTGCAATCGTTTCTCGCAAAATTGCGTTTCCTTGCGGATGATCATATCCCAGGCTTCCAATAAACGATCGAGAAGAAGTAATCTCTCTTAAGTAATGCAACGGAAATAGATCCTCAGACAATTCTCCGCTAGCTAGATTGATTAACTTATGTTCGACAGCTTCTTTCCTTATCCTCTGGGTTACAGGTAAATTAGGTAAAAACGATCCTGCTTCAATATACCTGTTCCAGGATGGAATACGTTTCCTGGTAATTCCCCAAATATCTTTACTAATAGTCGTCCCGCTTCCTCTGTTTCTTTGTATTAGCCCATTTGACTCCAATTCATCATATGCTGCAACTACAGTACTTCTATTAACGTTAAGCTCCTTAGCTAAAGTTCTTTCAGAAGGTAATGGTTTATCAGGAGGAAAAGTACCATCTGCAATCCCATTTTCGATATATTCAGCCAATTGTTTATATATAGCTTTTTTGGCTTGGCGATCTGGTTTCCAATCCATTTAATTCATTCCTTATCATGTTATGTTCTCTAACTATTTTCTTTCACTTTATAAAATTTAATCAATTTCTTAAGTTTCTAAAAAAACCTATCGTTCTAGACGATAGGTTTTTTTGGGAAACAAAATAATTATTATTTAGGATTGTACATCTAAA
>JAANMP010000035.1 GCA_011250595.1 Bacillus sp. MM2020_1 | reverse complement strand
GTACAGGTTTCTTTATATAATGTAATAAAAGGAAACGTAAAGGTGGTGAAATGGTTGAGAGCAAAGCGGCAATATTTGTTTATCGATTTTGAGTTTACAATGCCTGAACGTAATGTTCGCATGAAGGACTTTTATGCAGAAATAATCGAGGTTGGAATTGTTGCGGTTGTTGATGACCAAGTAACAGAACAGTTTTCATCCTTTGTGACTCCACTGAAATTCCCAAGACTAACAGAACGCTGTAAATCCTTTTTACATATTACTCAGCAGCAAGTAGACAAGGGGTTATCAATTTTTGAACTTGTAAAAAAAATGGAGGAATTCAATCAGCTTAATTATGAAACAACCATTGTTACATGGGGAAATATGGATATGAAGGTGCTACGGCATAATTGCTTAAAGGCAGGGGTTCCATTTCCGTTAAAGGCTGCGGAATTAGACCTTTCCATGGAATATAAACGCTTCTTTGGGGATCAAAATCAAACCGGTCTCTGGAAAGCAGTTCAGGAATATGGCAAAGAAGGGACAGGCAGGCATCACCGAGCCCTTGATGATGCGTTGACTACCTTTAATATATTCAAGCTGGTTGAAAAGGATAAACGTTATTTAGAAAAACCAGAACCAACAACAATTGGTGACCGGATCGATTTCTCAAAGTTATTAAACGAATTCGCATAAAAGGCCAAATCATTCAAACTGATTTGGCCTTTATTATTTTTATATTTTGTAATCTTTTTCAAGCGACTCTAATGCCTTAAAGCTCATTTCAGCCCATTCTGAAGGCGACTCTGCCAGTTCCTGTTTCATTTTGGCTAACGACTCTTTTAAGGAGTCCGTATAGTCAGGAACTTCACTTTCAAAAGGCTTGACCATCTTAAAAGGAATATTAGCTTGCTCACGATAGCTGAGCGCTTTTCTTTCATGAAAAATAAGCACGTCTGCATTCTTCGGGCTATGTAAATCTCCTTGCATCGGGTGTTTAAGCACTGCAAGTACTCTTACTAAATAGGCTTGAGGTCGTACCTCCGTTATTTCTCCAATATATTTTCCTGTTTTATAAATAGCAGTAACAATCTCTCCGATTTTTAATTCCGACACCACAAACACTCCCTTTCGCGTTTCCTCTTCCATTTTAATATGAAACATAGTAAATTAAAAACAATGTGCGAAATAAATAATTTCGGTTAAAGTAAAAAAATGGAGGAATGATATATGAGGAAGAATGTGCAAATCCTTTTTACATTATTGACGATTGTTTTAGTTTTGGCTGCTTGTGGGACAAGCACTAAGAAAGAAGAAACCACACCGAAAACTACTACACCAAAAACGGAACAGACGGAAGGGGACCAACAAGTGGAAAATGGTGTTTATCCTCAACTTTCAACCGAGGTTTCCAATGATGAAAAGCTGATAGAAATGGAAACGTCGATGGGTACCATTAAAATCAAATTATTCCCTGAGTATGCACCAAAAGCTGTTGAAAACTTTGTAAAACACAGTGAGGAAGGCTATTATGATGGGCTGATTTTTCACAGAGTCATTAAGGATTTCATGATTCAGGGCGGTGACCCAAGTGGGAATGGAACTGGCGGGGAAAGTATTTACGGAAAGCCTTTTGAAGATGAGTTTTCAAAAAATTTGTATAATCTGCGCGGAGCGTTATCCATGGCCAATTCCGGAGCCAACACAAATGGCAGTCAGTTTTTTATCGTTCAAAGCAGCTCACTTGACCCAGCAATGAAGGAAGAAATGGATAAGGCTGGCTATCCAAAAGAAATAATAGATGCTTATAATAAAAATGGTGGAACTCCATGGCTTGATCATCGTCATACAGTGTTTGGCCAAGTGATTGAGGGCATGGATATCGTTGATAAAATTGCCAGTACATCAGTTGGTGCCCAAGATAAACCTGAAAAAGATATTACCATTAAAGATATTAAGGTTTTAAAATAAAGCTATAATTCTCGAATTCATAAACTGGAACGAAACATTTATTGTTGCTATAATTAACTATTAGAGCATTTCCTTGATAGAAAGGGAGAAGAAAAATGTTTCAATCCTTGGTACTTTCTTTGTTTTTATACTTTCCAGAAGATAAATCAGAATATATTCCTGCTGCGATTACTTTTGTGATTTTTTTAATTGGAGCCTTACTAACGATGAGATTAATCATTGTCGTCTCTAAACGAGAGGCCCAGAAAGCAAAACAATTAGAAGAACAATTGAAAAATCAGCAGCCACCCCAAAGGAACAGTTAACATCCAACTGTTCCTTTTCTTTATGTTTAGAGAGGATAAAGGAAGTGCTAAATGTCCATACTAAGCGCAAATTGTCTAGTGTGGGGGTATACATATGAAGAAAAGCTGGTTAATGATTCCACTGCTCCTTCTGGCAGGTTGTATGGAAGAAGAAATCAAAAAAGTGGATGTGGAAATGTTTAATAGCGTGGGAGATTCGCTCGGTAAAGTAAAGGTGGCTGAGCAAGCTAAGGGCGTGAAGCTAACCGGTGATTTAAAAGGCCTCCCTGCAGGGGAGCATGCACTTCATATTCATGATGGCGGAAAATGTAAGGCCCCAGATTTTAAATCAGCAGGCAACCATTTTAACCCTGAGAATAAGGAACATGGACTTCTTCATCCAAAAGGTGCCCATGCCGGCGATTTGCCAAATTTAATCGTCGAGGATGATGGGTCTGTTAAGATAGATTTAATCGCACCGAATGTCACCTTAAAAAGTGGAAAAACCTCTTTGTTTACAAAAGCAGGAACGTCGATTGTGATTGACGAAGGAAAAGATGATGGCATGACACAACCAGCAGGGGACTCTGGCAAACGGATTGCCTGTGGTGATATCTCCAAAAATAAAAAGCCAGGTCAACAGAAAGCACAAGATTAATTGAATTGCCAAGAATATATTTCCTATATAGGTAGGAATCTAAACGAATCCTAAAAGTGGACATACACTAGCATGGAGACTATTTAGGAGGCGAATTAAATGGAAAAAAGACAATTCTTTGGAGGATTTCCGGGACAACCTGGTTACCCACAAATGGGAGGATTTCAGCAACCAGGCTACCCGCAAATGGGAGGATACCAACAACCAGGCTACCCGCAAATGGGGGGATACCAACAACCAGGCTATCCACATATGATGGGCGGTCATCAGCAACATGGGTACCCATACCACGGCTACCCGCAAATGATGGGCGGACAGCAATCAGGATTCCCACAAGGCATGGGCGGGTTTCCGCAAATGATGGGCGGACAGCAATCAGGATTTCCGCAAGGCACGGGTGGATTCCCGCAAATGATGGGCGGACAGCAATCGGGATTCCCGCAAGGCATGGGTGGGTTTCCACAAATGACAGGCGGACAGCAATCAGGATTCCCACAAGGCATGGGCGGCTTCCAGCAAGGTGGGCAAAAACCACCAACTAAACCCACACAACGTAAAGAAAAGAAATAACAACCAGGATCTTATATATTAGAGACGAACTGTTCCTTCCTGCCGAGGGGACAGTTTTGTTTTCCCTTGCTTTATTTTCCTTTTTTTCAGACAATGTGTTTATAAATAAATAAGGAGCGTACATATAAAAATGGAAAACAAGCTGTATTATCAAGACGCATATCTAAAAACTTTTAATGGAATGGTGATAAAACAAGCACAAGATTCTGAAGGTAATTGGTATGTTTGTTTGGATCAAACCGCCTTTTATCCAACCGGAGGCGGACAGCCCCACGACATGGGAACCCTTGCTGATCAACAGGTCATCAACGTTGAAGAAATCGACGGGGAAATTCGTCATTACCTCGAAGGACCATTTCAAGATACCAATAAGGAAATAGCAGGTACGATTGATTGGGAGAGACGTTTTGACCATATGCAGCAGCACGCTGGACAGCATCTTTTATCGGCGGCGTTTGACCAGTTATTTGAGTACAGGACTATCGGTTTCCATTTAGGTACAGAAATCGTTACGATTGATTTAGAGACGGAAGTTCTTACCGAGCACCAAGTTCAAAAAGCAGAAGAATTGGCTAACCAAATCATCCTTGAGAACCGACCAATCGAGGTTAAATGGGTGACGGAAGAAGAATTGTCGCAATATCCGTTACGAAAAGAGACAAAGGTCAAAGACGACATTCGACTGGTTATCATTCCAGACTTTGATTATAACGGCTGCGGCGGGACACACCCAAAGGCTACTGGAGAGGTTAGTTCGGTAAAAGTATTGGATTGGGAAAGACAAAAGAAAAAAGTGCGTGTCCAATTTGTTTGTGGCAAACGAGTAATGAAGCAGTTTCAGCAAAAGCAACAGATGCTATTAGCATTAACAAAGATGCTCAATGCACCAGAAAAAGAAATGGAACAAGCAGTTCTTCGCCTCCTTGAAAGTAATAAAACATTAGAAAAAACCCTTGAACAAGCGCAGGAAGACCTACTTCAATATGAGGCGAAGGAATTACTGGCAGGAAGAAACGTGAATGAAAGGAAACTCGTTCGTGAAGTATTTCAAAACCGTACCATTCAAGAGCTGCAGAAACTAGCGCGGATTATTACTACTGAAGATGAAACTGCGATGGTCTACTTCGTGTCACAAAATGAAAATCGGCTGCAGGTCGTTTGTGCAAGGGGAACAGCTGGAACTGGAAGTATGAAGAAAGTAGTTTCCGATGCCCTTCCTCTCATTAACGGAAAGGGGGGTGGAAACGACTCCTTTGCCCAAGGTGGCGGTGACGCTCTGATGTCAGGGGAGCAAATGTTGCAACATCTTGTGGAAAAAGTATATTAATCTGAAATAGTGGAAAAAGTATATTAATCTGAAAAATACAGTCCTCCCATCCCGGAAGGACTGATTTCTTTTATTCAATGATAATTGCTGCTCCTCTTTCAAGAGGGTAGGTCTGATCGAAGACCCTTACCGATAAGGGTTCCCCATAAAGCAGTATAATCTTGGTTTGTTTCCATCCTACGTCCAAATGTAATTTACGGCCTTTGTATTGAATGGAGAATCGATATCCTTGCCATTTATCCGGTAATTGAGGCCGGAACGAAATTCCCTCTTCTTTTATTCGTAAACCGGCAAAACCATAAACAATCGCTAGCCACGTCCCTCCCATATTCGCCATGTGGAGGCCATCTTTTGTATTTCCATGGGTATTATCTAAATCCAATCTTGCTGTTTCAATAAAGTAATCATAGGCTTTTTGTTTAAGCCCAAGTTTTGATGCCATAATACTAAAAATACAAGAGGATAAGGAAGAATCATGGGTCGTTATATTTTCATAATAATCGAAAGACTTCCTGATGGTATCTAATTCTTGCTCATCCTCTATTAAAAAGTGAGCTAAAACCGTATCCGCTTGTTTACAGACTTGATGCCGGTATAATGCAAGCGGATGATAGTGCAATAGAAGCGGGAAATGGTCTTTGGGTGTATTTTGCAAATCCCAGACTGCTTTCTGTAAAAATGTATCATCCTGTGGATTAATGCCGAGTTGTTCGTTATAAGGTAAATACATCTGCTCCGCTGCCCGTTTCCAAAATTGGACCTCTTGTTTATGTAAGCCGATTTTCAGCCGTAGTTTGGCAAGGTGCGCCGAATCGATAGACTCCAACAAATAATAGCATTTAGCGGCCCACAATAAGTTATACTTGGCCATTACATTTGTAAAGTAGTTGTTGTTAACGATGCATGTGTATTCATCAGGTCCGGTTACGGCATCAATTTTAAAACAATCTCCATCAAAATGACCTGTATCTGCCCAAAGTCTTGCGGTCTCAAAAAGTACCTCTGCACCACATTCTTTGATAAAAGAAAAATCTCCGCTGACAAGATAATACTGGATAAAGCTGTAGGCGATATCGGCACTGATATGGTATTGTGCGGAGCCGGACGGAAAGTAGGAAGAACATTCCGTTCCAGTGATTGTTCTCCATGGGTATAAGGCTCCTTTTTGATGACCCATTTCTTTAGCATGTTGTCTTGCCTGCTCGAGGATGGAATAGCGATAGAAAAGTAGATTCTTCGCTAGTTCCGGCTTTGTCATTAAAAAAACGGGTAGGATATATATTTCTGTATCCCAAAAATAGTGTCCTTCGTATCCTTCTCCAGATAAACCTTTTGCTGCAATATTTGAAAAATGATCCCGGCCTGTTGATTGTAAAAGGTGAAATAAATTAAACCTTATCCCTTCTTGCAGGTCCGCATCTCCAGTAATCTCTATATCTGCATCATTCCAGAAGTCGTTTAAATAAATTTCCTGCTCCATTGAAAATTGTCGAAAATGTTTATCAGCAAGTTTTGTTTGTAACAGAAAGGCAGAAGCAGCTAAGTCCTCTCCGTGTCTTAAAGTATCTACGAAGATGCTTTTTTTCTCGAAGGTTGCATGGTCAACGAATTGGAAGGTGAATTCAGATTCGATAGCATTCGTCGTAAAATCATTTATCTGATTATAATGCTGGCTAAGATGGTATGAAGCAGCACAAGCCGTTTTCAACTTGGTTGAGGATGTTTCACACTCGACATAGGAAATAGTCTCCGTTTGCTGTACATCTGTTACCCTTAATAGGTTAGCGTGACCTGATGATACGCGTGGGTCAGCAGTGTCGACATAATTGGATACATTGCCATTTAAGGTTGAAACGATTCTAACCGGTCCTTGAAAGTTATCCGATTCAATATCGATGTATTGTAGAAAGACTTCCTTATCCCGGAATGATACTAACCGCTTAAAGGTTAAGTTTATCCTTTTTCCCTTAGGTGAGAGCCATTCGTACGTCCTTTCTGAGTAGCCTTTATCAAAATACAGATACCGTCCATTCCATGGGAATTTTCCTTCTTCGAGACAAAAGCGTTCTTCTTCCTGTTCTTCCCCGAAATAAATCGAAATCGATTGGGAATCGATGACGTTTAAAAGCTTTTGCTGTGTTTCAGGGAATGCATAGAGTTTTTCTCCATAAGAGATGGGGACACTATCGTGAAAAGCATTTAAATAGGTTCCACGGATGGTAGTTTGAGCCTCGGGCACACCTTCTTCGTAATTGCCACGGATACCAAGATAACCATTTCCGGTGAAAAATAGACTCTCATCAATAAGCGCTTGGTCCGGATCCATGTTATATGAACTTATTTTCCAAGACATGTTGTACACCTCAATTTATTTGTCTAGCTAAAGCGTCCAGGGGCTAGGGGCCATACGCCGCTGAACAGGGCGCTTCCGCTTTTCTTTTTATTCTTTTACCCCGCCACTCGTTAATCCCGAGACAATCTGCCTTTGGAAGAAGAGGACGATAATCAGTGTCGGGATGGTTACAATTGCGGTTGCGGCCGCCACTTGTCCCCAAAGGATCTCAAACTGTGTCCGTAAGAAGGATATCGCGACAGGTACGGTATGATATTCAGCATTCGGGTTAAGAGTAATCGTTAATAAGAATTCATTCCAGGCTGAAATAAAGGTAATAATGGCAGTTGTAAATACACCTGGTGCAGCCAATGGGAAAATAATCTTATATAAGGTTTGAAAGGTGGTGGCACCATCCATTTTTGCTGATTCCTCGAGAGCAGAAGGGATTTGGTTAAAATGGGTGACGAGAATCCAAACAGCCATCGGTAATGTTATTGTTGAATAAGGTAATACCACAGCAAAAGAGTTTAATAGTTTTAAATTCAAAAATAAATTATAAATGGGACCTGTGATGATCATTTGCGGAAACATAGAAACTGCGAGTATCAAACCCAAGAGAATATTCTTTCCCTTAAAATGAAAACGAGAGATAGCATAGGCCGAAAAGGTAGCGACAATTATGATATAGATGGTGGTTGTGGTCGCAACAATAAAACTATTTTTTATCGAGTTTAAAATCCCTTTTTCAAACAAAATGGTCATATAGTTTTGGAAGGTAGGATCCTTGGGAATCACGCGAAAAGCCCCTGTTCCAAAAATTTCACCTGATGTTTTAAAGGAGGTAATAAATACCCAGAAAAACGGGAAAACCATAGCGAACAAATAGAATACAACCACCACTCCGAAGGTTATCCATAGTTTTCTTTTAGATGTCTGCATATTCTATCCCCCTTTAATTTTTCTCCATTAGGTTCGCACCCAGGAATTTCACAAATAAAATCGCGATACAGGCAACACACACAAACATTATCATGACAATGATCGAACCATAGCCAAAGTTGGTTTGTCCAAACATGACTTTATAAGCATATATCGACATCGTTTCCGTTTCCCCGCCGGGACCGCCGCCTGTTAACACAAAAATGAGGTCGAAGACACGGAAGGCATCTAATGTTCGAAACAATAAGGCGACTAGAATGGATGGCTTTAAAAGCGGCAGGGTGACCTTGAAAAACGATTGGATCTTACTTGCTCCATCGATGGAGGCTGCTTCGTATAAGGAATGCGGAATGTTTTGCAAGCCCGCGAGTAATAATAAGGCCATATAAGGAGTGGTTTTCCACACATCCGCTAAAATGGTCGAGGCCATCGCACCGGAACCGCTTAGTAATAAATTTTGAGATTTGTCCACGAGTCCTACCGCCTCAAAAAAATGAGCGACAATCCCGCTGCTGCCATTAAAAAGGTAACTCCACATCAGGGCGGCTACCGCTGTTGGGATTGCCCATGGAATGAGCGAGGCAGTTCGAATCATCCCTTGACCGAAAATGGTTTTATTTAATACGAGTGCTAGACCTAATCCAAGAACAAGTTCAAAAAAGACGGATAAGACCGTAAAAAAGGACGTATTCCAAAGCGCGATACCAATCCGATTGTCAGACAAAACCTGCTTATATCCTTTAAAGCCGATAAAATTAGACGGTATGATACTATTTTGCAAATCAGCAACTAATGCAGTAAGATCCTCTTTATGAATTAATTCATATTTTCCATTTAGTGCAGTAACGAGCATCTTTGCTTCTTTATGCAGGTTTTCAATTTCTGTTTTTTGGTGTTTGCTAATCTTAATAACACCTTTTTGATTGCTAAAATCTTTATCTGCGGCTAATAGCTCTGTTTTTAACTTAGATACCTGCTCCTGATCTTGCTCGTTTGATATGTTAGCCAAGTCTTCATCTAAAAACATTGCGACATACATTTGGGTTTCATTGAACAAGGATACATTGAAGCGCTCACTGAGATACAATCCTGCTTTTTGCTGGTCATTTAAGCGGTAATCAAAAAAGGTATATGTAAGCGACTGTAATACTGGCCATAAAGAGAAAATGCCAATGATTAGCACTGTGGGAAGGATAAAAAGCCATTCTTTCACTCCCATTTTCCGCACCTATTTTCCCCCTCTCCGTTGTAAACTAGCTCATTCTATGAAAGAAAAAGGCTCTAATGATTAAATTAGAGCCTTATTTGGATCATTCTTATGGATTGTTCTTGCCCTATTCTCCCTTAGCAGCTGCTTCGATCGCTTTTACGGCCTCATCCAGACCAGCGCCCGAGCTTAGATATTTATGGGCTTGCACTTGAATCGTGTCTGAGGTTTTGGAGTACTCAGGTGACACAGGTCTTGCAATCGTTGTTGTTAATGCTTTTTGGAAGCCCGGATAGCTAAGCATGACGTTTTTAGCCTTAACCTCATCATTGGTTAGCAGGGAATTGAATCCAGGTAAATATCCCCCTTCTGTTGACATGATTTTTTGACCTTCTTCACCTGCTGCGAAGTTAATAAATTCCCAAGCCCCATCCAGTTGTTTTGAACTTTTATTAACGCCAAGTAACCATCCGCCGACAGAGCCGCCGTTAGGAAGTGGGGCAATTCCAACCTGATCCACCGTTACAGTCACGCCATCTTCTTTACCGTTAATGCGACCAAAGGCATATGGCCAGTTACGGGAGAATACAGCATTTCCTTGTTCAAAATTCGTATGGGTTTCCCCTTCCATGAAGTTTAATAGATCCTTAGGCTCGAATGGTGCCTGTGTAAACTTGTACATGGTTTCAAGGCCAGCTTTTACATTTGTATAGGATTTAGAGAATTCAGTTACGTTAACAGTCAAACCCTCGTATTGTTTCGATTGATAAACAAATCCGTATTTTGTCTTGTTTTTTCCAGTATAGTTTTTTGCCATGGTGTATAAATCATCATACGTGTAGCTGCCACTTTCAAGCTTGGCAGCGTCTTCCGCGCTTACAATGTCTTTACGGAAATAAAGCAAGCCAAGGTCCGGAAAGAAAGGAAGGGTATATTGTTTGCCCTTATAATTTCCTGATGCCATCGAACCTGAATTGAAATCCGCTTTATTTAAGCCAACTTTATTCATGTTCACGTCAAGTGGCTCCAAATAGCCTGCTCCGGCAAATTCGCCGGCCCAAACAACGTCCATCGAGAGAACATCATAATCTGAAGAACCGCTAGATAGAGAGTTTAAAAGCTGATCATGCATTTGAGCGGAGTCATTGGTCATTTGGGTCCACTCAACTTTGTACTTATCCTGCTTCTGGTTGAAGGCGTCAATCAACTTTTGTGTGGCGGGAGTATTGTCGTTTTGGGCTGCAAATTTAAGAACAATTTGTTTTTCAGTCCCTTTGTCCTTGTCTGCCGGCTTCGCTTTCTCGGTACTTGCGTCACTGCTGCATCCAGCTAAAGCGATACTCGCTGCGAAAGAAAACGCTAACAATTTAGTGAACCACTTTTTTCTCTGCATTTGTTTATAGCCCCCTTTAAGGTTGATACTTGAATTTTATAGTCTAGGAATTTACAATGATATTAAAAAAATGATATTTTTAACATTTTTTTAAGGTGAATGTGGATGAATATGAAAAATAATGGTTTCATGCCTTTTTTTGAATCTCGAGCTGAAAATATCCAAAATTTTTACTATCACCCCTCCTATGCTTTAGAACAACAATTAATGGATTGTATTATTCGATGTAATAAAAAAGAAGCGAAGGATGTCCTAGACCAAATTAATATTTTGGAAAGAGCGAAGTTAGCGGCTGAACCGCTTAGGTCGATAAAAAATTCTCTCATTTGCTCCTGCACGATATTTACAAGAGCTATCATTCGAGGCGGAGCTTTACCAGAGGATGCTTTTAGCCTGAGTGATGTAATGATTCGACAGATTGAAAAAACCGACGCAATGGAAGAGTTGAAACTGCTTGAATATGAAATGATTTCTTGTTTTATCGATACACTAAAATCTACTGACCGCTTAGAGTACAATCAAGTCGTAAATCGAGCGATAACCTACATTCACCAAGAAATCTATCATGAGATCACCTTAGAAAAGATTGCTGAATATGCAGGGGTCCATCCCGGATACCTTTCAAAGATCTTTAAAGTATCGGTCGGTATGATCATCCCAGAATACATAAATAGGAAAAAAGTAGAGGATTCCAAGTATTTTCTTCTCCACTCAAACTCAAGACTAAGCGAAATTGCTAACATGTTTGGCTATTGTAATCAAAGCTACTACACGTCACTTTTTAAAAAGTATACAGGGGTGACCCCTGGGCAATATAAAAGTGCCTATTTAACAAAAGATAAGGATGAACGTAAAGAAAATTCATACTCTG
Organism: Bacillus sp. MM2020_1; assembly: GCA_011250595.1. Lineage (GTDB taxonomy): Bacteria > Bacillota > Bacilli > Bacillales > Cytobacillaceae > Neobacillus. The sequence goes on along the minus strand of JAANMP010000035.1, from coordinate 37,250 downwards.
AGGGGATGTAGCTAGTGGGATTTTTAGATGGTTTAATGGGTAACGCATCTGAGGTAAGTGCTGCCGAAGTAGAAAGGGAGTTTGGGAAAGTCCTTTCCCCGAATGAAAGAATCGATAAAGCGTATAAGTTAATTCGTGATATGTTTATTTTTACGAATAAACGTTTAATATTAGTGGATAAACAGGGATTAACGGGAAAAAAGGTTGAATATCATTCCATTCCCTATCGAAATATTACTCATTTCAGCATTGAAACAGCTGGTAACTTTGATTTAGATGCAGAACTGAAAATATGGATTTCCGGAAATGCCCTGCCATTACAAAAGCAATTTAATAAGAACCTAAACATTTACGAGCTTCAAAGCGTTCTAGCGGAGTATGTCCTAAAATAAATAAAAGGTCTCACTGTGGTATACTATTGTTAAAGCAAAAAATTAGGGGTTAAGGAATATGAGAAAAGAACTGCAGTTAAATTTGCAATATGTGGACGTATTAAATGAGTGGGACCCATTCCATTTGACCAGTGGGGGATATGAAACAGAAATCGCTGATACGATCCAAGCGATTCATGAATTGGATGACTATGATAAACTAGCCAAAAAAATACAAAGCATATATGAATTTTCCTTTGAAGAAATAATCCCAATTGAAAAATGTTTGAAAGTAGCAAACGAATTATTATCCATTAAAGCAAATGATTCTTGCTCTATTTAATGATTTACTGCAAAAAAAAGGGACATACCAAGAATGGATGTCCACTTCAAAAAGGGGGGAATACTAGAAAGCCTTATGTAATAAAGGTTTTCCAGTATTCCCCTTTTTTATACGTCATGGAAAAAGAAAAAACGGATTATTTTACAAGCCCGTCAATTTATTGCTTTAATAATTCTACAGCAGGCAGTTCTAAAACAGTAGATAACTTTAACAGTGTCTGGTTACTTGGAATTTGCTCTCCGGATTCGTACTTCTCAATGGTTTGTGTTCCAACTCTGACTTTTTGTGCCAGTTCCTCCTGAGACATGTTGAGCATTTCACGTGCATTTTTAATGGTTTGGCCGATTGTATTCAACTGGTTCACCTCTCCTTTAAAAATAGATTTCCTCACTATTAGTGTATCACATTTGGTAAATTTTTCGCCTGTACAACTTGAACATTATGTTAAGATTTTAGACATTTCTGATTCGAATAGGCGGGATTGAAATTTATTTATAATATTTTTTGTTTAAAGTCATACTTTATGATATAATATTATAATGCGTATAGAATGGATAAAATAATTATTTAATTAGGAGTGTTTTCATGTCAGAAAAGATCGAAGCTGGAAGTATTTTAACAGGTAAAGTTACAGGAATTCAACCATATGGTGCGTTTGTCGCGCTTGACGATAATACCCAGGGCCTTGTCCATATCTCTGAAATTACACATGGTTATGTTAAAGATATTAATGACCACCTTAAAGTAGGCGATGAGATTAAGGTTAAAGTATTATCTATAGATGAAGGTGCAGGCAAGATTGGTCTGTCGATTCGTGCTACGGAAGAAGCACCTGTTCAACAGGCAGCTCCAAAAGCAAAGAAGCCTCGTAAACGCCAAGCAGCTGCAATTATCCCGGAAGTGGAAGGCCAACAAGGCTTTAATACTTTAAAAGATAAGCTTCAAGAATGGATTGACCAGTCACAACGTGAAGATTTAATCAAAAAATAATTCCCAAAAAAGTCTAGACTGATTGCTATGATTAGCGATCAGTCTAGACTTTTTTTTTTGTGCCACAATTTATACAAAAATATAGACTATTTCATTAATAAAAGTTTTGCTGAAGTATTCATTCTTTTTTCATGCTCGGCTACAATATAACTATGCGTACATAATTTAGTGTCGAAACGGAGGGAATGTCTTTATGAGTACAAACGTTAATACAAACGAATTGATCGCAAAAACAGAGAAATACGGTGCGAATAACTACCATCCATTGCCAATCGTCATCACCCGTGCGGAGGGTGTTTGGGTAGAAGATCCGGAAGGTAATAAATATATGGACATGCTTAGTGCCTATTCTGCGGTAAATCAAGGACATCGTCATCCCAAAATTATTCAAGCCCTTAAGGATCAAGCAGATAAGGTTACGTTAACTTCCCGAGCTTTTCACAATGACCAGCTTGGACCGTGGTATGAAAAGGTTTGTCAATTAACAAAGAAAGAAATGGTTCTGCCTATGAACACAGGTGCGGAAGCCGTCGAGACGGCTGTGAAGACGGCCCGCCGTTGGAGTTATGATGTAAAAGGTGTGGCTGAAAACCAAGCAGAAATTATTGCTTGTATCGGAAATTTCCATGGCAGGACGATGACAGCTGTCAGTTTATCGTCAGATGATGAATATAAACGCGGATTTGGACCGATGCTCCCGGGGATCAAACTTATCCCTTATGGTGATTTAGAGGCGTTAAAAGGTGCAATTACACCTAATACAGCCGCTTTTCTAATTGAACCAATCCAAGGAGAGGCTGGGATTGTCATTCCGCCTGAAGGCTTTATGAAGGCGGCCCTTGATTTATGTAAGGAAAACAATATTCTGTTTATTGCCGATGAAATCCAAGCAGGTTTGGCCCGGACTGGGAAAATGTTTGCTTGCGAGTGGGAAGGAATCACCCCTGACATGTATATCCTCGGTAAAGCACTCGGCGGTGGAGTATTCCCAATTTCCTGTGTGGTTGCAAATAAAGAGATATTAGGCGTATTCAATCCAGGGTCGCACGGCTCTACCTTCGGGGGAAATCCAATGGCATGTGCGGTTTCAATCGCTGCGCTCGATGTGCTAATTGATGAAAAACTTGCGGAAAAGTCCCTTGAACTTGGCGAGTATTTTCTCAATAAATTAAAAGGAATTAATAATCCTTTAATAAAAGATGTTCGCGGCCGCGGCTTATTTATTGGTGTTGAACTAACCGCACCGGCACGCAAATATTGCGAACAGTTAAAAGACCAAGGTCTACTCTGTAAAGAAACACATGACACGGTGATTCGGTTTGCACCGCCGCTGATTATCAGTAAAGAGGAATTGGATTGGGCAATTGAGAGGATAAACAACGTACTAGGAGCATAGTTAATAAAAACTAGGGGTGCAAAAATGGGGATTTATGATGTAACAAATAGTGGAGATGAACAGGATATAGAGAAATTGAACCTTGTTACATCAACACAGATTGTTATTCATGATGCTTTAAAAAAAATGGGCTATAACCAAGAAATGTTCGAATTATTAAAAGAACCGTTACGAATGTCCAATGTCAGAATTCCAGTGCGGATGGATGATGGTTCGACTAAAATTTTTAGCGGATTTAGGGCCCAGCATAATGATGCGGTTGGTCCAACCATGGGTGGTGTCCGCTTTCATCCTCAGGTAACAGCTAATGAGGTAAAGGCACTTGCAATGTGGATGAGCTTAAAATGCGGAATCGTTGACTTGCCCTTTGGAGGGGGAAAGGGAGCAATTCTTTGTAACCCACGGACAATGTCATTCGGGGAACTTGAACGATTAAGCCGAGGCTACGTTCGTGCAATTAGTCAAATAGTTGGACCAACAAAGGATATCCCGGGACCTGATATGTATACCAATTCTCAGATTATGGCATGGATGATGGATGAATACAGCCGTCTTCGCCAGTATGACTCTTCCGGTTTTATTACAGGTAAGCCGCTTGTTCTTGGAGGTTCTGAAGGCCGGGAAAAGGCTGGGGCGAGGGGTGTAACGATTTGTATTGAAGAAGCAGCCAAAAGATGTGGATTTAATATAAAGGGAGCTCGAGTGATTGTCCAAGGTTTTGGAAATGCAGGCAGTTATATCGCCCAATTTATGCATGATGCAGGAGCAATCGTGGTTGGAATATCCGATGTTTATGGTGCTCTCTACGATCCTGATGGGTTAAATATTAATTATCTGCTAGAACGCAGGGACAGTTTTGGTACGGTGACCTCGCTTTTTGAAGGGACCATCACCAACAAAGAGTTGCTTGAGCAGGATTGTGATATCCTCGTGCCAGCAGCGATTTCAAATCAAATTACTGCTGAAAATGCCCATAACATCAAAGCAAGAATTGTTGTCGAGGCAGCAAATGGGCCAACGACGCTTGAGGCGACAAATATTCTCACCGACCGTGGGATCCTGCTCGTTCCAGATGTTTTAGCAGGGGCAGGAAGTGTAACAGTCTCCTATTTTGAATGGGTTCAAAATAAGCAGGGGTTTTATTGGAGTGAGGATGAGGTAGAGGTCAAGTTACGTTCTAAGCTGATCAAAGCGTTCCATGAAATTTATAATCTTGCACAAACTAGCAACGTCAATATGCGATTAGCTGCATATATGGTCGGTGTAAGAAAAATGGCGGAGGCTTCCTTATTCAGAGGCTGGGTCTAAAATAGTTCCTTGCATCGATTCGAAGATGCAAGGAATTTTTTATTGATAAATTAGCTCGGTTTTTTTGCAAAATAAACCATAATAACTAATAATGAAATAGGAAAAGGAGGGTGTTAACATTTGGAAAACTTTACTTTTTGGAATCCAACCAAATTAATTTTTGGTAAGGGTGAACTAGAGAAATTAAAAACAGAAGTGCCCCGTTATGGTAAAAAGGTGTTGCTTGTCTATGGCGGCGGCAGCATCAAACGAAGTGGTTTATATGAAAATGTTATCAACTTATTATCTGAAATCGGTGTTGAGGTTTTTGAACTTTCAGGTGTGGAACCGAATCCCCGGATTACTACCGCACGAAAAGGGGTAGACATTTGTAAGCAAGAAGGGATTGACTTCTTGTTGGCTGTTGGCGGCGGCAGTGTGATTGACTGTACAAAGCTAATCGCAGCGGGAGCGAAATATGACGGAGATGCTTGGGATATTGTCATTAAAAAGGCGTTTGCAAAAGATGCGCTCCCATTTGGAACAGTCTTGACGCTTGCGGCAACGGGCTCAGAAATGAATTCCGGTTCGGTTATTACGAATTGGGAGACAAACGAAAAGTATGGCTGGGGAAGCCCGGTAACTTACCCTAAATTCTCTATCTTAGACCCCGTTAATACGTTTTCGGTTCCGAGAAATCAAACGATTTATGGAATGGTCGATATGATGACCCATGTTCTAGAACATTATTTTCATTTAGAAGAAAGTACTGATTTTCAAGACCGCATGTGTGAATCACTGCTCATTACAGTGATGGAAACGGCCCCTCAGTTGCTTTCTGACTTAGAAAGCTATCAACATCGGGCAACCATCCTCTACTGCGGGACAATGGCCCTCAATGGTATCTTGAATATGGGATACCGCGGGGATTGGGCTACTCACAATCTTGAACATGCCGTATCGGCAGTTTATGACATTCCACATGGCGGCGGGCTTGCCATTCTATTCCCACACTGGATGCAGCATAACCTAGCTGTGAAGCCGGAACGCTTTAAGCAGCTTGCTGTTCGAGTGTTTGGTGTGAATGATAACGGCAGGAGTGCCGAAGAAGTAGGGCTCGAAGGGATTCAAAAGTTACGTGAATTCTGGAATAGCATCGAGGCACCGTCACGGTTAGCAGATTATGACATAGATGATTCGAAGCTAGATTTAATGGCTGACCGAGCGATGGAAAACGGAGAATTTGGGAATTTTAAAAAGTTAAATCGTGATGATGTTTTAGCCATTTATCGGGCATCACTATAATTTATCGATTGTGAAGAAATTTGTCGAAAATGGGTACGCTTTCACTTAGAGACCTACCTTGATAATCAGCTCATCATTCGTTAAAGTGATTATTGAAAAATAAAATTTATGGAGGATCATGCATGACACACGTTCGTTTTGATTACTCAAAAGCTTTAACCTTCTTTGGAGAACATGAACTTACATATTTACGTGATGCCGTAAAGGTTGCTCATCATTCTTTACATGAGCAAACCGGGGCAGGCAGTGACTTTTTAGGGTGGATTGACCTTCCTACCAATTATGACAAGGAAGAGTTTTCACGCATCCAGAAATCTGCTGAAAAAATCAAGGCTGATTCTGATGTACTTCTTGTGATTGGTATCGGCGGTTCGTACCTTGGCGCACGTGCAGCAATTGAAATGCTCCAGCACAGTTTTTACAATGCTTTGTCAAAAGAACAACGAAAGACACCTCAAGTTATTTTTGTCGGTAATAATATCAGTTCTACCTATATGCGGGATTTAATTGACGTCCTTGATGGAAAGGACTTCTCTATTAATGTCATTTCCAAGTCGGGTACAACAACCGAACCAGCGATTGCTTTCCGTATTTTCCGCAAGCTTCTTGAAGAGAAATACGGTCAAGAAGAAGCGCGCAAACGTATTTATGCGACGACGGATAAAGCAAGAGGTGCTCTTAAAACATTAGCAACCGAAGAGGGCTACGAGACATTTGTCATCGCTGATGATATTGGCGGCCGTTATTCAGTACTAACTGCAGTCGGGTTACTTCCAATCGCGGTAAGCGGAGCAAACCTTGAAAAAATTATGGAGGGCGCTCAGCAAGCACAATCGGACTTTGGTCATTCCGAACTTGAAGATAATGCTGCCTACCAGTACGCTGCTGTTCGAAATGTCCTGTACAATAAAGGCAAAACGATTGAAATGCTCATTAATTATGAACCGGGGCTGCAGTATTTTTCTGAGTGGTGGAAGCAATTATTTGGAGAAAGTGAAGGGAAAGACCAAAAAGGTATTTATCCATCTTCTGCAAATTTTTCAACAGACCTTCATTCGCTTGGACAATATGTTCAAGAAGGCCGTCGTGACTTGTTTGAAACGATCATTAAGGTTGAAAAGCCACGCCACGAGTTGAAGATTGAAGCCGTCGAAAATGACTTAGACGGGTTGAATTACTTAGCTGGTCAAACGATTGATTTTGTTAATAATAAGGCATTTCAAGGGACCATGCTCGCCCACACAGACGGCGCGGTTCCAAATTTAATTGTTAATATCCCAGCAATGGATGAGTATACACTAGGCTACCTTGTCTATTTCTTTGAGAAGGCCTGTGCGATGAGCGGTTACTTACTAGGAGTAAATCCTTTTGATCAACCGGGTGTTGAAGCCTACAAAGTAAATATGTTTGCCCTCTTGGGCAAACCAGGATTTGAAGAGAAAAAGGCAGAACTAGAAAAAAGATTATAATCAACAAAAAAGAAAGAGAGCCGATGAGATAAAATCAGCTCTCTTTTTTTATTGAAAATTACTTGATTTGGAGAAACTAATCGTATCGATGATGAGGAGGTAAATTTAGATGATTGAATTACCATCAAAGGTGGAAGGTAAGCAGTTTGATTTGTTTGAGTTAGAACAAAAACTAAAACCAATCGGCTATACGATTGGCGGGAACTGGGATTATGACCATGGTGCGTTTGATTATAAAATAAATGGTAGTGAAGACGAAGGCTACCAGTTCATACGCTTGCCCTTTCAAGCAGTCGACGGGCAGCTTGATGATAACAATTGTACAGTTAAGTTAGGGAGACCGTTTCTATTGTCGCACTTATTTGAGGCAGAACTAGATGATGAAGCAAGTACAGGCACCTTTTCCGGGACCATCAATCAGTTCCAGGAGCCTGTTGATAAAGATGCTAGCTTTCCTCCGCAATATATTGAAGAAGGGAAAGCATTGGCACAGGAATTGGAAATGTTGCTCCTAGCTGATTAGACTATTTAAAAATTAATAAGTGATCATTTTCCTCAATTTGCAAAGAGTGGGATGGATTCAGAAATGTTTCATCCCCTCTTTGAATCCCAATCAACAGGAAGCCTTTTTTTAATAAAATATGGCAAACATCGGTGAAGGTCCTTCCAATCTCCTCTTCCTCAGCTCTATAGGAAGACAATCGACTGTCTTGTAACTCATGGACAATATTTGAAAGAAGACCATCTCCATTCGAGTGCAGGCTGTTTACCATAAAAACAGATGTCAATTTATTCGATTGAATGACTTCATCCGCCCCGGCTCTTAAGGCATTATTCACTTGCTCCGCCGTTAAGATTTCAACGATACATTTTACTTGAGGACAAATCCCTTTTATTGTGAGTAAGGTCAGAATACTATTCATATCTGCTTGCAGTTCATCGTTCCCTCTATCAGCAGTAATCAGCACCTTCTCCGCATTTTGGATATCACTTTTGATAATCGTCTCATCTACATGACCTTTGCCTTGTATAAAATGGACAAACCTTGATTTTATAGGGTTTGCTTCTAACGTTTCATCTATTAAAACAATCATTTGTACATATTTTGAATTTGTTAGTTTACCTATTAGTTCCCTTGATCGTTCATTCCAGCCGATAATGATGATATGACCCTCACCTTTATAAGGAATTCTTCCTTCCGAAAAGGCATCTTGCTTAGTAACGGCAGCTGCTGCCAATGTTCCAAAATAGGAGGAAACAATTCCAACACCTAACAGGATTAAAATTACTGCGGTTAGTCTCCCCAAGAAGGAATGTGGGACATAATCTCCATATCCTACGGTCGAAGCAGTAATAATGGCCCACCATATCCCATCAAAAATGGTAGGAAAAGTATCGGGTTCTAATAAATGAATGGATATTCCAAATGAGAGAAACACAAGCAGCGCAATGACTAGAATTCGAACGAGGAGCGGCAAGCGCAAAAAGCTGATATAAACTCTGTTCGGCACACGGACACCTCTTTTCTCGTGTTTAGCTCCATTATTTAGATATGGTGCTGAAAACAGTTATTACTATTATTGACGAAAATGTATCGATCTAATAGGCCTACATGATATTTTTGAAAATAGGTCAATGTTCACAAAAGATACGAATATTTTTCACTAATCTACTTGTTTTTAATGCCTAAAGCTTGTAAATTATGGTTATCAATATTAATACAGTTACAACATAGGAAGAGGGTTGGTTTCATGACGACTGGTTTGAATAAGCTGCTATCAAATATTGAAAAAACAAGGTCAGAAATGATTAAATTAGCGCATCTTTACGGTTATTCGAATCCACATGTGGTAAAATGCAGCCAGAAACTTGATTCTCTATTAAATGTCTTTAATAATTTTGGAAAACAATAATTCATGTCGACCACATAAAACCTTCCGGAGCACATACACCGGAAGGTTTATTTTTTTGTAGAGGGAATAATTTTTTACCTAAATGCAAAATGTAAAACGGTATTTTCCTTTTTTAGTTTTGACCTATGGAGGTGAAGAAGTGTGCTTATTGAAACCAAAAAAGAGCAAAGATTCATCTTCTTAGCTTTGCTTGTCATAGCGGTCTATCTTTCTCCACTATTTATTCTTCAGGAAAATGCTCATATTCGTGTTCATGATAATCTGGATTCAAACTTGGCGTGGTATAAGGTCTTAGCGAGAAGTGGAGAAATGTTTGGCTCAGTTAATGCGACTATTCCCCAAATCATAAATGGACAATTATCGAGAAATGCCTTTGGAACTGAATACAGTATCATTGTCTGGCTGTACGCACTTTTCCCAACAATGATTGCCTATGGTATAAGCCAAGCCCTAACAAGAATAGTCGCTTTCTTTGGAATGTATTGGCTTTTAAAAAAACACTTTTTACCTGGTGAGAAGTGGCTGTTTATACAAATTGGCACCGCTCTTTCATTTGCCCTAACTCCATTTTGGCCTTCTGGGATGCTGAGTACTTTGGGAATGCCGCTTGCACTTTGGGCATTCCTTAACATTCGCAACGGTGAGGGAGCCTGGAAGGATTATTTGGTGCTTACCCTACTACCTTTTTATGCAAGTATTGTTTTAGGATTTTTCTTTTTTTTAACTGCCATGGGGTTCTTGTGGTTAATTGATTGTTTCAGAAGGAAGGTATGGAACCTTCGCTTTTTGTTCGCACTTATATATATGACCCTCATTTTTATGCTAGTTGAATATCGGCTCATTTTTTCATTTTTATTAATAGATGAACCAAATAGTCGGGATGAATATTTTTATGCAACCCTGCCTTTTTGGAGATCCGTAAGGCTTGTTATAAAAAATTACCTATTTGGACACACCCATGTGATGACCGTTCATACACTATTTATTTTACCCGCAACCTTTACAGCAATTTATATTGTCTTCTTGAGAAAGCTTTGGAGGCAGGAAAAGCTATTTGTTTTTTTATTCTCATTAAATATCTTGTTATCTATCTGGTATGCTTTTTGGTTTTATGAAGGATGGTTACCTTTAATAAAGCGATTCCATTTTCTGAGTACCTTTAATTTCGCTCGCTATCACTTTTTACGACCGATGGTTATTTATGCAGGCTTTGCCCTTGCATTAAAAATCCTTTCGCTACAAGGAAAGGACTGGGCTAGAACAGCTAAGTGGTATGCTGTCCTGCAGCTCCTCTTTTTGGGGCTATTTAATGATGAAATCATTTATCAAAAAAAACCCACTGTCAAAGAATTTTTTGCTGAGGAAATGTTCCATGAAATAGAGGGATATATCGGGATTCCAAAGGAAGAATATCGTATTGCTAGTATTGGAATACACCCAGCCATCTCTCAATATAACGGTTTTTACACACTTGATACCTATAATAATTTTTATCCATTAACTTATAAACATCAGTTTCGGAAAATAATTGAAAAGGAATTGGCAAAAAATAAAGAGGTTCGCAGATATTTTGATAAATGGGGCGGCCGTTGCTACATTTTTAGCGCACAGCTTGGAAAACATTATATGATCAAAAAAGATTCTAAACGTCATTTGAAAAGTTTAATGTTGAATACGGATGCCTTTAAAGACATGGGCGGCCGTTATATTTTTTCGGCGCTGCCTATCGATAATGCCAAGAAAAATCAATTATTGTTAGTTAAAGTATTCGAATCAAAGACATCAGCTTGGAAAATCTATTTATACACGACTTTGTAGACAGCGGGGGTTTAACAGATGATGGAACAAGTTCTTACAATTGTTGTACCTTGCTATAACGAGGAAGAAGTTTTACCTGTAACCATTGTTCAGCTACAGCAATTGTTGATGGAGCTCATTAACGAGAGGCTTGTTTCTAAACAAAGCAAAATCTTGTTTGTTGATGACGGAAGTCAGGACCGTACATGGGAATTAATATATAAAGAAGGATTAAGAAATGAATATGTTCGGGGCTTAAAGTTATCCAGAAATGTCGGTCACCAAAATGCATTACTTGCTGGTCTTTTTACAGCAATGGAGCTCTCTGATTGCGTTGTTTCGATTGATGCAGATTTACAGGATGATATCAAAGTAATCCGTGAGTTTGTCCTGAAGTTTCATGATGGTAATGAAATTGTTTACGGCGTCCGCAAGGGGCGTGATACGGATACTCTTTTTAAACGAAGTACTGCCCAAGGATTTTATAAAATCATGGAAAAGATGGGGGTTGACCTCGTTTATAATCATGCGGACTTCCGATTAATGAGTAAAAGAGCAGTGCAAGAGTTAGAACGTTTTAGCGAAGTCAATTTATTTTTACGGGGGATTGTTCCTCTCCTCGGCTTTCGCTCGGATGTGGTTTATTATGACAGGCTTGAAAGGCACGCGGGTGAAACGAAATATCCTTTAAAAAAGATGCTCGCCTTTGCTTTTGACGGAATTACCTCCTTTTCTGTATCGCCAATTCGCTTTGTTCTAATAATCGGATTGGTTTCTTTTTTCCTGAGTCTATTCTTTGGAGTCTATTTTTTAACGCTAAAGTTTTTTGGGAATACCGAGACGGGATGGACATCGCTGATTACTTCAATCTGGCTTATTGGCGGTTTGCAGTTAATTGCGATCGGATTGATTGGAGAGTATGTAGGGAAAATTTATAAAGAATCAAAACAGCGGCCAAAGTATATTGTTGATATTGATTCCTTTAATCTGCCAAAACCAAGACATCATTTGCTTAATCAAACAGCAGAGGATGAGTTGTATAATCTTGACCTTAGACAAATATCTGAAACCAACAACTAACTCACTGGACAAAAGTATTTTGTCTTCAAAAATATAAGGACAGCGTCCTAGTTTACCTGGAATTTAAGCTCATTTTATTTTTCTGTAGTACAAACCTATTTCTCTGAATAAAAATTATAGACAGGCTTCTATTTATTTATTGGGGAGAGATAGAGATGAATGTATTTTTGAGCTATATACTGTTAGGGTTATCGCTGGCTGCTCCTATTGGGCCGATTAATGCAGCGCAAATTGACAGGGGAATAAGAAGTGGCTTTATGAACTCGTGGCTAATTGGGGTAGGGGCAGTTGTCGCAGATGGTGTTTATATGTTTGTGGTTTACATAGGAGTTGTCCAATTTCTTGAGACAGACTTTATGCAGACCTTTCTCTGGTTTTTTGGCTGTTTTGTATTGATGTACACAGGGATCGAAACCTTCATGAATGCAGGGAAAATAAATTTGGAGCATTCCAGAGGACAGGAACCACTGGTCAAATCGTTTTTTTCAGGATTCCTTATGTCAATATCTAATCCGTTAACGATTCTTTTTTGGTTAGGTATTTATGGCTCTGTCCTTGCAAAAACAGCCGCAACCTACAATACTGGTCAATTAGTGTTATACAGTAGTGCGATTTTTATTGGGTTATTGATTTGGGATATTGCCATGGCAAGTGTATCCAGCAGCTTTCGAAAATTTTTAACTCCTCAATTACTTGTAGGGATATCCTGTTTGTCTGGACTTTCTTTAATTGGCTTTGGAATATATTTTGGAATGCAAGCTTTTAATGTTTTATTTTAAAAACAAAAACCCAGCGAAAAATCGCTGGATTTTCTTTATGCGGTTGGCCATGGACTAAGAACCTTCTTCTTAGACTTTTTCCACTTTAACTGCATGATTAAGGTAATCACCCCAATAATGCCAATAAAGGCTAGGCTAATGAAAAAGCCAGGTCTGCTTGTTTTGTGAAATAGTGTCCCACTGACAGCAATTAAAATAAAGAGAGCGCCAATGGAGTACATAATTTTTTCTTTCAGCTTTAACTCTAAGATTTTTCTGGAAGATGCCAGAATAAAGAGCCAATTATAAAGGAGCATTAATGCAGCACCTGTGGTCACCCACTCATAAATTTGATCGGGCAGCACTAACGCGGACACAATCGAAGCGGAAATTCCCAGCATTGTCACAAGCAATGCGGGGAGGGGAACTTTTAATTTCCCTAGTTTCGAAAAACTTGCAGGGGCATCACCTTCTTCTCCCAACGTAACAAGAACGCTTGTAACACCATAAAGAGAAGCCGTCATCGTCGAAAACCCTGCAATGATTAATGTTGCATTAAAGAAATGCGGAACAAAGGACAAATGGTAGGCATTTAAGGCCACAACAAACGTACTTTCCTTTGTGTTAAATTGATTCCATGAAACAATCATAACCGCAAGGCCGATGGAAACTACATAGATAATCATCAGGGTAAACAACATCACTTTCCCTGCTTTTGGCGCTTCTTTAGGATCATTTAAATTGGTTGCCATTAACCCTAAGATTTCAATCCCGCCGAAGGCATAAAATGCAAAGATGACAGCTGACCACAAGCCTTTGAAGCCATGTGGAAGAATTTCACTTTTACTATTCGGGTACTGAATGGCGCGGTCACCATCAATGACTCCGAAAATCGCCAGCAAGGCAATCACGATAAACATTAGTATCGCTGAGATTTTTAAAATCGCAAGAATATTTTCAAGTTTATTTAATACCTTTACTCCAATTAAAATAACCGCTAATCCAAGAACCGCATAAATCGTGGCGAATATCCACAAGGGAACTTTTGGCAGCCAGAAACGGGAAAAAATGGATAGTGCCGTCATTTGGCTTCCCATGATCAGTACTTCTGAGGACCAGTAGACCCAACCGCTGCTAAAACCAGCCCATTTTCCATAAGCTTTCTTCGCATACGACCTAAAGCCGCCTTTTAATGGCTCTTTTGAGGTCATTTTTGAAAGAGCATCATAGACAAAATAAGTCCCGAGGGCAGCGATCAAAAACGCGATTAAAATAGAGGGGCCAGTCATCTTAATCGCTAACCCGGAGCCAAGGAAAAAACCTGTCCCAATGGTACAGCCCACTCCGAATAAAGAAAGCTGCCACCATTTCATGTTGCCTTTCTCGTCCCCACCGGATTTGGATTTACTCATTGACATTCTCCTTTTACTCTAAATATCTCGTCCGGTCGCCCCCGGCGATTTGTCGGTATTATCTTGATCATTATATTCTGGATCATTAAGACCAGGCTTTTGTGTTTTGTTGCCACCTAAATATACCGCTTGATGTTCCTTTTGCTCTTTTCTGAATGTATCAAAGTTTTCATTAACCACAATATCTCCTCATTTCTCCTAATTGATATTTCTTAAGATACTCGCCTCGTCAATTCTTATTCAGTTAAAAAACAATGCATGAGATAGGTTTTTGATGGAATTAAATTTTCATTACATAATCAACCGCGAAAGTAATGAAAATATAAGGGAACAAAGAAAAGCGGAAGCACCCGTTTAGCGACGTATGGCCTGGAGCGCTTTGACTGAGATAAAGGAAACACGAAGAGCGGAGCGATTCGATGTTGACTTATCGTAGGGAAAAGAGCGAAGGACACTAGTCGCTGGGTGCTGGAGCTGGACAAATATAAACAAATAACATAAATGTGAAATAGATATTGCGCTTTTCAATGAAAGGGGTTTATCACATGTTATCGACACAGCAGTTAGCTGAGTTACGGTTACAATTGTTGCAGGAAAAGAGTGATCTAGAAGGACGTTTAGAACAAAATGATCACTTAGGTTTAGAAAGAGGTCATTTTCATGAGTCGATGGGGGAGTTATCCAGCTATGATAACCACCCAGCTGACGAAGGAACCGAGTTATATGAACGTGAGAAAGATATTGCGTTAAATGAACATTATCAATTTGAACTAAGGAATATCGCTCACGCTCTAGAGGCGATGGAAAATGGAACGTATGGAAACTGTGAGGTATGTGGAAAGGAAATTCCGCTTGAACGGTTAGAGGCCTTGCCAAATACAACCTATTGTATCGAGCACAGTCCCGATCAGGTTACTTCGCATAAACGACCGGTTGAAGAAGGGGTCCTCATGCCTCCATTTGGTAAATTCGCTATGGATGAAAAGAATGAGAACGTGGCTTTTGATGCGGAAGATTCTTGGCAGACGGTTGCCTCATGGGGCACATCCGATACTCCATCCGATTTAGCGTTTCCACAGGATAGTTACAGTGATATCTATTCTGAAGCAGACGAAAACATTGGCTATGTCGAGGATTATGAAAATTTTGTTGGCAATGACATGTATGGAAATAATATTAAAGTCTATCCAAATCCTCAGCATGAAAAATACGAGGACGCCCTTGATGAGGAAGGAATCATGACCAGTTTTGGGGATTTACCCGCCTTCGAACACGACCCCTATGTCGATCATGATGATAAATGATTTAAAAAAGACTGTGATAAAGCATATTCTTGATTTTGGCACCCTGTCCTGTTGATTGGAGTGGAAGGCACGAAGACTCCTGCGGGAGGACGGGGCAGGGGAGACCCCGGAGGCGCTTAAGCGCCGAGGAGGCTCCCCGGACCGCCCGCGGAAAGCGAAGTGCCTGGAACGGAAATCACCAGACAAGTTTAACAGAGTATAAAAAAAGAAAACAGCTTTCATGTGAGAGCTGTTTTCTCTAATTTTTAATTATTTCTCATAGCCTTTTTGCGGAATCTGGACATCTTCACCGTTTACATTATCAATAACAGCACCAATTTCACCTTCAGTATACGCGTCACTTGCTTGCTCATGTGTGGTTGCGAGCCCGGCAGATAAGGTATCCGTCTCTTTGTAATAACTTGGATGATAGAAGCTCCCTGCTATTTCTTTCTTTGGATTAGCTTTCTGATTCTTATTGTCCATCTTTTATTCCTCCCTTTCTTTGTTTGATACAAGGGTATTTTTTTCTTTTTTTCACAGGATTACTCCTAATAAAAAATAAATCTCATCAGGAGGCAAATATAATGAACGAAAAAAATGAGTTTCCATCTCGGGAAAAACTAGACGAAGCCTTTCATTTTCTTCATGACCAAATTAATAAAATCTCCGTCATCGAAGAAGTTGAAATGGTGAAAGAAGAAAATGAGGGCCACGAAGGATAGATATTTAGATATTTTGCATTCCGCCAACATAGCTTGTGGTGAGCAAGACTTTTTCTCTAGACCCATCAAGGTTGAGTTTGCTATGATTTCTAGAGGTATTTTTAAAGGTGGTTTATTTATTTATGGAAATGAGAGAAACTCTGGCTAAAAAAGTGGCCTGGATAAGTGTAATTAGTAATATTATTCTTACCTTAGGGAAGATCGTCATCGGTTGGTATGGGAATAGTGACGCGGTCTTTGCAGACGGGATCCATTCTGCTGCAGATGTCTTTGCATCTATCATCGTGCTGTTAGTGATAAAAATCGCCAATAAGCCTGCCGATAAGGAACATCCTTATGGGCATGGGAAGGCCGAAGTCATCGTTTCAGGCATTATCGGGATATTGCTTTTTCTTGTTGCCATTTATGTGGTTTATGAAGGCATTAGCGGTTTCTTTCATGAAGTGGAATCACCGAGCCTACTGGCGATGTGGGTTGCCCTCTTTTCGTATGCAACCAAAGTTATGCTGTACCGAAGTTCATTAAAAGTTGCGAAACAGAATAAGAGTAAGGCGATTGAAGCGATTGCCTTTGACCATAAAGCAGATATTGTCGCATCCATTGCAGCTGCCATCGGGGTTCTAATTTCTATCGCCGGGAACCAATTCGATATTCATTTCTTGCTTTATGGGGATAAAGCAGCCAGTATTTTTGTCGCCTATTTAATTTTCAAAATCGCCAAGGAAATGTTAACAGAGGCATTTGATATCTTACTTGAACGAAATATTGATACAGATACACTTCAGGAATATATTGCTGTGGTGAAGGCCTTTGAAGAGGTCAAACGAATTGACCGGATTCGAGCAAGGGAACTGGGTCATTATGTATTAGTGGATTTACGTATCTCAATTGATCATTTTAAAACAATCAAGCAAGGGCATGACCTCGCAAAATTAATTAAACAAAAACTTATGGATAAGTTTGATAACATCCAGGAAGTTTTAATCCATTTAAATCCCTATTTTGCGGAAGATGAATAATTTAAAAAAACTCCTTTGTACTTTAGGTGATTTGGGTTTATGATAGGATAGGTACTATTAAAAGTTAAAGGGAGTTGATATTTTTGAGTTATTCCGTAGACCCGGACCCAAGTAGTAGGCGAGGGGAAGTCAATGTGATCTTTGAATGGATTGAAATGAATATCAAGAATATCAACTCTGGAAAAGGTTGTTGGCTTCCTCGAACAAAGTGAGTGAGGAGGTTATGTCATGCTGGAAATTTTTAAAAGTACAGAGACAAAAGTTTTAGAACAGGTAGAAGTCATCTCAAAAGGCTGCTGGGTCAATATGTACGCCCCAACACAAGAAGAAATTAACAAGGTATCCATGGATGCTCAAATTGATGTAGATATCATCAAAGATGCCCTGGATGATGAAGAACGTCCGAGGATTGAACGAGATGATGGCCGAGTCTATATCATTGTCGATTTTCCTTATATTGTTCATGATGAAAATGGCTTTGCCGGCTATGAAACCATTCCAATCGGCATCATTCTTACCGATGAATGTATCATTACGGTTTCCTTAAAGGATACACCAATTTTAGAGGAATTTCGAAAAAACAGAGTAAAAGAGTTTTTTACCTTTAAAAAGACGCGTTTTGCGCTGCAAATTCTGTTCGTTATTTCCTCGTATTATCTTCGTTACTTAAAGCAAATTAACAAGAAGACAAATGAGATTGAACGCGTCGTTCATCAATCATTAAAAAATAAAGAATTGTTCGCCTTTCTTGCTTTAGAGAAAAGTTTAGTTTATTTTACGACCTCATTAAAATCCAATAAGGTTGTCCTCGATAAAATTTTGCGCTTCAACTATTTAAAAATGTATGAAGAAGACAAGGACTTATTAGAAGACGTTATTATTGAAAAAACACAAGCGATTGAAATGGCTGAGACCTATCGCTCGATCCTATCGGGGATGATGAATGCCTTTGCATCGATTATCTCAAATAACCTAAACATTGTGATGAAGTTTTTAACTTCAATTACAATTATTTTATCCTTCCCAACGATGGTGGCGAGCTTTTATGGGATGAACGTCGATATCCCTTTCCAGCATGCCACCCATTCCTATGCAATACCGCTAGTAATCTCTGCTTTTTTAACAAGTTTAACTGCATTCATTTTTTGGAAAAAGAAATATTTCTAGATTACCAGCCCTTTTATCGGGCTGGTTTTTTGCTTTTTATAAAAACTTTCCCAAGTTATTAAGGGTACTGTTAGAACTATTTTTTTAATAATCTGAAAAGTGGCTATATGAAATCTGTATATTGTTGTAAAATAGTAAAAAAAGGAAAGGCATAGTTTGGTGGCATTATGGAATTTGGAGCACTGATTAAATTCTATCGAACTCAAAGAGGAATCACACAAGCAGAACTTTCCAAAGGAATCTGTTCTGTCCCACATTTAAGTAAGATTGAGAACAATTCAAAAGAAGCAAACGAAGCGACGATTTCCCTTATACTAAGGCGCTTAAATATAGACCTAGAAGAGATGGAGGAAAAAGAAGAGGAAATCAAAATCTTACTAAGGCGGCTGGACGGTAAGATCAATTTTTACCTAAGGGATGAAATTGAAGAAAATTATCAAAAATTGGTTCAAATTGAACATCTTATTCCATTCTCCCAATATATTTATGTATACGAGCTATATAAGTTTCGATATTTAATTTTTAAAGGCCTTGTTGATGAAGCAGATGGTCAACGGGCCCTTTTATATAAGCAAAAGAAAAATTTTTCCCAACATGAAGATTATTTATTTCGTTACTATCATGCGATATTCTTAATGTGGAAGGGACAATATCAAACTGCGGATGATATCCTCGATGTTTTACATACAGAAAATAATCATATAACCGCAAGTGGAGAATTTCTATATCATCGATCACTTGTAAAAAGCTCACTTGAACAATCAGGACATGCTATCCATTTTGGTAAAATGGCTCTGCAAATATTCATGAATCAGCATAACTTCATTCGAATTCTCCACACCCTAATGCTGCTTGGGATTAATTATACCCACTCTAATATCTATGAAGAAGCACAGGAGTGTTTTCACCATTTAATCCGAAACGCAGAATTATTAAAGGAAGAAAAATTACTTCCACAGGTCTATCATAATATGGGCCATTTGCAATTTAAAATGAAGAAGGCAAACGAAGCGCTTTTTTATTTTGAAAAAAGTTTGTCCCTGCAGCCGAATAAAAATCAGCACTATCTCGTCACTTTGTATGCGATTGGGGAGTTGCACCATTCACTTAACTCGATCGAAAAAGCAAAAGAGTGTTTCCAAGAGGTTAACTTATTGTCTAAGGATTTGGGTGTGAAAAAATATCGACTCTTGGCAGACTTTTATCTCCTTCACATGGCGTCTCAGGTAAAAGCATTTAAATATTTGGAATCGAAGGTAATCCCATATTTTGAAGAGGCAAAGGAACATACAGATGACCTTACCCGTTTTTATAAAATGCTTGCAGATTATTACAATCAAAAGGGCATGGTTATCGATGCAGTTACTTATTTAAATAAATTAACCTAAACTAGAAGGAGGAAATTTATATGAAAAAGTTTGTTGTCATCGTGTTTTCAATCTCGCTCATCGCTCTGTTTGCTTCATCTAAGGAAGTAAAGGTGTCTACCCCCAGCAATGATGTTGCCTACACGGCTCCTTCCAACCATCCCATTCAACCGCCAATTGGCTGATTGTAATCAAAAAATTCCTGAACATATCAGGGATTTTTTTTGCGAATTGGAATGTTAATCAAATATAAGGCAGACAATACTAGGAAATTATCACTTTTGAAAGAGGTGCTTGGAATGGAGAAGGAAAAATCTCTGAGTGAAAGCAATAAAAGTAAATCTGACAAAGATCTTTTTGGACTTGAGCCGAAAATGAGTTTACAGTCCGTTCATTTCGCTCCAGGTGAAAATACACTCCTAAATGAAGAGTCAGAAAAACAGTGTGATTAATCTATTTTAAGAATTGAAGGAATGAAACATGCCAGGTGCAGGGCATGCTATAGGCATGTGTTTTTATTAGGTAATTGTTTGAAGGAGGAAATCATGAAATCATTTGTTGTCGGATTCCATCAAGAAGATAATGTAGATAGCATGCAGATTCAAAAACTAAGCCAGGAAGATTTTACGAAAGCAACAGAAGGTGGAACAAGGCATTTATTCGAGCTCGACACAAACATTGGTCTATTTGTGTTTTTTGATGCGGAAGATGAGGACGGCGACCTCTCCTACATGGTATTGCAATATGAGGAAGAAAATGAGGACCCCGTGGGCTGCTATTCCTTCCAGTTGAAAGATTTTTACGAATTTGTAGCCTTATTCTTAAATGACATGGAGTTTAATGAGGAACCTGACGATGAAGACCAAGAAGAATACGGCCCAATTCATCATTTAGCCCATTTATTGTTCCATGTCGTTGAAGAAGGCAAGGATATTGAAGTATAAAGTTGTAAAAAAGCTCGCTTTTCTTAAGTTTTTAATTGAGGACACCTAAATTAGGTGTCCTTTATTGGTTTTTACTGCTAATCAGGAGGCTTAAGCATAATTTTATTGCTCTATCAGCAGATTTCCATATTCAATGAGCGGATTTATGTGTCCAATGAGCGGATTTCAGTATTCAATGAGCGAATTTTGCCATCCAATGAGCGAATCTCAATTTCACCTTTTATTTAGAAAATTCAAACTGAAACTCACCAAGGGATGGTCTTTGGATAGTAGTACAGGTATCTGTTTTTACCAGAGCATTGAAGGTTACAGGATTGTAATAATCTTTTCGCAGAGTGTCTTGATTTTATATGAGCAAATTCCCGAAACTGCTTATTTGTTATCGTCGGGCCAATCAGCAGAAAGTAATCGTTCAGTGCGTAAATATGTGCATCTTTAGAAAAAGTATCGCAGGCAGCACAGTACCATTTTTGGTTCTTACGGACTAGGGAATGATTAGAGTGGATATGACAGAGGACACCGGGTAACAGGTCATATTTCTGAATACCATATTTATTTAATACATAGCTTGTTGGAAGGGTATTCATTTTCACGAGTAGACGGCAAAGTTTCTTGAGCTCTTTGGCGGTCAGAAGCGGTTTCGTATATTGTTTCTCTAAAAGGGAAATTTTGTTTAAGAAGACATCGGACTTACAAATTCGGGGTTTAAACTTGTGGGTACTTTTTCCTGTCACAGCGTATGTAGTATAGCTATTACTAATCACCACTAAATACTCAACTGGAACTGGGGGTAAATGATTGGCAGCAAGAAGTTTCTGTAAGTATTTTTGATGTCTTTCTCCCTGTGCAATCGGATAAGGGTATCCTTTTTCAATACCATTGTTGATTTGAATAAACTGTTCATTTTCAGTATCAACTAGTAACTTTCCAGCCATATTTTTCACATCAATCGCTAGGGCAAATTCAGGTGTAAGAAGAAGGGTATCGATTTGGCAGTTGTAGTCACCATCAGGAAGGTTTAAATCGTGGAGGATCATATATTTCTGATGTGGAAGCTCACGATAGTAGTAATCAAGCGATTTCTCACCAATGTAGCCGGCCTGCCTCCTTCCAAGCTCTTCTAAAATCTGCTGGTACTTTTTGTGACTGTAGGGAAGACGCCGCAGTAATGCTTCTAAAATAAGCATAACTAATGGTTTTGTCCTTTCTTTCATGATCAAACTTATCACTCCTCTCGTTTTAAGAATGAATTCTAATAAGAATACTGAAATTCCTGCCGAATTTTATCGATTCTTGTAAAATATTTTCGGATATAATTCTTTCCGAGCCGGTAAGTTTGCAGAATAAGAAAACAAAAATAAGCACTTGGAACACAACCGCCCAAGTGCTTATTCATGTATAAGAAACGACGCCATACGGGCGCTCCGTTTTAGCTTTTCGCAGGTTTCTTACTAACTTCTACCCGGGCATTGCCCATAAAAAAGATCGTAATCGCCGCAATCCCGATTGGAATAAGTGTGAGCAAAAAGGTATGTGTAATCGAAACGGACATCGCATGAACAATCTTATCTAAAATAAAATCTGGTATTTTCGAGCGCTCACTTGCTTGGAAAATTTGGCGCGGATCGCCCATTTTAAAATTTCCTGCCCCCTGCATGCCTTTGAACGCATCTTTGAGTTTATCAGTAAATAAGTTATTTTGCAGACTTCCAAAGATCGTTACCCCAAGTGTCATACCGAATGATCGTAAAAATGAATTTGTGGAGTTGGCTGTCCCGCGGTATTGCGGCTCCAAATTGTGCATAGATGCTGTCGGCAATAAGGAAAAGGAAAAGCCAACCCCAAAGCCAACTAAAATCATGTAAATCGTCAGCAGCCAGCGAGCGGTATCCACCGTCAATGTGCCAAGCAAGTACATGCCAACAACATATGAAATAATCGAAACTATCATTAAATTACGATAGGAGGTCTTCGTTAAGAAAATACCGCCCACAGAACTCCCGGCAACGGACCCGAGCATCATTGGTGTCAAAATTAATCCGGCATTCTTAGCCGACCCGCCATAGACCGCTTGAACGAAGATTGGGATAAACACAGTTAAGATAATAAACGTTCCGCCATATAAAAACGACAAGATTTGTGATGTGGCAAATAAACGTCTTTTGAACAGCCAAAGCGGTAAAATCGGTTCAGCAGCCTTAAATTCCGCGATGAAAAAGGCTACAAAAAAGACGAAGAAACTTGCAAACAAACCAATAATAGGTGTCGAATCCCAAGCGTATTCTTTCCCGCCCAGTTCAAGCGCAAACATTAAACTAACAACTGATATGACCAGTGTAGTCGCCCCAAGCCAGTCAACCTTTTGCTTGGAATGCTGCAAGGATTCATGATAATAACGAACGATTAAAAAGATCGAAACAATTCCAATCGGTACATTTACATAAAAAACCCAATGCCAACTGATATAATCAGTGATATAGGCGCCAAGTAACGGTCCTAACACACTGGATGCTCCGAAAACTGCCCCTAACAAGCCAGTCATTTTCCCGCGGTTTTCAGGCGGGAAAATATCGAATACAATCGTAAAGGCAATTGGCATCAGAGCCCCGCCGCCTATACCTTGAATGGCACGGAAAATACTTAATTGCACGATGCTTTGCGCAATCCCGCAAAGTGCCGAGCCAATCAGGAAGACGACTAATCCGAAAATAAAAAAGCGCTTCCGTCCATACATATCAGATAACTTACCGAAGATCGGCATCCCAGCCATTACCGCTACCATATAGGCAGAGGTGACCCAGATAAATTTATCAAAACCGCCCAAGTCTGAAACAATCGTCGCCATCGCCGTAGCTACGATTGTATTGTCCATCGCTGCCATTAAAATCCCCAACAGTAAACCAGCGACTACTGGTTTAAGATTCGTGTCTTTTTTGATCATAAAATTTCCCCTTAGTCTTTAAAAATGTTATTTTTTATAATTGATAATTAAGCTAAACCAATTTTAAAAGGAAGGATAGGGACTGTCAATTTTTATATAAAAATCATTCTACGGTCCAATAAAAGAAGAGGGACTCAGCTGCTAAGTCCCTCTGTTTTACTTTCCTTATTTACATTTATCTTTTGAAAAATTCGACCTTTTCACCATCAGGGCCTTGCACAAAGAAATTACGATACCCATTCGGCAGAGTCACGATTTCATCACTAATGAAAACTACGTTTAATCCCTTTAAACGGTTGAATTCCTCTTCAATATCATCGACCAAGAAGGCAATGTGATTGACCCTTCCTTCAGTTGGAAGATTAGGATTTCCTCCATAAACTAATTCTAATTCTGTTTCATCCGAAACATTAAATCCAAGGAATGCCAGTGTAATCGAGCCGTCTGCAATCGTAAACTGGTCCTTTACCTTCAACCCAACCACTTCTTGATAAAATGCAAGGGCCGAATCAAGGTCGTTTACGTAAACACCGACATGATCCATTTTCTTAACAGCCATTTGGCTTCCCCCTTTTATGTACCCCTATGTTAAGCCTTTAAAACATCATGATCAACATAACGTTCACCGTTTAGTTCACTAATAACATTTATAGCCACTTTAGCCCCGTCGCCAGCGGTAATGATGGTATGCATACTTACACCAGCAACTGTCCCGGCAGCCCAAATCCCGTCAATATTTGTTTTTCCTGAAGCATCAACGTCAAGAACAGTCTTGATTCTTGGCTCTGTACCTGGCTTTGTTGTTAAGCCAGCTGTTTCAGCAAGATCAACCGACATGCCTGTCGCAAGGATTACATGTTTAGCTTCATATTCACCTTGATCCGTTGCTACTTTAAAACCACCTTCAGCTTTACTGATAGTTGACACAGTCGCTTGGACTATTTCTGCTCCAAATTTGGTTGCTTGTTTTTTCCCAGTTTCAACAAGGTCTGGTCCAGTAATTTCTGCTACCCCATAATGGTTTTCAATCCAGGCGCGTTTGGTAACACTTTTATCATTATCAATTACCACTGTCTTTTTCCCAGCTTTGGCTGTAAATAGAGCTGCACTTGCTCCAGTAGGTCCTGCTCCAACAATTAACACATCAAACATATCAAAAACCTCCATTTTTTATAAAATTAAAGCTAGAATAAGCTTAGCTTAAATAGAAACTTATGTAAAATCAACTGCCCATAAATGTTAAAAAATATTTGAATTTTTCAAATAAACAAATTACGCTAGACTAAGCAGTAATCAAGAAATAGGAGTGCGAGTGTTTATGGATATTCAGCCGTTAGGTGATTTAGCAATTCAAATCTGTTTTGGTGATGGAATCAACGAAACGATTCACAAGCGAGTTCAATCCTTTACTTCCAGGCTTCATTTTTCAAAAATCAACGGAATTGTGGAATGCGTGCCAGCCTATAATACGGTCGCCATTTATTATCGGCCTGAACGGATTAGTTACACTAAATTAGTAGCGGTGGTGAAGAACCTTTGTAACACTTCAGTTGATGTAAATCTTCTGCATCCAATCGTTTACGAAATTCCCGTTTATTATGGCGGAAAAACAGGTCAGGACCTCCCTTTTGTTGAACGGTATCACCAAATGAGTGAGGAAGAGGTCATCAATCTTCATGCCAATAAGGAATACTTAATTTATATGATTGGATTTGTTCCGGGTTTTCCCTATCTCGGCGGACTATCCCAACAGTTATCTGTCCCGCGGCTTGAATATCCCCGGCCAAGAGTTCCGGCAGGATCGGTTGGAATTGGGGGAGACCAAACGGGGATTTATCCGTCTGAGGTTCCGTCAGGCTGGCGAATCATTGGCATCACACCTGTTAAAATTTTTGATCTGGAAAATCCAAATTTAATCTCAGCCGGAAATTATATTAAATTTTTTCCAATCACTCGAAATGAATATCAACGGATAAAGAATTTAGTAGACGAAAAGAAATACAAATTGTCTACCTATTTAAAAGAAGGGGGTTGAACGGATGTTTGTTGTGGATTTAAATAGTGACCTGGGCGAGAGTTACGGAGCATATACCGTTGGAAACGATAAAGAAGTATTAAAATACATTTCTTCCGCAAATATTGCCTGTGGTTATCATGCAGGCGACCATAATGTCATGTTTGAAACCGTCAGGCTGTCGAAAAACTACCGTTTACAAATCGGGGCCCATCCTGGCTTACCAGACATCCCCGGTTTCGGGAGGAGGGAAATGAACCTTTCAGCACGCGAGATATACAACCTGGTTATTTATCAAATTGGCTCGTTAGCGGCAGTCTGCAAGGTGAACGGAACCGTCCTTGCACACGTGAAGCCCCACGGCGCCTTATATAATATGGCCGCAAAGAATTCTGAAATAGCAAAGGCCATTGCAGCGGCAGTGTTTGACTTCGATCCGGGACTTGTTTTATTCAGTCTAGCTGGCAGTGAACTAGTGAAGGCTGGGGAGGAAAAAGGATTGATCGTAGCACAAGAGGTATTTGCCGATCGCACTTACCAGCCCGATGGAACTTTAACACCCCGAACGAAAGAAAATGCACTAATCCATGACACACAGATTGCAATTAACAGAGTGATCCGGATGATTAAAGAGGGAAAAGTAACTTCTGTTGACGGGACAGACGTTAAGATTAAGGCAGATACAGTTTGTGTTCATGGGGACAGTCCAAAGGCATTGGAATTCGTAACCGAATTAAAGCAGGCCCTTATTTTGGAAAATATCCCGATTAGAAAAAGCTGGGATAAGCAATGAAAACACCTGTTTTTAAGGTAATTAAGCCTGGAATGCAAACAACCGTCCAAGATTTAGGCAGATATGGTTATCAGCAATTTGGGGTTAGCCCAGCAGGTGCAATGGATGCTTATGCCATGCAAATAGCCAATCTATTAGTGGGGAATAAGTTAGCTGAAGCTGTACTGGAAGCTTCTTTCATAGGTCCGACCATTGAGGCGTTAAGTGACCTGGTGATTTCTATTTGCGGAGGGGATTATTCGCCAACTGTGGATGGACAGGCAGTGCAGCTTTGGAAAAGCTTTTTGATAAAAAAGGGGCAAGTCGTATCAGTGGGTCAGTGCAAGCGTGGTGCCAGGACCTATATTGCGATTGCAGGCGGAATGGACGTCCCCACCGTTTTAAATAGTAAGTCAACCTTTCTAAATGGCAGCTTTGGTGGGCATGAGGGAAGAGCCTTAGAAAAAGAGGATATATTATCTGGCTTTCCGGAAATTCGAAAACCATCTAAATCAATCCATCCTGATTTGATTCCTGACTATAAAAAACAGTTACAAATTCGAGTGATACTTGGACCGCACCATCATCTATTTACCGAACGGAGCCTTAAGCAATTTTTAACTGCCGAATATCGAGTCTCACCACAATCGAATCGGATGGGCTATCAACTGAATGGTCCGAAGCTTCAACATACGAATGGACCAGATATCATTTCCGACCCCATTCCACTTGGGGGCATCCAAGTCCCAGCAAGCGGCCAGCCAATCATCTTAATGGCAGACCACCAAACAACCGGTGGCTATACGAGAATTGGTACAGTGATTTCGGTGGATATCCAAAAATTGGCTCAAGCGGTGCCTGACACCATTATCAAGTTTTCGGAGGTAACTCTTGAGGAAGCACACCGATTATATCTCGAGAGACAGTCATTATTAAAAAGATTGGCGCTTGCCGCAAAATAAAAAGAACCATCATTTTTACGCTTGGAAAATGATGGTTCTTTTGTATTAAGAGTTTATATTATTTAACTCCACGGATCTTTGAGTTTCTTTAGACGAAGCCTGTTTCCGTGTATGAAGAAAATAATAGAGAACAATACCAAAAAGAACATAGAAGGAACATAAGAAATAGAGAGTACTATAATTCATTTTTGCGGCTGCTAAGCCGACTACAAACGAGCCTAATGCAATCCCAATATCATAGATTGATAGGAAGGTAGCCGTAGCTAACCCTCTTTTTCTAGGTGCTGCATCCTGAATGGCGATCGTTTGAAAGGTAGGAAACAGCGTTCCCCAGCCTAAACCAATCATCCCTGCTGAAACAAGAAATGTGACTGCTCCACTACTTTGACTTAAAAGAAACATCCCAATAGCAAACAATACGATGGATGGGAAAACGATCACGTTCGGGCCATATTGGTCAAACCATTTTCCAGTAAAAGGTCTTGATAACAATAAAACAATCGCATAGACCACAAAGAAAAGACTAGCCACTTCGCTCAGGTGTATTTCTGTTGCAAATACGGATACGAAAGAAAGTAGGGCTGAATAGACAATGGCAAGAAAACATCCGACAATCGCAATCGGAATAGCGGAAACCTCGATTAAGTTTTTAAATGAAAAAGCAGAGTGGACAACCGGAAGACCTGCTTGCTCCGTTTCTTTAACATGTACGCTTAGACCTGTAATTAGGGCGCCAATCGCGACAACGACACTGACGATAAACAGGGTTTTTGCTCCCCACTGTTGCATGGCGGTTAAGCCGATAAATGGCCCTAGCACCATCGCCATATTTGTCGACATAATAAAATAGCCCATGCCTTCACCGCGGCGGGAAATCGGAATAAGGTCAGCGACGATTGCCCCTACAGCCGTAGTCGCCATCCCAAAACCAATCCCGTGTAATAAACGAATGGCTAGAAAACCAATAATTGTTTTTGGGAAAAAGTATAACAAGGATGCACCTGCGAAAATGATCAGTGAGGCAAGCAGCACCTTTCTATGACCGGCTTTTTCAAGCCATTGACCTGCAAGTGGACGGGAGATAATCGCGGATATCAAAAAGACGGTGGTCATCAATCCCGCTTCTGATGCATTGCTGTCGAATTCCTGTATCGCGTAAATAGGCAGGGTGACGAGTAAAACGTAAAAGGTTAAAAATAAAAAGAAGTTACTTAAGGAAATGCTAATAAAACTTTTCGTCCATAGTTTTGGTTTAATCATATAATCCGCTCCTTTATAGCAGTTGTTGCAACCAACTTTTTTGCAAATGAAAAAGCTCTTCCTGTGAGGTTTCTGGAAAATGCTTCATTAATGACTGATTCGTTTCAATGACCGTTTTTTCCCATAGGGGAAACATCTTTAATGCCACATCTGTTAATTGAATAAGCTTCTCTCGTTTGTCTTTACCTGGGACCTGAAGTACGTAACCTTGTTTAACAAGTCGTTGAATGGTACGGGTCATGGGGGGAGCCTCAACAAATAAGTATTCACAGAGTTCTTTTTGTGTTAAAGAGCCTTTGGATTTTAAAACAAAAATGACGGACCATTGTGATCCGTACAAGCCTAAAGGTTTTAATGCTTCATTTAGTGTATTGGTAAGTTGGCGTGAGAGCTGATGAAGCGTATGAAATAATTCGTGGCTATTCATGTATGTAGCACACCTCAAAATTCTTTTGAAATTAGTTACCTAGGTAACTATAGTGGAATTGGTGAAAAAAGTCAAGAAATGTTCACAGAATTGAGGCTGACAATTCGGTTCGCGGAATAATAGGGGAGTTTGGCGGAATCCGTCCACGTTTGGCGGAATAACTAACAAGTTTGGCAAATCTCGGTCGAAGTTGGCGGAATCCATTCGAGTTTTGGCGGAATAACCACCAGAATGCCCTACAAATTAAAAAATCCCGCGGAAAGAAACAATCTTCCGCGGAATCCAATGAAATCCTTATCTTAACACATTAAAATACCTAGCTTCTGGATGAGCGAACACGATAGCTGAAACAGAGGCTTCTGGCTCCATCATACAGCCATCTGTTAACTGGATGCCGATTTCCTCAGGCTCAATTAACTTAAACAGTTTTTTCTGATCCTCTAATTCAGGACAAGCAGGGTAGCCAAACGAAAAACGCTGACCCGGATATTTGGCTGTAAATCGGTCTTGCATGGTGAAATCCAATGGATCCGGGAAGCCCCATCGGTCACGCATTTGACGGTGAATTAACTCGGCAAAACCTTCGGCTGTCTCCAAAGCCATGGCTTGTAGGGCATGACACTCTAAAAAGCGGCCCTCCTGCTTAAATTGCTCCGCTCTTTCACGGATCCCTCTGCCAGCCGTGACTGTAAAGAAGCCGACATAGTCTTTTTCACCGCTGTCAACGGACTTTAGAAAATCAGCTAAGCAAAGATGCGGTGCCGATTCCTGACGAGGGAAGTCAAATGTTTCAATAACCTCATCTGGATTTTCGGGACTATAAATAATGACCTTATTACCATCTGCTTGTGCCGGGAAAAATTGATAAACAGCTGCTGGAGAAATCCAACCGTTTACACGCGCGTCCGTTAGCAATTGGTCAACTACTTCTTTGACCTTGACCGCTTTTTCATCTTTCTCTGCTAATAACTTCGCGATTTTCCCTTTTACACCGAGATGATGGCCAATCAACATTTGCATATTGATATAGGGTTCAATATGTGAAAGTGAGTACGATTTAAGGATATGCCTCTTCGTATCCATTGGCGTAAAGACAGGCACCTGGGTCGAAACGGCTGGCTTCGGTTTTACAGCAACAGAGACCGTCGAACGGCGCTCAAACTCTCTTGGAACCGCTAAAGAAGCCAATTTTTCATTTTTCTCAACTATTAATTTCTGAACTTCCTCTTCCGAATTCAATTGATTCGCAAGAGCTAAGCCATTCATGGCATCTTTAGCGTAAAGGACAAGCCCGTCATATTCTTTCGCAATCCTCGTATCTGTGAATTTCCGAGAAAGGGCGGCACCGCCAACGAGGATCGGAACGGCAATACCGGATTCCTTCATATCCTGTGCGGTTAATACCATTTGCTGCGCCGATTTCACAAGCAAGCCAGATAAACCAACCATGTCTGGTTTTTCCCTAAGGATGGCTTGAACCAAATCGGTTGGATTTACTTTAATCCCAAGGTCAATCACTTCATAGCCATTATTACTTAGAATTATATCGACGAGGTTTTTCCCGATATCATGAACATCACCTTTTACGGTGGCTAAAATGATTTTTCCCTTCGAAGCAGAAACATCGCCTTTTTCCATATGTGGTTCTAAATGCGATACGGCTGCTTTCATTACTTCAGCACTCTGGAGTACTTCGGCAACGATGAGCTGGTTGTCGTTGAACAGACGGCCAACCTCTTTCATCCCTTCCATTAATGGCCCATTAATAATATCGAGCGGGGCAGGATACGTTTCAAGGGCTAAATCTAAATCCGGAAGCAGGCCTTCTTTCGTCCCTTCCACCACATAATAGGCCAGTCTTTCTTCCACACTCATATTTGGAACAGTTACTTTCGGTTCCTTCTTTTTGCCACGGTAAAATTCAGTAAAGGTAGCAAGCGTCTCATCGGTTGTATCAAATAGAAGAGCCTCTGCTAACTTAACTTCTTCCTTGGAAATGGAAGCAAACCGCTCCAATTTTTCCGTGTTAACAATTGCATAATCAAGTCCAGCCTGGGTGCAATGGTATAGGAAAACAGAATTTAGAACTTCTCTGCCGACAGGAGGGAGCCCGAAGGAGACATTACTAATTCCAAGAATCGTTTGTACTTCTGGAAACTGCTCCTTAATTAACCGGATCCCTTCAACTGTAGCCTTAGCGGAACCAATATATTGTTCGTCCCCCGTACCAACTGGAAACACGAGCGGATCAAAAATGAGATCCTGCGGCTTCAGACGATATTTATTCACTAATAAATCGTACGAGCGTTTCGCAATGGATAGCTTTTGCTCGGCGGTAACGCCCATGCCCTCCTCATCAATGGTTCCGACGACGACCGCAGCACCATAGCGATGGATTAATGGGACAACTGCTTCAAATCGTTCCTCACCATCTTCAAGGTTAATCGAATTGATAATCGCTTTTCCTTGCGAATATTTTAGGGCCCGCTCAATTACCTTTTCATCCGTTGAATCGATGACGAGCGGTGCCTTTACTTTCTTAACCACTTCTTTAATGAAATTTTCCATATCGACCATTTCTTCACGGTCCGGGTCGGCAAGGCAAAGGTCAATGACATGCGCGCCGCCTTTCACCTGGGCTCGGGCAATCTCTGACGCTTCCTCAAATTTCCCCTCGGTGATTAACCGTTTGAATTTGCGTGATCCAATCACATTTGTCCGTTCCCCGACCATTATCGGTCTTAACGTCGGATCGTCATAGATGAACGGTTCAATCCCGGAAACCATATGTGTTGAATTTGGCTTAAATTCTCTAGGCTGGAATTCTTTCATTGCTTCGGCAATCGCTCTTATATGATCCGGAGTTGTCCCACAACAACCACCAACAATATTAAGCCAGCCATGGGCGGCAAAATCAGACAGCTTTTTGGCTAATGTCTCGGGCGTTTCATGATAATGGCCTTCTTCATCAGGCAACCCGGCATTTGGGTAACAGCTGACTGCTGTCGATGCCAAATCTGCTAAGGAGCGGACATGATCCTGCATGAATTCCGGTCCTGTTGCGCAGTTAAGTCCAACTGCAATAGGTTTCATATGTTCCACTGAGATGAAAAATGATTCAATCGACTGCCCGGCTAGAGTCGTGCCCATTGGCTCGATGGTCCCCGAAATAAACAACGGCAGTGTTTTGCCTGTTTTTTCAAACGCCCTTTCGATGCCAACATAGCCTGCTTTCACATTTAACATATCTTGACTCGTTTCAAGCAAAAGTAAATCAACACCGCCATCAATTAGGCCGATGGCTTGTTCTTCATAGGCGGCAGCAAGTGTATCAAAGGTCGTTCCGCCTGTTACACTTAAGGTTTTAGTAGTTGGTCCCATGGAACCCGCCACATAGCGCGGCCACTCGTCGGTTGTAAATTTGTAAGCTTCTTTGACAGCAAGGAAGGCAGCGATTTTATTAATCTCATAGGCTTTAAAACCTAGATCATATTCATCGAGAACCAGGTTGGTTGCTCCAAATGTATTGGTTTCAATGATATCTGCTCCAGCCTCTAAGTATTCTCGATGAATTTTTGCAATCACAGAGGGAGCAGTTAACACGAGGTTTTCATTACAGCCTTCATACTGCTCGCCGCCAAAATCCTCAGCGGTAAGATTTGCTTGCTGGATCATAGTTCCCATTGCCCCGTCCATGACAAGGATTCGTTTTTTGAGTTGCTCAGTAAATGGTGTTTTCGGCATAGTTGGTCCTCCTCAATTCACTAGCCCGCTGACGAGTATATAACGCTAATTCAGCAGTTAATTCATAACGTAAAAATGGTGTAATCAAATAAATTCCGTTAAATAGATCTAAGGCTGCATCGATTAGTGACATAGAAATGGCAATGCCTTCTCTAGCCGCTTGAAGCGGATCATCACTCAATTGGGCCATCCGCTGACGGATGGAGTCGGCAATCTTGATCCCAGGCACCTCATTATGCAGGAACTCTGCGTTCTTACTGCTAGTCAGTGGCATTAACCCAATATAGATTGGTGCATCAAGATGTTTGGTATGTTCATAGACTTCGAGTAACTTTTCCTCTGAAAAAACCGGCTGGGAGATAAAGTAATCTGCCCCAAATTGAACTTTTTTCTCAAGTCGCTTCACGGCTTTATCCAGTGAGCGGACATTAGGGTTAAAGGCTGCCGCAATGCTAAAGTCTGTCTTTTGGCCCAAATCTTTTCCTGAAAAAGATAAACCTTCATTCAATTGCTTAATCATTTGTATTAACTCAAAAGATGACACATCGTAAACAGAAGAAGCTCCAGGGAAATCGCCTACTCTAGCAGGGTCACCGGTAATGGCAAGGACATCGGTCATCCCGAGTGTATGAAGCCCCATTAAATGGGATTGCAATCCGATAATATTGCGGTCACGGCAGGCAATATGAATGAGCGGCCGCATTCCTAATTCTTGTTTCACTAGGTATCCTAAGGATTCGTTCGAGATTCGAACAGTTGCAAGGGAATTATCCGCTAAAGTAATCGAATCGATTCCCGCTTCTTTTAGGGCTTTAGCCCCTTCAAAAAATTTGGTAGTATCTAGCTTTCTAGGAGGATCTAATTCTACGATAACCGATGGCCGCTCTTTGACAATTTCCTGAAGGGGCGGAAACTCCCTTTTTGGCGCAAGCGTTTCAATGATTATCTGCTTTGGTTTTAATTTTACTACTTTTTCAGAAATTGGAACACTATTCTTCAACTCAGAAGCATACGCTCTGATATGCTCAGGTGTCGTTCCGCAACAACCGCCGAGCAGCCGGACTCCTTGATCTCGAAACGCTTTGGCTGAGCTCCGAAAATAATTAGGGTCTCCTTCATAATGAAACTTTCCGTCCGTATAAGCAGGAAGACTGGCATTTGGATAGGCAGAAAGATAGGCGTGCTTTGGAAGTTCTATCTGTTCAAGTGCAAGCAGCATATGATGGGGGCCAAGCCGGCAATTTAGGCCGACGACATCCGCACCAAGCCCTTCCAGTCTTTTCAAGGCGTCATTTACAGGCGTCCGGTCTTGTAAAAATCCAGGTTCCTGAAGGGAAACTTGGGCGATAATCGGAAGCTTTGTTTCCTTTCTCGCTATCGTTAGAATGGTTTCAAGCTCTTCCAGGTCGTAATAAGTTTCAAGTAATATTCCATCCACACCTTCGAGCAGGAGGCAGTATAATTGTTCACGGAAGCTTCGTTTTATTTCTTCTATTGTAATAGAGTTTGTTTTAATCCCGCGGTTTCCGCCCATTGTTCCGAGCACATAAGCATTCTTTTGAGCTGCCTGTTTGGCGTGACGGACTGCGGCACTATTAATCTCTTTCACTGAATCTTCTAATCCATAGCGCTGCAGCTTTAAATAGTTAGCAGCGTAGGAATTGGTTTGGATGACATCCGCTCCGGCGTCAATGTATGCGAGGTGGATATTTTGGATTTGTTCCGGCTGGGAGAGATTTAATTCCTCCGAGCATGAATCCACACCGTAGGAATAAAGCAGCGTACCTATCGCCCCATCGGCTATTAAAATCTGATTTTTTAATTTTTCTAAAAAACTCATGATGTTTCTCCTTGTTGAAAGACCAACTGACTTTGTTCAACCTGCTTAAAAGCTTGTGAAAAATCATTGATTAAATCCTCAGGATTTTCAAGTCCAACCGATAAGCGAACTAAGCTATTCGTTATCCCTCGTTTCTCACGCTCTGCTTGAGGCATTGCAGCATGAGACATCTTGGCTGGGTAGGAAAGAATGGATTCTACCGCTCCGAGACTGACCGCAAATACAGGTATTTTAACATTTGCAAGGAAGGTTCGAAGTGCATCTTCATTCGCCAACTCAAACGATAAGACCGCTCCCGGGCCGGCAGCTTGCGCTTTCTGAATTTGATATTGCGGGTGACTTTCCAACCCCGGGTAATGAACCTTTTCAACAAGTGGATGAGCATCTAGAAATTCAGCTAGTTTAATCGCTGATTTTTGTGATTGCTCCAGCCGGACATGCAGTGTTTTGATTCCTCTTAAAACGAGCCATGCATCCTGAACACCCAAGATTGCCCCAAACCCATTCTGCAAAAAGCCTAATCTTTTCGCCAAAGCTTCGTCATTAACGACAGCAAGCCCGGCAACAACATCACTGTGACCCGATAAAAACTTGGTGGCACTATGAAGGACAATATCCGCTCCTAATTCCAATGGTCTTTGATAGGAGGGAGTGAGAAACGTGTTATCAACAAATGTTAACGCGCCTGTCTCTTTTGCGATATTGCTTATCGCTTGAATGTCCGTTACTTTCATTAACGGATTCGAGGGTGTTTCCACATAAAACGCTTTTGTATTTGGCTGGATCGCTTGTTCTACTTCCTCTAAATTCGTCATATCGACAAAGGTATGTTCAATTCCGAGCCGTGTGAGGACCTCCGTAACCATCCGAAAGGTCCCGCCATAGACATCCTCCGTAATGACAATATGATCACCGGCGGAGAGCAGAAGGAATGCTGTCGAAATAGCGGCCATACCGGATGAAAAGGCAAAGCCCTTCACCCCGCCTTCCAGTTCTGCAATAACATCTTCAAGTGCTTCCCTTGTCGGATTTAAACTGCGGCCATAATCATATTTGCCAAACTGATCGAAATCAGATTGGTGAAAGGTCGATGCATGCTGAATGGGTACACTAACCGCACCCGTAACAGGATCAATTTTATGCTTATTATGAAGGAGCTTGGTTTCAAAGGTATATTCGCCGTGTGCCATTATGCAATCACTCCTTCTAGGACATGTACAAAAGCCTTAGTCAAATCCTCAATTATATCTTGTGAATCCTCAATTCCTACGGAAAAACGTAATAACCGATTGCAGACGCCTGCTTGAATTCGAACTTCTTCTGGAATATCTGCATGTGTTTGCGTTGCCGGATAAGTAATAAAGCTTTCAGTCCCGCCTAAACTTTCTGCAAAGCTGATCAGCTGTAAGCCTTGTAAAAATGGATTAACCCATGCTTCGTCTTTGATTCTAAAAGACACCATTCCACCTCTTCCGGGGTAGAGGACATCTGTTACTGCATCATGCTGGGAAAGAAATTCGACGATATTCTTGGCATTTTTTTCATGTCTCTCCATGCGAAGCGATAAAGTTTTCATCCCGCGCATTAACAACCAGGAATCGAAGGGACTTAAGACTGCACCTGCACCGTTATGATGGAAGGCTAAGGCTTCACAAAGTTCTTTTCCTTTTGCCACAATGAGCCCAGCAAGAACATCATTATGCCCTCCTAAATATTTCGTTGCACTATGGATAACAATATCTGCTCCAAGCGTGATTGGCTGCTGTAATAGTGGAGTATAGAAGGTATTGTCTACTATCAGTAATAGGCCATGTTTTTTTGCCAATACTGAGATAGCGGCAATATCGGATTCCTGCATTAGAGGATTGGTTGGTGTTTCTAAGAAAATCGCCTTCGTTTTTGGGGTGATGTTCTTTTCAATCTCTTCCGGACAACAGGTATTAACATACTGACTATTCAAGCCCCATTTTTTATAGCCTTTTTCTAATAAGCGGTATGTCCCGCCATATAAATCTTCACTAACCAACCATTCATCACCAGCTTCAAATAAAGAGAGAATAGTTAAGATCGCTGCCATCCCTGAACTACAGGCAAATCCTTGATCACCGCATTCTAAATCAGCAATTGTTTTTTCAAGGAGCTGACGTGTGGGATTCCCGGTTCGAATATAATCATATCCGGTAGATTGCCCAATTCCGTCGTGGCGGAAGGCTGTTGAAAAGTATACAGGCGGATTTACAGTTCCAGTTGTTGACTCACTGCGATTACCAATTTGGGCAAGTTTCGTTTCAATTTTGTACATAGCGCACACACTCCTAATGTAGTAAAAATAATAAATAAAAAAAGCCATCTTTTTATAAGAAGATGGCTTTTGTAAGTACGACCAAAAAGTCATTCTTCTTATCTTGCAAATTAGCGATTAATTTGCAGGACTTAGCACCTTTTCAATGTGAAAACCATTGATGGTTGCTGAGGTGTCTTCGGGCCATTCCCTCAACCTCTCTTGATAAGAAAATTAATATTTAGATTATTTATAAAATTTACTACAATAAAGCGTTGATGTCAATTTGTTTTTGTATAAAATCATTTAATGAAGAAACTATTGTTAAATTCCACAAAAAATAAAATAATATTTGATATTTGAAAAGTGGTTGACAGTGATAG
>JAANMP010000034.1 GCA_011250595.1 Bacillus sp. MM2020_1 | reverse complement strand
ATATTTAACTTAAACTATAAATACGGGAATAGCCTAGTTCATTTGGAACTAGGCTATTTTTTTAAACAAAAAAGCGATCCAAATTGATGTGCATTTTACAATCCATTTTTAGTTGTAAATTTACGTTTTGAATAAGCCGTGAGAACCGTCCCCCTGGAACCTCCGGGCCCCCTATAATAAATGATTTGTCGCTTGGATAAAGAACTGGGATTGTTGATAGTTATAGGTGACTTTGGAGAAGTCGAAGGGCTGACCATTAGTTAAATGAAAGATCGTTTCGACGTAAAGTTTGGGCGCACCGGTCTCTAACCCTAAATACTCGGCTTCTTCCTCATTTAGTTTATCGACATGAAGGAATATATCTGAAAAACCAACCTTTAATCCTAACCCTTCCCTAATGTAATGAAAGATCGATTCTGAAACAATTTCCTCATTCAAATACGTAACGATCGATTTATTATAGTAAGATTCTTCAAAACATAAGGTTTGTCCGTTAATATACCGGACTCTTTTTACATAATAGACATCATCATCGAGCGTAAGATTTAAATTATCAGCTGCTTCTTGGGTTGGTTTTCTTAACTCCAATTCAATTACTTTCGAGGTTAAATGGAAATCCTCAAGGTCCGATTTAAATCCTTGATTCGAAAGCAGACTCATATATCCCTTTCTTTTATGCCTTCTCACAAAAATTCCGCTGCCTCTGACTTGATAAACGACCCCTTTTTTCTCCAATAGTTCTAAAGATTTCGTAATGGTGCTTTTGCTCACTTCAAATTGAGTCATTAAGGTTTCTAAAACTGGAAGTTTATCTCCTTGTTGAAGGGAATTATCTTCAATATATTTTTCGATTTCAAATGCGATTTGCTGGTACTTTAACATATACATTCCTCATTAGTTAAATTTACTTGCTTCATTATTAGAATTATAGCATAAACCGAACAAAAATATTATGCGCTTATAATTCTTTTATTCGGGTATTGATAAATTATACCGGTACAATTATAATAAATTATACTGGTACAATATCAAAGAAGTTAAGTAAGGGGGAAATAGACATGGCAAAATTATCAAAGGATTTTCTATGGGGCGGCGCTTTAGCCGCTCACCAATTTGAAGGTGGATGGAATCAAGGTGGTAAAGGACCAAGTGTGGTTGATGTTCTTACTGCAGGAGCACATGGCGTACCAAGGAAAATAACAGAAACAGTTGAGGAAAATGAATTTTACCCGAATCATGAAGCTATTGATTTCTATCATAAGTATAAAGAGGATATCGCTTTATTTGCAGAGATGGGATTAAAATGTTTAAGAACTTCCATTGGCTGGAGCCGGATTTTTCCAAAAGGTGATGAAGTGGAACCGAACGAGGCAGGATTACAATTCTATGATGATGTATTTGATGAGTTGCTCAAGTATGGAATTGAACCTGTTATTACGCTTTCTCACTTTGAAATGCCGTTACATTTGGCAAGAGAATATGGCGGATTTAAAAATAGAAAAGTAGTAGACTTTTTTGCGAAATTCGCTGAGGTTTGCTTCGATCGTTATAAAGACAAAGTTAAATACTGGATGACTTTTAATGAAATTAATAATCAAATGGACGTGAATAATCCCCTGTTTTTATGGACAAATTCAGGTGTTACTGTAGAAGAAGGCGAAAATGCGAAAGAAGTCATGTACCAAGCAGGTCATCATGAATTAGTTGCCAGTGCATTGGCTGTAGCAAAAGGAAAGGAAATTAACCCAGAGTTCCAAATTGGGGCAATGGTTTCGCATGTTCCGATTTATCCTTATTCATCCAACCCAGAAGATGTGATGCTGGCAGAGGAAGAAATGAGACAACGCTACTTCTTCGCTGATGTACATGTCCGCGGCTCTTATCCAAGCTACGCTTTAAAAGAATTTGAAAGAGAAGGGTATGATATCAAGTTCGAAGATGGTGATGCAGAAATCTTAAAAAATGGGACGGTTGATTATTTAGGTTTCAGTTATTATATGTCTACTACCGTTAAAAGCGATGTGGTAAAGGATAACCTTGGAGATATCGTGAATGGCGGATTACCGAATGGTGTAGAAAATCCATATATTAAATCGAGCGACTGGGGCTGGGCGATTGATCCTACTGGACTCCGCTATACATTAAACCGTTTCTATGATCGCTACCAAATTCCATTATTTATCGTGGAAAATGGTTTTGGTGCTGTGGATACAGTCGAAGAAGATGGCAGCATCCATGACCCAGAAAGAATTCAATATTTAAAATCACATATTGAAGCATTAGAAAAAGCAGTAAATTACGATGGTGTGGATTTACTGGGCTATACGCCGTGGGGAATCATCGATATCGTTTCATTCACAACAGGTGAAATGAAAAAACGTTACGGTATGATTTATGTTGATCGTGATAATGAAGGAAATGGATCGATGAAACGGATGAAGAAAGATTCATTTGATTGGTATAAAAACGTCATTCAAACAAATGGCCAAGAATTATAATCACTCCCTGCAGCAGTCGGGATGAACGTAAACCCGGATAATGGTCACTTCTAAACAAGTGCCTCATCCGGGTTTTTTAAAAGTATATATTCTCATTAGCATTGCTATCTTTACAATAGACGACAGTTATCTGTCGTTTTTTTATGCAGGCATATAGATAGTTCCAAAACGTATAGAAATTTCATCGGATATCGGCCGAAGGACAATTTTGAGGTTTCTCAAGGGAGTTTGCCCATCGGAGTCGGAACTTCTATTCTCCTTAACAATCAAAATACTAATGTTCATAAATAATTCAGATTACTTTTAT
Organism: Bacillus sp. MM2020_1; assembly: GCA_011250595.1. Classification (GTDB taxonomy): domain Bacteria; phylum Bacillota; class Bacilli; order Bacillales; family Cytobacillaceae; genus Neobacillus. Next base: position 47,903 of record JAANMP010000034.1, on the reverse strand, counting down.
CGGTATAAAAAAAACCAGATTCATATTTCAGAATCTGATTTTTTTATAAGTTAAGCAATATTCTCGGATGCGTGTTTCTCTTCACCGATAATAATCGTCTTTTAAGCAAGTCTCATCTTAAAATCTTGATAGCCAAATTCGCGAACGATACGGCAATCTCCATCTTTATCTTGAACTGCGATGGCTGGTAATGGCATGCCGTTAAAGGTGGTGTTTTTGACCATCGTATAAATCGCCATATCACCGAATACTAAGCGATCGCCGCACTTTAATGGCTGATCAAAAGAATAATCGCCGATGACATCGCCTGTCAGGCAGGTTTGCCCGCCCAGTCGATAGGTAAATGGCTTTTCGCCGGCTTCGCCTGATCCAAAAAGAGGGGGACGATACGGCATTTCCAATACATCTGGCATGTGGCAGGTGGCAGATGTGTCAAGAATGGCAATCTCCAATCCGTTCTGATGGAGATCAAGAACGGACGTAATCAAGTAACCTGCATTGAGAGCAATCGCTTCTCCCGGCTCAAGATAGACTTCTAAACCATAGTTATCTTGCATTCTCTTAATACATGCTTCCAAGCGCGGGATATCATAATCTTCTCTCGTAATATGGTGCCCGCCGCCAAAGTTGACCCATTCCATTTGCGGAAGCCACTCCCCAAACTTTTCCACGAAAGCATTAAGAGTGGTTTCTAGGTCATCAGAGTTTTGCTGACAAAGGGTGTGAAAATGCAGCCCTGAAACACCTTCGAGCAAATCAGGACGAAAATGCTCACGGGTTACACCGAATCTTGAACCCGGTGAACAGGGATCATAAATGGCATGCCCAATTTGTGTGGAGCATTCAGGATTGATCCGCAATCCAACTTTCCTGCCGGCTTGAAGAGCTTTATCTTTAAATTTTTCTAACTGTGAGAACGAGTTAAAGATGATATGATCGCAAATGGAGATGATCTGATCCATTTCATCCTCACGATAGGCAGGGGCAAAGACATGATTTTCTTTGCCCATTTCCTCGTAACCCAGACGTGCCTCATACAAACCGCTTGCTGTTGTACCGCTTAAATACTTTCCAATGAGTGGATACATGGTAGTCATTGAAAATGCCTTTTGCGCCAAAACAATCTTTGCTCCTGTACGTTCCATAACCCCGTTCAGGATTTTAAGATTTCTTTCGACAAGCCCTTCATCAACTACATAACATGGTGTTGGTAATTCTTCGAACCGCATCTTAACGAACTAGCTCCGCATCTTTTTTTTCTTCAGGCAAAGTATCAACTAGCACTGGGTTAAAGTCTTCAACCCATGGAAGTCCCCATTTGTTTAACTCTTCCATGAATGGATCTGGATTAAATTCTTCGATATTGTATACGCCTGGTTTATTCCATTTGCCAGTCATGATCATCGCTGCACCGATCATTGCAGGAACACCTGTTGTATAAGAGATGGCTTGAGAACCTACTTCTTTATAGCACTCTTGGTGATCGCAAATATTATAAACGTAATAAGTCTTATCTTTTCCGTCCTTTTTCCCTTTAAAGATACAGCCGATATTTGTTTTTCCAACTGTACGAGGTCCAAGGGAAGCTGGATCAGGTAATACAGCCTTCAAGAATTGAAGCGGAATGATTTGTTTTCCTTCAAATTCAATTGGCTCAATGCTAGTCATTCCAACATTTTCAAGGGCCTTTAGGTGAGTAATATAGCTTTGGCCAAATGTCATGAAGAAACGAATACGCTTAATTCCCGGGATGTTTTGAGAAAGAGATTCAAGTTCTTCGTGGTAAAGCAAATACATATCTTTCTGGCCAACTTCAGCGAAGTTATACTCGCGTTTGATTTCCATTGGCTTCGTCTCAATCCATTCGCCGTTTTCCCAGTATCTTCCGTTAGCAGAAACTTCACGGATATTGATCTCAGGGTTAAAGTTAGTTGCGAACGGATAACCATGATCGCCGCCGTTGCAGTCAAGGATGTCGATATATTCAATTTCATCGAAATAATGTTTAAGTGCATAAGCAGAGAATACGCCAGTTACACCCGGGTCAAAGCCGCTGCCTAGAAGTGCAGTAATTCCAGCCTTTTCAAAGCGCTCTTTGTATTCCCACTGCCATTTGTATTCGAATTTCGCTGTATCTTCTGGCTCATAGTTTGCAGTATCCATATAGTGTGTTTTTGTTGCTAGACATGCATCCATGATCGTTAAATCTTGGTATGGAAGAGCTAAATTCATAACGATATCTGGTTTTACTTCATTAATTAACGCAATTAACTCTTCTACATTGTCAGCATCCACTTGTGCAGTGGTGATTTTTGTTTTACCGCCATCTAGTTTTGCTTTTAAGTCATCACATTTTGATTTGGTACGGCTTGCGATACAAATCTCTTCAAATACCTCACTGTTTTGAACACATTTATGAATGGCAACAGATGCCACGCCGCCTGCTCCGATTATAAGTGCTTTTCCCATTTTCTTATCTCCTAACTAATAGAATTTTTGATAAAGCAAAGAGGATTCCATAACAATATAACGATGATCGAACGATGAAGACGAAAGTCATAACCTCTTTAAAGCAGTTGCAACACAACAAAAAAAGCAAGTGCAAAAACGCAAACCTGCGCACCACACTTGCTTTAGATATAATCATCAATATTAAAAAGCATAAGAATACCGTAATAGAAAACATACACTAATACGATAAATGTCCTTAAAGAATTTAGTAAGGAAGCTTAATAATATTCAAAATATATCATAATAGGATCAGAGTCTATATAGCAAATAATCACTTTTACTACTCTTATTGACCGTTTCACAAGTTGTGTGCAATATGCACTGGTTGTAAAGTAACCAACTTATAAAATTTGAGCTTCTAACTCAATCAATAAGGCAACTAAAGTTGCCATTCGGCATTTGACCCGGCTGTCCGTATGGCCTTAACTTCGTAAACGAAGTGGTCAAAAATTATCTGCTTGGAAAGATCCAGATATATTGAATATTAGCTTTCCAATTTACGCACCTTCTATAGTATCAGTAACAAACATAAATGGCAATATGAAAAATAAAAAAAATGTCGGAAAATATTAGGGGATCTAAAAAAGCGATAGGGAAGGTTGATCGGTGTGAACCTTCCCATGGATTTAGATTAATTCTTAACCAGGTTAAATCGTTTTAATGCAAGCTTTCCAAATGGTGTAAAGGGGGGGATATTCGGTTTACCAAACAAACGGAATTAATCTCGATGTCTTTTGAATATATCTTGAATACTCACCTGGAGACATTTCAATCAAGGCTTTTTCTTCTATGCTTATACGATAACCGAATACAATGATGAAAAAGACAAACATGATTAATGAACCAACCCACGTATTAAAAGCAAGCCCAATACCAATAAAAGTCAATAATGCACCTGTATAAGAAGGATGTCGGATTACTCGGTAGGGACCACTTTGGATAATTTTTTGCTTGGTGTCAACAGATACAACCAAAGAGAAATGTCTTCCTAATACTGCTACTGCCCAAAGTCGAATGCATAGACCAATGATAATTAATATTGAACCAAAATCTGAAATGGTTGAATTTACATACCCAATTTTCAAAGAATTACATAGCTGATTTACGAAGATACAGGTAAATATGCCAATAATAATCATCCAAAAAGAGCCCTTATCTTTATTTTCTGACGCAACATTTTTTCTTTGACGTTTGGTTCTTACCAATATCGCGATCTCGGACAATACCCACATGTAAAATGCAATTTCCGCGAATGAACTAATTACCATTAATATTGAAACATTGCCACTGTTAAAAAAATGCAATTGCAGAGTGTATCTTATGTAAGTCTTATTTACATTTTTTCAGATTAAATATTACAAAATTTCATTTTTTTCAAAAATTTATATAAAAATTCTAATGAAATATATGGAAATGGACATTTTTAAGGAAAATGGAAAAAAATAATTTACATTTTTTCATAAGTGTTTTAACATTTGTTCAAAAGATGTGTTATATTATTTACGTGTTTTAGAAATTAAAGATGGAAGCGTTCACTTAGTCCTGTTTGTGAAGGAGGGAAAGTTGTGAAAAATACGTTTCACAACAATTAATATGGGGTTTGTTGGTTTATTTCTTTCAGGTGCAGTATTATTTCTTAACAGTCTCATGCTGTTAGGAAAAGCAGAGGCAAAAAGTGTTGGGATATTTAATCTTTTCATAGGAACGATTCAAATAATCATCCCATTTTACTTAATCATTGTTTCGGGTCAAGATCATTGGGAGCTTTATAATGATGCATCGATATTCTTATTTGGGTTAACTTATTTATATGTTGGGTTCAACATATGGAAGGGGCTTGAAGGCAGCGGGCTTGGTTGGTTCAGTCTTTGGGTTGCTATTATTGGAATTGTATATACTTTTACATCTGTTATTCACTTTCATGATGTTGTCAATGCACTAACATGGGGCATGTGGGCATTTTTATGGTTTCTGTTCTTTTTATCAAATGCACTTGATAAGAAAATCGACCATTATATTGGGAAAGTTGCATTTGTTCAGTCGTGGGTAACGTTGACCATTCCGTCGCTCCTTTACTTTTTAGGTATTTGGAATACTAATATTGTTAATCAAATTTGGACCAGCGTATTAATCCTAGCCATTGTCTATTTTGTTGTTAGTTTTTTCAGATTGAAGTTTTCGTATCAAAAAGATAATATCGGTCAAGAAATCAATCCTCTGGAGGTAAAATAATATGTCAATCTTAATCGCAATCATTGGTATCCTAGTTCTAGTAGGTATTGCTTGGTTGATGTCCAACGATAAGAAAAACATCAACTATCGTGCAGTTGGTATCATGGCAGCCGTTCAGTTGTTTATAGCTTGGTTTATGCTCAATACTTCAATCGGTCAAAAAGTTCTGCACAAGATCGTAAATGGCTTTAACAAAGTTCTTTCTTTCGGTAATGACGGGATCTCATTCGTATTCGGTGACCTTGCAGGTAAGAATTTATTCTTTGTAAATGTTCTAATGATGATTGTATTCGTAACAGCTATCTTAGGTATCTTAACTTATTCAAGAATATTACCATTAGCTATTAAATACATTGGTGGTGCCGTTAGTAAAATAACAGGTCTACCAAAAGTGGAATCATTTGTTGCGGTGAATTCTATGGTATTTGGTGATACTTCTGCTATCCTTTCTGTTAAGTCTTTCATTCCTAGCCTTTCTGGTAATCGCTTGTTTGTTGTTGTTACTTCTTCTCTTGTCGCGGTAAGTTGTTCCATCTTAGGTGCTTACATGCAAATGATTCCTGCGGAGTTCGTATTGGTGGCGTTACCAATTAACGTATTCTCAGGACTTATCCTATCAACGATCGTATGTCCCGTTCGTAAAGATGAAGATGAAGAAATCGACATTAAGGGAATGATTCCTGAGAAATCTCTTTTTGAAGCAATCGGCAACTGGACATTGCTCGGTGGAAAGACCGCTTTAATCGTAGGCGCTATGCTTATCACTTATGTAGGATTAATCGCGGCAGTTAACTGGATTTTCACTTCAATCTTTGGTATTTCTTTCACTGGCGTACTTGGATATGTATTCGCACCAATTGCTTGGATCATGGGTATTCCTTCAAATGAGATTGTTAAAGCTGGCTCAGTCATGGGTACTAAGGTAGCTGCTAACGAATTCGTCGCTATGTTAGACTTCATGAAAATGATTCCTCACTTAGCTCCGAAGACTGTAGGGATCGTATCAGGATTCTTAGTATCATTTGCTAACTTCTCTTCCATTGGAATTATTTTAGGAACTGTACAAGCTATTAATAATGAAAAAGCGAGTGAGTTAGCTAAAGTTGGTTTAAAGGTATTGTTAGTTGCAACAATGGGATCAGTCTTAACGGGAGCTATCATAGGTTTGTTCCTATAATTATTTAATAATGATGTTTCAAATCCTCTTTCTCACTTTATTTACCTAATGTAAACAAAAGTGAGGAAGAGGATTTTTTTATGTTTTGGTGCCTTTTTGGTGCCTGACACCAGTTGGTAAAAAGAAGCGTCCCTGTGCTTACATAGTTTGACAAAAACACAATTTACCAATAGTATCACAATTATTCGAACTTCGTTACAGGAGAGATTAAGATGAAAATTTATGTGGATGCGGATGCTTGTCCGGTAAAAGATATTATTATTTCGGAAGGAAGGAATGCAGGGTTACCTGTTATCCTTGTGACGAGCTTTTCTCACTATTCTAATGCGGAGCAGCCTTCAGGAGTGGAAATCATATATGTTGACTCTGGAGCGGATGCGGCAGATTATCGGATTATGAAGCTGGCCCAAGCAGGGGATATTATAGTGACGCAAGATTATGGTCTTGCATCGCTGGGCTTAGCCAAAGGATGCATCGTTCTTCACCATAAGGGGTTTCGCTATACAAATGAAAATATTGATCAATTATTACAAACACGCTATTTAAGTGCCATGGCTCGAAAAAGTGGAAAACGGACAAAGGGACCTAAGCCTTTTACTGCAGAAGACCGGGAGCAATTTAGGCAACTATTTAAACAAGCAATTTTAAATCAATGAAAAACCAAGATCCATCATAGAGGAGCGTACTTTTTTAATGAATCAGGAATTTCTTTATATTATTATCATCATTGCCCTTGGGTACCTATTAAAGCGTTTAAATATTTTAAAAGAAAAAGATGGAGAAGTCATTTCAAAAATTATCTTTAAAATTTCCCTTCCGGCCTTAGTTCTTGTCACATTCGATTCTGTAAAAATAGAAACGTCATTAATTTTATTGCCAGTTATCGTCCTTATTTATGGCCTTATCACCGCATGTCTAGGCTTATTGGTTTTTAAAAATGAGGAAAGGGAACTGAAAGGTTCTTTCCTGATGCTTTCCGGATTTAATGTAGGCTTATTTGCCTTTCCTTTAGTTTTTACCATATGGGGGATGGAAGGATTAACCTATTTTAGTATGTTTGATGTCGGAACATCATTTGTCGTTTTTGGTATTGCCTATATTTTAGGAAGCTATTTTTCGGCAGAAGGTCTTAAACTTAAACCGATAGAAATTCTAAAAAAACTTGGCAAGTCGATTCCGTTAATGACCTACCTAATTGCCAGTATTTTAAATTTTAGCCACATCCAATTACCGGATACGATTATTCATGTGGCAAGTACAATCTCTAAAGCCAATATGCCCTTATCCTTATTATTATTAGGACTTTATTTAAATTTTAAATTGGACAAACAATTTATTAAACCTATGCTGAAATTTTTAACCTTCCGATATGGTTTAGGTTTACTTTTTGGATTTGGTTTGTACCTATTCCTTCCTTACAATCAGATGTATCGATTCACGGTCTTAATCGGGCTGTTACTACCTGTTGCAGCATCCGCCTTAACCTTTGCCGTTGAATTTAAATACAGCACCAGCAGCACCCGCTTAATCGCCACCATATCAAATATAACCATTTTAATTAGCATTGCCATATTATATACTTTTGCAAATTTTATTTTATAGGGGAACCATGGGAACCGTTCTTATTAAAAGAGTACTCAAACCTAACAGGCACCTTAGTAGAAATAGTTAGGTGTTTTTTTTTACAATTTTTTTAAAAAAAATGTTGCTTCTTAAATTCGCTCATTGAAACTCAATATTCGCTCATAGAACTACGAAATTCGCTCATTGAAGCTCAAAATTCGCTCATAGAACTACAAAATTCGCTCATTGAAGAGATCAATCGACTAATATATGATGAATGTTCCAAGATTGAGGTGTAATTTTACACAAAATCTCTTTATTAATGATTGCCTTGTACATAAGTGGGTCCGTTGTCTATAAAATAAAAGCGGCCTACCGGGAATCAGTTCGTAAATGGGTGACGATTCCGCTTTTCTTAAGTATAATTTAACTATAGAAAGGCTTTTAGGACGGTGAATATAAGGTGAAAAAAATTACAGTCGAAGACTTGGTTCGGAAGTTTTCATTGAAAGTTGTAACTGGGGAAAGTCAACTGCAGAAAATGATTACACAATCACGGGTGCATCGCCCCGGCCTGGAATTTGTTGGCCATTTTGATTTTTTTCCCATGGAACGAGTTCAAATTCTAGGAAAAAAGGAAATTACCTATTTACATAAGTTAACGAAAGAGGAGCGGAAAATCCGAATTGGAAATATCGTTCACTATCACCCGCCATGTTTTATTGTGACGGCTGGTGAAGAGGGACTTACCTACTTAACACATCATTGTGTTGAACAAGGGATCCCGTTGTTACTAACCAGCAAGCCGGAGACAACTTCAGAGTTTATCCCCAAATTGGATGCGTATTTGGTGAAGGAATTAGCACCAGAAATGACGGTTCATGGAGTTTGTATGAATGTGTCCGGCATCGGGATTTTACTCCGCGGTAATTCAGGGGTAGGGAAAAGCGAAACAGCACATACGCTAATTCTTCGAGGACACCGGCTGGTTTCTGATGATATTGTTGTCCTGAAGAAGCTTGGACCGCACACCATTCTCGGTACACATGATGAAAAAGCTAAGGAATTCTTGGCGCTTCGCAGTATTGGGCTGCTGAACGTGGTTCGCTTATACGGGCGCAAAGCTTTTCAAGATGAATCACGAATTGTGCTTGATATTCATTTAACGAAATGGCAAAAAGATGACTTGAATAATGAATTGGACCAGGAACCTCAATATATAGAATATATGGGTGTTAAGATTCCATCGATCGAAATTCAGCTCCAGCCTGGACGTGATGTGGCGGGACTAATTGAGGCAGCAGCTAATAATTGGTATTTAAGGCAGCAAGGCTACAGCGCAGCAGAAGAATTCATGAGCAGGATTGAGGCCGATATTTCAAATTCTGATTTGAAATAACTATTAAAGTAGCGGTGTGCTAGATACCCCACGGTATAAATGAAATTTTTGGGAGGGGCTCCGGTTTGTTAGGTTTTTTCAGAAAAATAAAAAGCAAAAAAAGAACAAGGTATGAATAATATCTTGTTCTTTTTTTGCTTTTATAAGGACGATCAGCAACCGTTACATTACCAAAGCCTTTCTAATTAAAAATTAGTGGAAAAGTAAATGTAACGAAAGCTGCCCAAATTCCGTAGACCGGCAAATATTTAGTAACTGCATCTTGGATGGTTGAAGGTCCGGTTTTGTTTTGTAGAAAACGCATATAGGAGACCATGATCCAAATTAGATTTCCCCAGATAAGTATGTTTACGCCTAAAACTGCAAGTCTGTTTGGCGTAATCCCATAAGAAGAAAGTCTGAACACGATGGCTGACAAAGCCACACTGTCAATAATAAGTGCAAGAACAATAAGGGCAAAATTTATATAATCAAAAATGTTCTTTTTCTCGTCTGTGCCGCTTTCGGTTATTGAAAATATGGTAACGGCTAAAACACCAAGGAGTATTCCATTGAAGGCTATCAAGAAATTTCTGTCCATGAATGGATTTTTTCCTATCCAAATAACCGTGATAAGATAGACCAACAATGTGGCCAGGACAAGAGGACTAAAAATTTTAGCGATATATGGTGTAATATTCTTAGCAAGTTTAAGATTCATTGATACCAGGTAGGCAGCTACAATAGCGAGAGCAGCAGCACCAAATAAAACGACATTTCTAAAATAAAAGTCTTCTATATCCAAGTCTACAAAGCTAAATAACCGCAGGGTTAATAGGGTTAGCAGCATTCCACTAATGGCCATGCTGGCGTAGAGTATGCAAAATTCCAAATTAAATTTAAGATAGGCTAATCTTGTACTGCCTTTTGAATAGTTATCTCCAGAATATGCAAGCCCTATCAATCCCCATAAGAATATGGGAAGGTGCAAGTAAACAAGAATCATACTGTCTTTCTCATTTAATGGAAGCATATTTAGATAAATCCCCGAGGTTAGGAACAACAATGCAAGGATGTAAAGAACATTTTTTTTAGGGGGATTATTATATACAAAATAGGCAGCAATAAAGGGTAGAATCCCGAAAGCAAGGTTAATTGGGGCAATTGCCTGCTGTTCGACAAAATGGAAAATGATCCTGGTGCTTATCCCGGCTAGAATGGCTAAAATGCCCATGAATAAGAAACCCTTCTGAAGCAAGGATGCTTCCTCTGTATGTGCCGTTTCCTTGAAATGCAATCTTTCATTCCAAACGGCGAGTACGTGCGAATCAGGATTTTGTTCCCATGCGTGTGAGAATGACTTTTTGAAAGCTTTGGGGTCTTTTCTAAACATTTTCTCCAGTTCATGGGGGTTATCAATATTTTCAGTAATCAAATTGTTCATGTCCACAGTTATTCCTCCCCTAATCATCGTCACTTTGTATTCTAAAATATCTCCAAGCTGACATTCTAAAGCCTTACAAATCACCGCTGTATTGTTAATTTGATATTACCACGTTATTTATTGTTTTTCAATAAATTTTTATTAATTTTAGTGATATTTTTGTTGTTAAGTTGTTGATTTTGATGAAAATAAAAAACATTCCTCCTTATAAAGAAATGCTCTATAACTTTAATGTATTCAATTGAGTATTAGTTCAACGAACCTCCCATTTTAAACTTTTGGTAAATCCTCTAACTTCCCCCAAAGCCATCCCCGTTGTCCTCCAGAGCGTGACAGATAAGCAATTTTATACGATAATATAAAAACAGGTAATATAAACCATATTTTTTTCTTTGTAGTAGGATTGAATCATATAAAAGGAGTATGTATGAAGGAATTTTATACTCATGTAAATAAAAAGTTATATTATTTTACAGTAGTTATTGTAATAGCGATTATGATAACTGGTTTGTTAATGGGTAATCCGCGCTTTGGGAAGTTTGATGCTGGTTATGTTTTTCATAGTGGACTTGTTGTCATTCTATCTTCCTGTTTATTGCTTTATCTAAAGTATATTACTCATGTTTTTAGACTAATCATCATTACAGTAGCGTCCGTTTACTTTTATACGCTGTTCTTTCTATATCCAGAAACTTGGTCGACCTTTATTTTTCTATGTTTAATTCCAGCCATTGCAATTCTGTTTTTTGATTCAAAGCTGTTTTATTTTTCTTTACTATTAAACAGTTTAGCCATCATGTTTACATTTAGTTATATTATGCTTCTTGATCAAGGGTATCCCTATATAAAACAGGATTTAATCGGAAATGTTATCAACTTTATCGGGAGTCAAGTAATTATCTTTTTTATTTTTTATTTAACGCAAGGAAGAATCAAAAAACAGCAATTATATTTTGAACAAATTCAGCAAGCAGAGCGTTTGAAGACAACTGGACAACTGGCAGCTGCTGTTGCACATGAAATTAGAAATCCTTTGACCGTAGTGAAAGGTTTTTTACAGTTATACCAAAAAGACGCTGGATTTAGTGAGGATATAAAAGGAAACTTTACTTTGATGATTGATGAATTGAATATTGCTGAACAAGTAATTACTCAATTCTTATCTATAGCCAAGCCAAATAAAGAAACAGAAATAGAAACAGTAAATTTAAGGGTTGTTCTCCAGAGTGTAACCGATCTACTTCATTCCTATGGACTTTTACATGATAATAAGATTGAATTAATTAGGATGGAAGATTGCTATATCGCTGCGAACAACATAGAGTTTAAACAACTATTAATAAATATTATAAAAAATGCCATTGAGGCCTCCAAAATTGGTGATTCGGTAATTGTATCGGCTGGTAGGAATAAAGATTTCATCGAGATTAAAGTAGTTGATTTTGGACAGGGGATGTCAGAAGCAGAAATTAAGTCGCTTGGTACTCCTTTTTATTCTTTAAAAAGTAAAGGGACCGGATTAGGTATGATGATTTGCTATAATATCGCAGCAAAATATAAAGGAACCATTGACTTCCAAAGTACCAAAGGTGAAGGAACTACCGTCACCATACGATTTCCATCAAAAAATTCCTGAGTCCAGAGGGATGGTTATGGTTATTAATGAGGTAATTGCCAATCACAAGAACCGCCCCCTGCTTCGGTGAAAAAATTCATAGAGCCCAAGTAAAACATGATTAATAGTTTTTATTAAAACTAAAAATGGAATTTGTCCTTCATCGAGTGGATGAAGGGCATTTTTTTGATTCAAATGAGGATTTTGTTCCACATAGAGTAGAGTGAAAGTATCCTCTTGTGTTGATTAGCTGATGTAAAATTGCAATATTTAAGATAGAGGACCGTGGAAAAAATTTTTTTATAAAAAAATAAGTCTTATCGTAAAAGAAAACACTGATTTTTATTATATAAAAGTCTCCATAAATATCTAAATGAGGCGAGCAAGGTTTGTGTTATTGTTGTTTTCTTGCAACAGTTCAATAATATCAGCCCGGAGCACAAGGGAACTTTTGAACTGTAGTTTTTTGGTGTAGAAAATACGGCTGAAATAGCATGATTTTTAAAATGATCATCATGAACGCTAGTTTTGATTTAGGCAAAAAATCCACAATCAAAGGCAGCTATTTTAAGGTTTTTAGCATGGTTGACGTGGATGAGTTTCTATCATAGGATGTTAGTGAAATGATTCACAAACATTAACAACAAGCTTACAAAAAAGAAAAAGCCATTTTTTTTATTAGATATTGTGAAATGATTCACAAAATGAAACTTACAGTAAAACTGAAACTAAATTAGGAGTGGATGACATGTCAAAAGTAATTTCAGCTGCAAAAGCTGCCGAGTTGATTAAGGATGGCGATACCTTAGCCGCAACTGGTTTTGGATTATCTTGCTGGGCAGAGGAAATGGGAATTTCCATTGAAGAACGTTTTTTACAAACAGGTAACCCCAAGAACCTAACGGTTATGCATTCAAGTGCAGTTGGTAACCGCCGGGATAAAGGGATGAGTCACCTAGGTTATGAAGGATTAGTAAAACGCTGGATTGGCGGAATTGCGATTGCCTCTCCAGGCATGGCGAAATTAATCGAAGAAGATAAATGTGAAGCATATAACCTGCCGCAAGGTGTCATCACCCAGTTATACCGGGAAATCGCAGCAAAACGGCCTGGTGTAATTACAAAAGTAGGAATGGGAACATTTGTCGACCCCCGCCTTGAAGGTGGAAAGATGTCGCCTTCTACTAAAGAAGATATCGTCAAGGTAATCGAGATTGAGGGAGATGAGTGGTTATTCTATAAATCATTTCCGATCCAGGTCGGCCTTATCCGCGGAACGGTAGCGGATGAGAACGGCAACTTAACACTTGAAAAAGAAGGATTGCACATGGAGGTACTGCCTGTTGCTCAAGCGGTACACAACTCCGGCGGAATCGTCATCGCTCAAGTTGAGACAGTTGCTAAAAATGGCACATTAAATCCAAAGGATATTAAAGTACCGGGGATTTTAGTGGATTATATTGTCGTAGCAAAACCGGAAAATCACTTCCAGACGGAAAATACCTATTATAACCCAGCCTTTTCCGGCCAAGTAAAAGTACCAGTGGATGGGATTGAAGCACTTCCGCTTGATGAACGGAAAGTCATTGCCCGCCGTTCCGCAGCTGAACTTCAGCCCAATACGATATTAAATCTTGGTGTGGGAATCCCTGTCTGCGTGGGAACGATAGCAGCTGAAGAAGGTGTAAACGATCAGCTTATGCTGACAACCGAGGCCGGTTCCGTTGGCGGTGTTCCAGCAGGTTTGAAGGACTTTGGCCATGCGTTTAACTCTGAAGCAATTGTGGACCACGATTCTCAGTTTGATTTTTATGATGGCGGCGGTATTGACCTATCCGTTCTTGGATTAGCTCAGACGGACGAATTTGGCAACGTGAACGTAAGTAAATTTGGTACTCGTGTCGCTGGCTGCGGCGGATTTATTAATATTTCTCAATCTGCCAAAAAACTAGTCTTTGCTGGAACCTTTACAGCAGGCGGTCTGCAGGTGAAGGTAGAAGATGGCAGATTGAAAATTTTACAAGAAGGTAAAGCAAAGAAATTTATTAAGAAGGTTCAGCAAGTCACTTTCAGTGGTTCCTATGCTTCACAAATCAATCAGCCAGTCGTATATGTGACGGAGCGTGCGGTATTTGAACTGATTGACGGTAGAGTTACCTTAACAGAAATGGCACCAGGTGTAGATTTACAAAAAGATATTTTGGCGCAAATGGAATTTACTCCGGTCATTTCAGCAGAACTAAAAGAAATGGATCCAGCGATGTTCCAAGAAAACTGGGGTAAATTGAAAGCAATCATTGAAGAGAAGAAGGAAACCAGTAACGAGCCTGAGCTGGTTCCAGCAGGGTAGAAATGAATAAATCAGTTGGCGGGGCAGTAAATAGGTTGCCTTGCCGACTAATCCAAAATAGGAAGGAATCAAAAGCGATGAACATTCAGATTAACCGTTGGAAGATTCTTATTGCATCTACGATTATTAACATATGTGTTGGTGCCATTTATGCATTCAGTATTTTCGCCATGCCTTTAACGAACGTATTCCATGTGACTATGCCGGAAATCATGATGGCCTTTACTATTAATGCCGCGATCTCACCTATCCCAATGATCTTGGGAGGGAAATTAGTTGATAAAGGCGGGGCCAAAACAGCGATTATCCTTGGCGGTTCCATGTTTGGCTTAGGATTTATCCTATCAGGCTTAGCTACGGCTCCTTGGATGTTGTACATTACCTACGGTGTTATTACCGGTTTGGGCCAAGGGATTGTTTATTCAGCAACGATTGGCAACTCTGTTAAACTGTTTCCCGACAAAAGAGGTCTTGCTGCCGGGATTGTCACAGCTGGGTATGGTGGTGGAACAATTGTCATTGCGCCAATTGCCAACGCCTTAATTACTAGTAACGGTGTTCAGTTCGCACTTATTACGCTTGGAATAGCTTTCTTAGTTGTCATTTTAACCTGCAGCTTTCTAGTAAAAGCTTGTCCGACCGGGTTTATTCCAGCAGGATGGACTCCACCTGCAGCTGCTGGTCCGAATAAAGGCGGCATCAATATTCCTTGGAATGAAATGATTAAAAAACCAATCTTTTACGTGATTGCAAGTTTGTTCTTAATCGGTGCTCTTTCCGGAATGATGGTTACCTCAAATGCTTCCGTTATTGGACAGACCATGTTTGGCTTAACACCTGCAACTGCGGCATTATTTGTAAGCTTATATTCATTAAGTAACTGTACAGGTCGTGTCTTCTGGGGAGCAATCTCTGATAAGATCGGCCGTACAAAATGTCTAATGATGATCTATATTGTAATTGCCGCGATGATGTTAACGATCGCATTATCCACTTCTATTGCCGGCTTTGCGGTTGCGATTGTAGGAATTGGCTTATGCTTTGGCGGTACAATGGGAATTTTCCCTTCGATTGTTGGTGAGAAATTCGGAATGAAGTATTACGGTGTCAACTATGGTGTGACCTTTATTGGCTACTCAGGTGCAGCATTCTTCGGCCCTAGAATTGCCAATACAGTGGCTGCAGCAAACGGTGGTCAATTCACCAATGCTTTCTATATCGCGTTAGTGATTTCACTTGTAGGCTTCGCATTAACTTTTGTGTTCCAAGCAATGGACAAGAAGAAACAAACAAACACAACTACACCAAAAGTGGCTTAACTAAAATACTATTAACTTATTGGAGGAAAACGACATGAATATCACAAAATTATTAGGAATCAAATATCCCATTTTTCAAGGAGGTATGGCGCAAATTGCGCTTGCCCCATTAGCTGGTGCGGTATCCAATGCCGGTGGTTTAGGAATAATCGGTTCTGGCGGACTTACTGCCGATCGCCTTCGTGAAGAAATCAGAAAAACCAAAGAAATTACCAACAAACCATTTGCAGTTAATTTAATGCTAATGATGAAAAATATCCCGGAACTAATTGAAGTAGTCATTGAAGAAGGCGTAAAAATTGTTACCACAGGTGCAGGTACACCAGCTCCTTATATGCCAATTTTCAAAGAACATGGCATTACAGTCATTCCAGTTGTTCCTTCTGTAAAAATCGCCAAGAAAATGGAAGCATTAGGCGTAGATGCCATTGTCGCTGAAGGTACGGAGGCAGGCGGTCACGTAGGTGAAACAACAACGATGGCGCTCTTACCTCAAGTAACCAGTGCGGTTTCCATCCCTGTTATTGGTGCGGGTGGTATTGCAGATGGACGTGGTATTGCGGCCGCATTTGCTTTAGGTGCACAAGGTGTTCAAGTGGGAACACGTTTCTTAGCAACAGTAGAATGTCCAACACATGAAAACTTCAAACTTGCAGTAATCAATGCAGATGATACAAGTACTACTGTTACAGGGCGCAGCCTTGGCGGACCCGTACGAAGCATTAAAAACAGCATGATTGCAGAATTCCAAGAGCTTGAAAGACAAAATGCTTCGCGTGATGAACTAGAAAAAATCTCATTAGGGTCATTACGTAAAGCCGTGTTTGAAGGTGACACAGATCGTGGATCGGTAATGGCCGGACAGATTTGTGGTTTAGTCCAGGAAATTACAACGGTTGAAGAAATGATTACTAGTATGTTTGCAGAAGCACAAGAAGTATTAAACAACCTTGGTAAAATTACTGTTAGGGAAGAAGAAAAAGAGTTAGTACTAGTTTAATAGTTTTGTTTTAAATCAAACAGTGCCTTAAGCCTAAGGTACTGTTTTTTTAGCATTTAATGAATTTGTCATAATATATCTACCGTCATGATAGTGCTTTATCTTTATAATTAAGGAATGAATAATAGCAGGAGGGTGTTGATAAGAATGAAGAAAAAGGTGATTGAAAAATCTAAAAGTAACTTTAAGGTTCAGGATATCAACGATTTACCTTCTACCTTATTCGTAACGGATGCAAAGGGAAATATTCTGATTTCCAATGATTTTACCGCACTGACAATTGGTATCTCACTGGATGAATTATTAAAAATGAACGTTCAAGATTTAGTGAAGGCTGGTTATTATAAACGTTCTATTACAATGGAAGCAATTGAAACCAAGCAAAGGGTATCACGGACTGTCGATACAAACAGAGGGTTCCATATTAAATCGACAGCAACTCCTATCTTTCAAAAGGATGGAGAGCTCCAGCTTGTTGTCACCACCTCCAATGAATATAACGGAAAATTCCCTATGGTCACTGAACCTACTGACATACTAAATATAAATGGTAAAAGTAAAACAGATAAACCGGACACTGGAGCAGAAATTGGTTTTGTCGCCGAGAGCTTGGCGATGAAGCAAATTGTAAAGGTCTGCAATCAAATCGCCTCTTATGACAGCAAGGTTTTAATTTATGGCGAGTCAGGTACCGGGAAGGAAGTAGTTGCCCGCTATATCCATCAGAAAAGTGATCGCTCTCAAGGTCCTTTTGTTACCATCAATTGTGCGGCAATCTCGCCAACTTTATTTGAACAAGAACTGTTTGGTTATGAGAAAGCTGCCTTCCTTGGGGCAGATGTGGAGAAGAAAGGCATCATTGAGTTGGCGAATGATGGCGTTTTGTTTTTAGATGAAATTGCTGAAATGCCGCTCGATATGCAAGCGAAATTGCTGAGGGTAATCGATAATAATGAAGTTAGACGAGTGGGCGGCGTGCAAAATGTGCCCATCAATTGCCGGATTATTGCTGCGACCAATCGCGATTTATGGAAGATGGTAAAAAAAGGAATGTTCCGTGAGGATTTATATTACCGGATTAACGTCATTCCTATTCATATTCCACCACTTCGTAATCGGAAATTGGACATTGTTGGATTAATATCCTACTTCTTAGCGGAATTTAATGAGAAATATCAAGAAAAGGTCGTCCTTAGTGCAGATGAGTTTCAAAGAATACTTAAATCTGATTGGCCTGGAAATGCCAGAGAACTAAGAAATTATGTCGAGCGTCTGGTTGTCATTGAGCAGCAAAGCATCCAACAGTCTGCGGAGGATGCTGTGACCGATTGGTTTGCAATTGACCATTTTATTAAAAGGAATCTGGATAAACAATGTACATTAAAAGATTTTACATCGATTGTTGAGGGAAGATACATTAAACATGTGCTCGACGCGTACAGCGGAAATGCGACAGAAGCCGCAAAAAAATTAGGCGTTGATCGATCGGTTATTTATCGAAAGTTAAAGAAGATGGATAACGCCCTTGGTAAATAGCCTTATTTCGAGAAATTAGAAGAAACAAAAAAGACCCTGTCTAAGCCGCAGTCAGGAAAATCAGCTCCTGACTGCGGCCTTTTTTTTAATACCTGGGTACCAGCACTTTAACATTAATAGGTAAATTCTCCTGGTATTAAAGAAATTGGAAAAAGGTTGTGGGAAAACACACATCTAAATTCCCATAATCCATGTTAATATGTATATATTAAATTTTCTGGGAGGTTAAGAAACATGCAAATTACTTTGGAAAACCAGAATACAGCCCAAAAGGACAAATTGGTTCAAACAACCTTTTCAAGAACAAATCCGTTTCAAGCAAAAGTTCTTCGAAATGTTAATTTAAATGGATCAAGCTCTAATAAAGAAACAAGGCATATTGAGTTATCACTAGAAGGGTCAGGCCTTTCTTATGTACCGGGTGATGCTCTTGGTATTATTCCTTCCAATGATCCAGACCTGGTTGCTTCGCTACTTGAGGAAATGCACTGGGATGAAGAAGCACTTGTTACGATCAATAAGCAAGGTGAAAATTTACCACTAGCGGAAGCGCTTACCAATTATTTTGAAATTACCTTACTTTCAAAAAAGATTTTACAGCAGGCTGCTGCATTTACAGAAAATGAAGAGTTACAAACGCTTCTCTTGGTTGAAAATACAACTCAATTGAAAGCGTATTGCTATGGCCGAGATTTGCTTGATATGTTACGTGAATTCGGTCCATGGAAAGCTACTGCCCAAGAAATGGTCGCTATCTTAAGAAAAATGACACCGCGCCTCTATTCAATTGCAAGCAGCATTGCAGCGAATCCGGAGGAAGTTCATTTGACGATCGGTGCTGTTCGCTACACAGCTCATGGACGGGATCGTAAAGGGGTTTGTTCTATTTCATTTGCTGAACGGTTGAAAGAAGGAGATACAATTCCAGTCTTTGTTCAAGCAAATAAACATTTCCATTTGCCCGAGTCTTCTGACCAAGATATTATTATGGTTGGACCTGGGACAGGTATTGCACCATTCCGTTCTTTTTTACAAGAACGTGCCGTGAATAAAGGAACAGGCCGGTCATGGCTGTTTTTTGGAGACCAGCATGCGGCTTCAGATTTCCTTTATCAAGATGAATTGGAAAAATATCAGCAAGATGGGGTACTGACTACACTAGTTGCTGCATTTTCCCGCGACACAACTCAAAAAGTTTATGTTCAAAATAAAATGCTTGAACATAGTAAAGAACTATTTGAATGGCTTGAAAAAGGTGCTTATTTCTACGTTTGCGGGGATAAGGAATATATGGCGAAAGACGTCAATGAAACACTTATTAACGTAATTGAAAATGAAGGATCAATGAGCCACGAAGAAGCAGAAGCCTATCTAAAAGATATGCAGAAGCAAGGTCGTTACCAACGTGATGTCTATTAAGAGATTTGTATAAAAATAACTATAAAAACCCTTCGTTCCGGTTAGGACGAAGGGTTTTTATAGTTAAAGGAGAAATTTTTTAAATAGGCCATTTTCATAAAATCTGTTGTTTTAATGGAAATACAATACCCTTATGGTGTATTTCTCATGGAATACATAATATGAAGGACAAATCTCATGTTCCTGAGTCGACTTGTGTCCTTCATCACCCTTATGAAGGACAACTCTCTTGTTACTGAGTTGACATATGTCCTTCATCGCCCTTATGAAGGACAAATCTCTTGCTTCAGAGGTAATTTTTGTCCTTCAATTCAAGTTGAGCAAAACAAACAGATTCTCTTGCTTTTGCAAAATAAAGATAGAAGTAAAGGAAGATAGCATTTTTATCGAAAACGCCCCTAACCATGAACTTAATGTACAAAATCTATTTAAAGTACGATAATAACTTTATTTTGGTAACGTTTTCACCACAGAATATTTTGATTATTATTAATTTACAAACAAAAGGGGTGGATATATTGCTGGCTATTTTAGGATTTTTAATGATTATCATTTTTATGATTTTAATTATGACAAAACGACTTTCCGCTATGATTGCCTTAATTGTGATTCCGGCTATTTTTGCATTGATTGGCGGTTTTGGAAAAGAAATGGGTCCCATGGCGCTTGAAGGTATAAAAAGTGTGGCCCCAACAGGAATCATGATCTTATTCGCTATTCTCTTTTTTGGAATTATGATAGATGCGGGAGTGTTTGATCCGATTATTAGGACGATCTTAAAAGTCGTAAAAGGAGATCCGGTTAAAATAGCAATTGGAACAGCGATTCTTGCTCTGTTTATCTCGCTTGATGGTGATGGAACAACCACCTATATGATTACTATTTCAGCCATGCTGCCTTTGTATAAACGTATTGGCATGAAACCATTGGTACTAGCTGGTATCGCTGTTTCAGCTTCAGGTGTTATGAACCTTCTACCGTGGGGAGGACCAACTGCTAGAGCAATGACGGCACTGCATCTTGAGATGTCAGATATCTTTACTCCAGTTATACCTAGTATGGCGGGAGGAATCTTGTTTGTATTGTTCATGGCCTACTGCCTTGGAAGGAAAGAACGTAAACGTATAGGAGTTTTGGAAATTGATTATAGCACGATGGCGATGATGGCTGCTGCATCTGAGGATGCTTATTTAAAACGCCCTAAGTTAATTCTTGTAAACTATCTTATAACCATTCTACTTTTAGTTGCACTAATCCAAGAATTGCTACCAAGTGCCGTCTTGTTTATGATAGGCTTTGCGATTGTGATTACGATAAATTATCCAAATTTAAGTGAACAAAAAGAACGGATTATGCACTATGCGGATAATGCATTATCTGTAGTTTCAATGGTTTTTGCTGCAGGTATTTTTACCGGTATTCTATCAGGCACGAAAATGGTTGATGCCATGGCACATACCATGATCTCTCATATACCGGTTGCCCTTGGCTCCCATTTTGCTCTTATTACAGCCATAATCAGTGCCCCATTTACATTTTTCATGTCAAATGATGCCTTTTACTACGGAATTCTCCCTTTGCTTGCCAAGGCAGCTAGTGGATATGGAATTGACCCGGCGATGATTGGAAGAGCATCATTATTGGGATTACCTGTTCATTTGTTAAGCCCTCTTGTACCGTCAACGTATTTGTTAGTCGGTATGGTTGGTGAAGATTTCGGGGATTTGCAACGCGCATTCTTGAAATGGGCCTGCGGTTCGACAGCGGTTATGATTTTGGTTGCTCTTGTTCTGTCTATTATTCCTTTGTAATTGTAAATAAAATGTGGTGTAAAAGAGGAATTTGGCAAATTTCCTTTCTTACCCCTCATTCCATTTGAATGTAGGAGCTGAATTATTAATGTGGGTAATGACTATCTATTCTAAGGGAAACGAAATTACAATGTTTGAATTTAATACAGAAAAGGAAGCAAGGGAAGCTTTTAAGAAGGTTCGAGGATGTAAGATTCTTTCGGAAGTCATTTATTTTAACGATGATTCTAGTTCCTTAACTTTAAATTAGAATTGCATAAACAAAATATATAGGTGTCTGAACCCCGGAGCATTAAAGCTTTAACACACTGGGTGTCAGGCACCTTTTTGGCGGTGCCAGGTATGCTGACATTAGCAGGTCTTATTTTTGTATTCTATAAAGTGTATTTAGGTAGGGATACATTCGCTTAAAGCGAATATATAATTAATAGAATGTTATAAATGAGGGGGAGGAAGTATGTTGTCACCTAAATCCAGATTTGAAACCATTAAAGGAATGGAAATTCATTTTACCGAATGGGGTGATCCACAGAAACCAACGGTGGTTTGTTGGCATGGTTTAACCCGGAACGGGCGGGACTTTGATATTTTAGCCCGGCAATTGGCACAAGATTATCATATCCTTTGTCCAGATACGATTGGGCGAGGATGGAGCCAATGGAGTTCTTCCCCAGATAAGGATTATTGTTTTAAAAATTACAGTAACGTGGCTATTGGATTATTAGACCATTTAGGGATTGAGCAGGTCCGTTGGATTGGGACCTCGATGGGAGGAGCGATAGGGTTACGAATTGCCGGAACACCTCTTCATCAAAATCGTATTACCAGCTTAATTTTAAATGACATTGGTGCAGGTGCATCTGACAATGCTGTTCAAGATATTGAAGGTATCAAACGAATTATTAGTTATGTTGGAACTCCCCCGCAATTCAAAACCTTTACCGAATTAAAGAATTATTATAAAACTATTTATGCGGCATTCGGTCTTGTCAATGAGCAGGAATGGACTGATTTTACCCGAAATTCTTGCAGACGAACGAATGAGGGAGGAATTAGTCCGAATTACGACCCGAATATTGCGTTACAATTTCAGCACACGGAGGATTTAAACCTCTGGAGCCAGTGGGAAGCTATTCAATGTAAAACTTTACTCATCCGAGGGGAGAAATCAGATGTATTGCCCTTAGATGTAGCGCTAAAGATGCAGCAAAAACCAAACTGTCAATTGGTATCCATTCCAAAACTAGGACACGCACCAGCTTTAAATACGGAAGAACAAATCTCCATCATAGAGGATTTCTTGAGATGATATTCAATAGTCTTTATGGATTACAATAAAGTAAAAGGGAAACTACCAATTAAAGTAGTTTCCCTTTTCTGGTTTGAAGAAGAATAGTTTTTAACCACGCTTTTTCGAATTATAACAGTTGCTCCTGTTAATCTACAGATTCAATCTAAATTGGTAGAAAAAGTATAATGTGGGATTTATACCTATTTTAGTGAAATATATAAGAACGTTTTCATTTTTAAAAACTTAATAGAATAAAATTTGATACAATAAAAAGTATTTTATTTTAAAGTGAGGTGAATGAGTTGAATACTTTAACCAAAAAAGAAATTATGTTTATTGGATTTATGCTATTTTCAATGTTATTCGGTGCAGGAAATTTAATTTTCCCAGCATATTTGGGACAAGCTGCTGGAGAAAATATCTGGCAAGCGGTGATTGGATTTATTATTTCAGATGCGGGTTTCGCTGTACTAGCCTTTATTGCTATTGCAAAGTCAGGGACATTCGATACGTTAATAAATAGAGTTCATTCTATTTTTGCTTTACTATTTCCAATGGCCATTTATTTGTCGATCGGACCTGGACTTGCCATTCCACGAGCAGGCAGTCTTGCATTTGAAATGGGAGTAAAACCATTTTTACCAAATGCAATCCAGTCTTCACCAATCGGACTTTTGGTTTATACAATTGTATTTTTTAGTATCGTCTTTTGGTTCGCAAAATCGCCTTCTAAATTGGTAGACAGATTTGGAAAGATTTTAACCCCTTCATTATTAGTTTTAATCATCATCGTGTTTATCAAATCTTTATTTACAGATTTATCTAGCTTTAAAGGTGCTACATTAGCTTATAAAGAGAATCCATTCTCACAAGGGTTTTTAGATGGATATCAAACAATGGATGCCATAGGCGCATTAATTTATGGAATCATATTTATCAATATTTTTAAAAGTAAAAAAATTAGCAATCAAAAATTACAAGTTAAATATTTAGCCTGTTTTGGACTTATTTGTGGTCTGCTTTTAACGATATGTTATCTTATTATTGCGTACTTAGGAGCATCCGCTTCCATTATCGGAAAGGTTGACAATGGAGCAGTAATATTGAGTACTGTGTTACAACAACTTTTTGGTCAAAGTGGAACGGTTGTTTTAGGATTAATTTTCACATTGGCTTGTTTAAGTGTTTGTATAGGATTAATAACATCATGTGCTCAATATTTTTCAAGCATTTTCCCAAAATTATCATATATTAAATGGGCCATTCTTTTATGCTTGATCAGTGGGTTTGTCGCAAACCTTGGTCTTTCTCAAATATTAAAAGTATCTGTCCCGGTGCTGGGTTTAGTGTATCCAATGGCCATTACCTTAATTATTTTAGGCCTTTTACATGATAGATTACCCTTTAATAATCGGCCGGTTTATGTAGTAACCATCGGTCTAGTTGGATTATTTAGCTTGATTGATGTCGCCAATTCAACATTTTTTAATGGTACACTTTCAGAAGTATTATCCAATGTTCCAATGCAGGATAAAGGCTTCGGTTGGGTGATTCCTGGTTTGATTGGTTTCACAATTGGAAGTATTTTTGAAAAATTAACATATAATAAAGTTACGACTGTTAAGAAAGCAGCCTAAATACGTAAAAAATATGTGACAAATACGGTGAAAGTGAAGGTTAGTAAATAGATACCCTTTCATTACCATTAAGGAAGGAAATGGAATTGAAACTAATGCTTTTCCTTCTTTTCCACGAGTTTACCTGATGTTTCGGACTAATAGCAGTGAACCTTATCATAAAAAGAGGCAGTTTTTTTACATTAATTCCCCACCCGGTTATAGGAATCTCGGTATCAGTCTTTTAGTAATAATATTAGCTAGCCCTATCCAATAATCGGGTGGATAGGGCTTCTTCTATTGGTCTATCTACTTTGTAATATATTTTAAAGCATATGAAGCAAGCTGTACTCGATTTTCTAGATTCAGTTTTTCCAAAAGGTTTTTCATATGGTTCTTTACCGTATTCTCTGAAATAAACAGTTGATTGGCTATTTGTTTGTTTGTTAACCCTTTTGAAACTAATAGAAGTATTTCTTTTTCACGAGTTGTTAAAGAACTAATGGATGGAGCGTTTTGTAAATCCCGTTCCCTAAATTGATAGAGAAGTTTCCCTGCAAGATCTTTAGCAGCTGTATTAGACCCCTCAATAATAGAGCGTAAGTATTGCAGCCAATCATCCGGATCCATATTTTTCAGTAAATACCCTTGTGCCCCATACTGTATAGCAGTAAATAAATCCTCGATATGATCTGAGACGCTTAAAATGATAACCTTTATATATGGGAATTTTTCCTTTATTGTTTTCGTTGCTTCCAATCCGTTCAAAATGGGCATATTAATATCTAATAATATTATATCTGGAAGCAGTTTTTCACAGAACTCAATTGCTTCCTTTCCATTCGTTGCCTGCCCCACAATAGAAAATAGAGATTCCCCCTCTAGCATTTCGGTGATGGCAAGACGCGCATGAGGATGATCATCCGCAATTAATATCCGGTAATTTTCCATTATTGTTTCTTGACTCCTTTGATTATTATTTTGCTGCCAAGATTCTTTTCAGAGGAAATATCGATGGTAGCCCCTAATTTGGATACTCTCTCCTTCATCATAAGAAGCCCGTATTTGCTTGGCAAAATTTCATTTTCCGAAAATCCTCTTCCATTGTCCTCTATGATTAGCTTCCATTCATTTGGACGGGTTTTGAAGTGAAGGGATGCGCATTTTGCATCGGAATGCTTTCTTATATTTGTGAATGCTTCCTGTATCAAACTAAAAAGCTGAACTTCTTCAGCGGGAGTAAAATAGTTTTCATTTATACTAATTGAAAATTTTAGATCTATGCCAGAAACAGTATTCCAATCATCCAGCCAATTCTCCATTCTTTCTGATAAACTAACGTGTTCAGATGGACTAGCCCGTAAATTGTAAATGGCTTGTCTTAAGTTTGAATCAATTGATTGTACTAACCCCTGTGCATCATTAAGCTTTCCTTTTTTTAAGTTAACTTTTAATAAAAATAATGTTTGGGCAATGTTATCGTGTAATTCTTTTGCCAGCCTTTCACGTTCTTCGTATATGGCTCGTATTTCACGTTCTGAAGATATGCGATTGTTTTGTTCCTTAATCGTCTTAAATATCCAGTTTGAAAAAGCGAAGGAAACGATAAATGTTAAAATTGTAATAAAATAATTTCCTGTTTCCATTGACATGCCTTGAAGGAAAGGGCCGCTGTGCCGTAAAAACTCAAATCCACCAATAAGAATGGTGGGAATTAAAATCGTAATCCATTTAAGATCTCTGTATGACATTGATAGTTCCCCTAAAATTCTTAAATTTTTATTCTAATAGTAACATGAACACAATGTTATAAAAAAAGATTTTCTGTCAAAATTATGTCACACTTTTCAAAGAAACTAGCCCTTATGGGTCATATGTAGTTTAACCCTGTCTAAGGTAAATTAATATTATCAAGTTCATTATAGGGGGAGCATAAACATGAAGGTTTTTAAACTATTAATACCAGCCTTTTTAGGATTATTTTTATTTGCAAGTGTAGCAAGTGCCCATGTTACGGTAGTGCCTAAACAATCTACAACAGGTGCTTGGGAAACGTATACAGTTAAGGTTCCAGTTGAAAAGGATGTGCCGACAACAAAGGTTACGATTAAAGCGCCGGCAGGAGTTGAAATTAAATCATATCAGCCAGTTCCAGGATGGAAATATTCAGATGAAAAAGATGCGAATGGTCTTGTAAAATCATTTACATTTGAAGCGACAGGGGAAGGAATTTTGTCAGGGCAGTTCCAACAGTTTACCTTTGTAGGAAAAAATCCAGACAATGCAACAAAAGCAGCTTGGGATGCTTTTCAATATTACAAAGATGGTAGTATTGTAGAGTGGACAGGAGATGAAGGTTCCCAATCTCCACATTCCATCACGGATATTGTAGCAGGTTCAACAGAAGATCATCATGATGCAAAGAATACGAACCAAGAAATTCAAAAGACTGATAAAGTAGCAACAAAGACGGAAAAAACAAGGGACTCTCTTCCTTTAATCTTATCAGGGCTTGCAGTTTTACTTTCATTAGTTGCGAGTGTCCTTGCCCTTCGTAAAAAATAATAATTAGAAAGAAAGAGCAGTGGTCTTTATATGGCCTACTGTTCTTTTTTTTGAATAGAAAGTGATAAGGGGATTTCTTATTTAGAAGTTCCTAATTTCATCTACTGTTTTTCGATTTAGCCGTTTGATGACTTCGGTCATTAACTTAACTGTATTGATATAATCATCATAATGAATCATCGAAGTAGGGGTATGTGCATAACGGGATGGTACATTGATTAATAATACAGGCATCCCATAATTGGCACTCTGGAATTTAGAAGCGTCTGTTCCACCATGTTTCATAATGGAAACCTGATAAGGAATGCCGTATTCATCCGCAACTTTGATTACAAATTTTAATAGTTTCCGATTTGAGATGGTAGAGGAATCCATCACACATAATTCCGGACCAAGACCTAAGGAAATCCCTTCCTTTGGCATGCCATGAATATCATCGGCCGTTCCTACATCGATAGAGAAACCAATTTCTGCTTGTGACATCTTTCCTAACGTTATCGCGCCTCTGCAGCCTACTTCTTCCTGAGTGGATCCGCCACCAATAAAGATATTCTCATGTCCTTCTTTTTTGAGATTTTCCATCACTCGTAAGGATACAGCACAGCCAATTCGATTGTCCCAGGCTTTATTGACAAGATATTTATTCTCCTTACCCATGGTTTTGAAATTGCCTTCAGGAACAATAAAATCGCCAACCTGAATTCCTAATTCCTTGACTTCTTTATTACTTGTACAACCGACATCCATGACTAAATCATTAATATCCGGATATTTATCATTGAACTGCATTGGGCCTAAGGAGCAGACGGCAGAAACCGCTGATGTATCAGTGAGAATGGTAAAATGCTGAGATAAGACACCTGTCACAAAGAAGAAACCGCATCTAGAGAATTTAATAAAGCCATCTTTTGTAATGGCTCGAACAATAAAACCGACTTCATCCATATGACCTGCCGCTAGAATCCTGGGGCCTTCTGTTCCTAAAGTTGCCATTAAAGAACCCATTCCATCGGTTTCAAGCTTATCTGCAACAGTTGAGAATTTTTCTTTTAAGTAACTTCTTACTGCATCTTCGTTTCCGGAAGTTCCCTGAATATCTGTAATTTCCTTTAAAAACGCTAATTCTCTTTCATCCATAAATCTCTTCTCCTTAAAGTGTTA
This sequence comes from Bacillus sp. MM2020_1, assembly GCA_011250595.1. GTDB lineage: Bacteria > Bacillota > Bacilli > Bacillales > Cytobacillaceae > Neobacillus. The sequence continues at coordinate 19,915 of JAANMP010000034.1, read as the reverse complement.
TCATTGGTAATGCTTCAAGTTGTTCAGTATTCATCACTAGAAGCAATTTTAAGGAATAACTTAAAATGATTAAAAAGGGGGTTCGCTATAGATTTGCGAAACCCAGTGCTTGTACTATTAATCTAAATTTTTTCATTATTATGCATAATAAAAATTTTACCATAAATTAAAATTCCCTCATAGGCGGAGAAATTCCGGCTAATGTAGATAGATGAGCTTAGGAAGCCGATATAAGCGGAGATATTCCGCTTAACTGCTCTAAATAAGATAAAATCTAAAGATTTTGATCGTATAAGCGGAAAACCTCCCCTTATTTTTAAAGGGAATATGGCTATTTCCCAACTTAGCCGGATTTTTTCCGCTTATTTTTCAAATGCAGTGACATAACAAAGCTTTACTTATTAGCGAGTTTAAGGCTGTTCAACATTCCGTCAAATCATTTCAAACAAACTGTGAATTTATCACTATACTCGTGTTGTTTAACAGGAAAAGGGATTATAGTGTAATCATAAAGAACAAACAAATGACGAAGGGCGGAATGAACTTATGCTTAATAAATTCTTAAGAGAAAATAAAATTGCAGCGGCGATTCTTACGGTCTTACGTTTATATCTTGGTTATTCTTGGGTAACAGCTGGATACGGAAAATTATCAAGTGGTGGCTTCGATGCGGCAGGATTTTTAAAAGGAGCAATTGCCAACCCAGTAAAAGGTCCAGACGGCGCGGTTGTATTTGGCTGGTATGTTGACTTCTTAAAACACTTTGCCCTACCAAACGTTGATGTCTTTAACGTAATCGTTCCTTGGGGCGAAACATTAATCGGTATAGGCTTAATCTTAGGCTGCTTAACCACAACAGCAATGTTCTTTGGATTAGTGATGAACTTCAGTTTCTTCCTTGCAGGTACTGTATCTCATAACCCAAGAGACATTTTCTTAGGCTTCATCATCTTAACTGCTGGTTACAATGCAGGAAGAATCGGCTTAGACCGCTGGGTCGTTCCATTCATCACAAAAATGAGCAAAAAAGGCACTGGCAACGAAAAAGCAAAAGTGAGTGCGTAAATAAATTTCAACCAAAAGACGATTCGGATTACCGAATCGTCTTTTCTGCCTGTGCGGATATTATTTGTTAATTGAAATAGTTGAGTGTCAAACAGCTTCCAATAGATTTTCTGCCCAAAAAGCAGAAGAACCGTTCTCTTGACTTAATTCGTAGGGCCATTGTCAACAGTAGCTTCGACGGTACTTTGGATGTTTGCAGGTACCGAAGAAAGGAAATCATAACCAGTCAAAGATTCAATCGTGTCTACACTAGCCCTGTAGTAGCTCCATGGATGGCTGGATGTTGTTTGATCATTTGGCATTAATACAGCTATGACTCTGGTCGAATTTGTTATTCGGCTAATATCATTGTTTCCATTAGGTAATACAACGATCACCTTCCATGTCTTTGCCGGCACGACAACTCCATTCCCTACAGTGGTCTTATATCCATTTGCTCCAGTGCCTCCAGATCCGTAACCTCCGGAAATAATATATAATTCGTTGCCGGCTGATACAAGTGAACGGCTATATGATTCTAAACTTTCCCAGGTAACCTCGTTGTTATTTGGAGCTTGAGGTATCATATTGGTCATCAAAAACGTTGCTGAATTATTGGCGACAGAAGATGTACGATCACCAGATGGAGTCATGTGCCCTCTGTCAAATCCGCTTCCTGAAAATTCACTAGCAGTAACCTGATACCATCCCGCCGGCAATGTGGTATCAACACGGAAGTCATCTTGACGCGGAGTGCTTCCAAGATCAGTAGAACCTAAATGCCAGCTCACCCAGTTAGGCTCGTGTTTGCTATTATTGTAGGAAAGATCATATTGCGGCTTAACCATCAAATAATTATTGGAATTAGATGTATTACTTGTAGCGCCGCTGGGATTCCCTAATCCCATATGATCATTATCAGTACCTGTTTGTGTAGTAGGTTCAGCTACAGAAGACGAATTTTGCGGAACCAAGCTGCTTGTAATCACCATGTCGTTAGCATTATTATTCGTATCCCAACCATTCCCTTGGCCTTGAGCAGTTCCACCGTTGTTGTCTTTACGTTCTGCACTTGTTGTAGCAGAAAGAATGCCGATTGGAGTAGTTTCTGCATCATTTGCAGAACCGAAGCCAACAAAATCCACAACATTTGAATTGGTTGAACCGGATACCGCGGTCGTGACTTTTGCCAAAGCAACTTTTCCGCTGCTAGCACTTAAGTTTATCGTACCTGTAGCATTAGCAGTTGGCAGGTCAACAGTTCCGCCACCGCCGCTTGCCTCTTTGATTAAATAGTATTGATGTGCTCCAATGCTGCCTGTTAAATTTGTAATGCTGTTGAATGTACCGGTAGAAGAGGCGTATTGAACAGACCATCCAGATAAGCTAACACTTGAACTTGTAGGATTGTAGAGTTCAATAAAATCATTTTTATAGGAAGAACCGCTATTACCTCCTCCACCATAAATTTCACTGATGACAACATGAGTCCCCGCGGCGGCCTGAGTAGGTTTAATAAATAAATTCCCAAAAGCGCCGAAAAACACTAAACACATACAAACAATGAAGGCTGTTCTCTTCTTAAAATTTTCATTGCCTCTTTTTAATAAAATTGCTTTTTGTACTGACCGGCTTTCAAACATCTAACAATAACCCCCTTTAGAATTTAAAAAAATGATTTTGATAGGAAAATAGGATGGACCTAAACAAGATTAATAGGATAACCTTGATTCTCAATAAAGAGTTGTGTAAAAGAGATGATAAATATGCCGATACATTAATAATGTAGGGCTAAGGAAGGGCTTACACATTATAGTAAAAAATAAGATAGCCAGGAGTACTGAAAAGCCTTAAATAATCCTTTAGCACCTCCTTAAAGTATTTTTCATAACCTCGATTCGCTCTCTGTATTCAGTTAGTAGTGGGTTATTCATTAAACTGTAAAGTTGGAAAATTTCTGCATCCTCAAGTTCAAATTGATTAATAATAAAACAAAATTATTAATTCATGGAGGATTGGAACACATTGACTGTCAATGGATTAAATCAAACCTACCTTAAAGTAGCTGATATCAACTTGTACTGTGAATACATATTGAATGATAAACCACCGATTCTTCTAATCCACGGTTTTGCATCTTCGACCTATACATTTCGTCGGATCATTCCTTTTCTGCAAAAGCAGTATTCTGTCATCGCCGTCGACCTCCCCGGCTTTGGAAAAAGTGAGAAGTCGACTTCGTTTATATATAGTTTTCAAAACTATGCGAAGCTAATGATAGAATGCATCCATCAGTTTGGGTATTCTAATACTCATATTGTTGCTCATTCAATGGGAGGACAAATTGCCCTAAATATGGCCCTAATCGCTCCTGAGAAAATTAACAAGTTAGTTTTGTTATGTAGTTCAGGATATTTGAAGCGAGCAAAAAAATTTCTCATTTTCACTTCCTATTTACCTTATTTTGAAAAATTTGTTCATTATTATATTCAAAGAAAGGGCGTCAAACATCACTTGAGTAACGTCTTTTTTGACCAAACATTGATCAATGATGAATTGATACAAGAATTCGGTAAACCGCTGAATGAAAAAGGATTTTATAAGGCTTTAATCCGACTGCTGCGTCATCGTGAGGGTGATTTACTGCCAAAGCAGCTTCAGGATATTCATGTCCCAACATTATTAATATGGGGAGAGGAAGACCGGGTTGTTCCTGTGGAGGTTGGTCAACGACTAGTAAGTGATTTACCGGATGCTCAGTTAATTACGTATGAAAAAACAGGACATTTAATTACCGAGGAACGACCAGAACTTGTCTTTAACAATATAATGATGCATACATTCTGACCATTAAAATGAACAATGTTGTTTTAGGCAAGAAGGAAAAAAGAAAAAAGCTAACTTAAAAAAGTGGTTCATCAAGGACCTTTTAAGTTAGCTCATTCCTATAAATGCAATTTAAGAAAGTTTTTCTTTTGTCTCTTCAAAGTAAGGATCTCCAACCTTTAGAATGAATTGCAAAATGTCCTCTGCTGCATTTGCATTTATAAAATTCCGTTGACTTATTATCATTTCATTTATTTTTTTGCCATTATTTTCGAGCAAATCGGCTAGTGTATATTTAATTTGTTTTGATTTTTTGCATACCACTCCCAAATTGAAATTCTTGGCAAAAGTTGGATTATCCTCCTCCTGACCTGGCAAAGCCCCAGTAATGATTAGCGGTGTATTGGTAGCTATTGCCTCAAACATGACATTGGGACTGCCTCTAGTAAAGACAATATCAGAAGTTAGCATTAAATCTTGGATATTTTGGGTGAAACCATAAATCTCTACTCGATCACCATATTTGGCCTTTAGGGACATTTCCAGCTTGGTTTTAAGATTTACATTTTTTCCAGCTACTATTTTGACTTTACAATCAAAATGATTTAGTAGATTTTCGGCTATTTTTTTCATATTTCCTACACCTTCACCACCACTCATGATCAAGCATGTTAAAGGTTGCCCCGGATTATAAAATTTTCGTTGATTATTGCTCTTAGGGAAAAATCGAGATCGGACTGGAAAACCGGAAACCTTTATTTTCTCATCTGGAATCCCAAATTCAATACACTTATTTTGAGCTTCGAAAGTAGGGCTAATAATGTAATTGGCCCTTTTGTCTGCCCAAAGAGGAAAAATGTTTACAAGATCGGCAATTAGAGTAAAGAAAGGGATATGGATATTTTGCTTTTCTAAAATGTTTAAGATGGAGCCATTAAAATTAGGATGAACAGATAAAATCATATCTGGTTTCACTTCTTCCAGTAATTTTAAAAAGTTATCCCTTATCAGTGATTCAATAATATTGTCTACTAAGTGGGGGTACAAAGCAGATAGTTTCCAAATCATTTTCCAAAGATTTTCCGAATTTCTTGTGATAGGGCCGTAGGATTGGCCGATTTTTAAAAGCAATCGTTTACCAAGAGAAAATCCATCTACTACAAAAATTTTTACTTCATTATAAGTTTGGACTCTCTCACACAGAGATTCTGTGATACTTTTATGCCCGTGCCCTGTAATATCAGAAGAAATAATCAGTAATTTCTTTTCCATAAAATCACCCCTTTTTTAAGATTGCAGTATTTTTCAATTGTCTTATTACCTGCTTATATTGTTTTAAGGAGTGTAATGTACCGATAAAACAATTCTTAATCTTGTAATCGGACGATACAGCAATGATGGCGAGATTAGGAAAAAACTTATTGGTACGAAAACGAAGGTCCTTCCAATAGATTAAATAGCCATTTTTTCTAATGTGAACAAATGGATAAGCATAATGGGTACTAGAAAGAAAATCAGAAACAAAAGGGTGGCTTTTACTGTCAGAGACAAGTTCAGGAAAGTCTATTTTCTTTAAAAGAGAATGATCAACCTTTAGTCTGCCTCTTGAGAAAACGCCAAATAAAAAATCTTCTTTAGTCTCAATGATTACGTCCCAATGAAACAAGAAAATACGTGGGATTAATTTAATTCGGATTGAATTGTGAAAATGGAGATGCAAATTTCTCTTTGTTACCACTGTTGATAGAGTCCGGACAGCAAGGTAAAGAAAAATAAAAATATATATGATGAAAAACACTTTACCTATTTGGAAAAATGGAAGAAGGAAAAAACCCAACAAATGTACCAATAGAATAATAGGGTCCACTAATGGGAGCGAGTCAAACGCAATCCATTTTTTTGAGAAGGGAAGTAAAACTTGAGTTCCATGTACATTAAATAGATCAAAAAATACATGCAGAATAACAGCTATGAACGTCCATAAAAATAAATGGAGAAAAGATGACGCCGGAAAAAAAGAGTAAATAATACCTGAAACGGCGATACTCCATAGAGGCAATGCCAGAAAAGAATGAGACAATGCACGGTGATTCCGAATATAGCTGCCCTTTCCTTTCATTCGATAGATGAAGTCAAAATCAGGGGCATTCGAACCAATTACTGTACCGAACATGACGGCTTGTGATAGGGCAGAATGATTAGCAACAACTGGATCAATTTGAGCAAGGGCAGCTAATCCTAAACCCATAATGATATGAGAACTCGTATCCATACAATCACTCCTTTATATTGCTTGATAAACTCACAGCTATAGAACGGATTTTTTGGTTCGGAACAAGTGTACAAATGATATTAATATTTATACGGTGTTATTCTCCAAAGAAATTGATAAAACCACTTTGGATATGTGTAATTCCTCTTAATTATATTTGGTGTTTGCTCCTTCATTCATAATTTAATGTAAATATTATGTATAGATTCTGTATATTGGTATTGGATCTTCAGAGCCTAAAAATAAGTAATGGAAAAAGGTGCATTCCTAAGTGATCCTGAGAAATGCACCTTTCCTTTTTTTAGTGGACAGGCCCAAGCTAATTGGTGTCCAGACTATGATTTAAAATTTCATCAGTTTAAGTACAGACAGCACTCTTTCCATAAACCAGTACAATCCAATAACACCAATAACACCAATAACACCAATAACACCAATAACACTAATAACACTGGAAAGGCTATATACAATCTTCATTTGCCATCGAACTTTTCGAAGATACCATATTAAAGGGAAAAGGATGAATAGCACAACAATTTGTCCCATTTCGACTCCAAGGTTAAAAGAAAAAAGAGGGGAAATGAAATGGCTGTCTAATCTACCAATCAGAGGTTCGGCAAATCCAAATCCGTGAATAAGCCCAAACATTAATGCAACAAGCCAGCGCCATTTGAATGATTTGGCCCAAATGTTTTCTGTTGCAACATAGATAATACTAAGAGCAATCAATGGTTCGATGATACGGCTAATGTGGAGTCGGATATTACTTACTATGTCGAGGCATAATCCATATGGTGTCCTTGCAGGAAATCATGACGTTGATCATAAGTCGAGTGATTACGCCCAATTTACTAAGTGGTTCGGTGAGGATCGCTTCAAGGATAAGCCTTACTATGGCGAGTCCTATAAAAACAACCGTGGTCATTATGACTTAATCTCGGCTAATGGAAATGACTATATCATGTTATACATGGGCTGGGGTGTTCTGGATGAGGATATCCAATGGATGAGTGATGTCTTGAAGGAATATCCAAATCGAAAAGCAATCTTGAACTTCCATGAGTATCTCCTAGTTTCAGGTAATCGCAGCCCATTAGGGAACCGAATTTATAACCAGCTTGTGATTCCAAATAAAAATGTCATCGCTGTATTAAGTGGTCATTATCATGACTCTGAGACATTGACGGCTTGTGCCAATAACAAGCGAAGGCTGAGCTATGTGGGTGGGATTCTGAAAAATTGGGAAAACGAGACTTTACTCACCGAAGAAGAAATAGATTCTTATACTCAGTAGGTTTATGATCCAATCTTAATATTTGTCTCTAAAGGAAGTGTCAGCAATCCTATCTACATAAAATTCACCGTTTAAATATTTGACCACAGAAATACTGCAATTTTCATGGTGTATATACTTGCTCATTTTTGCTAATTGCATTAAGTAGTTGCCGATGGTTACCCCATGTGAAAATACTAGAACATTTCCACCTTCGTTTTTATGCTTTTGAATGATTTCATCGATAGCAGAGCTTGTTCGTGTAAAAAGCTGTAGGTAGGATTCCCCTTCAGGTGCTGACAAATTTAAATCGTTTAGACTAAATAATGTCTTTAGGATATCCCCATGTTGAGTTAGAATTTCTGTTTGTGATAGGGATTCCAACACACCAAAGTTCATTTCCTTTAGACGCGGATCTGTAATGATGGGGATGTTTCGATGGCCAATGGCATACCTAGCCGTATCTACTACTCTCTGGCTTTCACTTGCGTAAACTGCTTTAAATTCTAAATCAGATAAACCGATACCTACAGATTTAGCCTGTTTAATTCCTTTATCCGTAAGAGGTGAATCACAAAATCCCTGTAATCGTTTCTCTACATTAAAATGGGTCTCTCCATGCCGAACAAAATACAACTTCACTTCTTTTTCAGAAGACACGCGTAACCACCTGCTTTGTATTGGATTTGAATGATTGATAAAATGAATTTTACCACACCTTTCGGGCAGTTTGTATAAATACACCAGGCATTTCCAATCCAACCAAGGTTGTGAGGTATTATTTTTAGGAAATGTTTGAATGGATTGGAGTTTTCTTTTTGGAAAAAGTATGGGCAAAAATAAATGCAGTATTAATTGCAGATGATCCAGAGACATTTGTTACTAGAAGAATCCCAGAGGTAAATCTTGAATTTGGAGGGATTCGTGGCGACCGGCACTTTGGTGTAACCAGCAAGGCTGATTCAAGGCAGCCGATGTATCCAAGAGGAACAGAGATTCTAAACCGCCGCCAAATAACGATTGTATCTGTAGAGGAATTAGACAGGATTGCAAAGGAATTAGGTGTAGAAACTGTTCAGCCTGAATGGTTAGGGGCCAATCTCTTGCTAAAGGGATTTCCGGAATTAACAAAACTCACCATGGGTTCACGGATCTTTTTTCCAAGTGGAGCAGGATTAATATGTATGGGTGAAAACCAGCCTTGTACCTTACCTGGTGATGAAATCCAAAAGCATTATGAAGAACATGAGAAGTTATCCCTCCGTTTTGTACGTGCAGGTAATAAGCGGCGGGGGATCGTATGTGCAGTAGAAAGACCAGGAATCATTCACGAAAATGATGAAGTCCAGGTTTTGGTTAATGATTTTAAAAATCCGATGCAATAAATAGCTAGGAATGGAACAAATCGGTTGGTTGAGTGTGAAAATTGGACATAGAATAAGAGGCGAACAGCGACAGTACTGTTCGCCTCTTATTTGTTGTATAACATAGAAAAAAGTAAAACTATTTTTTGATTTAATTCTGAAATAATCATTGTTTATAAATTATTGGTAAGAATAAAAAAGGATTTACTATTACCTGGGAGTTGAAAAGCATGAATGTTTGGGAGCAATTATATAATCCATTGAGTAACATTTGGTTTTCAGCTATTATAGCTGCCATTCCTATAGTTTTTTTTATTGTAATGCTGACAGTTTTTAAATTAAAAGGCTATATTGCAGGACTCTACAGCATCATTGTAGCAGGAATTGTTGCAGTCTTCATTTATAAAATGCCTATTATATTAGTTTTGATGTCTGCTGTATATGGAACCTTAGCCGGTATATGGCCGGTAGCATCGATTGTGTTTGCTGCCATTTTCCTTTATAAAATAACTGTAAAAACAGGCAAATTTGAAATTATAGAAAATAGTATATCAGTTATTACAGCCGACCAAAGATTGCAAGTTCTTATAGTAGCCTTTTCATTCGGAGCATTTTTGGAGGGAGCTGCAGGATTTGGAGCACCTGTTGCGATAACAGCAGCCATTTTAGTAGGACTTGGATTTAGTCCTATATATGCAGCAAGTCTTTGTTTGATTGCAAACATTGCTGGTGGTGCATATGGAGCAATGGGTATTCCAGTAACTGTTCCCTCACTCCTTACAGGTTTAGATGGTCTTGTTGTTGGAAGATATACGGCATTAGTCATTCCCGTATTAAGTATTGTAGTTGCATTCTTACTAATATTTATCATTGATGGGTTGAAAGGAATTAGACAAACCTACCCAGCAGTATTTGTCAGTGGTGTTTCATTTGCACTTACACAGGCAATTGTTCTCACTTTCTTAGGTGCTGAACTTGCAGATATCTTTGCTGCTATTGTGAGCTTAGTAGCACTATCCTTATTTTTACAAGTGTGGAAACCGAAAGAAATTTTTCGTGTAAATAAAGAGAAGACGGTAGATAGGCAGGTTAAGTACTCTTTTGGAAAAATTGCTTATGCTTGGATGCCATTTATATTTTTAACCCTATGTGTTACTTTGTTTAATTTATCATTTTTCAAAAATTTATTTATACCTGGAGGCCCTTTAGAAAAGTTAGTCTTATTGCTGCCCATTCCAGGATTAAACAACACAGTCATCAAGCATGCACCAATCGTTCCGCATGACACACCATATGCTGCAGTATTTAAATTAGATTTATTTTCATCTACTACGACAGCAATTGTCATAACGATCATTGTTGCAAGCATTCTTTTTCGCTGCAGCAGCAAACTGCTGATAGATACTGCAAAAGAAACGGCAAGAGAGTTATTGTCACCAGTGCTAACGATTTGTAGTGTACTTGCTTTTGCTTACATTTGTACTTACTCTGGTATGTCATCAACACTCGGTTTAGCTTTTGCTTCAACAGGTGCAGTATTTCCGTTATTCTCGCCAGTGCTAGGGTGGTTAGGAGTATTTTTAACAGGCAGTGTTGTAAACAGCGGTTCGTTATTTGCGCCACTTCAATCTGTCACTGCTTCACAAATTGGCATAGCACCTGAAACAATGGTTGCTGTCAATGTAATGGGGGGGACAATGGCCAAAATGATTTCACCTCAATCTATCGCTGTTGCAGCCGCAGCAGTTGGAATAGCAGGAAAAGAAAGTGAATTATTTAAAGTGACCATTAAATATAGCTTAGGTTTACTTGTAATAATTGGAATAATCAGCTGGTTAATATTCTAAATTTTTTCATTCGAAGGGAGATTTATTATTATGAATAAAGAAAAAGTCAATCGAGTTGTACTAGTTGGAACAGGTGCTGTAGGATGCAGTTATGCGTATTCATTGATTAACCAGGGAGTAGCTGAGGAATTAGTCCTCATTGATGTAAATGAAGCAAAGGCTGAAGGAGAAGCAATGGATCTTAACCACGGAATGCCGTTCGCACCTTCACCAATAAATGTATGGAGCGGTTCCTATCAAGATTGTGGAAATGCGGACTTAGTTGTTATCACTGCGGGATTAGCACAAAAGCCTGGTGAAACCCGCTTGGATTTAGTGGAAAAGAATACGAAGATATTTAAACAAATCGTCAGAAGTATTATGGATAGTGGATTTAATGGAATCTTCTTAGTGGCAACAAATCCAGTGGATATCTTAACTTATGTCACATGGAAAGAATCAGGGCTACCAAAAGAACGTGTCATCGGTTCTGGAACGGTATTAGACTCGGCACGTCTAAGGTTCTCACTTGGAAAATACTTCAGCGTAGATACAAGAAATGTTCATGCCGCCATCATTGGTGAACATGGAGATACAGAACTCCCTGTTTGGAGCCATGCCATGATTGGAATTGAGCATCTCGATACAGTTCTGGAACGGAAGGGAGATTTAAAAAAGGAATGTTTAGATGACATTTTCGTTAACGTCCGTGATGCTGCTTATCAGATTATTGAGCGTAAAGGGGCAACGTATTATGGAATAGGAATGTCCCTTGTTCGGATTACGAAAGCTATTCTTAATAATGAAAACAGTATCCTGACAGTATCTGCTTATCTAAACGAAGAATATGGACAAAAGGATGTGTATATTGGAGTACCAGCTGTAATTAACCGTGGCGGCATCCGAGAAGTAATCGAAATTGAGTTGAATGAAAAGGAAAAAGAGCAATTTAACCATTCCGTTTCAGTGCTAAAAGAAACAATGAAGCCTGTAATTTAAAGAATTGAAGTAGAGCCACTTTCAATTAAGTTAATGATATACGATCACAGTATTACTAAAGGGGGAAATTATATTAGAAATAACCTCATTTAGCTGTGTTGCGGTGAATCTTATCATAAGTAACTTTAATAAAAAAAGGATGCTTGAGTGCATCCTTTTTTTGGCGTGTGTTAGATAAGTCAGTGACAATGGGTTCTTACTTCTTAATTAAGCCGATTTCAACCAATCTCTCATACAAGAAATCACCAGCAGTAATGGCTGGATATTTTTCTGGATTATCTTCTGAAATGCAAGATGGAGTCGTTTCTAGTAAGCAAGTGCTGTATGGATGAACGAAGAATGGCATAGAATAACGAGCCGTATTTTCCCCTTCAGGATTCACTACGCGATGTGTTGTAGCTGGTATCACTTCATTTGAAATGCGAGATAACATATCTCCAGCATCAACAATAATTTGACCTGGCTTAGCCTTGACGGGCATCCATTCTCCTTCAGGTGTTAACAGTTCTAATCCAGATGCAGTGGATTCCACTAATAAAGTAATTAGGTTAATATCCTCATGCTCAGCAGCACGAATGGCATTTGGATCCATTGATTCCTCTAATGAAGGATAATGAATGGTACGTAGGATGCTATTTCCATCCTTAATCATATCTGAAAAAAAGTTAGGGCGAAGATCAAAGTGCATCGCAAGAGTTTCTAACATATTACGTGCCACTCGTTCTAATTCACGATAGAAGTTTACGGCATTTTGCTTAAGTTCAGGAACTTCCTCTGGCCAAATATTAGGAGAATATTGGCTAGTTAGTGCATGACCGACAGGCAATTCTTGTCCAACATGCCAGAATTCTTTTAAATCGCTTTCACGGACTGACTTCACCTAATCCCCTAACAGTCCTTGAAAACAACTTTTATTAAATTTAGTATAGAAATTTCCATGATATTGAAAGTTCTAAATATATATAACCTTTTCTAAAAAAGTTAGAATTTTAAAAAAGTAAGATAATAATTACAATAATAAGTGTAAAGAAGATTTAGAAAGCTAGTGGGGGTGCAAAAGGAAGGATAAGTTTAAGCATGTGTACTTCAAAAAAATGTAACCGTTATCAAGATTTTCAAAATTAATTGAAATTGGAAGAGAATGATCAATGAATGTTTGGCAACCAAATAGCCCATTAGGGGGACTATCATTTATTAAGAATGCAAATTCAAAACGTGAATCTAGTTACGATCGAACAGGGGAAATAGAGATTTTGATGTAGTGGAACCTGGTGCAACTGCAGTAATGGCAGATATCAAAGGAGCTGGGTGTATAAAACATATTTGGATGACGACTAGATGCTATGCACCTCAATACTTGAGGAAGCTTGTGCTAGAAATGTATTGGGATGGTGAGGAAAACCCAAGTGTAAGAGTTCCTTTTGGTGATTTTTTTGGTATAGGACATGCTACATGTTAGCATTATGTTTCCCTTCCATTAAGTATGGTAATGGGTGAGAAAAGAGGGCCGAAGGGACCATTTGCTGCATCAATGAACTGTTATTTTCCGATGCCATTTGCTGATGGTGCTAAAATTCGATTAATCAATGAAAGTGAGGGAAAAATAGAAAACTTGTTTTATTATGTAGATTATGAAGCGTATGACAGCAAGGAACATATCCCAGAAGATCTTGGAAGATTTCATGCTACTTGGAACCGTGAAAATCCTTGTGAAAAGGTTGTGTTTAACAATGAAATTGAAAACCCCGCACCATGGGACCTCCCAAGGAAAAATACAACTGGAGATAAAAATTATGTCATTTTAGATGCAGCGGGGAAAGGTCATTATGTGGGCTGCGTACTAAATATTGATAACTTCGATGCCTCCAATCAAGAATACACATGGCCAGGCGAAGGTGATGATATGTTCTTCATTGATGGGGAACAGTGGCCGCCATCCCTTCATGGTACAGGGACGGAAGACTACTTTAATGCAGCGTGGGGTTTCCCTAGTGGTGAATATGCCGGTCCTTATCATGGAGTATCGTTAGGAAGCGATGTACAAGAGCACTTTGGGAAGTGGAGCCTCTATCGTTTCCATATCGAAGATCCAATCCGTTTTAATAAATCTATCCGTGCAACGATAGAGCATGGCCATGCAAATGATCAGGCAAATGATTATTCTAGTGTTGCTTATTGGTATCAACTTGAGCCACATAAACCATTGCCAGAGCTTCCTCCAGTAAAAGAACGCCTTCCTAGAAGATGGCCTGAACATGGTTTGTGGGATAGATAATTTAATATAAAAACCAAGGGGGCTATATAAGATGAAGAAAAAAGGAATCCTAACCATTGTTTCTCTATTCTTAGTATTATCTGTCTTTTTATCCGGTTGTTCGGAAGAAAAAACAGGAATTTCAGAATCAAAAGGTGATTCTAAATCCATTACCGTTCTTGTTGAGGGAGGCAGTCCAGCATTTAAAGTGGCAAAAGAAACAGCAGCGGAATTTAAACAAGAAACAGGATATGTAGTAAAAATTGAATCTGTGCCGTATACAGGAGTCTATGACAAATTAAAAGCTGAGGTAGCCTCTCAGGCAGGGGCTTTCGATGTTGCAACAATAGATATTCTTTGGTTTCCCGCTCTTGCTGGTGGACTTTTACCATTAGAAGGTTTAGTGACAGATAACGTTAAAAATGATCTGTTCCCAGGACTAATTGAAGGTGGAAGTTATAATAATAAAGTTTATGGAATGCCTGTATGGACTAATGCAAAAAATTTAATCTATCGGAAAGATTTATTCGAAGATCCAAAGAATAAAGCTGATTTCAAAGCGAAATTTGGCTATGACTTACATCCGCCAACAACATGGGATGAATATAGGGATACTGCAAAGTTTTTTACTAGAGATACCGATAATGATAAAAAAGTTGATATGTACGGAACAACGGTATTTGGTGCGAACAATGGGGATGCAGTAGCTAGCTGGCTTGATCATGCAGCTCAAGCAGGTGCGAAACCCTTAGTAGTTGGTGAAAAAGGAAAAATACTTGTCAATACTAAGCCGTATGTTGATTCTTTACAATTTTTAGTTGACCTTTTAAAGAATGATAAATCCGTTCCACCAGGAGCACTTGAAATGGCGTCTGCTGAAACTTCTGAGTTATTTTGGAATGGGAAGTCAGCAATGATGCTGGCATGGGGGCACTTTTATGTACCATCCAATGACCCTAAGCAATCAAAGGTGGCTGGAAAAGTTGGAAGCGCTCCAATGATTGGAGGGGCAGCTGGTATTGGTGCTGTACCGGGTCCATGGTATCAAGTTATCCCTAGTTCTTCCAAAAAACAAGAGATTGCCAAAAAGTACCTGAACTTCATTTATGGTAAGAATGAATTATTTATGAAAACCTTAGGGGTTGCAGCAAGAAAATCTGTTTTTGAACGTTATAACTCGAAAAAGGGATTTGAGCATTTGAAACCGCTTATGACTACATTAAGTGGACCACAAACGCAAAATCGACCTTCTATTAAGGAATGGCAGCAAATCGAAAGTGAAGCATTAATCCCAGCAGTGCAATATGCACTTTCAGGAGAAAAGACACCCCAGGAGGCACTTGATTGGGCAGCGAGTGTAATCAAAGACCTATTGCCGCCTCAGTAAAGTGAATAGGTATTCTGTGAACCTTTTCATGGAAACTTTATTCCATGAAGAGGGTTCTTATTAAAAAAATATAGTTTAAAAGATAAAAAGAAAGGAGTGATTGTCATGAGAATGAAAAATGGGGCATTATCAACCATGTTTTTCTTTCCTGCGGGAGTCTTTATGTTGGTGTTTCTAGTTTATCCGATTTTTCTTTTAATCAGAGACAGTTTTTATAAGATTGATTTAATTAATCCTGCTATCAGAGAATTTGTCGGGTTTGCTAACTATACAAACTCGTTGACTTCCCCGCGTTTTTTAAAAGCACTTTGGAATACAGTGGTCTATATTGGAGTAGCGGTAGGGAGTGAATTTATTTTAGGGCTTATCCTTGCATTGCTCCTAAGTAATGCGTTCAAGGGAAGCCAACTTATTCGAACACTTTTGTTAAGTCCATTAATGCTCGCACCTTTAGTAACAGGGTTAATTTGGAAGTTTATGCTTAATGATCAATTCGGCATTTTTAACTGGGGACTTTATAAACTTGGAATTCTCTCTGACCCACATCAAATACTTTGGTTATCCGACTCCCGTTTTGCTCTCTATTCTACGATTATTGCAGATATTTGGTTAACAACACCTTTCATTATGCTTGTATTGTTAGCAGGTATAAAAGGAATCCCTATTAGTTTATATGAATCGGCTGACATCGATGGGGCAAATAAATGGCATAAATTCCGTTATATTACTTTTCCTTCTTTAATCCCAGTAGCCACTGTAGCTTTACTAATTCGTATTATTGATGCTGCAAGAACATTTGATATTGTTTGGGTACTTACACAGGGGGGACCGGGTTTTTCTTCTGAAGTGCTAAGTACATATATGTATAAAACATTAACACGATATGGAGAAGTCGGACAGTCGAGTGCAATGGCTGTAATCTTTATAATCATTTTATTAGTTCTAAGTTCTTTTTTCATAACAAAAATGTGGTCTCCTAGGAAAAGAAATTGATAAGGATAAGAGAGGTGAAAGATAGAATGGCCCACATGCCAATAAAAGAAATAATGGTTAAAAAACCTATTTTGTTCGCTAATTTTTATTATAAACATAAAATATGGACGATGATTATTTTCTTGGTCACATGTTTACTGGCTTTATTATTCTTAGGTCCGTATATCTATCTGTTATTAACGTCATTAAAACCATCCGCCGAAGCAGTTACTGCACCACCGAGTTTATGGCCGTCGAAATTTTCGATAGAAAATTATAAAAATATGTTAGATACCTTACCGATAGGGAAATATTTTCTGAATAGCTTAATTACTGCGGGTGCTAGTACTATTTTAAGTGTATTTTTTGGTGCAATGGCTGCATATGGAATCTCAAGGTTCTCTTCCATTACTGGAAATTACTTTTTGTTATTTACCTTAGTGATCAGAATGGTACCAATGATTAGTATTGCTATACCGATGTATATGATTATAAAAAGTATGGGCTTAATTGATACCCATTTTGCATTGATATTGGTCTTTACCAGCTTGAATGTCCCATTTGCCATTTGGTTATTGATTGGTTTTTTTGACTCGGTTCCTAAAGAATTTGATGAAGCGGCTAGGGTGGATGGTTGCAGTTGGATCGGTTCCTTTATACGAATTATTCTTCCGGTTTCACTCCCTGGACTGGCAACGACAGCTATTTTTACCTTTATGTTGGCATGGAATGATTTCTTGTTCTCGTTACTCATGACCAGTACGAAAGCAAAAACGGCTACAGTGGGAATTTCAGAATTTTTAACAGCGTATAATCTTGATCTAGGGCCAATGACGGCAGCTGCCATCTCATTTAGTTTACCTGTTATGATATTTTCCTTTTTCGTTCAACGCTACATTGTAAGCGGTATGACTTTAGGGGCAGTGAAAGAATGATGATGAAAATGTATAAAAAAAGGCAAATCACGGAGTGAGGTAAACTTATGTTCGATGTTACGAGTATTGGAGAGTTATTAATTGATTTTACTCAAACAAAAAGTGCTGATGATGAGACTATATCTTTTGTTCGGAATCCTGGTGGAGCACCAGCAAATGTCCTGGCTGTACTAGCCAAATTTCATAGAAGGGTAGCGTTTATCGGAAAGGTTGGAAGCGATTCCTTTGGACAATACCTTCAACAGGTTTTAATTGATAGTGGAATTCATACTCACGGTTTAAAATTTTGTGATGAAGTTCGTACCACCCTTGCTTTTGTTCATTTGGACGAAAAGGGGGATCGTTCCTTCAGTTTTTATCGTAACCCTGGTGCAGATATGATGTTACAAACGGAGGAAGTGGATAAGGAAATCATCACCCAGTCAAAAATCGTTCACTTCGGTTCAATCTCGTTATCAGATGAGCCAGCGCGAACTGCTACATTTGAATCTATTAAACAAGCAAAAGAAATGGGGAAAATTATTTCCTTTGATCCTAATTACAGAAGTCATTTATGGAAGAGTGAAGATAATGCAAAGGAAATGATTAAAAAAGGACTATTGAATTCGGATATCGTGAAATTATCAGAAGAAGAGTATCACCTACTCATGGGAGAAATGGAGTTTCGAGAGGGAACAGAATATTTGACAAAGGAATATCAAATACCATTGCTATTCATCACTCTCGGAAATGAGGGCTGCCTTTTTCGCCACGGAAAAGATTTTTTAAAAATGAATGGTTTTAAAGTCAAAGCAGTTGATACGACTGGAGCCGGTGATGCTTTCTTAGGAGGGATTCTTCATAAATTCATAGAATACAAGGTTCATCCTTCCCTTTTGAAGGTATGTGAAGTGGTTGAAATGGCTACGTTTGCTAATACCGTTGCTTCCTTATCTGTCACAAAAAATGGAGGTATTCCTAGCATGCCCACACTTGATGAAGTGGACGATTTATTGTACCTCGAAGGGAGAAAGTAAAATTGATGATATCCAAGCTAGTAACCTGCCAGGAAAAATACCGTCCACAGTATCATTTTACTCCTAAAAATTACTGGATGAATGATCCCAACGGATTGGTTTATTATCAACAAGAATATCATTTGTTCTATCAATTCCATCCATTTGGTACTAAATGGGGTCCTATGCATTGGGGGCACGCAGTAAGTGAGGACTTGGTTCATTGGAAGCATCTTGAGGTTGCTTTAGTTCCTGACGAAAATGGAATGATTTTTTCGGGAAGTGCTGTTGTAGACTGGAATGATACTTCGGGTTTCTTTAATGGGAAATCTGGATTAGTAGCTATTTTTACCCATCACGATACTGATCCAAACTCAGAGAAGCCCAGACAACGGCAAAGCCTTGCCTACAGCCTCGACAATGGTAGAACCTGGATAAAATTTAATGATAACCCTGTTTTAGTTAATAAGGAAAAAATTGATTTCCGTGATCCGAAAGTGTTTTGGCATGAGGATACAAAAAAGTGGATCATGGTTTTGGCAGCTGGAGATTGCATTGATATTTATAGCTCTCCTAATTTAAAGGAGTGGCGATTTGAAAGTTCTTTTATCGGACACTCAGGAGAAAAGTTTGGTGTTTGGGAATGTCCAGACTTATTTAAACTACCAGTTGAGGGTGATTCAAACCAAACTAAATGGGTTCTCCTCGTTAGTCACGGAGATCAACCGGCTAGTCTATATGGTTCCAGAACTCAATATTTTGTTGGAGAATTCGACGGGCATAACTTTACAAAAAATGGGTCGGATCATAATGTGAAATGGCTTGACAAGGGTAAAGATAATTATGCTGGTGTGAGCTGGTCAGACACAGTAGATGCCAGAAGAATTTATATTGGCTGGATGAGCAATTGGAGGTATGCAAACGAAACACCAACACAAGGGTGGAGAGGTGCAATGACACTTCCACGTGAATTATTTCTCACATCTAAGGGTCTGCTAATCCAAAAGCCCGTAAAGGAGTTGGAAAACCTCCGTGATGAGCATATACAAATCAAGAATCAAATGCTAGAACCAGATAAAGATCTCCTTTCAAACCTTCAAGGTACGACATGGGAAATTATTGCAGAATTTGAGTTCGAAGAAGCAAAGGAGTTTGGAATAAAAGTATGTAAATCAACTAAAAAAGAAACTTTAATAGGCTATAATGTGGATAAAGAAGAGATTTACATTGATAGAAGAATCTCTGGTGAAACCTCTTTTAATGAATTCTTTTCATCCTTAGATTGTGTAGCGGTTAAGGCTCAAAACAATCGAATAAAATTCCATGTCTATTTGGATCGTTCAACTATTGAGGTTTTTGGAAATAATGGAGAAATAGCCATGACCAATCTGATATTTCCAGACTCACAAAGTCACGGTCTTGAATTGTTTTCGAATGGCGGGAACGTAAAACTACTTTCTATGGATATGTATCGATTAAAGTCAATTTGGTCATCATGAGTTAGAAATCTAACTAAAAAGTTACTGGATTGCATGTAACCGATGGACATTTAATGAGTCGATTCTATATCACCAAGTAAGATTTACCAAGAATAAAAATTCTTAAACTGGAGAAACTACATGGCTAAACTAATGAAACTCATCGACTCTCCAATAAAGCGTAAAATTATCTTATTAGCTTTGTTTTCAGCCCTAGTACCTTTACTTGTTATTGGCCCTTTTACTTTCATTTATTTTAATAAAGTAATAGAGAATAAAGTATCTACCAC
>JAANMP010000033.1 GCA_011250595.1 Bacillus sp. MM2020_1 | reverse complement strand
TATTTTTGAATTTTCCTAACAATTTTTTGATTCTCCTTTTGGTTTCTTTTTTCGCATAGATTGAATTATTGACAAAATTATATTTTTAGTATAATATTTCTTGTTATTTTTTCTATATTCTAATCTTTATTTCTTAATTAAAAACCACTAAATTTATCTTTTTCTTTCTCTTTATATAGAAGATTTTCTTATATGGTCTATTTTATTTTGCAATTTATGTTAAACTTTACGTTTCCTCCATATTTATCCAATGATTTCACAAATATATCATAAAATAACATAATTCCCCTTTTTTCAACATTTTCTCTTTCCGATACCGCCCAAAGATCGATAGATTTTGTTCATCAAAGCATGAAATGTGCATCTAAGGATTTTGGCCTCTAAGGATGAACATTCAAATCAAACAAAAAAATAAATGTAAAAAACTTATTCACCGAAAAAGAAGCACTTAATCATCAAAGGACCAAAAAAGAAATTCTAAAAACCCAGATACTTTAACTACCAACATCCATTCTCCTTATCGAAGTATTAAATTAAAGTTAACTTCAATAAAATTAAAAACACCCACAATAGTTGATTAAATACTTTTGTGGGTGTTTTTAAATGTATAGAAAGCTCATGTGGTAATACTCTTTCAATCCTGAAAAACCAGTTCAAGTTCCTCCTTCTCCTTAACCGACAGCAAGTTCTCTGCTAAGTGAAACAGCATTTTTTCTTCTTTCGCAATGTGTTGTGTTAAGGTAGCAAGAGCTTGAACAGCGTAAACGGCAATCTATCCCGCAGCGTCTTCATAATGGTCAACCCCGCCCATAGAAATGGGGTCAGTCCCCCGGTGAAGTAAAGCTTTAATGTATACCTTGTATGCAGGTCTCATGAAGTTTTATAAACTCAAGTAGATGTCAGTAACCCATTAAGTTCCTACGAAATCTATTCTTTATTAAATGTTACTACATAATAGCGTATCAACAGTTAATCCATAATAATATTAATTAAAAATATCCCGCTTACTAAACATCGACTTAGTAAATCGCCACATGACCTTCGGTTTGGTCAGCCATTGAATTTTTGCATCATTGTTTTGATTTTCGAGGACTTTCTCCGCAAGGAACTTCGTTACCGGCTCAACCTTATCGCCCAAGATGTTGAAAATTTTCCGGTTCTGTTCATCGAGCGATTTCCGTAGAAAATCTGTTGCGACCATACCGGGACTTAGCGTTCCAATCTTTATTTTTGTCTGCTTGGCCTCAATACTCAATGAGCGGGTAAAATAACTGACAGCACTTTTTGACGTCCCATACAAAGTCATCTTTTCGCGCATCATTCCATTGCTGCCGAATCCCTCCATGTTAAAGATTTGTCCGAAGCCTTGTTTTAACATGTGATTGAAAGCCACATGGCAGCCATTCATCACACCTTTAAGATTAGTATGAATAACCTTATCGTACGCCTCTCCGTCCAGTTCCCAGAAGTATTTGCGCTCTTGGTCAATTCCTGCATTATTTATCCAAATGTCGACCGTACCAAAATGGTTTTCAGCGTCATTCCACAACTGCTCCAATTCGTCCCGATTATATACTGCTGCCGCATATCCTTCAACCATATCAGGATACATTTCTCTTAGACTTTGCAATGCGGTATCAACACTTCCCTGTGATTGTCCATTGATCATGACTCTGCAACCTGTCCGTAAAAATCCCCGGGCCAACCCATAGCCAATTCCTCTTGTACTCCCCGTAATGACAACATTCTTCATTACTTGCCAACTCCATTTCTATGAAAAAATCGAGTACCAATTAACTCCATTATATGACTTTTTTTCAGTCGACATAGGCTGCTGGCAAGTGATGAATATATAAATTTCGTGAACATATCGCCAAGATAATTTCTTTAGAGGTATCCTTATGACTTGCCTTATAAAAATATATTTCATTAGAATGGTAATATAGGTAAATTCTTAAAACATCCTTTTCATCCATTTCCATTCTATCTTCCAATTATTCTTCTTAAATTTTACTCACTATCCACCTATGAAACTTCAAAATTCCCTACTCCATTTCAACAGCATGATCTCACTTCTTGTTTACTGTAAATATTTTTTAGCCCATTTTTCTAGACTTTTTATTTTTAATATTTTATTATAACTACTAGATAATAATTATTATTAATACCATTTAATAATAATTATAATTATAGTGTCTAAGTTTTTTACCAGATACATAATTATATATAAATAAATTTACATAAAAGGAGAGATAAAAAATATGGATGCTAAACACAATGGCAACATCGAGGGATGCCCGTTTCACGGAGGTGCGACTAGTGTCAAATCAAGTGGTACGACCAATCGGGAATGGTGGCCCAACGCGTTAAACTTGAATATACTCCGTCAGAATGATAGAAAATCGAACCCCATAGGGGAAGACTTTGATTATACAGAGGAATTTAAAAAGTTAGACTACACTAAGCTTAAGCAGGATCTTCGTGATCTCATGACAACCAGTCAAGAATGGTGGCCTGCTGACTATGGCCATTATGGACCATTCTTTATCCGTATGTCATGGCACGCTGCCGGTACATACCGTTCTGGGGATGGCCGCGGTGGCGGTGGAACTGGCAACCAGCGTTTTGCTCCACTTAACAGCTGGCCTGACAACGCCAGTCTGGATAAGGCCCGACGACTTCTCTGGCCCATTAAGCAAAAGCATGGGAACAAGATTTCATGGGCCGACTTGCTTGTACTAGCCGGCAATGTGGCGATTGAAGACATGGGCGGCCCGACAGTCGGTTTTGGAGCAGGACGCGCAGACATTTGGCATCCGGAAGAAGACATTTATTGGGGTACTGAAACGGAATGGCTCGGGGATAATCGTTACACAGGAGACCGTGACCTGGAGAATCCACTTGCTGCAGTTCAGATGGGGCTTATCTATGTTAACCCGGAAGGTCCAAACGGTAAACCAGATCCGGTTGCAAGTGCCAAGGACATTCGTGAAACATTTGCCCGAATGGGAATGAACGATGAAGAAACAGTTGCCCTCATTGCCGGCGGTCATACATTCGGTAAGGCACATGGTGCAGGTGATGCCTCACATGTTGGTCGAGAGCCAGAAGCTGCTCCAATTGAAGCACAAGGCTTAGGCTGGATCAATTCCTACGGTTCCGGTAAAGGCCGTGACACGATCACGAGTGGGATTGAAGGTGCTTGGACCGCGAACCCAACACAGTGGGATAATGGTTACTTTGAACTATTATTTGGCTATGAATGGTGGCTGACAAAGAGTCCTGCAGGTGCCTGGCAGTGGCTGATTGTCGACCCTGCTGAGGAGCACCTTGCCCCAGATGCAGAAGATTCATCGATCAAAGTGCCAACGATGATGACCACTGCTGATATGGCTTTGCGTCATGATCCTATCTATGAGAAGATTGGTCGTCGTTTCTATGAGAACCCGAATGAATTTGCAGACGTATTCGCCCGAGCCTGGTTCAAACTGTTACACCGTGACATGGGTCCTAAAGCAAGATATCTCGGTCCGGAAGTTCCAGAAGAAGATTTCGTCTGGCAGGATCCTGTACCAGCTGGTAATTATGATTTAACAGATGCGGATATTGCCGAGCTAAAAGCAAAAATCTTAGACTCAGGATTAACCGTTAGCAAGTTAGTAACAACCGCCTGGGCTTCTGCTAGTACCTATCGCGGCTCTGACCATCGCGGCGGTGCCAATGGTGCCCGCATCCGTCTTGCTCCACATAAGGATTGGGAAGTGAATCAACCAGAACAACTAGCACAAGTTCTTCAAGTACTTGAAAACATTAAAAAGGAATTTGAAAAAGAAGTCAGCTTGGCCGATTTGATTGTCCTCGGCGGTTGTGCCGCAATCGAAAAAGCAGCCCAAGAGGCAGGCTTTGCTGTAAAAGTTCCATTTGCTCCTGGTCGCGGGGATGCGACCCAAGAACAAACAGATTCAGAAAGCTTTGACGTGCTGGAGCCTGTCGCTGATGGTTTCCGCAATTATCAAAAGCAGCAGTTCAGTGTAAGTCCGGAAGAGCTGTTAATTGATAAAGCTCAACTTTTAAACTTGACTGCACCAGAAATGACCGTTCTTATTGGTGGGATGCGTGTTCTAGGTACAAACTATGGCGGGACTGCACACGGCGTATTCACCGATTCTGTAGGACAACTCACGAATGACTTCTTTGTGAACTTGCTTGACATGGGAGTTACGTGGAAGCCTGTCGATGGAGTTGTCTATGAAGGACGTGATCGCAAAACAGGTGAAGTTAAACGTACAGCGACTCGAGTGGACCTCGTGTTCGGTTCAAACTCCATCCTACGTTCCATTGCAGAAGTTTATGCTCAAGATGATAACAAAGAGAAGTTTGTCCGAGACTTTATCGCTGCCTGGGTTAAGGTGATGAATGCTGACCGCTTTGATCTTATGGCGATTGAACAGAAAAAAGCTCAATTAGCAGGTAACTAAGCGATAGGCTCTGTTATGTTGATTTTGGCGAAGGTATAAGAATTCATAGGCGGAGAATTTCCGGCTAATTATATAGACGAGGGTTTGGAAGCTTTAATAAGCGGAGATATTCTGACTAACAGCTCTAAATAAGACAAAATCCAACGATTTGAATCATATAAGCGGAAAACTCCCCTTATTTTTAATGATATAGTGGTATTCCCAATTTAGGCGGAATTTCTCCGTTTAAATTGGGAAATCAACATTCAGTTATAACAAAGCCAAGTTTTAAGAAGAAACCGCAGTTGATTTGACGGCGGTTTTTAGCATTGGTGCCGGGCATATAATTATTAATAAGGATCCGCTTCGTGCCCTTTCTTCACCGCCTCTTGTGTTACTTCATTGGCAGCGATGGTTCCTTGACCAAATTTTGATTTACCTGCTTCACGGCCTGGAACTTGATTTTCCCTCTTCATTTCTTGGATTTCTTTCATTACTTGTTCGATACCTTCCTGTACACGGCGGCCATATTCTTCATCGGCTTGTGTGAAGTGATGGATCATGGCATCCTGAATTAGTTTGTCGCATATCGCCAGCGCTTCGGACAGGTTTTTGATTAATTCATCGCGCTCCCAATCATCCAAACTTCGGTACGTGTGGCCCGCTTGTCCGTAGTTGTTCGGACGATCAATGGGGGCGCTCATGGCTGTCGCATTATATATTGGTTGGTGCGGTGCACGATTTTCTTTATTTTCTTCCTTATAGCCGCCGAGCATCGATGGCTCATAGTTAATATGTGGGTTTCCTCCAGATTCTTTTGGGTTACGAATATCCATTTGGCCGCGATGCTGATTCGTGCGGACAGGCGCTTTCGGTGCATTCACAGGCAGACTCAGATAGTTCGCACCTACACGGTAGCGCTGCGTATCAGAGTAAGAGAACGTACGCCCCTGTAGCATTTTATCGTCAGAGAAATCCATTCCATCAACCAGAACTCCTGTACCAAAGGCGGCTTGCTCAATCTCCGCATGAAAATCAACGGGATTCCGATCAAGGACCATGCGCCCCACCGGTAACCATGGGAACTGATCCTCTGGCCAAAGTTTTGTATCATCGAGTGGATCAAAATCCAGTTCTGGATGGTACTCATCCGTCATGATCTGCACAAAGAGCTCCCATTCAGGATATTCTCCTCGCTCAATCGCTTCATATAAATCTTGTGTCGCATGACCACGTTCTTCGCTTGAATCGCGTTTGCCTCTTCTTGTGTTAGGTTACGAATCCCTTGCTTCGGCTCCCAGTGATACTTCACCAACACAGCCTCGCCTTTTTCATTGACCCATTTATAGGTGTTTACACCAGAGCCCTGCATGTGGCGGTATGTCGCTGGAATCCCCCAGGGGGAAAATAGCAATGTAATCATATGTGTTGCTTCAGGTGTACGGGAAACGAAGTCAAACATCCGCTCAGGATTTGGCACGTTCGAAGCTGGATCCGCTTTAAACGCGTGAATCATATCAGGGAACTTCATCGCATCGCGGATAAAGAAAATTTTCAAATTGTTCCCAACCAGGTCCCAGTTCCCATCTTCCGTATACATTTTCACCGCAAAACCACGTGGATCACGGGCTGTTTCCGGCGAATCCTTCGCACCCGCCACGGTGGAGAAACGCACCATTAACGGTGTTTTTTTCTCTGCACCAGAAAATACTTTCGCGCGCGTATACTTCTCTACCGGCTCATCGCCCACTTTTCCGTAGGTTTCAAAATAGCCAAATGCTCCCGTTCCCCGCGCGTGGACCACACGTTGTGGGACCTCTTCCCGATCAAAATGGGAAATTTTCTCAATAAAATGGTAATTCTCCAGTGTTGCTGGGCCACGATTGCCAATGGTACGGATGTTTTGGTTATCCATCACAGGATGGCCCTGGCGTGTAGTCAACGTCTCCCGTTCTACGTCTTGTTCATTTGAAGCATTAACATTTTGGTTCTCTATCAAAATAAGTCCTCCCTAAAAAAGTTATCCTTATTTTTCCTCTTGCTAGTGAATTTATCCACCGTTTGGGTCATTTGGAAAAGCAGGCAAAAAAAAACACCCACAAAAGGAGATGAACCCCATTTGTGAGTGTGTATAAGTTATATTGAATTTTCGAGGCAATCCTCTATCAATCTCGAAACAGCTGTTCAAGTTCCACCTTCTCCTCGACCGATAGCAAGCTCTCCGCCAGCGGAAATAGCATTTTTTCTTCCTTCGCGAAGTGTTGTGTTAAGGTTGCAAGAGCTTGGACAGCGTACACGGCAATCCATCCCGCAGCATCTTCATCAATGTCCACCCCCGCCTTTTCAGCTTCCGTTAGAAAATCCTGTAGATGCTGCTCCGCCTTCCCATGTTCAGATTCCATCTCTTCGATGGTCCGATCATTCGCTTCGAGATGGCGGGTGATCATCGGGAACAAGCCTTCTTCCTCGCGTTTGGAATGGGCCTTCAGTATATTATTGAAAGCAGAAACCTGCTCGTACAAATTCGCAAATAGTTGAATCACTGCGGGACCCGAATCACATTCTATGTCTTCAGTGATCTCATAGATAAGATCCATATCTTTTCGGAGCGACACATGCTCGTCCATTAGTTGTTGCAGTGGAGCGCTTAAAACAACGTTCGAAGCCTTCATCGGCTCTTCCCCCTCATCCTACCATCACCAATCAGCCGAGATTCCTCTCATCGATGATGGCTCTGAACTCTTCTTCAAGCATACGCCAAAAGCGTCGATTCTTGTGTGATGAGAATCATAATTTAGACTACCAATACGAAGGTTATTCCTCTTAACTAGCGCCCGCTGCTACTGTAGCATTTAAACTCTTTTCTTTAAACGTCCGACAAGAGGTATTACAACGATACCCGCAATTACGATCTGCATAATATTCCCTGGTACGGAGCCGAATGGCTGGATCCAGTTGCCATAAAGGATGACTTCTGTAAAATAGTAACCTACCACTTTTATGATTAGTGCAGTTGCTATTGCCAGTGTGTTAACAAGGACTCTTTTGCCGGGTACTTTTTCGGAAATAAGTCCGACTACGAAGCCCATTGTACCTACGATAATAAAGGTAAATGGTGCCCAAAGTGTCCAGCCAGAGATAATATCGAAGAGACCCATTCCGAAGGCACCTGCGATCGCTCCTGTTTTTTTGCCGTAAACCAAGGCTGCGATAAAGAGGGGCACGTTCCCCAGATGAATGAGGCCTCCGTTCCCCATCAATGGGAGCCTTATTTGAATAAACATCGTGACGACTAAGGTTAAGGCAATGAAAAGTGCATTAATGACGATGGTTCTTGTGTTGGTTGTTCTTGTTGGTGTGAATGTTGAATTCATTTTGATAACCTCTTCTTTTTTAGGATAATAACTTTTTTATTATACAATGAAAATTTAGAATAATAAATCCCTCAGTTCTCCCTCTCAAAATACCCCACTATCGCAGGAAAACTATCGAATTCTTTCCTCATCTCGCGAAACGAAATCCCCCCCTTTCCTCTAGAAAGCTCAAAATCTAGTGAATATTCATGACAATTCAATGGGGATTGATGAAACGTTTCGGTATAGAATTGGATGGCTTCTCGGTCGCTGGCCGCAAAGATAAAGACAAATTCCTTTTGGTTCATTTTCAGTGAGTAGATGCCTACTTTATGAAAACCTAATACATTGTTTTGAATCAATTCCTTTACTTTCTGATGGTCCGCTAGTTCTAAGTCAATTTTTGACATCTCGTCCTCTAATGAAATTTTCTTCTCTGCGAGTAAATGGTGGATGTAATGGGCCAATGCTGATTCTTCATAACGAAAACAATCCATATAAAGATCTTTCACAATCATCTGACACACCTCGTTATAAGTTTTTTTAGGCTAAATAGGGGTTACAACGGCAGAGATTCCTTTTGTTCCTCAATCCTTCCAGTTTCCTGGTTGTAATTCACATTGAGGCTTCCAACGGGACCATTTCGATTTTTTGAGATGATGATTTCAATGGAATGATCCTTCGATTCCTTGTTATAATACGCTTCACGGTACAAGAACAAAATGACATCGGCATCCTGCTCGACACTGCCCGATTCCCGGATATCAGACATCATCGGCCGTTTTTCGGCTCTTGATTCTACTGAGCGATTGAGCTGCGCCAGACAAATGACGGGGCAATCAAAATCCTTCGCCATCGTTTTGAGAGATTTTGAGATTTCGGTGACTTGTAAATGAGAATTACCTCCGTAAAATTGTCCTGAAGAGATGAGTGTTAAATAATCGATAAACAGGATTGGTTTCTTGTGTGGATATTGATTCATCAGCTTTCTCGTTTTCGCTCTCATTTCGGCAATTGTTTGGCCAGCCCCATCAAAAATTTGCATATGGGTTTCACTGAGGTCACCTATCACATCTGACCACCTATTCTTTTGATTTGGATTGAGCATTCTTTTGGGATTCCGCATTTTAGCCCGGTTAAAGCTCCCTGTCGAAGCCATTAATCGCGAAGTTATTAGCTTTTCAGGCATCTCTAAGGAAAAAACGAGTGGCAGAAATCCTGCCCAGCCTGACATTTTTGCAAAATGGAGCATCACGTCGGTTTTTCCCATCGATGGTCTTGCGGCCAGAATCGTCACTTCCCCATTCCGAAAGCCACCCGTTACTTTATCGAGCTTTTTGATACCCGTTGTTGCAAACTCCGAGAGTTTTTGATTTTCCCAGGGTGCCTCATAGATATCTGCCAACGCATTTTGTAAAGAGGTGTGATCATCCATTTTCATTTGGTTAATTTTATCCAATTCGGCAATGACTTTCGCAATCTCCCAATCATTCATGGCAGCAATGGTTAAGATGTTTCTCTTTTCTCGTTCCTTCCACGAGTCAAGGATCAGTTTCTCCATTGCATCAAATTTCTCCACATCCGCATACGATAACAGCTCAGAAAGGTAAGACATGCCCCCAAATAATTTGAGGTCGGGTAAGGTGGTCAAGGTGATCAAATCAACATTTTTCCCCACACGATTAAACTCCACCATTCTTCGCATTAAATCTTTATGC
This sequence comes from Bacillus sp. MM2020_1, assembly GCA_011250595.1. Taxonomy (GTDB): domain Bacteria; phylum Bacillota; class Bacilli; order Bacillales; family Cytobacillaceae; genus Neobacillus. The sequence continues at coordinate 41,351 of JAANMP010000033.1, read as the reverse complement.
CGTGCACTTTCCAGCTGTTCAGGTTGGATCACGGTATCCTTGAGCAAATACTCCGCCTTCATCAAGCTTCCTAAGAACGCCTTTTCCGCTATACTCATTCCTCTTCACCTGCTGTAAAATCAAGGTTAACTCCTCTTGGAATATCTCTTCCGTTAGAAAATGATACGGTTGATTGCCTTTGTACAGGCCTTTGCTTCTCTTGATAGGAATCGATTTCTTCTACGGTCAATAAATTTTCATTTTCCCAGTTTTTCAGAATCCCAACCACATAGTTCAACCTTCGCTTGTTATTGGCACAGGCAATATTCATCGCTTTTAAGATGATCTCTCCGGGCTGTAAGAAGCTAGAATCATCTAACCAAGATAACAGCTGCTGTTTCGCATTTATGTTCGTGAAACCAAACATTGTTGTCCCAAAACTCAACAATTTCTTTAACAACAACCTCTTCTTGATTATTGTTTAAAGGAATCACCATGTTCGAATTGCTCGCTAAATTAGGATTAAGATCTTTTTGTTGTTGTTTTTCTTTTTCTTTTTTATTTTCATTTTTATTTTGTCCCCGTGCCGTATCACGAGACGAGAACGAATCATCAAATTGCTCGTAATCCTCTTCTATGTATGGATAACTTTCATCTTGGTCTCGATCTTCCTCATCAAATAAAATTTCTTCTTTTCCACAAAACGAATTAAAAAGATTACGCATATCTTCCTTAAGAATGGATTCTGAAACATATCGAATCAGCGAGGTATCCGCCACTTCCTTTAGTTCGGAATAAATACAATCCATGATCGGTTTCCCGCCTTTATGCAGGTTATTTCTTGCCCAGTCTTTAATCGCAAGTTCTCTTGTTTCAGGATTATAACGAATCAATTTGTGATGCTCGGTGAACCGTTCCATTAAAGCATGAACACTCTCAATTGAATAACCCAAATCAAAAGCCATTTGTTTTTTGGTGATTGTATAGATTCCAATTTGTGTCGTTTCTGGATTCGTAAGGAGATACAAATAGAAATATTTGTCCTCTGGACTCATCTCCTCAGAAATCATTGGATTCTTCCAAAAATCTGTCCGCACCATACGATACTTTGCCATCTTTCCACCACTCTCTTTCTTTTAAAAAATCCCCTCACACTCTATATAGAAAAAAATGAAGAAAAAGGTCATATGTTTTTCAATAATATGTGAATATTTTCTGACAACTTTTCCTCACCATGTCCTATGCGAGGGTTTTGTAAAATCCCTCATCCTCTACGCTTCTACAATATCGAGAATAACGAGGGAAAGCGAATGGCCATTTTTCACTTTTGGTGGCATTTTTAACACGAAACATCACAAAAACGCCATCAAAAGTGAATTTTGATGGCGTTTTTGGCTATTTTGGTTATTTTTTAGTCTTTTTTTGTGTGAGGGCATTTAACCCTTCTAACTTGAATTACAAACTATTTTTGTCATAATCATTTTTCTTTTCTCTTAATAAATCGGCTATCGTTTCTTTATCGTTATTCAGACTCTCTTCCGTATATTCGGACCAAGGTATTTTTTTTATTTGAAGGACATATATAAAATCATTTATTGATAAATTGGCAATCTCTGCTGCTCTAGCGAGTGAAACTGATTTTGCGACAAATAAGCTAATTGCGATGGAAGTCTTTATAGAATCAACAACAGTGGTACCCTTTCCAAGTTCATTTATTAATTGGATAACATCATCTGGTAAATCGAGTTTATACTCACCCATTGCCATTTTATTCACTCCGTCCATTTTAGTGTTGTTGTCGAAAAAATACATTCGTAATTTATGGCTAAATTTCAACTAACTATTAAAGCTCCACAGAATAATACCCATTGATTTGGGAATGCATTTCGAACATCTTCCCACTTTATAAAATCACCATCCATTCTGTTATTTTATCATTTAGAAAATGGCAAATACAGCTGTACTATGTGCTAGGTATTTTAACAACATCAAATATACATATAAAAGCACCAAAATAGAATAGAAAAAATCTTTCAATTATACTGATGATTAGGATACAAATGATTCTGAGAGAAAGAAGGTCTATTTATGCTATTTTATGTGATTGCAATTCTTGTAATTGTGATGGACCAGCTTACTAAATATCTAATTCGGACCTACATCGACATCAATGAAACAGTAACCATGTGGGGAATTCCACTCACACATATCGAAAATAGCGGGATGGCAGGAGGTTTATTTCAAGGCTATGCGCGGCTCTTCGGAGTTGGGGCTGTGTTATTTGTGATTGTTGTTTTATATTTTCGCAGAAATGAAGAAATGAAAGGAGCTCTCATTGATAGTAGTTTTGGATTCCTAGTCGGAGGAGCAATTGGAAAAATGGCATTGATCGACTTGTGTTTGGGCAGGTAACAGATTTTATCATTCGCTCTGGTGGTCCTAACAGTTATCGGAAAAATATAACGAAATGTAATTAATTGTACAAAAATTATTGTAGAAACGATTTTGATAAATAGTAAAATAGATTTAGGGGTGATCTCAATGTCTATTTTTTTATCACAAAAACAAGCACGTGAGTTTTTAAATATTACTCGAACAACCATTTTGCGCTGGGAAGAACTGGGCAAAATTAAAGTTTATAAAACAAGCGGAGGTCACCGAAGATACTTAAAAACCGATTTAGAACAACTTATCGGCATGATGGATGTGGAACCTGAGAGTAAAACAACGTCTGTTTGTGTAATTTATGCGAGGGTTTCTACAAAAAAGCAGGAAGTTGCGGGTAACTTGGATCGCCAAGTTGGGAGGCTCACTTCCTTTGCTTTTGACAAAAGGATATCCATTTCACATGTGATTAAAGAGGTTGCTAGTGGAATTAATGAGAACCGGAAAGGAATCAAGAGTTTACTATCCATTATCGATAAGGAACCGATTGATTATTTTGTTATCGAGTATAAAGATCGTTTAGCCCGATTTGGATACAATTATTTAGAGACCTACTGCCAGTCTCATGGGGTTGAAATTATTACAATTGAACAACAAGAGAAGAAAGAACTAAATGAGGAGATGGTCGAATACCTGATCTCCATTATGACATCATTTTCTGCTAGACTATATGGAAGAAGAGGTTCTAAGAAAATGAAAAAGACGCTTTCAGAGTTAGAAAAGGAGGGTCAAGATGTCAAAAAAAGAGGGTAATCAAGCGATTACTTATACCGGAGTGATTAGAAACCCTTCTGGAAATGAGTCGATGATACTGGATGAGCTCATGCGTAAATTTCAATCGGCTAAGCGTTTTATGCGGGAACGCCTCTTTGATGGATTGGACCGAAAGAAAGCCGTAGCGAAGGCAAAACCGTTATTTCTGAATAACTCCCGCTATATGAGGGATGCGTTTCTTGAGGCGGAAGCTTCGATTTCCTCGCAGAAGAAATTGTTACCAATGTATGTGGAGCAATATAAATCAGCGATACAAAAAATAGAGGAGCAAATAGAAAAAATCCAAAAATCCACCAAGTCCAATAAGAGTGACCTTATATTGTACAAGCAGTCCCGAATCCAAAAGTTAACCAAGAAAATGAACTATTATCATTACCACATTGAAAACGGCAGTGTCCCCAAAGTGGTGGATGGTACGAAGAAAAGGCTGACACTTTTAAATAAACATAAAATCACTAAACAAGAGTGGATCGATTCTCGAACCAACGCCCTCTTTTCACGCGGTGAAGCCTCAAAAGGCGGAAACGAAAATATCAAACTACGTTATGCAGAAGAACGTTCAGTAGAAATGAAAATATTAAATCCATTATCCTCCAAAAAGAACGACCGATTATGTTTTGAAGTTCAATTCTCCGAAAAACACATCATGACGATTCTCTCCTATCTTTCCAGTGAACAAGCCTATAGCGTTCGAATCCTTCGAGAAAACGGGAAATACTATGTCCATTTAACCTTCAACCAAGGAATAACATCCTCCAATGACTTTTCAAATGGCTGTGCAGGCATCGATATCAATCCAGACAATTTAGCTGTTACCATCGTTCATCCAAACGGAAATTTTTGTAAAAGTAAAGTATTTTGGATGAATGATCTTAATAGTGTTCGTGCAAACAAACGTAATGGAATGATTGGGACTACTGTTGCTTCTGTCATTGAGTGGGTGAAGTCCAATGGAATCGAAATAATAGCCATTGAAGATTTATATTTCAAAAATGATTTAAGCAAAAACACAAAATTCAATCGCATGAGCAGTAACTTTGTCTATCGGAAGATCATCACCACCTTGATTTCAAAATGTGTTAAGGAGGAGATTTCTCTTGCCCAAGTACCAGCCTACTATTCTTCCTTAATTGGACGGGTCAAATATCAAAAAACGTACGGACTCTCGATTCATCAAAGTGCTGCCCTCGTATTAGCACGTCGTGCCATGGGTTACAAAGAAAAAATTCCACATCAGATGATGTCAGTCCTTTTTGCCAAGGAAGCAAAAAAGGGACATCAGGTCAGTGATTTATTTAAACATTGGAAGAAAGTTCAAGCATGGTTGTCCGCACTTAAAGAAATGGCCTTTCAAAATCATAAGCATGTTAAGCAGTGGTATATCGATGATTTTATTGATTATGCCGTCATACAAGAATAGCTATACAAATTTTAAGCCTTTATTTTAGTACGGACATTCAATTGAATGTGAAAATTCCAATGGAAGGATTGCCGTAAGAGGATAAAGGTAGCCCAGGTAACTCCTGCCCTATGGGGTGCTCAGAAAAGAGACTGAAAGACATAGGTGTTCGCAAGAAGGCTAAACCCTGGCCAGCGAAGGGTTGGACAATTGCCTTTACTCGAGAATCTAAGGCAAATGTTACGATTTGTTATGATTTTAGAGAGCTGGAATTCTTAACTTGGCCGATCATGCGATTGAGATCGGCGGGTTACTGCTTATTATTTTTGGAGTCGTTAACTGGTTTAAAAATAAGGACTAGCCATTTCATACTGTTTCTTCACGATTTTTGTCCGTATGGATTAATCTCTTATGATTTGGCTCTGTTGTTATTCATTGTTGATTTTCGTATCGGTATGAGATTTCATAAGCGGAGATATTCCGATTAACTCCTCTAATTAAGACAAAATAGCTTCTACCATAATAGAGTTACATTAGTCTAAAACAAATTTGAAATTTAACCGGGTTTTCCAGTGGAAGAGGTAAAGGAAAAAAGGAAGAAAAATTTACCATTTTACCTAAAACTGTATTACAATATACATGATAAAATTTTTCAAATAAAAGGAGGTTTACCTATGTCAAATAATGTTCAACCAGGTGAATTTTATATTGGAACTGTGAGCGAAAACTGGACCGAGGATGCCCTTTTTTACGAGTATAGCACGGCTGCTGATCCAATCGGCAGTGGGATTACTAGTCCGATCCCGCCTAAAGAATTTGCACCTGAACTATATAATTCAGGAGAAACTCGTATTATATCACTGGATTTATCTAATGAACTGAAAACCAAATATCCAGCAACAAGCCCCTCCCTCCTTGCAAACTTTATCCGAATTAAGGCAGGAGATTCGATTCAAACACAACCAAATGCAACTAGTGAATTATATTATATAATTTCGGGGGATGGCACTACTGAAGTAAATGGTCAAACCATCGGTTGGAAAAAAGGTGACTTTTTAACACTACCAGCCGGATCAGTTAGTCGTCATCTAGCTGCAGAGGATTCAACCATCTACTACATTTTGGACACTCCACTTCTTGACTACTTGGGAGCTAAAGCTACAGAGGCGCGTTTTAAACCAACGCTTTATTCAGCGGAACGGGCGAAAGCAAAATTAGATGAGGTAGCTAATGCACCCGATGCACATTTAAAAAATCGCATCTCCATTTTGTTAAATAATCAAAATTTCGAACAAACTTTAACAATTACACATGTTTTATGGGCTATGTTTGGCATTGTTCCCGCCGGTGCAAACCAAGCTCCCCATAGTCATAAATCAGTTGCACTTGACTTTGTTGCCCATGCTGCACCTGGGACCTATACATTAGTTGGGGATAAGGTAGACCCTCTTACCAAGCAAATCATTGATCCGATTCGGATTGACTGGGTAACAGGAAAAGCCTTCGTTACCCCGCCAGGGCTGTGGCACTCTCACCATAATGAATCAGGGGAACCCGCATTCATTATCCCCATCCAAGATGCAGGTCTGCAAACCTATCTTCGTACTTTGGATATTCAATTTATCCATTATGATGAGGAATAGAAGCATTCTATTAAAAGAGGAAAAAGTAGAATGAGAGTGGCTAAATTTTGTGAGCGAAACATTAAAGTAACTGATGCTGACAAAGTCATTGACCTTCTTCGCCTCTATTATCAAAAGGATGTAGATGTTTGTATTGTAGACTGCTTTCACAGGTGTTTAGAATGTAGAGTCAGGCCGTTTTGCCGTATTCAATTAACAACCCTCGAGGCTGATGATGCTGTAAGCTTGCTAGAAAAAATACTTCAAACGGTTAAACCGTCTCCGTAATAAGAAAAACCGGGCAAAAACCGCCCGGTCTTTCTTTGTTTAGCGAATATCCGATATTTTGTACTCTATGAAACTATATAAAGTAAAAAAGCGGCCCCATTCAAATTTAAAAGAATGAGTAGCTGGTGTCCCTTATCTAAATTCACCCATGACCCAGTTGGTTCTCGCACCGGTCACCCCAGTGCTAGAGCATTGGCCGGCACCTCCTGTTAAGTCAGCCACAATCGTTTCTACAAGAGGTAGATGGACGTGTTGTGGGGGTTCAAAACTCCATTTCTCTGTTCTACTTGCGGTCGTCAAAATAATAGGCTCATTACCAAAAGTAGAAAAAGAAATTTTTCCTTTACTCCCAACGATTTCATTCACATCCACATCATCAAATGCAGAAAAACACCAATTTCCTACGCCGTGAATTCCAGATTCAAATCGATAGGTACCTGTAACGATATCTTCCGCATGATAATTGCCTGCTTGATTCGATGCAAAACCTTTAACATATTTAATAGGTCCCAGCAAAAAATCTAATAGATCAAGCGTATGACTGGCTAAATCATAAAACAGGCCCCCTCCGGACAATTCAGGTTGAACCCTCCACGGGAGATTTTGTGAATCCTTCACATCTTCCAAAGCTTTTTGATATTGTGTTGTTGAAACGAACCGAACGTCTCCGATTGCTTTATTTTCCAACAACTCTTTTATTTTTACAAAACGAGGCAATGCCCTACGGTAGTAAGAAACATATAATGGAACTTGTGCCGCCTTGCAAGCAGCGATCATTTCATTGCATTCTTCAAAATTGAGAGCCATTGGCTTTTCTACATAAACAGGCTTTCCTGCCTTTGCAACTTTAATTGTATATTCTTTATGTGAATCAGGTGGTGTCGCAATATAGACAGCATCAACATCTGGATCGTTTATAAGTGCGTCGGCATCATCGTACCATTTCGGTACATTATGTCTTTTTGCATAGTCTTTTGCAAGTTCACCGGTTCTTCTCATTACGGCGACTAACTCTGAATTATTTATTTTTTGGAATGCAGGTCCACTTTTCACTTCCGTCACATCACCACATCCAATAATGCCCCAACGAACTTTGTTAAATTTCATAGCAATAATCCCCTTCTTTTTTCATCTAACTTAACTTTTCATATGTGGGGATTCAGGATTCATTTCCATAAACTCGAGCCAATTTCCATCGGGATCTAATACCCAGAATTGATGGTTCAAAGCCCTGCCTTGAGAAATTTCAACTTCTAAAGGGACTCCCTTTTTCTTCAATTGATCCGCTGTTTCATGGATATCATCAACCTCGAAACAGATATGGTCTGCTCTGTTCTTAACCCCCTCGGCACCTCCGTAAAATAATTCAATGAAACACCCATCCGCCACTTTTACGTAGACAATCCACGGTTCACCATTTGGTTGATTCAATTCAAACGCTTTCATAAAACCAAGCTTTTTGCAATAAAAATCCAATGAGCGTTCCATATCTTCTACATGAAATCCTTTGTGATTAATCCCTTTAATCATCGTTTATCCCACCATTGTTTTTACTTTTTTTTAAACGATAGCAACCTCTGCCTTTTCTTTATTAACCGTTATAAATTGGCCGTAATTATTTCACTTCTCTATAATGGTTGATTTCTGTGCTTTCTCTCAGTTTCCTCAGCTCTGGAACAATTTTCACGACATGTTCACTTTTATTGTGTTGTTTGATATCCTCTTCATCCTCCCATTCTTCAATCGTTGTAATGATGGATGGATCATTGATATCTTCATGAAGAGTATACATTATGCATCCTTTTTCTTTTCTGGTTTCTGTCACAACTTCTCTAGCAAGAATTAGATACTCTTCAACATTTACGCCTGATTTAAGTTTTCCCTTACAAACCACTCTAATCATTTTTTTAGCTCCTTCTATTTTTAATTTTAAAAAAAACAAGAAAGTCTAAGAAATCATTTGGTCCTAAATTTCATTTATAGTAAATACTCTCTTATTTTATTTTTAACCATATTACGGTACAGTTGTATCACAATGAAGTTACTTTTAGTATAAAAATATTTAATTACCATGTCAATAAAACTATTCTTTACGCATTCAGCTGTAATAATCGGCTTTGAAATTCCTGTTCCTAAACAATATGACACAATGTTCTATCAATCTAATCAATAACTAGGTAACTTTATGTAACTAAAATAACTTCTTTAAATTTTGCTGTCGATTTATATATGTCAAATTAGTGAACGAATAATAACAGATTCTATTCACTTGGTAATTTTGTTCCAGTAAATACTTTATTTTAACAACTGCTTTTGTTATTATAATTATATAGTTATTAAAAATAACCAAGATACTATTAGGGGATGTCAATAGATGGATGCAGAAAATAAATTATGCAATAAAGTTGAAGAATGCTACCATATTATGGGGAAAAAATGGATAGGCCTCATTATTCATACATTAATGGAGGAGCCAAAAAGATTTAGTGAAATTCATAAATTCATTCCCGACTTAAGTAAAAGAGTATTAAATGAACGGATGAAAGAACTCGAGGAAAATGGAATTGTGTTAAGAAATGTTATTGCTGACCGTCCTGTACGGACGGAATATTCGTTAACCAAAAAAGGGACAGAGCTCGGACGATCGCTCAAGGCATTAGAGGAATGGGCAGATAAATGGTTGTAAATTAAAAGACCTCTCTAATTTCCAGAGAGGTTTTCACTGCATTTTAATACCTTTTCGTTATTCACCATAGCTTTTCCTCATCAAGAGTTCCCAAGGCTTTCCCCAATACTTAAGCTTACATCTTTTTTTTCCTGTTCGTTCTTTGTGGAATATGTTGTTCTAATGAAAAATGGCAGAAATATAAAAAGTAACCTAGATACATTTTTCTATTTAATACAATTGGTATTACACTCTTTTGGTAAATATATATGTAGTAAACCCAGAATTTTTAGTACTTATTCATTGAAAAGTCATAAATCGAAAATGAAAGTGTTAATGACAATGTCTTCAATGTCTTTTCACCTCTCCCATGAAAGACCAGTTCCAACAATAGCAACCCCAACACCTTTTTCATTTCAATCGTTCTCCTTCAGACTCTCTTCCATATTATTTTTGGTAATTATATTTATTAATATTTATATTGAACAAAGATTTAATAGTATTTTTAAAATTCTCCTCCCTTGAGAAATTTAAATAGGAAATATTTCCTATTACTAAATAATTATTTTTAATTCTTTTAATAGTCAGATAAAATTTTTACAAAAAATCATAAAAATACCACAAATGTAATCTTGGGCTGTACCATTATAATTTGATTGACATCAATGTGGTAGCGTTTTCAAAAAAGATGGTACGGAGGTGAAGAGTGGGTAAAAAAGAAAATCTTTAATCCAATTTGGGGAGGTTGGTAAGGTGTTTAATGTAGGAAAAAAATTTAAGAAACTTGTGTGGTCTACACTTGTATCGAGTGTAGCTGTTGCAGCAATTATGGGCGGAACTTTTTCAGCACAGCCAACACAGGCGAACGCTGAACAGGCCACTGTTTTATCCCAGTTGCCTTGGATGGATACGTCATTTTCGCCTGAAAAACGTACCGAACTGCTCATCGATGCAATGACGCTAGACCAGAAAATCCAGCAGCTTGCCGGGAAGCGCGGAGTAATTCCGGAGCTGGTGGAATGCGGAAGTCCTGGCAGGCACATTCCTGGAATCCCTGAACTAGGGATCCCAACATTCAGAATTACCAATGGTCCTGTAGGTCTAGGCGGCGGTGACTGCAGCCCGCAGGATAAGGCGACTGCATTACCTGTTGCCATTGGGCTTGCAGCCAGTTTTGACCCCAGTCTTGCCTACGCTTTCGGAGATCTAATGGGCGGTGAGGCCCGCACGCTTGGGCTGCACGAACTCGAAGCACCAGGCATGAATCTTGCACGCTTGGGCGAGAACGGCCGCAATTTCGAATACATGGGTGAAGACCCTTATCTCGCTGGTGTTTTATCTTCTAAAGAAATTCAGGGCATCCAAGATAATGATATTATCGCCATGTCAAAGCATTACGCACTCAATGATCAAGAGCAAAACCGCATGTCAGTGAACGTTAATGTCGATGAGAATGTTCTTCACGAGCTTTACCTGCTACCATTTGAAATGTCAGTAAAGGATGGCAACGTTGGTTCCATTATGTGCTCCTACAACCGGGTAGGCGGAACCTATGCCTGTGAGAACGAGTATCTGTTGAATACCGTTTTGCGCGATCAGTGGGGATTCAAAGGGTACGTTCAGTCTGACTTTGGTGCCACCCATTCGACTGCCCCGGCGCTTAACGCCGGATTGGATTTAGAAATGCAAAGTGCCAGATTCTTTACAGATGCCAACATACAGGCAACACTTGCGAACGGCAGCTTAACGATAGATACTGTTGACCAAGCTCTAAGTCGCCGTTATGTCCAAATGTTCAAATATGGAATTTTCGACCGTCCGATTGTACGTGGTACGATCGATGCTGAGAGAAACGGTTCGAAATCGCGCGAAATTGCAGAACAGACAGCTGTATTGCTGAAGAATGAAGGTAACCTACTACCTCTCAACCCATCTGTTCATTCAATTGCCTTAATCGGTAAGTCAACCTATGTTGATGCAGCTGTTGCAGGAGGAGGCGGCAGTTCGCGGGTTAGTCCGCTATATACCGTTTCACCTCTGCAGGGACTTCAGAATACTTTAGAAAAACTAGGCTCAAACGCTGCGATTACCAAGGTAACAGTAGCTGCTGACAATAGTAATCTTGATGAAGCTGTAGCTGCAGCGAAGGATGCAGACGTTGTTATCCTGATGGCTGGGGTTGTAACCAGCGAGGGCCGTGACCGCCCAAGCTTGTCCTTGCCTGACAGCCAGGATGATATGATTTCAGCTGTTACAGCAGCAAACAAGAAAACAGCTTTAGTTCTTAAAGATGGTAATCCTGTACTTATGCCATGGGCTAAAGAAGTCCCGTCTATCATAGAAGCATGGAATCCAGGTCAGGAGGACGGTAATGTTGTCGCAAACCTGTTATTTGGGCTCGCCAACCCATCCGGAAAGCTTCCAGTGACCTATCCAGTTTCCAAAGCGGACACACCAACAAGCACTTCAGAGCGCTACCCAGGCGTTAATCAAGGTGTACTCGACAGCACTGGCAAAGAGATTCCGCAAGTGTACTATTCCGAAGGGCTTGAGATGGGTTACCGCTGGTACGATGCCCAAAACATTAAACCTCTTTTCGCCTTTGGTCATGGTTTGTCTTATACTAACTTTGACATCTCTAAACTAGTCGTAACGCCGAAAACGTCGGATGGAACTAAGAAGATTCAGGTATCCTTCTTTGTAGAAAATACCGGAAAATCAGCGGGTGCGGAAGTGCCGCAAGTCTACTTAGGTCTGCCTAAAGTTGCGAATGAACCGCCTAAACGGCTTGTTGGTTTTGATAAAGTCTGGCTGAAACCAGGTGAAAAGAAACGTGTGACTATTACCATTGACCCAGCAGCAAGCAACCACCCTCTATCCATCTGGGATTCCAATGCTGATACTTGGAAAACTCTAGATGGTGAGTACAAAGTGTACCTTGGCAACTCTTCTGACAACATTACTTTGACAGATTCGATCAACGTGCGGACTCCAGCTGGCCATAGTAAATAAAATAGTCCTGTTATAATGAAAGTGAAAAAAGGATTGTAAAATAGGGGTTGTCTAAAAAGTAAAGAGCTGGCGAAAAACATCTTGTTTTTCGCCAGCTTCTTTTTTGTTCAAAAAATAATAGCTACAACTTATCCATGAAAACTTGCATTGATTACAATCTTTTAAATAAAAGCTCTTCCCTATGCATATATACAGATATTTTATCGAACTTTAATACAAATTTAATAAATTCCTTTATATCTTAGTTTAAAATATCTTGAATACGAGATAATTATAATACTTAATTGCTTCTTTTAAATCCTTTTGAGCTTTAGAACAAAATCGGGTTTCTTGTGTTAATCGGATATAGTTTCCCATCTAACGCAAATGAAATTTTACCCGTTTCTTCAGAAACAACAAGAGCAAGTGCATCACTTTTTTCTGATATTCCTAGGGCTGCCCGGTGGCGTGTTCCTACTTTCTTTTCTCCAGTAACTCCAGTTGTCAGCGGAAGTACATTTGCTGCTGAGACGACTGTATTTCCCCGTATTAAAACTGCTCCATCATGTAATGGATTTCCAGGATAAAAAATAGATCCCAATAATTTTGGTGTTACCTGAGCTCCTATTGTTGTTCCCTTTTGGATAATGGTGTCAACAGAATCACTACGTTCCACTACAATAAGTGCCCCATGTTTTTGTTTCGATAGAATTTGAGCAGCAATTGATAAATCAACATATGTATCAGTAAAGGATGATAAATAACAATTTAAATAAAAGGAAGCAGCCATCGATTCAATTTTAATTAGATGTTCCTTTACATCCTCTAAACTTCCTAATACACAGTGGTTTTCGTTACCTAAGACATTTAAATTGGTTTGGAGTAAATCAATAATATTTTTAATACCATCCTCCAAATTTTGCTTTAATGGTGAAAAATCACAATTACTCTCCATGTGGATATTCCTCCAACTATTAGCTAAAAGCCGTTAATTCCACTTTTCTTTTTTTACAGTACTTGTTAGATATAGTATTAGTTTGGAGTTTAAAAATTATAGTTGGACCTTCCCTAAAATTTTCATGCAACTTTAATTGATTTATCCGCCTAAATTTACTATAATGTATTTAGGTTACTAAAAGTATACACGTTACTTTTAATATAGATCAATTTAAGAATCGAGGTAAGGAAAATGAATATGTTAGAATCAAAAGTAATTCAAACTAGATTTGAAAAAGAAATATTTATAGAAGAAAAATCAAACATTGAAATTAACCAGTTTCGTACTCTTGATAAGAACACTCCTTTCTATGAATTTATGGTTGGACTTGAGCTCATTCGAATTAGGGATAATGAGTATTATGGAAATAAAACAAGTTACGTTAATATAAGAATTTCAAAAGATTTACAATCTCTTTTCGTACTAGAACCTGATTTACAAAGTATTTTTGCAGCCAAAAATAAACAAGAAAAAGAAGCAGCCATTGAATTAATTCACTATCTATTATTTGATTCTCAAACTTTTAAACATGTTGTATCAGATATGATAAGCAAACTAAGAAAAGTAAATGTAGTTAGCAGCTTGGAAATCAAGGAATTAAAGATTAAACTGGCTGTGCTTGAAAGATTATTAAATGTAAGTGAGGAAGATGTTAAATTCACGATTCGAATGGAAAAAATAGCCTAGTTTTTTAGAAGGAGAAAAGCCCCATTTAACTGGCTTTTCTCCTTTTTTAATTTGGCTGTTTTCGTAAAGAATGTTGTTATTAACTACCTTTCAGCTCCAATATAGTGTAAAATTACATCACATATTACAAGCTAATCTGATTTATCAGCGAATTTCATGAGTTTATCAGCAAATTTTATAAGTTTATCGGCGAATTTCATAAGTTTATCAGCGGATTTTCAATTTTATCGGCGAATCTCAAAAAGCACCAATCTTTTAGAAAAGAGCCTTTAATTTTTATAGGTCATACTGCATAAAAAGCAGCATCCTTATCTAAGACCAACGGGTTCGGTTTTGAAATACAAACAACAAAAAGAGCTGCCGAAGTTTGCAACTCTCTTGTCTTACCCTCTATTTCAAGTTTTATGACGCTTCATTATTAGTTGTCATAAACTCCTCAAATGCTCCCACCTTCAATGGTCTGCTGTAGTAGTAACCTTGTCCAAGTATATAACCATCTTTACTAAGTTCATCAACATGTTCCTTAGTTCGATTCCCTCTGCGATGACATTTAATCCAATGGACTTGGCTAAGTTTATAATAGCCTTTGCAATTTCCTTACTTTCTTTATTCGTATGAATATCTAATTCGTAGATATTTACCTAAAATCCTGTCATATCAACAAAAAAGCAGTCCAATTCACGAATTAAAGGGTTCCGTTTTGAGGTGCTTTTCTAAAAATACGTGCCGAAATGACAGTCGTTTTGCCATCGTTATTGGTATATAAAAAGCAAAACTCGCCATAGAAATTGGCGAGTTTCTTTATTAGGGATACCGAAACCTTATTTAACTAAAGCATCCGTTAGTTGAAGTGATAATCTTCATAATCTTTTTTTGCCTTAACAAATTCTAATCCCTTAATGTGTAGGGGAATATCAAAAAGACGCCTTCTTACTAAAGAAAAGCGCCTTATTCTAGAATTACTCAGGTCGTTAAAACGTGTTCACACCTTATTACATTAGCACTCTTTTAATTGAAGAATTTTTATAAAAATATACAAGACCCCCAGACGAGTAGTCATGAAGTTTGGGGCATGAATAGGTAAAGTCCATAATCTTGCATCACGGAGGTGTGTCCCATTTGCCGTAACATTGTGGCTATATTGCCACGATGATAAGATCCGTGTGTGACAACATGTAGCACCGTTTCAGAAACAGAAGTTTCAAGTAATCCAGCATAGGGGTTATCAACCACTATAACCTTTTCAATATTTTCTTGGCTGTTCAGAAGTTCTTTGTAACGTTCAGATAAGTCTAAAAAGATCTTTTTCATTTCTTCAATACTTTTCGTTTCGATCTGTTCTCTTAATTGATTCGTGGTTGCGATTGCTTCATTCATACTTTTACCTGAGATAATGTCAAACCATGCATAATCAGTGAGATAAATATGAGACAACACCTTTGATACCGAAGAAAAACCAGTCTGAATTTCCTTATGATAAATGTCTTGCGGAAGTTCTTTTAAACGATCAATAATAACTCCATTTGCCCATATGTGGTAGTCGTACATTTTTAATGCGGGATGCGTCATTTTAAATTTCCTCCTTTTTTTCATTATCTTGAATTTTTCAATTGATACCTAATGATAAATAACTTGCTTACAAATTCTGGAGGTAAATATAATTATTCTGTTTTAATTACAAAAGTCCTTCTACAACTTAACTGCAGTTAGCTCATAAACCTTATTTCATTTAATGGCCCGATTGTTGAAAAAAAGCTAATGACGATTGTTCAACTAAACTGCCCCGTTAGTGACATAAGAAATAGCTGCCAACGGCAGCTCCCATAACTTCATTTAAGCACCACAGTTCGAAAAGGTAGAATTTCAATTGGTCAAGATTACCTAAGAATCCCAATTAAAAAGCCTTTTGTCAATTCTTCATCTATTACTTAATTATCCCGTTATTCCCTAAGTAATTGGAAAATCTGTCCCCTATGATGTGATTCGTGCTCTACCAAATGATAAACAACCCATTCAGGGGTTACTTCATATTGTTCAAGTACCCGAGGTTTTCGCCAATCGTTTAAGTCCATTGAACGAAAGTAGGTAAGAAATACTTCACGAACTTTTTTTAGGCGGTAAAAATGTTGTTCTAAACTTTCTCCCTCAAAGTGAGTTAAATTACTCTCAGTTCGACTTTCTAACGGAAATAATGAGCTAATTTCAGGATCCCAATCGGTTCCTAGCACTTCCACATATAACCAATCTGCCTCGACTAATGCAATGTGATACAAAAGAGTCCCAATTGAATGTCTTTCACCTATTTTTCTGTCTAGGAAGCTTTGGCTCATTCCTGTTAATTCAGTTATAAGAGTACGACGAACATCCTCTAAACACCATAACCACCGGCCAATTTCTGCTTCATATCCTGTTAATGAAGATACAAGTAACGATTTTTTATTCAATTATTTATCCTCCTTTTAAAGTACTAACATTCTACTAAAAGTTAACTCTTCCTCTTTTTTTAAAATTCCCATTCATCTTTTAATGGATAGTATTAATTTACTCTTCAGTAAACTGCCCCGATAGTTGAAGATAGCCGTACTGTATCAAATTTTATAATCAGGTCAATAATTCCTCTAAAAATAGAATTTTTAGGGAGAGATGTATTTTGCTATTATCAAAAGCCTGGGAAATTTATGAATCTGATAAACGGATTGAAGGGTTCTCCCAACAGACTTTAAAGGCCTATAAACTTCAAGCGTTGTTGGTGATACGGTATTTTGAGGATGTAAAACTCGAAACCATTACTACTATCAAATTAAAAGAATACTTGGCAAAGTCAAGTGAAAATCTAAAGCCATCCAGCTTAGCCCACCGTATACGTTTTATAAAATCCCTTTTCCGTTGGTCACACGAGGAAGGACATATTTTAAAGAATCCGGCTGCTAAATTAAAAGAACCTAAAGTAGGAAAACGAATCCCAAAATTTTTAACGGAAAGAGAGATCGAACACTTAAGGGAAGCCTGTAACACTCCTATGGAAAAGGCATTATTCGAATTTATGTTTTCAACAGGTTGTAGAATAGGTGAAATTGTTTCGCTAGACAAGAACAGGATCAATTGGTCAAACCGATCAGCGATTGTTCTAGGCAAAGGTGATAAAGAAAGAGAAGTATATTTTACTATTTGATGTGAAATGTGGCTTAAACGGTACTTAGTTAATCGTCAGGATAATGATTCCGGCCATTTTTGTTACAGAACGTAAACCACATAGAATGAGCATTGCTCAAATGAGATACATTGTTAAGCGGATTTCTGATAGGGCAGAGATTAGTAAAGTAATTCATCCATACCAACTAAGACATAGCTATGCAACATATTTGTTGCATAATGGAGCACCTCTTGATGTTATCCAAAGTCTACTTGGTCACCAGAAGAGCAAAACCACAAAAATTTATGCCCAATTAAGCGGGAGTCTTAGACAAGAATTGTATAAAAAAATATTTTTAATCAATTGCTCAAATATGTACAAGAGCAACACCTTTAAAGAGTGTTGCTTCGTTTAACTCTTTTCTAATAACCACCAAAATGGTAACGGGGTGTTAAACTCTTGCACCCGTTGGTTGAAGTAGATAATTTATAATTCGCCATAATAATCAGCAAAATATAAAAAGCCTTTCTTCCGTACAAGGTAATTCCTTAACTCACTTTCAGTAGCTTTCTCAAATGGTGGTTTTGTTAGGGTGTATGCTTTTGCATTTAACTTAGCAAATTTATTCTTATCAAATTTATTATGATATTCATCATCAGCTATGTCGGTTATAAAAGCTGCTTTTGGATACCCCATAAAAAATAAACAAGTCCTTAAAGCCAGTTTTGGAGTTGAGTGTAACACAAGAAAAATGAATCCTAACATTACTGCAATCCCAATTAATTTTTTCAAAGATTTCACCCCCATATTTTTCCTTTATGAGGTCATATTCTTCAAAACATTATAAAAATCCTTCTTCCACTAACCTGCCCAGTAAGTGGAACAAGCAAAAAGGCTGCCAACTTGACAGCCAATATCTTAAACAATCGCACCCGTTTGTTGAACATGAATCCGTGTTTATTCACATACTATCTGGTTTTTCATCAAGAACCCAAGGAATAGTAGCCACGAATTCTAACTGAAGGACAGGATTGGGAAAATCCTTTGGAACAAATTCTAAGTCTTTTGAAAACCCCAAAGTAAAGTTCTTAATCTGTACTGTGTTTATATCTTTCCAGTTAGAAGTAGTACACAATTCTCCCTCTAACAATCTTCCTACTAAATGATAATTTCCTATGTATTCACGTATTCCATCTTCCATTGTCGGATAATCAGAAAGGTGTCCTGGCATAGCTGGACTAATTCCTAATCTGCTAAATACAGTGGCTACGGATGTCTCCAATTGCTTACAAGCCTCAATAAAATTGTTGCAATATAGACAATTGCATATCTCTGTACCTTTATTATAAAATTCTCTTGTCTTTTCAATATCAGCTTCTAATAACCAATTTCCTATTCTAATCTGTTGCAGCATTATCGTACCTCCTTCCAGTGAGTTCTCCCTAATAAACCATTGATTCTGTAAGTAACTTAAAAATTCCTTCTTAAGCTAACCTGCTCCGTTAACGGAACAAGGAAAGCGACTGCCCTTATTGAACAATCGCACCCGTTACTTTAAGTACAATTTTTCACAATCTTAATTTCGTAAGTAAAAGGAGATGTCTCAGCGCCCCAACTTTTAACACGAGGACAAGGAAGTTATAGAAGATTACTCACTACATCGTTTAGTTGTGAAACTTGCAATGACATGGGGAAAAAATGTAATATCACGGCATAAGTAAAGAATACAAACCTGCGATCACAGTTGAATTTATTTAAAAGTAGACACATAATTCCTCACGAATTATGGTCTTTGTTGAATCGTTAGAGATTTAAGCATTTCAATATAATCCTTCAATTCTGAATCCGTTAAACTTGAAATACGTTCGTAAAAAATAGATTCTTTCTCTTTTAAAGATTTTATTGTTTTGTCATGACCAAGCTCGGTTAAAGATAACAAAACTCCTCGACGATCTTTAGGATGAGGATCGCTCTTTACATATCCCAGACCTTTCAATTGCCCAATAAGTCTACTGATAGAGCTACGGTCCATTGCAGTTGATTCAGCTAAAGCGGTAGCGTTAGTAGGTCCGTGTGAAAATAACCAGCGAACAATCAAAAAGGCTGCTGGCTGCAAAGTTGCATCAAATGTAGCAGCAGTTCTGACATTAAGTGCATGTGCCTCACTAATCAACGCATTGAGCTGTTCACCAAGAGCTAACTCCAGTTTTTCTCTCAAATCAGAATTATTAATATCCATAGTTCTCCCTTCTCAACGAAGCTAAATATATTTGACATATATCAAATAATCAAATATAATTGATATATGTCAAATATATTTGATTATTAAGACTGTGTCAAGTTAATAGAAGGAGAGTGTATAATGTCTGAGTATCCAATAATTGTAATGACTGGTGCAACCAGTGGTATTGGTCAGATTGCTGCAATTGAAATCGCAAAATATGGTGCACATCTAGTGCTGACTGCTCGTAACAAAGAACGGGCTAAAGCAACTGAGAAATTAATTAAAGAAGCTTCACCAAATACGGAGGTCGATTTTTATTTTGGTGATTTATCGCTAATGAAGGATGTTCGCCGTATAGGAATTGAGATTAAACAAAACTATTCAAAAATTGATATACTCATCCACAATGCTGGGCTTCATGGGTTCGAGCAACGTGTTACCTCTGAAGGATTTGCCGAGATGATTGCGGTAAACTATCTAACACCCTGGCTTCTGACAAATCTGTTAAAGGATTCCTTACTAAAAGCAAAAAATGCAAAAATTATAAATGTCGCTTCTGAAGCCTCACGAAATCATGGAGAACTGAAATTACCATGTGATTTGACCGACAAATCTCCATTTACAGTAAGAGGTTCATCTAAAATTTATGGAAAAACAAAGCTTCTAAATATCATGTTTACTGGTGAGTTAGTACGTCAGTTTTCAGGTACTAATGTCACTGCCAACGCTCTGAATCCTGGCTTCAATAATACTGGGCTGGGAAGAGACCTTCGTATATCTTCTGTATTGGGAAAAGTCTTAAAAATCCTTAATATCGGAGATCCGAAAAGAGGAGCTGACATCATTGTTCGTTTAGCACTTGATTCCGAATACGAAAGGGTGACAGGAGGATACTTTAATGTTGGAACTGGAGATAAAATTGATCCGATATATCCAGGAAAAGATGTTTCTATGCAGCAACGCTTGTGGAATGATACAAAAGAATTATTGTTACTGTATGTAAAATGATGTTCTAAAAATTTATTAAAATGGATTGCCTAATAGGTCTGATTTTTTCTTACCTATTGGACAACCCTTGTTAAACCCCAATAGTTCCCCTGAATTCTACTATAATTTGGTAATCTTTATTAAAGTAACCTGCTTCGTTAGCTACATAAGAAAAAGCCGCCAAGATTTTTTGGCAGCTGGATTTTCAACTCTTGCACCCGTTAGTCGAATAACGTTTCTTAAGTTTCTCTTTGTACCCCGAATAGATATAATGGTTTTTATCAAAAATAAATGATTCTTTTTCTTTAGTGAAACCAATTTTCTCAGCCACACGAATAGAAGGGAGATTTCTTGGGTCAATAATACTAATCAACTTATTGAATCCCAATTGATAAAAGCCATGTTCCTTACATCCTTTTGCTGCTTCAGAAGCAAATCCCTTTGACCAATATTTTTTATTGATATGATAGCCAATTTCAATCTCAGTTCTTCCGTCCACTTTTTGTTTAACAAGCCCACAATCACCTATTAATTCATTAGTTTCCTTCAAACATATCGCCCATAATCCGAAACCATCTTCAAGGTATCTCTCTTGATTTCTTTTAATCCAGTTTTGAGTTTGTTCAAAGGTAAATGGTGCTGGATAATATTCCATTGTTTCAGCATCTGAAAAAATAGAATGCAGAGAAAAATATATCCTCTTGTTCATATTTTCTCAGATACAGCCTTTCAGTTTTTAAAATAACCATTTTATGTCCTCTCCCATTTCTACATAGGTTGAATTAACTTTCCTTTTAGAAGTTAACCCTCATAATAATTCTATGTTGTTTTGACGTTTCCCTTTTCAACTAAACTGCTTCGTTAGTACAAGAAGCAAAAAGATCGCCGCAGCGATCTCCATCTTTAACTATTGCACCCGTGTGTTTAAGTACATTAATTCACAATCTTTTCAGTAGTATTAGCATAAATATCTATTAAAAAATCACTTCACCTCTAAGAACTCATAGAGGTGAGGTGATTTTAATCAAGCTTTACAAAATCCCCTACTTTGATTTGATTCTTTTCAAACCATCCAAGGTTAACTTCGATTGCATAATGATAAGAAAGTTCCGGATCATAAGTAGGACATTCATCCTCTTTACAAGGCACCATATCTAGTATTTTCAGAATTTTCCCATCTGAATCAAGAAATGCAATAGATAAAGGAATTAAGGTGTTTTTCATCCAAAAACCGCCATATGTTTTTCCTGAAAATACAAATAGCATCCCCTCATTTTTGGGTAATTTTCCAACAAACATTAAGCCCTTATCTCTTTTTTCTTGAGTATCTGCAACTTGAACGGTTAATTTGGTTGTCCTATCTCCACTAGATACTTTAATCATTTTTGTTTGAAGACTTGCTTGCTTCTTTTTCTTGACGAAAAAGAAGACCGATTAATTTTAATCTTTTTTTCCACATATTCACTTACCTTGTCCTTTCCCTTTATAATTAAAAGGAAGAAAGTTGGAGATAAAACAAAAACAAGAAGAAAAAACAACGAGTAAAACTTCTTTTCACTTCCTATACTTATTATATGGTTATACATTTAATACTTTATTTTCAATAATCACAATTACAATTTATTAAAAGATTAAGGCAGTTTTATTCAACGAAACTACTTACCTTAGTGCAATAAGAAAAGGCCACCAAGTCTGGCAGCTGGATCTGAAACTCTTGCACCCGTTAGCTTAATAAGGGGGTCCACCAAAATATTATTCTATGTAAAAAGAGTTGTGTCGGAAACCCCATAAAGATTTTGACCTTTACACACAATATTTTTCAAGTTGCACTTTTAATTCAACTAACTTATTCTTAATGAAAGGGTCTGTTTCTTCAGGTAAATGGTCTAATTTGAAAAATTCAGCTTCAATTGCTTGATTCTCATCAGGCGTTAATTCTCCTTCAAATTCAGTACATAGATAACCTATTGCAACGACGTGATACTCATCTTCACCTTCTTCTGGCTTCGTATATAATTCCATACCAGAATAAACACCAAATAATTCTAACTTATTAATTAGTATCCCTATATCTTCTTGTACATTTCTTTTAATACAATCTTCAACTGACTCATTTAGCTGCAATATTCCACCAGGAATCCCCCAGGTTGCACCTGAATATCTACTCATTAAAATTTCTCCTTTATTATTAATGATAGCTACACTTGGTCGTACTATTATCAATGGAGAATTTCCAATCATTTTTCTTATATCTTCACAATAACCCATAAATACCCCTCCTATGATAAGGTTTTCTTTAATAAGTACGGTCACTTCTAACATGAAGTATTAAAAGAGTAACCTACTCCTTTTTAGATGGCATTTGTCAACCACCTTCTATACAAGTAGCTATGGAACTTCCAACAATAGCATTCAATTCTTCAAGTAGTGTAGTAAGTAGTTCAGCTTCAACCAATGTTTCTAATGTTTTTTCTGTAAGGGGTACATTATGTTTTTTTAAAACATCTACTGTATTTTCCCAAACTTCAACTATGGCTTTGGGTGACATATTGGATTGTATGACCATATTAGTAACTCCTTTCTATTGGCGTGGTGCTAATAACATCACCGAAACACCAACTAAACAGATGCCTGCACCTACCCAATCATATAAATCAGGTGTTTTTTTATCTATGCCCCATCCCCATAGTACAGAAAGGACGATAAAACACACCTCCATATGCCGCATAAACTCTACCGAACGATGGAAATGATTGAAAAGTAGCAATAACACCGTCCTCTTTTTTTTAACGATTGAGCAGGGTCTTATTAAGTATTGTCATTTTTTTAATTTTGAAGAAACTTATTTTCATAGTAGTTTAACAAGGTATTTTTAAGTATTCTTGAATTATCTAAATCTAAAGTTCCATAACCTTCTTTTTCATTATTACTAATAATGGTGGCAGTATCATTACCATCAAACCAAATTCTATATTCGTAAAGTCTTTCAGGCATATTTTCATCAAACGTATAAAATAAAGTAGCTAATATATCCTCTTTTCTCGACATTTTTGGCTTTGTATTAGGTTCCCATTTAACCTCTCCAAAAGAACTTTTTAATAAATTAATCGTTTTTTTATCTGTAATCATAAGAGTATCTTCATAATTTCCTTGTTTATTCCCTCTTTGAACATCTGCTCTTGTTAATTCACCACTATCTTGTGCTGAACATCCAGCCATAAACATTAAAATAAAAATTGACATAACTATTTTTTTCATGAAACTTCACCTCCATAAATTAAGACGGGAGTGGAAGAAAATAGTTTCATCTTATTCAGCTAACCTGCCCTTTAGCTCAATAAGACAAAAAGGCTGCCTAAATGACAGCCACGACCTAAAACTATTGTACCCGTTAATGCAATAACACATTGTGTTAATCTTGAATCATTCCTTTGGACATTTTTTCAAACAGTTCCACTGGTATTGTAAATTTGGTTGTTTTCTCGTTACGTACATATGTTACTATTTCTACCTGATTCCCTTTTCTTTCTACTTCTAATAATGAATTCTCACCTTTATCCCTAATTGAAACATATAGACCATTTTTCTTTTCTTTCTCTTTATATTCATAGTTCATAAAACCACTCCCTGTTTATTCATTTCTATACTCTATTTAGAAAATCCTTCTTGAAGTAAACTGCCCCGTTACTTCAATAAAAAAAAGCCGCCAAATGGCAGCTGGATCTTCAACTCTTGCACCCGTTAGTTTAAGTGCAATCCTTCACATTCTAATTTCTTATTAAATCAGTAAAAGACAAAATTCATAAACCATCAATATGTTTCTGTCATTCTAAATTATAAGGGAGTCATAGGTGATAACTATGGATTCCTCTTAAACAATATCCCCGCTTGTTCTGCCATCACACGAGATGGAACTGTAATTCAATTCTTAAGCTACCATCAAACTAACCCTACGAAAGCTGAACTGAAAAATTGAACAAAAAATTTTTAAAAAAGGACATACTGTCAGTGACATATTACTGTTGATAACAGTATACTGTTATTAACAGTAAGGTATCGCCAAAAAAATTTTACATTTAAATTAGGAGGTTATATATTTCATGAAACATACAGGGAGACATACGGGTGCATTTCTTCTGCTGTTTTTAACAGAGGGAGATAGCTATGGAGGGAAACTCCTGCAGAAATGTGAAGAAGAGCTTCCCGTCAACCCAATTGATAGTGCCATTCTTTATCGCACATTAAAAACATTAGAGAAAGAAGGTGCTGTTGAGTCTTATTTGGACACATCTAATCAAGATAAGCTGATAAAAATGTACAAAATTACTACAGTTGGAAAAAGAAAATTAGAAGATTTTCAAATTGATATAGAAGAAAAAATGAAGAACTTATCATTTTTCTTAAATAATTACAAAGAATGGAAGGAGTCTAATCATGATTAATGGTGCTATCATTTACGCTATGGCTATCATTCTTCTCAGTATTTCTTTTATAAAAGATCGAAATAAAACAAGAGATGCTCTATTAAAGTCATGGAAAAGCTTTCGTAATATTATACCTGACATGTTATCAATTATGCTTTTCGTTGGGCTATCACTATCTATATTAACTCCATCCTTAATTTCTTCAATCATTGGAGAAAAATCTGGATTGACAGGTATTGTTTATTCAGCGTTAATTGGTTCTATTGCACTAGTTCCAAGCTTTGTTGTATTTCCTCTTGGACACACATTAGTCCAAAATGGTGCAGGACTCCCTCAAGTAGCTGTATTAATGTCTACATTAATGTCCGTAGGTATCACAACTTTACCTATGGAACAAAAGATATTTGGGCGAAGTTTTGCCTATTCTCGCAACGTATCTGCAGTGGTAATGTCTCTAATATTTTCATATATTATTTGGGTGGTGATGGGATGAATGAATTAAATAGGTATCGTTTCTTTTTCATTTTATTATTTGGGCTCATTATCCTTACCTTTATAAACCAATCGGTGGGATTGAACGCATTTCAATTAACAGGAAAAGGCATTTTAGATATGCTGTTTCTACTCCCTCCTGTCTTAATATTCGTAGGTTTGCTTGACAAATGGGTGGAGAAAGAAACACTTATACGATATATGGGAGAAAAATCCGGCATCTATGGCATTTTGTTCTCCCTATTATTAGGAGTAATTGCAGCTGGTCCCCTCTACGTAGCTTTTCCAATTGCTGCACTATTATTAAAAAAAGGAGCAAGCATACGCTATATTGTATTTTTTTTAGGAGTTTGGACAACTGCAAAATTACCGGTTATTGTATATGAATTTGCTTCATTTGGAGTTAAATTTACACTCATTCACATTTGTTTTGGTTTGTTATTTTTCTATTTAATGGGTATTATTTTTGAGAAATTTTATAAGCATCGACAATTGTTAAAGTATGATATAACTAAAGACGTTTAGATTTAGATCGATAAATCTTTAACCACTCAACAGCAGATTATTTTGTAGCTGAGCCTACAACGGACTATACTGCGTGCAGCAAAAGATTAGAGGATACAGTTTATGCACTGCATCCTCTTTTTAATTCCCGTCTTCAACTAACCGCCCCGTTAGTGGAACAACCAAAAAAGGCTGCCAATTTGACAGCCGACATCTTAAACAATCGCACCCGTTACTTTAAGTACAATCCTTCACAAACTTTCAAATTGCTTGAATAAATGAATGGCATTACCCCATTGTGAAGCAATGCTCTCGTTCCTTGCATAAGTTATTTGCTTTTTTCTAAAACTTTAACTAATCTAATTATCCAATATAATATTATCCAAGGTAGAATGAACTTTGTAGCCCATTCTATTGCATTAGGAAAAGCATCTGATGTGAAGCCGATAAACGGGAGTATGAACCAAAGAGCAAAGAAAACAATAATACCAATAATAATATTCTTCATTTTAGATTCCCCCTCTACAATACCATACTACCATAAAAAACCATTTCCTTTCTTCAACTATTCTGCTTCGTTACTTGAAGAAGAAAAAAGCGACCTCCGTTTATTGAAGAATCGAACCCGTTTGTTGAATAAGAAATGAAATACTTCACCTTTATAGAATTTGACCGTGTAAGATGCGAGATACAATAAAAACAATTAAGCCACCAATCAGTAGCTTTACATATTTTGATTTACTTTTCGTTTGTTCACTTTTCTTGTTTTTTATTTCTATCATCAACATATTAATGACGCTAATAAACATAAGTAATACACCTAAGAAAGCTAGTAAATAAAATATTAAATCCTCCACTAAATTCACCTCTAATATTTATATTACCCGAACTCACCTACTTCAACTGGATTGTCAACACTAAACTAGACAACTTTATTAAGGTGTTCAAGTTTATAATCAACAGGACTTACATAACCAAGTGTTCCGTGAATTCGTATGTGATTAAACCAGTGGACATAGTCATGTAATTCCCTTGTTAATTCTTCTAAACTATCAAAATGTCGTCTTTTAATAAACTCTGTTTTAATGATTTTGTACGTTGCTTCAGCTACGGCATTGTCATACGGGCAGCCCTTCATGCTTAATGATCGTTGAATTTCAAACGTCTCTAAAGCATCGTCAATCAGTTTATTTTTGAACTCATTTCCACGATCCGTATGAAAAAGCTGTATTTTACGGAGGTCCCCTTTCATGGAGGCGAATGCTCGATAGACGAGTAATGCATCTTTATTTGGACCTGCGCTGCAGCCTACGATTTCCCGATTAAAGAGGTCGACAAATACACATACATAGTGCCATTTTTGATTGACTCTTACGTATGTCAAATCGCTTACTATCGCTGTCATTTCTTCTTCCTGGTTAAACTCGCGGTTTAGTTCGTTCTTCTGTTCTGATTCATTACATGATTTCGTGTGAGGCTTAAATTGAGCTACGGTATAAGAAGAGACAAGACCATGCTCTTTCATAATTCGCCCAATTCTTCGTCTAGAAACGATGAGTCCACGTTTTTTTAATTCTACTTTGATTTTGCGAGTTCCATAATTTTGACGACTCGCTTGAAAAATCTCGAAAACGTCGGAGGTAATATCACCCTCATTTGCTCTTTCTTTCGCTTCGTAATAATAAGTGCTTCTGTGAAGTTGAAGGACTTTGCACATTGCTGATATCGAGTATTTGTGTTGGTTATTTCGAATCACATTAACTTTCGTCCTAGTATCAGCGCTGCTTGCTTTAAAATGTCGTTCTCCATCAGTAACTGCTTGTTTTCCTTACGGAGTTTAATTAGTTAAACCATCCCCTTAATATTAATATCTTACACTAGTTATTATAAACAGGGTTTTCGTTAAATTCCCAAAATACAAAATACTAATGAAAATTACTTTTTATTGAACTAAACTGCTCCGATAGTTGAAGATAGTCGTACTGTATCAAATTTAATAATCAGGTCAATAATTCCTCTGAAAATAGAATTTTTAGGGAGAGATGTATTTTGCTATTATCAAAAGCCTGGGAAATTTATGAATTTGATAAACGAATTGAAGGGTTCTCCCAACAGACTTTAAAGGCCTTTAAACTTCAAGCGTTGTTGGTGATAAGGTATTTTGAGGATGTAAAATTCGAAACCATTACTACTAGCAAATTAAAAGAATACTTGGCAAAGTCAAGTGAAAATCTAAAGCCATCCAGCTTAGCTCACCGTATACGTTTTATAAAATCACTTTTCCGTTGGTCACACGAGGAAGGACATATTTTAAAGAATCCGGCTGCTAAATTAAAAGAACCTAAAGTTGGAAAAAGAATCCCCAAATTTTTAACGGAAAGAGAAATCGAATACTTAAGGGAAGCCTGTGACACTCCTATGGAAAAGGCATTATTCGAATTTATGTTTTCAACAGGTTGTAGAATAGGTGAAATTGTTTCGCTAGATAAGAACAGAATCAATTGGTCAAACCAATCAGCGATTGTTCTAGGCAAAGGTGATAAAGAAAGAGAAGTATATTTTAATATTCGATGTGAAATTTGGCTTAAACGGTACTTAGATAATCGTCAGGATAATGATCCGGCCATTTTTGTTACAGAGTGTAAACCACATAGAATGAGCATTGCTCAAATGAGATACATTGTTAAGCGGATTTCTGATAGGGCAGAGATTAGTAAAGTAATTCATCCATACCAACTAAGACATAGCTATGCAACACTTTTGTTGAATAATGGAGCACCTCTTGATGTTATCCAAAGTCTACTTGGTCACCAGAAGAGCGAAACTACAAAAATTTATGCCCAATTAAGTGGGAGTCTTAGACAAGAATTGTATAGAAAATATTTTTAATTAATTGCTCAAATATGTACAAGAGCAACACCTTTAAAGAGTGTTGCTTCGTTTAACTCTTTTCCAATAACCACCAAAATGATAACGGGGTGTTAAACTCTTGCACCCGATAGTTTAAGTACGATTCTTCACAAACTATTAGCTCGTTTAGTTCAATAACAAAATCATTTTAGATTATTGGTATTAAAAAAATTCAAAAAACCTGTTTTTTACTTTAAAAGTGAGTAAACATCCGTATCATATGGTATATCATTTTGATACATAAACTTTTTTAGCGTACCTTCCTTTGTAAAACCTAATTTTATTAATAACTGACTCGAAGCTTTATTTTCAACAAAAACAATTGCACCTATACGCTCTAATCCAAGTTCTTGAAACCCATAAGAAATCACTTTATCAACAGCTTCACTAGCAAATCCATTACCCCATTTTTCTGGGAAAAGTGCATAGCTTATGTTCGCTCTTTTATGTTCAAAAGACCAATCCTGTAAACCAATAGTCCCAATAATAGTACCTGTTTCTTTTAGTTCAATGCCCCATTTTACTCCATTTTTTTCTAAGAATTGTCCTGCGAAATTTTTAATGATTTGTTTTACCTGCTCTATACTTGTTAGAGCTTTCTGACCGTAATAACGTAATACATCATCATTCGAAAAACACTTTAATATATCTTTAGCGTCATTTTCAACTAATTCCCTTAACACTAATCGTTTCGTTTCAAGCACAGGAAACATTCTACCACTCCTTAAATAAGGATTAAAATGTATTAATTTTATGTATATATCCTAACATAAAATTCCATATTCTTTTTGGACTAACCTGCTTCATTAGTTTAATAAGAATTTCTTTAATTGCTTATTATAAGAGAAATACTGTATGGAGGAATTTTATGAAAAAAAGCCTTTTAATATTGTTTGCCTTCTTCACTCTTTTCAGTTATTCCCACGTGAAAGCCGAAACGATAACTAAGAATGAGGTACAATTGCGAGATGAACTAATCCTGAATTTGTTATTTCCCTTAATTGACAAAGAAATCGAGAAACATTTCGGCAAACCGAAGCAGTATTATTGCCAACAAATTCTCCAAATCAAGAAGCTGGAACAAGGGAGCTATTACTTTGATGTCACCGTACAGGTAACGACATTTGAAGGTGCCCATAATCCGCCTTTTCATTTAGTGACCATTAAGTTTAGTAATTTTCGTTCCCCAAGTTGGCTGACCATTGATTTCAAAAGCAAAAGGTTAAAGCCAAACGAAATAGCCGAGTGCAGGCATCCTTTGTAAAAAGGGTGCCTTTTCTTCAGTAATATTCTTCAATTAAATTGCCCCGTTAGCACAATAAAAAAAAACAGGATTGCCGGCAGCGGTCCCGTCTTTAACTCTTGCCCCGGTTAGTAGAGTAAGAATTTTGACAATGTATAATTCTTATTTGCTTTATCTTTTATAAAAAGAGGTCTGCTCCTTCGGTACAAAGCCTGATATTAAAGCCGATGAGTTTTCTATTCTATTTTGTACTTCAGCTGGTACAACCACCATAATAGAACCTACCCCAGTAGACGATACGGAAACAGCTGCATTTGAGTTTTCTATCCTATTTTGTTCTTCAACTGGTACAACCACTTTAATAGAACCTACGTCAGTAGACGATACGGGAACTACCCATTTATTTTCCAAGGAAGGTTGAGAGAATGCCTCGGCTTTGTTTAAACCTGTAGTATTAATAACTGTCAACGTAAAAGCACCCGTAAAACAAATCGCTGCAAATTTAGTGAGTTTTTTCAATGAGAAAGCCTCCTAATCAAGTTCTAAATAGCTTGTACAACTATATATATTTTACCACAAATTACAATATGTTACTTTTATTTACCATAATTAGTCGCTTGTCCTTCTTCAACTAAACTGCCCCGTTAGCGGAACAAGAAAAAGAGCCGCAGCTCCGACCCTTGTGTTCAACTTAAGCACCCGTTACTTTAAGTACAATTCTTCACAATCTTTTTTACAACTTTATAAACTTAATTCCTTAAATGCGTTATCAATGTAAAATTACACCATCTCAAAGGCGAATAGAGCCATAATGATGTCGACCCTCAAAAAGAAACGCAATGATACTCTCATAATAAGGTATAAATTTTTTTATTTCGATTAGCTTTAAAATCTCCTCTTTAGAAGCCCATTTGACTGCTTGTACCTCTTCAGTTTGTAACTTCAATTCATTCAAATCAAAGTCATATCCAATTAAATAATAATCATCAAAGCCACGTTCAAAGTTAATAGTAAATTGTGGACGTATTTTTTCAAAGTTATAACGAATCCCCAGCTCCTCAAATAACTCTCTTGAAGCAGCCTGCTGACTTGTATCGCCTGCAACCGCACTACCACCACAAGTGATATCCCAAAGGTTCGACCATCCTTGCTTAAAGGGCTGACGCTGCTGAATGAGCATCTCTCCTTTTGGATTAAATATACATACGTGTACTACTAAATGAAACTCGTCTGATGTCATTTCATCTCCACGAGTTATTTGCTTCTCTATTTTATTCCGATGCTTATCATATAAATCCCACTTTTCCATCCTAAACTCCTTATGTATATTTTTGTAACAAGATTCTCAGTATACTATAAAATAAATTTATAATAATGAATTTTACAAATAATATTTAACGATTTGGAATAAAGTAGATAAACGTTCCCGAAGCGTCGTTTGGGAACAATTTTTTTACTTAGAGTTAATAGTCCGCATAAAACTGACGGTACTCCTTGTTAAACTAAACTGCCCATTAGTTCAACAAGCAAAAAGATCGCTGCAGCGATCTCTTTCTTTAACTCTTGCTATCCGTTAATTTAAGTGTAATTCTTCACAATTATTTTGCTTAATCAAAAAAAAAGCTGCCGTGGCAGCCACTTTTTAATACACTAATCCTTTTTTTGTTCAGTCCAATCCGAAAGGATTTCTTTAATAATTTTTGAAAGGACATCAACGGTTCTATATTCCTCATCCAAAGTGTTTTCAGGTCCACCAATTTCTAACAAAACAGAGTTACCAAAAAGGTCTTGATTATAAGTATTTTGATTTGGTGGATTGTCTTTAACAAAGACACCTCTTGATAAGTGAGGATATTTTTCTTCAATATAATTGTGGAGTAATTCAGCGAACTTTAAATTTACTTCGTAATTGACACTTGATCTGGATACTATAAATGCAATCCTAGGATAGTCTTTTCCATCCAAATTAATTGTGGTCTCACTTCTTTTTCGTGAATCTCTGTGTATATCAAAAACCATTTTAATCGACTTATTATTCGCTAAGGCTTCTTCCAGTGGCTCTCTAGAAACTTTATATGACTCACTGAATGGTAAGCTTTTTTCTTTTAGAATTTCCATTATATTGGTGTTATCATAGATGGAATTAATACCTCTATTTTTTAATGATTGGCTTAATCTCTCACCAACTAATGAAATATTTTTTGTTTCGTGAAAAGCTTCATTAGCGTCATTCGTTTTAGATTCTGTGAAAAATGACTCCAAATTATGTGTTTGATATATATAAACGAGAGGGTTCTGGTTGCTAACAGTTGCTGAGGATGCGGATTTTCCTTCTTGATGAGTGTTAAGATTATTGAAAATTACTTCCTTTCCACCATCGAAGATAAGCCAAGACAGGGTAATGGCACATATTGCTATACAGGTTGAAGCAATTGAAAATTGTTTTATTCTTCTTTTTAAAGTTAATTTCCTAGCAGTTTGTTTGAGCTTATTAGAGGTGGATGATACAAATACCTCTCTAGGATTGAGTGGATATGCTTTTTTAATTAGGTCAAACAAGTCCTTATCAGTTTGCATTTCCAATAACCTCCTCTGCATCCAATTTTAATTTCTTTTTAAGTTCTTTTAAGGCTCTGTGATAATCTACCTTGACCTTTGACTCGTTACATTGAAGGATTTCAGCTGTCTCCTTAATAGTAAATTCGTTTATACCTCTTAGTATGACTACTGCTCTATAGTTTGGTTTTAACTTTGAAATTGCTGTGTGAACAAGTCTTTTCATTTCATTTTGTTCAAATAATTCATTGGGTTCCTTTTCAGTTGATACTATATGTTTAAAAAATCCATCCGTGAAGAGGGTAGAAAATTTCCTTTTCCGATAATGGTCAATTGCAACGTGCTTAGCGATTGAAAATATCCAAGTTTTCACGTTATTTATACTGTTAATGTTAGACAAGTTATTTAGAACACGGATAAACACTTCTTGGGTTAAATCCTCAGCATCGTTTTGATTTCCCGAAAAACATATAAGGAATCGATACACCTCCAAATAATGGCGATTATAGATATTATCAATCTTTTCCTCTAATTTTTCATTATCAGACAAATCGTTCCCCCCTCATTTTGGTTTACATATATTAATCGTTTGAGCCTAAGTAAAGGTTACAAGTATTTATTTCATTATTTTCTCTAATATAAATAGACCGTCATTTCGACGGTCTTCGTGTAATATGTATAAGATATCAATTTATAATTCTCGAAAAGAAGTCATTTTACCTCTAATTTTTTCTACTTCTTATTTAGTCGAGTAGAAGGGAGCCTTTCTACCTTGCGGTAGATTGTACTCCACCCCCCTCACAGAACCGTGCTTGCACTATTAATGCACACGGCTCCTCCTAGTTACCATTCACAAAATGTAGCTAATCTCTTAGATTGAGATTTTGCTAATTCTGCTATCCTTAGTAGTTTTGTTTCCATTTTCCCCCTACCTCTGAGTGTAGTAAATGTTTCCCTAGAAAGGGCGATAACTGGTAGCTAGCCTTTCCTCCATCGGCATTACCCAACTTTATTGGTACTACGCTGCTATCCGACTCCCTACACAGCATTTGGTCTCCTTGCTTTTTATCGCTTGTACACCATACTCTTCTAACAAGAAAAGACCGGTAGGATCTCCCAAGTTGCCGTATCATATCGATGTGTAATGTGCCAAGGTCTCTGACTCCAGAGAGGTTTTATCCATCTTGCCTATAACGAAGGATAAAATGTAGCTTTCTGCTGCAGGTAAAGCATCAGCCCTCTCGATATACTAACATTATGGAGCTCAATCCCTTCAACCATTTGGCTTTCGGCCCGCCACCTAACTGTCTACGCTTAAAGACTAAAGTTACCTTTAGCCCTCCAAGACTCGCTACGAGCGAATGGCTAATTCTTACTCGACGGGAATCCCACCCGCTATATGATACGACCTAGGCTCGGCCACACACCTGCTTCGTTAGTCAAACAAGAAAAAGCTGCCACGATGACAACTCTTATCTTTAACTCAAGCACCTTTTTGTTTAAGTGTAATTATTCACAAACTAATAATTAACTGCTATATAATCGACATTTTAATACCGCTTTAATTATTGGGGAAA
The DNA here is from genome assembly GCA_011250595.1 of Bacillus sp. MM2020_1. Taxonomy (GTDB): domain Bacteria; phylum Bacillota; class Bacilli; order Bacillales; family Cytobacillaceae; genus Neobacillus. The sequence continues at coordinate 7,454 of JAANMP010000033.1, read as the reverse complement.
ATACCTTTGAGGTGATTAAATTGATTAAAAAGGTTTTAATAAGTTTTTGTATATTTATATTATATACAACCAATGCTATGGCTCAAACTAATCATCAAATACAAATTACTCCATATAAAAAAAGGTAAAGTTATAAAAAATGTTCAAAAAAAGCCTGATTTACAACAAGAAGTAGAGAAATTTCTTGAAGGAATAACAGGGGTTTACGTGAAATTGAACCCATATCCTAATAATGGGTTTGTGATCAAAATCCCTTTAGAACCTAATGTTACGGTTAAAAATCAATGGTTCAATGACCTCGTAGATGAAGTAATGATTATTTTTCCTGTTCAAGAAAATCCATATTTAATGGTTTTTGACAATGAGAACCAACCATATTTCTTAACATTTCAAGGCAATACAAGCAAATTCTTGGGATTATTGAATTTTAAGCCATAAACCTCAGAAATGAGATATATTTTTATGCATCTTATTAAACTGCCCCGATAGTGAAACAAGAAAAAAGGCTGCCGTAGCAAACCTTTGTTTAACTCAAGCATCCGTTAGTTGAACAAGATTTTAACAATGCATAAGTCTTATCTTTCAGACTTCTTTTTTAAAACAAAGAAAATCAATAAACAAATGACCCAATATAATAATGCTTGACCAGTTAAGTTTTCACTAAGAAAATTGTGAATGCCATTGGCACGAAGTATTGAACGAATAACAACGGAAAGAATTGCAGCGATAAATATAGAAATAAAAACTCTTTTGCCCATAAAATTTCACTCACTTTTTGGTATTTTATCTTAAATAATAAACAATCCAACTTAATAGATATTATACCATTCCTTCTTCCACTAACCTGCAATATCAGCCACAATGTCTTTACTTAAACCAACTTCCTCTGCAATTCGTAACGCATAATTAGAAGTGGCGTAATTATCAATTTGTGAACTCTGTGGAACAACCTCAAATGCAATTTCTGCAATATCTTTAATCCTGTTTGCAGGTACCATTGAATCCATTGCACCTTTTAAAATGTATCCAATGCTTTGTTTTTTTGTTTGGTTATTCAACAAAAATCATCCCCTTAATATTAATATCTTACACTAGTTATTATAAACAGGATTTTCATTAAGTTCCCAAAATGCAAAATATTAAAGAAAGTTTCTTTTTATTGAACTAAACTGCCACTTTAGTTTAAGTACAATCCTTCACAAACACTAAACTAATCTTAACATTAATATCCAATTTTATTTGAGATTCTTATTCAATTAAATGGCCCGATTGCTGAACAAAGTTCAATCTAGACTCTTCCACTGCTTCGTTATAAGAAAATAAAATCGCATATTTTATATACAGATGCATTGTGACAAGCACATTTGTTAAGACCTATTTTCTGGTATTTACAGACTGGTACTCTTGAGGAAACATATGGTAAACTTAGTGAAGAAATAACTTTCAACAGAAAGTTGAATAAACTTATGGGGGAGCAACAATGAAGAAAACTTTAATTGTGGCAGGACTTGGATTAGCATTAGTGATTGGAGGTTCGTATGCAATCTTTTCATACAAGGGAGATAAAACAGAAGCAGCAACAACTACCAAACAAGTAACCACTCAACAAGTTCCTAAAGTTAGCCAAGCTGAATTAGATAAAGCAGCGAAAGACTTTTATCAAATTGAGAGCGATCAGAATGGTGATGACTTCTTCTACTACTCAATGATAACAATAGCTCTTCAGAAGCTTGAGTTCAAGGGAGAAGAAAATTACCATATCCCATTTTCGGTTGAAGTCAAAAGAATTCAGTTTGATCGAGCTAACCTTCAATATTTGAAAAACAAGGCAGTTGAATTAAAAGCTTCCGAACCTTATCAGAAAATCTTAGATAAATGGTTGAAAGGAGACTTCTCTAATTTCGAGAATGACTATCTTACAATTAGGAACATAAAAGATACAAATCCACCAAGCCCAAGTCCAGTACAGAAAGTAAGAACTGCTGAAGAGGAGCAGAAATACATCGAGCACTTTTTTGGTAACGAGGGATTACAAATAAATATAAGAGATTGGCAATAAGCCATTCAGATAGGCTCTGGGTCCTACCAGGGCTTTTTTTTTGACTTTATACATAAAATCAATATTTAATTAACTAAAAAATAGAGTAAGAAACTGATTTCAGAGGGATAGCCTTTCGGCTATCTCTTTTACTTTTAGTTCCCTTCTCATCAAACCGTACGTGAAGTTTTCCCTCATACGGCTTTCCTACGTTCTTCTTTCTTTGGCGTTACAGAGAATAACTAGCCAATTTCACCAATATATGACCAATTTCATTCCTTACGTCTGTTAAATTTCCATGTTTCCTATGCCTATTTCTTTTCTTGTTATAGAATAATGTAAGGCGTTCTAACACATACCAGTCAATCCGATTAAGCCATTTCTTTGCGTTAGGTGATATGAGATAGTATTTCTTGAAACCTTGTAGTTTCTTGTTTAATCCCTTCACCAAGTCATGAATATCCAAGTACTATTTTGCCCTTGGCTCTGTGTAGGCCTTAATCTTTACTCGAATTTTCTTCATTGCGTTCTTTTTAAGTGACCAGCTCCAGTGCCAAGAATCTTAATTAACCTACTTCTTCAAAGTCTAAAACAGCAATATCGTTTTTACGAATTTTTGATTGATAGAGTAGATATAGGATTCCGATCAGTGACCAAACTATTCCTCCAATCAGTGCATCAGCATGAAGGTTTGACCATAAAATACCTGTTAAACCTGCCCCGATTAACGGCATAATCAAATAGGAGAAAATGTCCCTTGCTGTTTTATATCTCTGTTGTTTGATTACGAAATGGGCAATGACTGATAAATTAACGAATGTAAATGCAATTAGCGCCCCAAAGTTGATCACCGAAGAAACTAACTCCAGGCTTGGGGAGATGGCTAACATGGAAATGACCCCTACAAGGACAACATTAAAGGCAGGTGTCCGAAATTTAGGATGGACATAGCCAAATAGCTTTTTCGGAAAGACACCGTTTCGCCCCATCACATATAAAAGTCTCGCTACACTTGCATGGGAAGCAAGTCCTGAGGCGGCAGTTGCAGCAAAAGCACCAGCAATAAGGAAAAGTTTGAAAAGAGTGCCGCCAACATACAATGCAATTTCAGGTAATGTATCGTCTGTATTATTGAAATTTGAAACATCTGGAAATAACGCTTGGGAGAAATAACTGGTTACAAAAAAGATCGCACCACCGATGAAGACGGTTAACATGATCGCTTTCGGCATGATTTTTTGATGGACTGCTTCCTCAGCGTACATTGTTACGGCATCAAAACCAATAAAGGAGAAACAAACGACTGTTGCTCCGGTCAGAACAGCACTTAGATGGACATCTGCATGGAAAAGAGGTTCCGTTGTCAAAATGGTTCCTTGTCCCATTCCTTGAGAAAATTTAAAAAATGCGAGAACGACAAACACCACGATCAAAACAAGTGAGAAAACAACCAAAATGGAATTCAAGCTTGAGGTTTTTCCCATACTCCAAACATTTAATCCAGTACAGATTGCCACCCAAAGGAGAACCCAAACCCATGCCGGGATACTTGGAAATATCGATACCATGTAGATTCGTATAATTAAAGCATTCACCATTGGAAGGAGGATATAATCCAGCAGTGATGCCCAACCGACTAAAAACCCCAAATAAGGATTCATTGTCTCCCTCGTATAGGTATAGGCCGATCCTGCACTTGGGAATACTTGTACCATTTTCCCATAACTAATCGCGGTAAACAGCATGACTACTAAAGCTGTAAGGTAGGCAAGCGGAACAACCCCATTTGTTCCTTTAGAAACAATGCCAAACGTATCAAATGCAATCGTAGGGGTCATATACCCCAAGCCAAGTCCAACGATTGCCCATAATCCAAGTGAACGCTTAAGTGTAACATTCTCCACTTTTATAACTCCCCCTTATTCGCAACTACTATTTGTGAAGTACCTCCAAAATGTAAGCGTCTTTAATTATAATTATTATTCTTCTGAAATATTAAAAAATTAAAAAATCTTTTTGATTCAAACATATATAGATTCCTCCTCTATTAATATAGAATATTATTATTTAGAACATTTGCAATTTTCATGCCAAATAAAAAAATGCGAAAAATCCCTAAAATTCGACTGTCTTGCCCATTTCAAACTGCTTAAGGACGACAGTTTTTATGAAATTTTGCATAACATACTCTATTTTGCATAAATATGCTTTTATCTCTTATATGAAAAAAGAGGAACAGCAAAACTGTCCCTCTCATTTCTTGTTATAGTGTTGTTGTACTTTCCGAATCATCAAAATCAAAATCAGCTATTTGTATTTTAAAGAATTTCGTTTGGAATAATAAGTGGATAAACCCGATCACTATCTAGACGATTCCCTCATAAGCAATTACTCACTTCGATAATACCCTAAATATCCAATTTCTTGTTAACCTGCCCCGTTACTTGAATAAGGAAAAAGCGAACCTTCGTTATTGAAGGATCGCACCCGTTAGCTTAGTAAAGGATTTAGTTATATGATTTGTTTTTCCTGTTCTTTTTCCCAAGAGAAAACGCAGCAGCGAAAAGAAATATCATTGCTAACCCAACCCCAATAATCATTGAATAGTCGAAAAAATCTTTAAGTGCCATACCACCCGAAATAGATGATACAAACAAAAGTAAAAAGAAAACCGTATAATTCTTTTTCATAATTTTTCACCATCCCTCAGATATTTTACCATAAAAATCCATTTTCTCTTCAACTAACCTGCCCTTAGTGGAGCAAGAAAAAGAGTTGCAGCAGCAGCGACCCTTTTGTTTAACTTAAGCACCCGTTACTTTAAGTTAATTCTTCACAATCTGTTTTGTAATTTTATCTAAAAATAGACGATGCCTTATTTTAAAGCATCGCACCTGTTAGTTATACTAGTCCCTTATTAAACCAATATACAAATTTTTATGGCTGCTTCCCAAACTGGAAGCAGCCTTTATGATCAATTACTAAATGCCACTGCTATTCTCCTTGAATAGAGTTTAGAAAAGCTTGGATGACATTTGAATCCGGGTCAACAAGAAAGATTGGAAGACAAACAAGGACGAATAATAAAAGGAGATTGGAACCGAAGAGAATTTGAACCATTTTTTTGTGTTCATTTGACATCCCTACCCTTTTTTTGAAATTTAACTCAAAAATACTTTCTTTCCTAGCTTGTACTCCTATTTTACTCTTTTTTTGCAAATAGCAAAGAATATTCTGAATATTTAATTACTTGGTAAAGCTTTTATCTAAATCAGGTAATGATTGGATTGGTACATTAAGCTATTACCTTCAGCCCTGTTACTCCAATTACAATCGCTAAAAGACTGGCAATACGCGGCAAACTTTTTCTTTCTCCAAAGAAAATCATATTCATCGTGACAGTCCCGGCTGTGCCAATCCCAGTCCATACAGCATAGGCCACACTTGCCGGTAAATAGGCAAACGAAGCGTAAATAAAGGCAAAGGAGGCGGCAAGCCCTCCAATATAGATGATTCCATTTTTAACCGTTCGATTTTCGGTAAAAAGATTCAGTCCCCAGACACCGATCAATTCATTTATTGCTGCTATAAATACAAATAACCAACCCATTAATGATCGACTCCTTCCGATTTGTCATTGTCAGAAATTTTTAGTCCCACTACCCCACCAATGACCAAGAGGATAAAAAATATTTTTGGGATGCTGACTTCTTCAGCAAAAAGAAAAGTATCCATTAAGAAAGTTCCCACTGTACCTGCCCCGGCAAATATGGCATACACGGTTCCTGTCGGCAAGTTTTCACATGCTTTTGCTAGAAATTGAAAATCGAGCAAAATAATCCCGATAACGAAAATCCAATGCCACCAAGTAGTTGCATTGTGAAAACCATAAATCCAAAGAAATTCCGAAACACAGGTTAGGATTACATAGATCCATGACCTATTCAACATTAACACTCCTTAGTTATACATGACTGACAATCAGTCATTGGTAATCATAAAATTTTTTTATCCATATTTGGAATTAGGCTGACAAAAATCAACCTTGAATAAGGTTTAGATTTTGACTCCTAATCCATGGAGAGTGAACTCAAGCACTTCCTTTTTCTTGATTTCCGCCATATCACGGTCACCATGAGAGTATAAAAAGGTTTGTTCAGCTACAGACTCAATCAAGCCTATCAGTAAAACAGCTTTTTGAACGGGGTCAACTGTATCGCGAAGAATACCATTCTCTTTTGCTTGACTCAAAAATTCACTCATCCAGGCATAATAGGGAGAATAGATGGTTTCCCATTCCTGAAGAAATTCTGCAGAAGCTAAACCGGCATAAATCATCGCATGGATTTCCCGATAATCCTTGGTGATTGAAAAAACAGCCTCAATAACGCTTTTTAATTGATCAATAAAAGAATCCGTTTTATTTACCTTTTTATTAATTTCAATCAGCATTTTTTCCACCATTACTTGAGCAATCGATGGCATGACGGATAATTTGGAGGAAAAATAAATATAAAATGTTCCTTGCGCAACACCAGCTTTTTTAACGATATCCGAAACCTTTGTCTTTTCAATCCCTTTTTCACAAAAAACATCAATTGCGGCATGTATGATTCTTTCTTTTTTATTATCCATATATCGGCCTCCAATATTGACTGACTCTCAGTCATTTTACATAATTAACCAAGGGAAGTCAATTACATAAGTCTTTGAAAAGCATAAATTTTTCCAAGTTTGAGCTAATTATAATGAATTCTACTCTTGTATTGGGGGATGAACATGAATATCGCGGATATCTTCACGATTATTGGATTTACCATTTTTGCAGTTGTTATTATAGGCCTTTTGATTTTCTTTGTATATTTGTTGTTGTTGGACCGAAATCAAAAGATTCATTCAATCTTAAGGAATTACCCGGCACTAGGCCTGATGCCCCGGTTCATCCCCTCGAAAGCAGTTCATATACCTTTTAGCCCACAATGAATATGATTAATATTAACTTTTTTCCATTTAATCTGTTTATTTTCCCAAAAACACCTTATATTAATATGAGATTTCAAGCTCTTATTAAACTCCCTCAGTTTGATACGAATATCTCTCGAATGCTCACTTATTCGCAGGATTTCATAACCCTTGTAATTGGATTTACGAGTAATTGAAATGAGCTCAGATCATTTTGGCCTCGTGAAGGCATAGTTAAATAAAGGACTCAGCTACCTCTCCATATTTTACCATATAATGTACATCTCCACGCCGCCCCTGGAGGCTTTCCCTCCCATGTCTCAACGGGTCAATTGCCCTCTCATTCCTTCGTCATGCCTATCCAAGGGGTGGAGGCCAGTTATGCTAACCTGATGGGTCACAGTGCCCTTTTGTTTAAGAAACCTGGTACTCCGTACATATTTGAAATCCTACG
>JAANMP010000032.1 GCA_011250595.1 Bacillus sp. MM2020_1 | reverse complement strand
TTAATTAAAAATAACAAATCCATAGTGTTAATGTCAATTTAATTTTCTAAAAATTCTCACTTTTGTAATCTTTTTTATTTTTAACATACAATATCATATTTTCTAGGTTGGCTTGTACTATGATTCACTGAAGATTAGTACTTTTTAAAAAATGAGATTTTGAAAGAGTACGATCTAAATTAATGATTCCCTGCAAAATTAGATTACCAGCTTTTTCAATATCCTCAGGCTGGCTGTACTCCTCAGGGCAATGACTTTTCCCGTCTATGCTCTTAACAAAAACCATGGCTGACTTTGTAATACTTGCCATATGGGCTGCGTCGTGAACAGCCATACTAGGTAGTACTAAACAAGGTTCATTCATATCTCTTGCGGTTTCAACAAGACTAGTAACAATATCGTGATCTAAGACCACAGGTTTTTGATCAAGAAATACTTCCTGTTGAATTTTCACTTCTCTTCTTGCAGCAATCTCCTGCCAAATCTCTTGGATTACTTCTACCGCCCGTTGAATCGTCCCCGACTTTTCAGCTCTAACCTCTAAGATAAAATCAATTTGACCTGGAATAATGTTGGCTGCATTCGGACTGACCGTTAGCCTTCCGACAGTACCAACAACATCCCCCTGGCTCTGACAATATCTTTCCACTGCAAGAATCATCTCAGAGGAAGCAGTAAGTGCATCTTTTCGATGTTGCATCATCGTAGTACCTGAGTGGTTGGATTGGCCTATCACTTTGACAGTACTTCGATACGTCCCGACAACACTGTTAATAACAGCCATTGGAATGTTAGCACTTTCTAAACGCTGTCCTTGCTCAATATGGAGTTCAATAAAAGCCTGTATATCACTGTGCATATTCTTCATCATCGCAAATTTATCTAGTCCGCCGTTAACCTTATTCAATTCATTGCTAAGCCGATCCCCTTTTAAATCACATGCATCTTGTAGCATTTCTGCGGTTAAACGGCCAACAAACGAGCGGCTCCCGAAAGTGGATAAATTAAAATCATTAGATTCCTCTGCAGTGAAGGAGACAATTTCGATATCATGATCAAGGCGAATATTTGATTCTATTAATCTTTTCACAATTTCTTTAGCCATTAACACTCCTAATGGTCCGTCATATTTACCTCCATTTGGGACAGAATCCAAATGGGAACCTATGACGATACTCCCCCTTTTTTTCCCTGTCCCCTTATATTTCCCCCAAATATTTGCAGCCCCATCGATAATCACTTCTAAACCCATTTCCTTTATTTCTTCAATAAATAATTGACGAACCTCAACATCTGCTGGAGAAAAACTTGGCCTTGTTACCCCTCCCTGATCATTTTCCCCATACGTTGCATAACTATCAATATCCAATAGTAATCGCTCAAGATTTATTTTCAAAACTGCACCTCGCTTTCCTAATATATTAATATCAATTTTGATTTCAGCATTTGGCTATACAAAATAAATTGAAGCAACAATATGGATTAAATCCAGCATTGCTGCTTCAGTAAATTTTATTAAGCTCTAAACTATCAAGCTATTTAGAAACAGGTGCAGAGTGATTCAGCCCTGCTGCTTTTCGCACTAATTCACGCTGCGGCTCCATATCAAAATTGTTAAACACGGCCATTTGTTGAGCAAATGGAGGACTTTGGGCAAATAATTCAAACGTGGTTCTGTGGCCTGCATAAGAGGAATTTAACAAATCCCTTGCAAAATAAAGTAATTTCCCTCGATCTTCAGGCGTCCACTCGCCAACGGAATAATATTGATCAAAATATTGTTTAATTTCTGGATCTGCCATCGTTGCAGAATCCGGAGTTACTGCTAATTGACCGCCCACGAGTTCACGTGTTAAATGGGCCATCGCCGGGAAATTGGCTAAGGCAAAGACACGACCTGTATACAGTAGTGATGGATTTGGCATCATTAACCCGCCTGGGCTTCTTTTCGCATCCGCTATGGCAGCAGTTAAATGGGCATTGATTCCTTCCCGATAATTAATAAGCTCAGAGATTTTTTCTTTAACAGCTTGGAGATGTGTTAAACCTGTTTGTTCAACATTTAATAGTGCTGCACCAATCAAGTAATCAGCTCTGCGTAACAATCTTAGGGTGTAATTAAAGGCAGAATAGCGATGAAGTGTGGAACGGATATAGGCTGCAGATTCTAAGGAGCGGTGGAAAAGAACATTTTCCCACGGAATTAGGACGTTATCAAAAATGAGCAGGGTATCAATTTCTTCAAATTTCGTGGCGATTGGATAGTCATCTGGATTTCGATTTGTACCTAAGGATGTACGGCAAATATGTTTTAACCCTGGTGCACCCATGTCACATATAAATCCACAAGCGAACGGAGCCATCTTTTCTGACCCGGCATTCCAGTCTAAAATTGTCGGTTTAACAAATGCTTGATGTGCATAAGCAGCAGCTGTTTCAAACTTTGCCCCTTTTACGACGATTCCCCGGTCATTTTCCTCGACCACATGAAGCAAGGTTCCTCCATCTTTACCGCTGAACAATTTGCTTCGATCACCTTTTGGATCCGTGTTCGCCGAGACATGGAACAAGTCTTCTCGGGCAACACGATCAATATGGTACTTAATATTTTTCGCGTAGGTCGGATCGATTTCATTTAATTTATCTTGAGCATCATAAAGGGACCACATTTCACCGATTGTTTCATCGCCAACGCGATAAACAACCCCGCCAAGATCGTCAAGAACCGTCTCGACATGTTTGCGAATCGCAGTCAAATCATCTTTTGTCTCTGGCATTTTATAAGCACGTGAAACAATTTCACCGTCAGACAGTTTTGTTGTTAATGTATCAGCATATTTTGCTTCATGCGCCATATCATACATTCTTGCTTTTACATCAATGATTGGCTTAAAGGATGGATGTTCGGCTACATTCCTTACCTTTTCCCCATCAATATAAATCTCTCGCCCATCATTCAGTGACTCTCGATATTGTTTCCCTGTCATTAATGCCATTCCACTACCCCCTATAATTTCAGTGCTTACAAATCATTTAAAAAAATATTCTTGATGATTTTTTATACTTCCTCAAATTTTCCAAATTTCCCACGATAGTAAACCAAAGGATCACCGTCTGCTCCATTGGCCTTCAGTACCTCGCTCAAAAAGACGGAATGTGTGCCCCCTGCTACTTCTTCGACAACCCGGCATTCGAGCGTAGCAAGTGTTTGGCTTAAAACAGGGTTACCTAACTCACCATAAGAAAAATCAACTCCAGCAAATTTATCCGTATTGGCTCTGGCAAATCTTAATGCTAACTCTTTTTGCGTATCATTAACTATATTTACCGTAAAGGATTCGGCTGCTGAGATAGCATGACATGTTCCTGTATTTTTATTGATGCAAACTAGGAGCATGGGTGGGTCAACAGAAACGGAACAAACGGCACTTGCCGTGATTCCAAAATCGACTCCATTATTTCTAACTGTAATAATCGAAACTCCGCTGGCAAAATGACCAATGACCTGTTTGAATTGCTCTTGGCTAACCAATGGAACTAAATCCTGGTTCTCCTTCTCCCTGGATTTATTCATTAATACCACTCCTACTCATTTAATTTACGGAATTTTTCTTTATGTGTTCCTTAATTAAAACTATACAGACAGTGAATACTCGTGTCAACATAATTTTCTAAAAATTCACTATAATCAACATAGGAATGGTAATATTAAAATGTAAAATATTTCAACTAGAGAAAATTTATGACGAAAGATTTCCATTATTGTTATAATTAAATAACAAAATCTTTTTGGGAGGGAAGCTTTTTGAAACCAAGAGCCGGAATCATTGGACCAATGGACTCTGTCCATCTTATTTCTGAAATAGCAACTGAATTCAATGATTGGCTACAATCAGTACCATTTATCTATCAGAACCCTGAAGAAGCCACTAGTATCGTGCAAAAAAATCAACATGCAGTTGACCTATGGATTCTGGCCGGACCTGCCCTTTTTAATCCTTTTCAAAAAAGCGCCGTCAAACAGCCATTTTTCCTACTTCAGTTAGATGGTGCCAGTTTAACCAAAACCTTAGTTGACATTGGATACAATGATAAAAGAAGTTTAGAACGAATTAGCATTGACACACTAACTGAACGTGATGTTTTTGAAACATACCGCGACCTTGGTATACCTAGTAAACAGGTTTATGTTCAAGAATATACAAATGATATTCCACTTGAAAAACTTCTAGCCTATCATCAAAAAAACATTCAAGATGAAAAAGTAGATATTTGTATAACAAGTCTTCGTTCCATTTATGATCAGCTTTGTTTGCAAAACATTACTGCCTATTGGGTTGCACCAACAAGAACCAACATACGCGAGACCTTTTCTACAGCTATCCAGCAATGGGAAACGATGCATTTTAAACAATCACAAATTGCTGCTATCCTCGTGAAAGTACAAGGGATGGAGAAAAAGGAAAACCATAATATGGTGTCCTACGACCTTCATCGCTTAAATTTAGAGATTCAGTCAGCTATTTTAAGCTTCGCAGAATCGATATCCGGTTCGTTTGTTACGATCGGTACAGGAGTATTTGTTATATTTTCAACAAGGGGTTCGTTGGAAGAAACAGAAAATTCAATTGCTTCTCTGTTGGAAAAATTAGCATTACTTGCGGATTTACCTTCCAATATTGGAATTGGTTACGGAGATACTGCCCTTACAGCAGAAGAAAATGCTCGGCTAGCACTAAACCATGCCCAAAATTATGATTCATTTTGTGCTTTCCTGGTAGATAATAACGGCACGATTGAAGGCCCATTAAAAGAACAAGAAGCCATCGCCTTTCAATATCGCACAGAAAATAAGGAAATAAGTGAAAAACTAAAAAAAAGCGGCATTACCATTACAACTTTTAATAAAATTTTATCAGTTCAGAAAAGAATGGGTAATGGTTCAATTACAGCAACCCACGTAGCAGAATGGCTGAAAATGACACCAAGAAATGCTCGGCGCATTCTAACTGGTTTAGTGGAAGAAGGAATAGCGGAAATTATTGGTGATGAGGCACCTTCCTCTAAGGGACGTCCCCGGAAAATATATAGAGTCAGCGATACTTCTGAAATGTTGAATAAATAGACATGATAAAGCATGAAACTTTTACCACATTCAATTACCTATGATGGAAACGTTAAAGGTACTATCCTATTGTGATAGTGCCTTTTATGCTGTTCTTTGGAGTACTGTTTTTAACATTTGTATTGGAGCCATTCTGCTTTCTATATTCCCCCTAAGCATATTACTTATACATTTTATTTAATTTGGTTAGAATTCTAATAAGAATGGAGGAAATTTCATGGTTCGATTACTAGCGATCATCTCGTTTTTACTATTATTTAAATTTTCATTACCTGTTGTTGATAAACAGTTGGAAAATACAGATATCAAAAAGACGATTGATTCGGTTCAATCTGAAATAAGTGGCAAAGATAACACTGCCTTATCAGACACGCTTACTAGTTTTTATGAAAAAATTCAACAATTAGCGGATCAGCTTGGTTTTCAGGTAAATGAGCTTCCTTTCACGAAACAAGAGCCGCAACAGCCGAATGAAGTCGAAAAAGTAGAGTTAACTCCCCCGACGGACCAAGTTTTTTCAATCAATAATATTGAACTTGGTAATCTAAAAGAAGATATTGATCATAATATAGGCAAGGCAAACCGGTCTTCTCTAAATGAATATGGGACAAAGTGGTACACCTATCACGAAGATTACCATGATTTTTTTATGGTCATGTATGATAAAACTAACAAGGCAGCAGGATTATACACAAACCAAGATTTAATTGCTTCAACGAATGGAATCAAAATGGGCAGTACAAAGAAAGATGTTCGTTCAAAACTTGGGGAACCTCTAACGAAAATTCAAAAAGGGTTAACCGTTTATCAATTACAGGAAAATAGTGACTATGATATGTTCTTACTTAAAGGAACATATGTAACAATCTTTTATGACAAACATGAGGATAATACGGTAACAGCGATGCAATTAATCCGTAAAGACTTTGAAGAAAAGAAAACAGATTTTTATACTAAGGCCAATTCCGCCTTAAAGGAAGGTTTTGAATACCAATTATTCGATTTGACTAATGCTGCTCGAGTCCAGCATCAGCTTCCAATTCTAACATGGGATGAACATGTCCGAGGAACAGCTCGAAAACATAGCACCGATATGGCGGTCAATAATTACTTTGATCACACGAATCTTAAGGGAGAATCACCGTTTGACCGAATGAAAGAGGATGATATCAGCTTTTACTTAGCCGGTGAAAATCTCGCCTATGGTCAGTTTAGCAGCATATTCGCCCATGAAGGATTAATGAACTCCCTCGGACATCGAGAAAATATTTTGCGAGAGGATTACGAGTTTTTAGGGGTAGGTGTAGCTTTTAATAATAAATCACAGCCCTACTATACAGAAAACTTTTTTGCGAAGGAGTAAACTTGAATAGCATTTATTACACAAAAAAGCGATGAGCAGAAAACTCATCGCTTTTTTGTACATGTTTATTTCAGTGTCAGATCCTACTACTTTTTAACAATAAATCTAGGTGTAGGTTGCCTAACAAGCTAAGCCAGCGAACGAAGTTTTTTGTTCTTCTTCAAATGTAAGGGTTTATGCGTATAATAGATTTTTGCAAGTGCATGGTTATCGCAAAGTGAACATTTAATCTGATAGGAAGCTTTACTAATATGGGGAGTTTCTAAGAAGGTTAATATTTCTTTCATATGTCTGTCACAGGCCCACATGATCTCACCCCGAATTCATATTTTTTTACTTCTTATTTAATAGTTGAGACTTCTCTCTGAAGTTTATCAGGCTTTCTTTTTTTGACTACTTCTGTAACTTCATCATCCCAAGAAATCGAGATATCTCCGTTCGTCACAAATGTTTGACAGCCAAGGCGGTACCCTTTATTTAGCCATTCTTCACCTAATTTTCTTCTTTCCTGCACCTTGACTTTATCGAGGAATTCAGCACCTTCCTCCGCTTTAAATACGCAGCTGCCACAAATTCCCCCGCCGCATCGGTTTGGGAGTTCTCCATCGTAACGAAGGGACATCCTTAAAATATTTGCATCCTCTGGCACCTCTAATTGTTTATTACTGTTAATGAAATTTATTTTTGGCATGCCTCGTATCCTCCCTTTTATTTATCTTCTTGGTATACAATATACCATATTTACAATTTTCAAACAATATTAAATTTTAAATATTTATATTTTTCTGATAAAGATAAAGATAAGACCACATCGAGGAGACGGTGTGGTCATTAATATAGATGTTCGTTCACTCCAAGATCATAAATAGGAATGGATCAAGTGGACATCAATTTTTCCTTTTTATTGAGCTTTTCTTTTAAACTCTTTATATAAGTGATATAAGCCTTTTTCGAGTTTTCAATATGAATCCTCATTAAATACTCCGCCATTTCCGCTTCCTTATCGCGCAAGGCTGTCATGATATCAATATGTTCCCTTAACGATTCTTTTCTTCTTCCTGGTGTCTCATAGCCCATATTTGCTGACATATGTATATAGTCAATCAGACCAGAGAGAATCTCTAATAATTTAGGACTTTTCGATGCTTTATTAATCAAACGATTCATTTGAATATGTTCAAAATTAAAGTTTTCTTCCGCTTGATCTTTGAACTCGATTAGTTCTTCGATCTTTTGATCCAATTCTAGCTGTGTTTCTCTATCCATTCGCCTTGCTGCTAATTTAACAGCTAAAACTTCTAAAGAGGCAAGAATTGTAAATACCTCGATGACTTCATTTTCAGAAATATTACTGACGACGACACCTTTTCTTGGTACTGTTTTAACAAAGCCTTGAGATTCCAGCCGGAACAACGCCTCCCGAATCGGAGTCCGACTAATGCCTAATTTCCCTGCAAGCTCTCTTTCAATTAACCGATCACCTGCTTTTAGTTCGCCCTCGAGTATCATTTCCTTAAGGTATTTATAGGCATGCTCTCGAATCGATAAAAGATTGTTTTCCTCCCATCTTATATCCATAAACTCCACCCGCTCATTTTTAAAGTTTTTTCCAAAATCCCAGGTTACGAGAGAAATACACCACCGTAGATTAATGCACAAACAATGGCTAGAGAAGGATGCATTTTTATTTTACTTAATGTAAAATAGCTGACCACTGCCAATAGCAGCAGGTGAAAAATACCACTATTTTCATAAGCAGTTAAAAAGAATTGATACGCCATTACAGCAAGTAAAATAGCAATAATCGGCTGTACTGACTTGGTCATAAGCGATACTTTGGGTGACCCTTTAAATAGATTCACAAATTTAAATAATATAATGACTGCGAGTGCGGAAGGAAGAATTGTAGCAATAAGTGCGATAATTGAACCTAGAATCCCACCGACTTCATATCCAATATAGCCTCCCATTTTAGTAGCAATCGGTCCGGGTAAGGCATTTCCAATCGCTAATACATCTCCAAACTCGGATAAACTCATCCAGTGATAATTGTTGACCACTTCATTTTGAATTAATGGAATGGTTGCAGGCCCGCCGCCATAACCTAATAAATTAGCAATAAAAAACGCCCAAAAGATATGCAAATAGATCATGAACTTTTTTCCTTTCTATGAAGGAGTGCCGCAGCTGCAGCAGCCTTTTCTTTTCGGTCTGCTATAAAAAAGGCAGTAATAAGAAAGACCCCAATTAGAATTCCGGGATGCAATCCAAGGAACTGGACAAATATTAATGAAACGACCGACAATGAGAGCATGATTGGTAACCCTAAACCTTTACGGCCATTTTGGAAGAAACGGTAGGCCATCTCCAAGAGCATAAAACCAATGACAGGCGTAACCCCTTGAACCATTCCACTGACAATCGGTGATTCCTTAAATTTGTAAAGCACGCCCAATAATGCGATCATCGCAATAATAGATGGTAGAATGTGAGTCAGAATAGCTACGGTCGCCCCTAAATACCCCTTCACTTTATAACCAATATACGCCGCCATTTTGGTTGCAATCGGCCCTGGCAAAGTATTAGCTAATGCCAGTATTTCTACAAATTCATCCTCATTCATCCATTTGTATTTTTTGACAGCTTCAAACTCAATCAACGGTATTGTCGAGGGTCCGCCGCCATAGCCCGTCACTCCGGTCCGAGCAAATCCAATAGCTAGCTCCATATATGCTTTCAGTTGACTCTCCCCCTTTTTATACCAATATAACATTCTAACACTAATTTTTATAGAACCTGAGATTAAGATAGACCTCATTCTGCTAAAAAATGCGTTGAATGAGGTCCTGCTTTTATTATTTTTTTATATCAGCTACAGTGATTACTTCATGCCCGGCACTTTCTACATAGCTTTGCAATGCTTTCAAGGCAGCTGTTCCCACGGCAGTGTCTTGCTCGCCGTTCCCGCCGCTCACGCCAATTCCACCTACGACTTCACCATCGACAACAATTGGAAAACCACCAACAAAAATGGCGAATTTACCAGGAAGCATTTGTTGAATTCCAAAGGCTTCATTTCCGGGAAGTGCAGGTCCATTAGGCTCTTTGCTAAATAAATGCGTTGAGCGTTTATGGCCGGCAGCTGTGTATGCTTTCGCAATCGATATTTCCGGTCCAGTGATGCGTGCGCCATTCATACGTTCAAGCGCAAGCAGGTTGCCTCCATCATCGACAATAGCGATGGTTTCTAAAACATTGATCTCTTCCGATTTTTTCTTTGCTGCCTCAATCATTAACTTCGCTTCTTCTAGTTCTAATTTCAACACAGATTTCATTTTTGTTCTCCTTTAGATAATGTATTATTTTAATAGCCCATATAGACAGTTTTTAATTGGGTAAAGAACTCTAGACCCACTCTTCCGGATTCACGGAAAGTGGAAGTACTTGATTTTTTCAGGCCGCCAAATGGCGCATTCATTAGGTTTCCAGTCGTCGTACGGTTAACCTTAACCGTCCCGGCTTGGATATCTTTTGTAAATTGGTTAGCGATTTTGAGATTATTGGTAACAATTGATGCAGACAAACCATACTCAACATCATTAGCAACAGCAATGGCTTCTTCATATGTATCTACTTCAATCACAGCCACTACAGGTCCAAAGATTTCTTCTTTCGCAATTCGCGAATCCGGTTTTACATTGGTGAAAATTGCAGGCTCAACATAGTATCCTTTTTCGAATTCTCCGGTAAGGATTTGCTCCCCGCCGTAAACTAAATCTGCCCCATCTTCTTTACCAAATTCAATATACTTCAAGACAATTTTCAGTTGTTTTTCGTTAGCAAGCGGGCCAATTTTTACTCCTGCTTCGAAGCCATTTCCAATCTTTAACGCACTAGTTTTTTGTACTAACTTTTGAATAAACTCCTCTTTCACTTCTTTTAAAACAATGACCCGACTTGTTCCGGTACATGCTTGCCCTGTTAAGGAATAGGCTCCATTTATTGTCAAAGTAGCTGCAAGATCAAGGTCCGCATCATCCATGACAATTAACGGATTTTTCCCGCCAAGCTCCATTTGAGTGCGCGTTGTAAAAGAGGCCTTGCTATGAATATCTTCTCCGGCTGCGGTTGAACCTGTAAATGTGACGGCCCTAACTGCAGAATGGGTTACCAATAGATCACCCACGTCTGAAGCTTTGCCCGTTACAAAGTTAATCACACCTTTAGGAATTCCTGCCTTAGCTAATGCTTCGACAAGGCGGAATGCAATCAGTGGAGTATCTGAGGATGGTTTAAATACAACCGTATTCCCCGTAATTAAAGCGGGAGCTATTTTTCGGGCAGGAATCGAAAGTGGAAAGTTCCAAGGAGTGATGACACTTACTACTCCAAGCGCTTCTCTTTCCGTTGAAACTTTCATGTTTGCATCATCATTTGGAAAGGTTTCCCCCGTAAAGCTTTGTCCTTCTACAGCATAATAGCGGAGCGTTTGCGCTGAACGGATGACTTCATTCTTAGCATCATCAACATGCTTGCCTTCTTCCCTTGTTAACTCTTCGGCCAAGGCGGCCACATTTTGTTCTAATATACTAGCGGCTTGATTTATGATGGCCGCACGCTTGGAAGGGGCAGTTTGCGACCAACTAGGAAAAGCATTTTTGGCCGCTTCTATTGCAGTTTTTACATCCTGTTCATTCGAAGCCTGAAATTCCCCAACTATATCTTCAGTATTTGCAGGGTTCACACTAAAAAACGTCTTCTTGCTCACCGACTCCTGCCATTCTCCATTAATATAATTATTAAATGTTTCTACTTTTGTTGTAATCACTACTATCACCTTTTTTCATTTATTAAGTTCCCTGTTTTTTATAAAAAAAGGGCCGTCACTTAAACCTTTAAATTACAAGATTAATAGGACGGCCGGTAAAATTTTCTTATTACTTCGTTTCTACTAAAGCACCTAAATCTTGCTCACAGTATTCTCTCCAAAGACCATCCATGTACATACGGCGCATTTTTGCTCCTGTACGAACGACTTCTAAGCAACGTTGTTGTAACTCAGGTGTATCCGCGTGGTCAAGAACGATTTTGTAACCGCGCTCACCATGAATTTCATCTGAAACGATGTGTAAGTCGAAGAATTCAATTTCTTCATCCGTAAATCCATACTGTTCACGAAGAGCAGGAGTTTGTTTACGGTAAATGTCAGGTACTTGTGATTCTAAGCCTACAACTAGAGCTGCGGTTGCTACGACGAAATTCTCACGCGCAGCTACTGCGAAACACCAGCTTTGAAGACCTAAAGTCGTTGGAGCCATATTGTTAGGGTCGATAATTCTTTCTGCAGTTGTACCACATGCTTCTGCAAAGCGAATTAATAAATCAGTGTGACGGTCTGCAGCGATTTCTTCTTCATACATATTTTGAAGAGTGAAATCTTTTGCAGATGCAAACTTTGGATCTGATGGAGTGTTGTGGTAAATATACGCTAGGTAATCTGCGAATGGTCCTACATAATGGTAGTGATTTTCAGCCCATCTAGAAAAGTGCTTTCTTCCAAGTTTTCCTTCAGCCCATGCTACTGTAAATGGAGCCTTCTGGCTATGGTTACCTTTAATTGCTTCTTCTAATTGTTTGCGAAATTCATCTTTAGATAATAATTCTGTCAACTGAAATTCCTCCTCTAATTTTATGTAGGTACCCAATCTTAAATTGGTATTTGATATTTTGTATACCAAATTAGATTAAAAATAAAAAGATAATGGTCAACTTCTCATTCCAACCTTCTTTTATTTGGTGAATTTATCGATTTGGTATACCTTACGTTTATACTACCAATATATTGTTTATTTGTAAATAGAATTTATAGAATTTTTTAAAGATTGTAATCGTTTTCTTTTAACTACTAAATTTTTTGATGCACATCTACTTTCAAATCTAATAATTTAGAGAGTTCATTCGATAGATTATCCAATGCTTCCTCAACGATCTGCTGGCCGATTTCCCAGCTAGCTTTGGTTCCATCCCCGATATTGCCGTTTTTTGTCATTTCTTCATAATAATAAAATCCTTGGATTGCTTTACCGGGACGAAGCTGCTTCCATCTTCCCTCTTCTTGAATATCTCCTTTTTCAAGGTTTTCAAGCCGGACAAGCTCAGGCGCTAAATATAGTGCTTCGGAAACTTCCCGTTCACAGCTATGCCCAAATAATGGTGAAGTAACATTTTCCTTTATCGCCGTCTTGGCAGAGGCTGTTGTTTTAGCATAGTATATTTCTACGTCTAATTCGTTGGTTAACATCATTGAGGCCACATTTAGTGTCGATTGGTTACCACCATGTGAATTTAATAATAAAAATTTTCCAATTCCATGATGTTTCAAGGATGAAATGACATCCTTTAATATGGCAATTAACGTTGTGGGCTGCAAAGAAATTGTCCCCGGAAAATTCAGATGGTGTTGGGAAACACCCATATTAACAGTTGGTGCTACCATTGCATATGGAAACATCCGTTGCCCTAACTTTTGGGCCATTTTTTCAGCTAAGACCGCATCACAGCTTTCCACCATGTGGGGACCATGTTGTTCATGAGCTCCAATCGGAATGATAGCAAGTTGAACAGTTTTGAGTGACTCTTCTACTTCTTTCCAGGTCATAGTGGTTAAATCATAACATTCCATTCCATCTCACCTCTTAACACCTTTGTATTTTGTATACCACAAAACATTGAATAGAATCTTCTTTTAGGATTGAATAGCTGATTGCTTCTTCGGGGCTTGGATTGAAATATTTTCTTGAGAGATTTCAATATCCTCTTTTATCGTTAATTGGCATGTTAAGCGGTACCCCTCATTAACTTTATCTCCAAGCATTTTTTCTTCTTTCCAATTCGGTGGCGATAATGACTCAGCTCCATTTACAACGATACATGTACATTTTGTACATCGTCCCATGCCGCAGCCATATTTTAATTTTGGTAGTTGACGGGTACCTGCTAATACTACTAAATTGGCATTATCTTTTACCTCTTGTTCAATTGTCGTTCCATCAACATGAAGGATTACTTTTGGCATATTGATTTCCCCTTTCTGTTTATTCGAAAAATTTTGATACTTTTCTGAAGTATACAATCTTTTAGGTAGAGAAGCAAACTAGAATTTTTAGTTGGATTGAAATTTTTCATATAAATCAACTAAACTACCAATAGTTGTAACAATAATTTAAATATTTAGAATATATCCTTGAACATTCTTACGTCATGATATAAAATACACTTAAGTAGTTTGGTATACAATATTCTAAAGGAGTGTTCTACATGGGGAAATATATTGTCTTAACGAATAAAGATACTTTTCAAACGATTCTTGAAAATGATGGTTTAAAACCGATTGAAACCTACCATTTCTATTTCTTTGACAGTTTAAAAGCAAAGTACACCATTGCCGAAGTTCTTGATGAAACAATTAAAATTCAATTATTCGAAAACTATGAAGGAAAAGAATATGTTAATCAAATTGCAGTGAAGTTTTTTGAAAAGTTTGATACGATCGAAGCTGCCCGCGATGAATTAGCTGAAATTGTCAAGGCGTCCGGTAACAGTGAAGATTCCGTTAACTCCAAACTAGTTAAATCAACTGAACTGGCAGTTTAAGTTAGCAGCGCGCCAAATGATTGCTTCCATACAGCTAAAATCCGGAGAGATACCGCTTTCTCTCCGGATTTTATTCTTTAAAATAATAAAAAACCACCACTTGGTAGTGGTGGTTGTAATAGAAAACTAAAACTTCAGTGTTTTTCTTAGTGATGCTAATTTTCTCTCAGCTTTTTCTTTAGCACTTTTAGATCCAAATAGAAAGTTAAACATTTAAGTTCCCCCTATTTAATGAGTTATTTGATACTGTAATTGTATAATGGGATTAACAATAAAACAAGAATTTTGTATACCAAATACCAAAAAAATAGTTAATTACGGCTTATTTGTGTCCATTTAGACCATTAATTATTGTTTTGGTATACAACTTAACATGTTAGGGTGGTGGATATGCTAAGATATATGTTTTTCTTCGTGATATTATTGTATTTAGTAAATGTGCTTTTTCCCGTCCTTCATCTAGGGGTCATCATCTCCTGTTTAAGTCTTGCCATTGTCCTTTTTACCATATTTCAAGCGAAGCGATTTGTTCAAGTTTTAGGGGGTACCTTTTTGCTGCTTGGAGTATTATTACTTTGGACAAGCGGGGCCTCCTGGCATCAATACATCCTTTCTTTCGGACCCATGCTGGACTTGCTTACCATGTTTACGTTGATTCCAATTTTAGGGATTCCAATCAAATTAGGCAATTATAGCGGGGGTATACAAGCCCTCATTCAAAAAAGGGTAAAAACCTCTGGTCAACTTTATATGATCACGTCTGGCATTTCGTATTTTTTTAGTATTTTTATGAATCTTGCCACATTACCAATGACCTACTACTCCATTAGACCTGCTTTAGATGTCATTCCCGTTGAAAATAAAGAACGGTTTATGAGCAGGGCGATTACGCGTGGTTTTGCCATGCCTCTCCTTTGGGCACCTGTTACACCGATTGTTGGGATTGTCATCACGATGACAGGGGTAAGCTGGGTTTCGATTCTACCCTATGTGATTCCTTTAAGCATCGTGGGTATGGGGGTGGATTGGTATATTGGTTCTCGAAAGGCAAATGTCATGATCCATAACAAAAAGGATCTATCTGCCCACGAAATGGCTGCCACAATCGAATTAACCGGTCAGAAAAACCGTTCCAGTAGAGTCTTCCAAATTTTCCTGGCAATCATCATTTTTAATGTGATTATTTCTTTAGTAGAAACAAAGTTCCCTTATCCATTTTTAATTTTAGTATCTTTGCTGGTTATTCCATTTTCGTTTTCATGGTCATTGATATTAAAACAGGGTAAAGAGTTCGGTGCCCACTTGGTCAAGCATTTTCAAACCTTCTCTGTAAGTATGAAGGATCAATTCTTCATTTTTTTATCGACAGGTTTCTTCATCTCAACGATTAACGTTTCCCATACGAATGTGTGGCTGGATGCCTGGGTTAATAAGTTTATTAGTTTCGCTGGTATTGAGATTTTTTTAATATTAATGCCATTGATTCCGTTGGCTTTTGCCTTTTTAGGACTGCATCCTGCCGTATCATTAGCTCTAATGACAGAAGGGTTGAATCCGGAGGTTGTTGGGATATCACCACATATTCTAACAGTAGCGATGTTAGCCGGAGCGGTTTCAGCCTTCCTGGTAGGCCCATATAATGCAACGTTAGGACTGATGTCAAACATCGTCAAGGAAAGTTCCTATAAAGTATCAAACTGGAACCTTTCGTTCGCCAGCATTTATATCGGCTGTGTCATGGTCTATCTATTTATTTTACAATTGTTTTTAGCTTAACGAAGCCGCTCATAACAAAAGGTGTCAATCATTGGATTGACACCTTTGTAATTTAATAGCTTGTAAGATCATCGCTAGGATTCTCTGCTTGGATCTCTTTGACAATTTCCTTTGCAAAATGCCCAAGGCTCCCCTCACTATACGAACGGATTACTTCAGGCGCTAGCGAGGTTAGCGCTCTTTTTAAGTATTCTGGTGATAAACCTCTTGCCGCAAATTCAGTCTCTATGGCTATTGCTGTTTTTAAAGCAAAATAGGTTGCTAATTTATTTACTTCGGTTAAATAACTTTCACTATCTATCTTAACATTGCCAAGCACTTCAAAAAGCTCTTTAATATTTGAAGGTAAGGCAGATTCAGAAATAAATAGACCATTTCCATGTTCCAATAAATCTTTCCAATGCCCCATATACTTCACACCGTGAATATTTAACTTTGGAAACTTACTTTTTAGATCTTCGGTGGGAATGTTGGTTGCCATATTAATGATAGTCGGTGAATGCTGCGTTTGGTTCTGGAGTATGAATGTTGAGATAAATGGTACAACCTCCATTGCTGGTAGTGGTAAAATAAATACATCGACATTTCTTAATTCATTTTCTGTTAACAGAAAGCCATTTGGGAAGGATTCCAGAAAATGCTCGGCTTTTGTTTGGACTGGGTGGTAAACCCCGATTGCGATTCCCTTTTTAGCCCAATGCGTCATCAACGCCTTCCCTAATTTACCTATTCCTGCTAAACCGATCCTTTTGTTCATCTTGTATCCCCTCTCTTCATTTCAGATTATGACTTCTTCCTAATCAAATGAACCCATGTTTTCGGTTTTAAACTACAAATAATAAGGCTATCCCAAAAATCAGTTCGCTGCTGACTTTTGGAATAGCCTATTTAATAGCGACCCCTAATTTTTTATTCTAGTATACTTAATAGTTAAAATAAAAATTACCTGTTACTTTACCATATGAAAACTGCCAAGAGAGTTGCAAGGAAAAGTCCTGTTATAACTGGGAAAAAGTTCTTCCGGGCCAGATCTAACGGTGATATTTGTAAGAAGCCTGCAACAGCAACAAGCGATGACCATGCAATTAATGTCCCTCCGCCGCTCCAAACTGCACCCATTTGTCCAATAGCTGCAAGAACAGAAGGATCGATGTGACTTCCAGGTCCAATTGCTCCAGACAAAGCACCGGTTAACGGAAGTCCTGCAAACCCGGAGCCATCTAACCCGGTAATGATTCCAACGATTAAGATACTAAATGCTGCAATAAATGGGCTATGTGGAATATAATTTTGACCTGCTTGGATTAAATCAAATAGGAATCCTGGTTTTGCTGCATCTTCACCTAACGAGAGGATTGAAGCTGAAAAGTCACCGCTTCCCATAAAGAAGTAACCAGCAATCGGTATGACGGGAGCCATAGCTCTAAAAGCGAATACAAAACCTTCCGTAATATGCTCACTAATTTTATCGAGTGCATGAATTCGGTTAAAAGCAATTGTCGCCAAAACTAAGAGAATCGTAGCAACTCCACCAATAAAAGCTGCGCCGTCGCCACCCTCAAATCCAGATCCACCGCCAATTTTGGATTGAACCATAAAAATCATTACACCTAGCATCGCTAAAGGTACAATAATCGCAAAGATTTTTCCCCATTTTTCTTTTACCTTGATAACATCGGCAGTTTCTTCTACTGTAGCAGCAAGTTCTTCGCTAACCTGGAAGAATACTTTTTCATTGTTAATCTCATTAACAGATCTTTTCGTAATTGCTTTTCGATGTGTGGCATACACAATCACAAGTGAAGTTATTCCCGTAATAAGAGAAAGAATGAAGGCTTTATCTGAAACTAAGGATTTATCAATTCCAGCGGCTTTTGCACTTAACATTGGGGCTACTTGCATAATATAGTCTGATGAAAGCGCCATACCTTGTCCTGCAATAACAATAACCATTGCTGAGGTCATGACCGGCAATCCTGCACTTACTGCAGCAGGTACTAATAATGCACAAATTAATGGAACAGCTGGGGTTGGCCAGAAGAAGAGCGAAATCACAAATGTCGTGACCATTAACACTAAGTAAGAAACGTGTCCGTTTACCATTATTTTTTTGATTGGCACGACCATCCTTTTATCGGCACCAAGATCTTTCAAGGAATTAAGAAGACCAATCATGATGGAAATGATTAGGAAGATACTAAATAGCTCCTTAGCAGCAACGAGGTTTGCATTAAAGACGGCTTGGAAACCTCCGATTACGCTCCCTTTATAAACGGCTGCCACAATAAAGGTTCCCACAATAAGTGGTAATACGACACCTTTTCTAAATAACATGATAATAATAACGGCTATAGTGACAACTAGATATACCCAATGAGCTGCTGTTAATTCCATATTTCCCCTCCGTGTTTTAAAATAGTTTAAAACGATTGTAGCGAAAGATTTCCTTTACATATGGGAAAAGATCGTGGGAGAGGAATAATCATTAGAAAATGATTTATTCATGGTGTAAATCCTCTACTTCAGATGTTCTTTTCTTAATTCCTAAATTGATAAACAATGGCAATATTCATTATAAAATTAAGAAGATTATATTTTGCATACTGTAGATTGTATACCATGGTATTAAAAAAAATACGGCGGAATTACTGAGTACAACTGAATACTAAATTTAATGAAACCTCCATTACCAGCTATTTTTCTACTCTCCTAAAGCAATCAGTCTACAAAACTACAGTTGAATGCGCTTTCAGATTTTTTTCTGAGTTTTATGTAGTTTGAATTTTAGGAATATTAAAATCACCCCTTCTTTTCACTATGTACACCTTGTTTACTCTAAGGTTGAAAATAATATACCATGATTCTATTATCATTGCAAACTATTTTGAAAATTTTGAAGTTTTTTGATATTCAAGTTATCACTATTGCTTTTGTTGGACGAATCGGCTAAAATGTAGAAAATTAATGGTATACCATATACAAAATATTTTATATACATAGATTGATAGCTAGTTAATAGGATCCTAAAAAATTTAATCAAGAGGAGAATGAAGATGCTTAGAGCTGGTATCATTGGCTATGGAACGTTGGGAAAGAGTATTAGCAAATTAATCGTGTCAGGACAAGCCGGAGATGTCGTCCTTCAATCCATTTTGGTAAGGACCCCACTTGGTCCGTTGGATCATTCACCCGCGCAATGTACAGTTACTACAAATGAAGATGTTTTTTTTACCCAAAATTTAGATATCATCATTGAGGCGGCCGGTCATCATGCCCTTCAATTATACGGGGAAAAAGCCCTCACCTCTGGAAGTCATTTAGTCATCCTGTCCGTCGGTGTTTTAGCGGATTTAGACTTTTATGAGAACTTACAGGCGGCTGCGGCGAACTGCAAAAAACAAATGATAATCCCATCAGGAGCCATCGCAGGTTTAGATCGTATCGCCGCAGGGGTGTTAGGTGAAATAGATGAAATCACACTGATTACGAGAAAACCGCCAAAAAGTTGGTATGGGACAATTGCTGAGGAAAAGGTTGATTTAGCAACGATTGCAGATCCTGTTTGTATCTTTGAGGGAAATGCTAGAAGTGCTGCAAAATTATTCCCTCAAAATGTGAATGTATCGGCGGCGTTAAGCCTCGCTGGAATCGGTTTTGAGGAAACAAAGGTTCAAGTTTATGTAGACCCAACAATTCAAATGAATACCCATACCATTGTAGCGAAGGGCTATTTCGGGCAAATGGAAACCACCATTCAAAACAATCCTTTTAAGGAAAATCCTAAATCTAGCCCGATTGTCGCCATGAGTGTTGCGAAAGTATTGCAAAACCTAACTTCATCTGTTGTGATTGGCGTTTAATGATTAGTTAACAGAAAAAGAGAAACTCCACCTTGGGATGGAGTTTCTCTTTTTTCTTACTTCTCTTTTTTTCCTAGTTTGACTGCCTCAATATACGCTTTTCGAGAATTTTCAATATGAATCTTCGTCAAATACTCGGCCATTTCAATTTCTTGATTGATAATAGCTTCCATAATTCGTAAGTGCTCCTCCATCGATTGGACAGCGCGGCCCGGGTTTTTATACCCTGTCTTGGCAAAGGCGCGAATATAGTCCGATAAACCGCTCAGCATTTCATACAGCTTTGCATTCTTCGCCGAACTGTATAAGAGGTGATTTAATTCACCATGCAAAGGAGTGAAATCAGTATCATTCTGATTCTTTAAACAATCTTCCACCTTTTTACTGTACTCAACAAATTTACTTTTGGTTTCATCGTCCAGCTTCTGAACAGCTAATTTGGCTGCCAAAACCTCAAGCGAAGAAAGAATTGTAAATACTTCAATGATTTCCTTCTCAGAAATATCTGCGACAATAACACCTTTTCTTGGAACGGTTTTTACAAACCCTTGCGATTCTAATCTAAATAATGCTTCACGAATAGGCGTTCTGCTAATATTTAATCGTTCGGCAAGTTCCCGTTCCACTAGACGATCCCCGGTTTTAAATTCACCTTCTAAAATAAGGTCTTTAATATGGATAAAGACCCTCTCACGTAAAGATATCAGATCTTCCTCGGCCCAATTATTCCCCACAATTTCTCCTTCTTTCCAGGTATACATTGTACCAATTATAACTCACACTATTTAAAAACTTCAAATTCTTTGGTCAGAATTTCCAATAGAAAAATAGGAGAAAGTAATCTTTCCTATCTACGGAAGTTTTCAACTGGTCTTTTGGAAGATGGTGCTTCTCTTTCTACAGCTGACGTAATCATCTTTGTCATTACTTCTGCGATCGTCATGACAGTAAATAATCTGGTATTATTTAAGGATTGTGCCGGCGATAGCGCGTCAAGGTAATTAACCACTGCCTTCATATGGTATTCACCAACATGAGGAAGCTTTTTATTGACAGCGATGCCAGGAATCAATGAACCTTCTTTGAAAAAGATAAACCCAATTTGCCTCTCATCTCCCAAACAAGCATCAATCCCCAAAATAAACGGATCATTGTGTGTTTGATTAATTTCTTTCAGAATCTTCTTGATATTTAAGGCGTGAACTGGTTTTTCTAAAGTTCCATATACAGGGTATGGGAGATTATTTTCTATTAGCATTTTCCCCACGATGGGACCTAGTGAGTCTCCTGTTGAACGATCGGTACCCACGCATAAAAAGACGATTTCCCTTGTGGTATTGCAAAGGACTTCTTTCAGATTATGGACGAAATCATTAAACTCGGTTCCGTCTGTGGTCTCTTTCACGGAAAAGTAGCATGACCTTCCTGCCATTTCATTCGTCTTTTTCTTGCTGTCAAAAGGCCACATTAACATCAACCCTCTTCTCAAGTTGTAGTTCCCTATTTCTGTCCATTTGCGCACCGTCATGATCCCTACATTTCTCTCGAGAATAAAAATTACATTTACATCTATTTTATGATAACAATGATAAAACCTTCCATATACCTGCTTATAAAAATCACAAATAGGTACTGCCGAGTTCACATTTTTGTAACAAAATAGTGCCTGACACCCCGATTTTAACTTTTGACGCATTGGGTGTCAGGCACTATTTTTTATTTATATTGACTTTCTATCAATTGAATCCTGTGATAAAGATCCTGATTTATAGGTGTTGCTATTCCGTATTGCTGAGCTAAGTGTAAGACTGTTCCGGCAAATAATTCCACTTCACTAGGGCGTCTGGCCTCGACATCTTGAGCCATCGAGGGTTTTCCGTCTGGATTTAAGGTGGCCAATATACTTAACCAATAGTCTAGATCTGCTTCTGTAAGATGGACCCCTGCTTTTTCAGATAGCGCGATGACCTCTCTCATCGCTCCAATCATCATCTCTCTAGCTTTCCCTTCCTGCTGTACCTCTCCATAATTGCTCTCATAAACAGCTACGGTTTGATTGACCCCCACATTTAACATAAACTTCCCCCATTGTCGTTTCACCATATCTGTATCAATCTCATAGGGAAGTTCGACTTGATCAAAAAATTCCGCCACACTCTTTACCTTATCAGAAATCAAGCCCGGTTCTTGTTCTCCAAAACATAAGATTCCCATATGGTCATATATGAGTTGATTTCCCTCTTTAACGGCATCCATTCCTTGGGCAACACAATATAGAACCTTTTCTTCACCATAAACCTGTCCAATGATACTCTCGCTAGAAATCCCATTTAATGCGGATAAAATAATCGTCTGTTCACCAACATGGTTCTTTACAGCTTGAATGGCGTCCTTTAATCCATTATATTTGACCGTAAAAATGAGTAAATCAGCTGGCTCACTTGGTCCATCAGGTGACAGATAAGTGAAACTGCAATGTTCCCCGTTACAATAGAGATGTTCTTTTTCATATTTATTAATTCGTTCCCGGTCCGCAATGATACGTAAATCTGCTTTTGGCATTTTCTTTGATAAATGATGTCCATAAAGAATTCCTAATGCCCCTAAACCAATAATAGTTACCTTTTTTATCTCTCTCATAAAATCTATCCTTTCTTTTGAAGATGCAAACTTTTTGCCTTTTTTTAATTTCTACTATGTAATCCTGCTCAAAATAATTTTACTACTTGTGAACTCATATTAAAATATAAAAACTCTGTTGATATTTTTTCAACAGAGTTCCAAACAAGCTCAAAATCGAGAAATTATATCCCACCACCATCATCATGAATGGTACTGTTTTCCTTGCGGATGGTTGCTGAAAGGCTTAACGTTCCTACTGTTGCAATCAATGTACTAACTATGATGATAATATTATAAATATTAATTTTAACTAAGAGATTGATAAGAATATAAGAAATAACAAGTGAGGCTAACGGAGAAATAAGCCAAACTTTTAGAATTCTTTGAATTACTGATTTTTGCCAAATACCAAACCCTTTTTGTGAGGCACCTACACCTAAAATTCCACAGGTTGTAACTTGGGTCAGCGGAATTGGCAAACCAAACAGGGATGCCACAATTACGAGGGTTCCTCCCGTAAAGGAAACCGCGCTTCCTTCCAGTAAAGACAACCTGGTAATTTTCTTCCCATTCGTTTCAAGCACCCTGCCCCCTAATAAAATGGCACCGATTGAAACGAATATACCACCAATCCAGATTCCTTTTGTTGTGGAAATCATCCCGGCACCAACTAGCGGTCCAACGGCGTTTGCAACATTATTCATCCCAGCCGAAAAAGCTTCTAAGCAGCCCCCCACAACAAGTAATATGGCCAGCCACTTTTTCCATTTCCCATTCTTCGTCAAAGCAACCCATCGTTTCTCAGCCCTGGAAATGATTTTTCCAAGCAAAAACGTAATGAGAAAAGAGATAATTGGAACTAACACCCAAAATAAAACAATTACCATTAGGTTATTTATGTACAAACTTTTAAACGCAATCCCTGCTCCTACAATCGATCCAACAGTAACCTCACTAGTCGATAAGGGAATTCCTAATATATTTGCTATAAATAGGGTTAAAGTCGCTCCTGCAAGAATCAGGACGACTAATTTTATACTTAGGAGATTGGAAGGAATAATTCCCTCACCAATTGTTTTTACAACTTCTCCACCACCAAGTACAGCCCCAAGGAAGGCTGCAAAGGCCACTAACACCATTGCCAAGCGTTTACTCTTAATTGCGTCTGCACCATAGGCCGATCCCATCGATGCTGCCGTCCCACTTGCTCCAATATTCATGGCGAAGAAGAAAGCAATGATATAAGCAATAGACGTCCAAACCATGTATAACCTCTCCTTATGTAACTTCTCTATTAAGCTGGTAAACACGCATCCATCCAATCTATCAGCTCATAATCCATACTATTCAGGTAGGAATAATTTAGTATGTTGTTAATTATACATTTCCAGATTCAATTAATCAATCCATTATTTCAAATGTCTTTGAATTTTCTAAAAAATCTTTATCAGATGATTCTTAAATTCGCCTCGTCTTATTTTTAAGACAGAAAAAAAGAGTCCGAAGACTCTTTTTTTTGAAGTTTATATTTTTCTAGCACAATCGATTAAAGTGATACTGTCTTAGAAGATGTCATTAATGCAAATCCTTCGTACCCATTTTCTGCAATTTCGGTACACTTTTGGCGATAAGCGCCGACTCCGCCTAAATAAATTAGGAATCCGCGTGGCTTACCCGGGATATTCGCACCAGTATACCATGAGTCCGTTTTCGTAAAGAGCGTCGATTCAGCTACTTCTCTGCAATGCTTACTCCAAGCTTCTTCCGCCTCTACATTCGCCTCAATTGTTTCAAGTCCTTGTGCACGCATATATTCGATACAATCAGAAATCCATTCTACATGCTGCTCAATCGAGACAGGCATGTTACTAAGTACAGAAGGACTTTCGGGACCAGTAATCATGAACATGTTTGGAAAGCCAGCGTTGGCGATGCCCAGGTAAGTCCTGGTCTCTGCTCCCCCTGCCCATTTCTCTTTCAATGACACCCCGTCTTTACCACGAATATCGATCTTAAGCAACGGTCCCGTCATGCCATCATATCCAGTCGCAAAAACAATCGTGTCCAGTTCATACTCCGCCTCAGTGGTCCGGAGCCCTTGTGGAGTGATCTCCTCAATAGCTGCCTTCTTCACATCGACCAAAGTGACGTTTTCTCGGTTATACGTTTCATAATAGTTAGTGTCAATGATTGGCCGTTTAGTGCCATAAAAATAGCTTGGTAAAAGATTTTGGGACACCTTAGGGTCTTTTACAATTTCACGGATTTTGGTGCGGACAAATTCAGCAACCGTTTCATTAGCTGCTTCATTGATCGTCACGTCATAATAGGCGGTGAAAAGTCCTAATCCACCTTTCTCCCACGCTTCTTCGTAAACCCGCTTGCGCTCCTCCGGTGAAACCTCCAGCGCTGACTTAGTTGGTGGTATCACTGGCTGGCCACCTTGGGATTCACGCATTTGACGTTTAATCTCGCTGAAATTTTCTTTAGCCTGCCGGATATATTCCGGGTCGTACGGATGATTTCTCGCCGGGGCGCAATACTGTGGGGTTCGTTGGAAAACGGTTAAGTGCTCGGCCTCTTGCGCTATGACTGGAATGGCTTGCACGCCAGTCGAACCAGTCCCAATAATCCCGACCCGCTTTCCCTTGAAATCAACCTTTTCGTGTGGCCAGTGCCCAGTGTGGTACCACTCGCCCTTGAAATGATTAATTCCTTTAAAGTTTGGTACGTTGGAAGCAGAAAGACAGCCAACTCCTGTGATGAAGTACTTCGCTGATACACTCGTTCCATCGTTTAAATAGACATGCCATTTATTATTCTCTTCATTATAATGTGCAGCCCTAACACGAGTCTTAAACTGGATGTCACGACGTAGATCAAACTTTGTTGCCACGAAATTTAGGTAACTTAGTATCTCCGGTTGCTCAGGATATCGAGAAGTCCAGGTCCATTCCTTATAGAGTTCTTCTGAAAAAGTATAATTATAATAGATGCTTTCCGAGTCGCAGCGTGCTCCGGGATAACGATTCCAATACCATGTACCCCCGACACCTTCTCCCGCCTCGAAAACACGGACAGAGAAACCAGCCTCCCGAAGACGATGGAGGGTATACAACCCTGAAAAACCTGCCCCTATAACAATAGCGTCGTACTGATTTGATTGTTTAGTAGATTTCAATATTCCTACCTCCCGCCTCTAAAATAATGGTTAAACCCTGCCGACCTTTTGGTCAA
The DNA here is from genome assembly GCA_011250595.1 of Bacillus sp. MM2020_1. Taxonomy (GTDB): domain Bacteria; phylum Bacillota; class Bacilli; order Bacillales; family Cytobacillaceae; genus Neobacillus. The sequence continues at coordinate 26,843 of JAANMP010000032.1, read as the reverse complement.
CCTCACTTAAAAACTTAGCGAATCTAGAAATTGATGCCTTTATCCGTTCTGGAAATACCGCCATATTTGTAAAATAACCATGAACTAAACCTGATTCGATAATCGTTTCAACCCTGACCCCTGCTTCTTTAAGACGCCCGGCATAAGCTAAACCCTCATCTCTCAGAACATCATTTTCTGCAGTAATAACGTAAGCTGGCGGTAGATTACTTAAATCCTCTGCCAATAATGGCGCTACATATTTATTCTTTGATTCCTCATCATTATTAATATAATAATTGCCAAACCATTTCATTAAATCTCTATCAAGGCCAAACCCTTGTTGAAACTCTTCATATGATTTAGTGTCATATCCCAGGGCTGTTACGGGATAAATGAGTACCTGGGCAGCAATGTCCGGTCCATTTTGTTCCTTCGCGATTAACGATACGACGGCAGATAGATTTCCTCCCGCACTATCACCGCCAACCGCTAAATTGGAAGCGTTTCCATTTATAGCCGCAGCATTTTCACTTACCCACTTTAATGCAGCATAGGAATCCTCAACAGGGATCGGGAACTTATATTCAGGTGAAAGTCTATAATCAACAGAAACCACTACTCTTCCTGTTCGATTAGCGATCATTCTGCAGCTTGGATCTGCCGTCTCAAGATCCCCAATTACCCAGCCGCCGCCATGGTAATAGATAAACAGAGGAAATGGCCCTTGCCCTTCAGGTGTATAAATTCTTACCTTTATTTCAGCACCATCGGCAACAGGAATCATTCTGTCCTCCACCTTCGCAAGCGATACCAGCTCTACCTCTACAGGAGGGGCTAATGCAAACATTTCTCTTACTGTTTGTGCGTCTAATGACTGAATTAATGGCATTTGGCTGAACATTTCTAAATAAGCTTTTGCTTGCGGGTCTAAATTGGCCAAAAAACATCTTCCTTTCCTAATTGGGAATTTTATAACTTTAGAAGAAAAAGATTTTCCTAAAAGTCTATCTTAAGGTTACAATTTTTTGTATAATTTGAATATTCCCAATTTTAGACGTGCTATATCCCTATAAAGGAGATGATAATATGACATCTCAGTATACTTTACAGCATAGAATACAAAATTTAGAGGAAGCAACATGCCATGAAGAAAGATTATATAAAATTCTCGATGTTTTCATGGACTTCTATCCCGTTACGAATGCTTATTTATTTAGATTTTCTCCGTTAGGGTTTCTAGGTGAAGGAATTATTTCATTGACATCTGGTGGTATGGTCCATATTGGGGATGTTCGGGACGATATCCGTTCCCTGCCGATCATTTACTCAGCGATTAAAGAAAAGAAAGCGAAGTATTGTTCAGGTATTGACTATATGAAGCAAACAAGTAGTAAATACATAACTTCTTCGAGTGTAAATTCACTTGTTGTTGTTCCTATTTGTTACCGGTCGGTTATTATTGGATATATTTGCTCCAATGAGTTTGTGAGAGAGGCTACGATTGATGAAAAACTGCTTTCCTCATTAACCCTATATGGCAAAGAAGTTGGAAAGCTTTTTGAGAAATTCGATAATGTGGAGGACCCGCAAAATTTAAGTAAGCGGGAACTAGAAGTAATGAGAAGAATTGCTTGGGGGGAAAGCATAAAGGAAATGGCAGATTCAATGCAAATCAGTGAATTAACGGTGAAACAATATGTGAAAACGGCTATTAAAAAGCTCGGCGTCCAGAATCGCTCCCATGCGATCGGCGAACTTTTCCGTAGAGGAATTATTACGTAGTTTTTTGAAAGCGCTTTATTTATTAACATATTCTCGGAGCAATTAGCACCCATTTTGGGTGCTTATCTTGTTCTATCCCTCTTATAAAAGTGCACCGGCCACATTATAGCTGCTCAGATCTAATTCTGTTTGCCTTCCTATTACATGTTTTGCCAGTTCCATACCAAGATAAGGTCCACTCGTTAACCCTGATGCCCCTAAACCATCGGCTACATAGATTCCTTCAAATTGCGGCAACGCCCCAATCACTGGTAAAAAACCTGGGGTATACGGCCGAAAGCCGACTCTTGTTTCAAGATATGTGCATGCGGATAAACCCGGTGCCACTTCTAGCGCTTTGCTTAAAATCTCCAGGATCCCCCCTGCGGTTACTCGAGTGTCAAATCTGGCGTCATTTTCATGTGTCGAACCCACAACGACGCGGGCATTTTCAAAGGTAAGGATGTAATGATTTTGAGGAGGCATGACCACGGGCCATTGGCTTGTATCCGTCTCAGGCAATTCCAGATGAATGATTTGCGCCTTTTGAGGTTTAACTAAAAACTCAACACCTAATGGCTGTAAAAGCTCTTTAGACCATGCCCCTGCGGTAATAATTACCTGATCACCCATAACGGTTAAATCATCAAGGTTCATGCCAATTACTTTATTTCCCTCCATGACGAGGGACGCATCCCCTTTCCTGAATGTAACACCGTGCTTGATGGAGGTGCGAATTAGTGACTCTCGCAATGCCCTTCCATTTACACGTGCTCCTCCACTAACATAAACAGACCCATATACCTCAGATAACGGAGGAAAAAGCTCTTTGGTTTCAGACGGTGAAAGAATAGCAATCTCACCTATTTCCGGGGCATCCTCGCGCCGTTTTCTCGCTCTTTCCGCCATTTGTTCGAGTTTATTCTGTTCTGTATGAAGACTGATGGCCCCAACCCGTTGATACCCAGTATCTCTTTCGCCATCAGCTTCTAATTGAGCAATTAATTCCGGGTAGTAACGAGCACCGCCTTTGGCTAACTGATACCAAGCTTTGTTGCGCCGCTGTGAGAGCCATGGGCAAACAATCCCTGCCGCAGCATCAGTTGCCTGTCCGGGATCCATACGATCAACTAATGTTACCTCAGCACCAAACTTGGCAAGGTTATAAGCGGTTGAAGCACCTAGAATTCCTGCTCCGATCACGATTATTTTTTGCATTGAACACCTATTTCATTAATTTTTAAAAAAAGGATTTGATAATTTCTTGTTCATTCTTGCAAACGGTACAAATATATTCTATCTCTAAAGCATCTTCACTTACCATGTGTTCTGTTTCTTTGCCACACTTATCACAATATAGATTTTTTGGGAATTCGATCATAACCAACATCACTCACTTTTCTATATAATGTTTAACCAACCATCAAGAATAATATCCCCGATGATAATGAAATGAACCAAAAACGGGTAAATTATCAATGAGCAATTTTTTATTGCTCAAAAAACTTCGTCGGGAGTGATGTATCATGGCTAGAAACAAACTATTGGTTCCTGGAGCAGATAATGCTTTAGATCAAATGAAAGAAGAGATTGCCAACGAGTTTGGAGTTCAACTTGGTGCTGATACGACCGCACGAGCAAATGGTTCAGTCGGAGGCGAAATGACCAAACGTCTGGTTGCTTATGCTGAACAAACCCTCAGGAATCATCAAAATCAATAACAGGTGATTCCAGCCAGAGGCTGTCCCAAAGTATTTTGGGACAGCCTTTTTCTCTTTAGGGTATACAAACACCTTTATTTTAAGTTTAAATAGAGAAAAGGGCAGTGGAGGAGGCACTCATGAAGTCAAAAACAGCAATTGTTACAGGATCTTCGAGCGGATTTGGTTTGTTAACTGCGATTGAATTGGCATTGAAAGGATTTACGGTCATTGCGACGATGAGAGAGGTAAACAAAGGAAAGCCGTTATTGTACCTTGCAAAAGAGAAACAGGTAGAAGAATTCATCCATGTCCTACCGCTTGATGTGACGTCACAGGATTCCATTCGTCTTTTCCAAACCTTGTTGGAAGAATATCCGGCTATAGATGTGTTGGTAAACAATGCAGGCTTTGCACTGGGAGGTTTTAGCGAAGAGCTATCAGTAGAGGCTTATCGAAGTCAATTTGAAACTAACTTTTTCGGGTTGATTGCTGTCACCCAAGCAGTCCTACCATCCATGCGGGCAAAGAAACAAGGCAGGATTATCAATATGAGCAGTATTAGCGGGAGATTTGGATTCCCGGGTTTATCTGCCTATGTTGCATCCAAATACGCTCTGGAGGGCTATAGCGAAAGTTTACGATTGGAGCTAAAACCCTTTGGGATTGATGTTTCCTTAATTGAACCAGGCTCCTATCAAACCAATATTTGGGCCAGCGTAGATGGAATGGAAGTCAATGGTGAGTCTCCATACTCAGCCTATATGGAAAACATTCTAAAAGAAATTGAAGGTGGCAAAGCCAGACATGGCAATCCAATTGAAGTTGCCAAACTGGCTGCGCAAATTGCTTCGCAACCAAAAACACCCGAACTTAGGTATCCAATCGGGGCTGGTGTAAAGAATATGCTGACACTTAAAAGTTTTCTTCCCTGGAAGCTTTTAGAATCCATCATCATAAAAAAGCTAAAACCTTAATTATTACCGGCATCAATGAAAACAAGCGTATTTTTTCGAGAAGCTTGTTTATCACGAATTCTTGTAAGTCTTTTCTCTTTTTCTTTTTCGTAGAAATAATGAACAAGGAAGTAGGAAAGGAAGCCAAGGATAATTCCGAATATAGTCATTCCAATTAACACATGGACTCCTCCATGGAGGAGGCTGACAAGGCCATGAAAATCACCTTGCAATAGTCTCTCAACCGAAAATGGGGTCTTATGCCCGATTTGTCCGTTAAATGGATAGATGAATTTACCGATTGTTTTTGCAAAAGGAAGAAGGAGTACCGGCAAAAAGGAAAATTTTCCAATGACATTTCCGATGATAGCTGCAGGCAAGGAACCTTTAGACATTCGTACCATTGGTAAAAACACAATATAAATAAGGGATGCCGTCGAAAGTACGACCATTTCTAAACCAAAGCCTATCGCGAATCCTAAAGATACTTTTTTGGCTCCGCCTGGTGAACGTAACAGTCTGATAAAATTCAACTTAAAAGCTCGTCCAATTCGTTGAAGAATATTATGTTTTTTGTGTTGTTTTATGTTCATAGGAGTACTCCCTTTTTCAACAGATTTCCATCAACTGATTTCAAATAAAACGAGATTTCGGTTCAATATTACCATTATCATTATCATAACACTAAAAACAGAATAATTACGGTCTTAATTGTGAATTGTAAGCGAATTCACAATTTACCAAGGATAAATTTTCCTCTTACTTCTTTTAACAAGATGAATGATTCTTATTATTCCTTATTTAATAAAAATAAGCCGTGAAAAGGTGAGAAAAATCACCCTTCACGGCCAAATATTATTGAGCAAATTGATCAATTTGTAGTTTTTTCCTAAATGCTCTACTTTTCTTTAAGCAGAAGAGCCAATTCAGGATCAGTGTATCGATCTTTAATCCCCGGTTTGTTTTGAAAATAAGTGAAGATTTCATCATCTATGTAATCTTTACTTAATCCCTTTATAATTGTTTTTAAATAGGAATGGGAAGGCTTATTCCATTCCACATCAATGATATCCCATGGGGCTGTAAATGTGTAAATTGGAAAGCCCCCTTCTTCTCCTAAAAATAATATATTCCCATACCAAGAATGGCGTTGAAATACTTTTGAACCTTTCCGTTTGACCTCTTTTAAATCAATTGCAAAATCAATCCCATTATTCTCCTGTTTAATTACATCTAAAAACTGCTCGACCGTAATTAGATATTTTTTGCTGTAGGTCCTGTTTTCTTTGTCTTCGTGCAAACCGATAAAGGCTACTCCTTGAGCTTCCCATCTGGCTGCTTCTTTAGCAAAGTAAAGGGGCCGGTCTATTGTAAAAGTTGACTCATCCACAGGAAGAGAAGCATCCTTACAGCCTATCTCAACTTGGGAGGAACCCTCAGGTTGACCGCCTTTTATATAACATAGGAATCGATCGGCATTAATATTGGAACCATAACTTGCATACCACACATATGATTGGTCTTCATTCATTAATTTTCACCCTTTTTCTCATTTACTTCCATTATTTTCTTTTAATTGTAACATTACTTGGATCATACATCATGGCATTTTTCGAATCTTCTTCTTAAAGTGGAAGGTTGAAAAATCCTATCAGCGGTAACCATAAAAAAATAACGAAGGCGTTAAAGGAGGAGAAGATGAAAGTATCTGATGTACTTGTTCATTGTTTAGAAAACGAAGGTGTGGAATACGTGTTTGGAATTGTCGGCAAGGAGACACTCGATCTGGCTGATTCGCTATCCAAATCATCACAAATTCAATATGTGAATGTCAGGCACGAGCAAGGGGCTGCTTTTATGGCCGATGTTTATGGTAGATTGTCAAAGAAGGTTGGTGTTTGTTTATCAACGCTTGGCCCTGGAGCTACAAATTTGATAACCGGAATTGCCAGTGCCCAGCTTGATCATTCACCAGTGGTGGCATTAATTGGTCAAGCAGGTGTGGAACGTCATCATCCCGAATCACATCAATATATAGATATTACAAAAATGTTTGAGCCAACCACAAAGTGGAGCACTCAAATCAAAGAATCCGAGACTGTCCCTGCTATTATTCGGAAAGCATTCAGAGTGGCAAAAATGGAGAAACCGGGTGCGGTCGCTATTACGTTACCCGAGAACTTTTCTGCTCAAATGATTCCTGGAAAGCCTTTGCCGGTAACATCTATGCCTGAAAGTGTCCCAGTAAATGAGGCACTCGAAGCAGCAACCACGCTTATAAAAAAACACTTGAAACCATTTATTATCATCGGAAACGGTATCATTAGGAAGGATGCAGTTCCAGAGGTGCTGACATTTATCGATACCATTCAATCTCCGGTTGCCCACAGTTTTATGGCAAAAGGTGTGCTTCCGAAGGAACATCCGCTGAATTTCTTTACGTTTGGATTTAATGAAAACGATGAAGTTTTACCAGGCATGGCGGAAGCAGATTTACTGATTGTCATCGGCTTTGACTTTGTCGAAAAACTGCCGAAAGTTTGGAATCAAAAGAAACTTCCGGTATTACATATTGATACCTTACCTGCCGAAATCAATGAATATTATCCATTCGGAGTTGAACTGGTCGGGAACATTAAGATGACACTCCAAATCCTTAATCAATTAGAGCTCCCAATAAAATCCTGGGTACCTTCCGGCGAACTTAAGGAGCACATAAAGACCGCTTATCAAATCGATCAGGATCAAGTTAACACCCACTCTCAACCCTTTACGATTGAGAATATTTTACATTGTATTGAAACGCTAACACCTGAAAATACGATTGTTATATCTGATGTCGGGCTCCATAAAGTTTCAATCGCGCGAACCTATCAGCCGAAAATGCCAGACCGGTTAATCATCTCTAACGGTCTCGCTTCAATGGGAATAGCCATACCAGGTGCCATTGGTGCAAAATTGGCCTCTCCTAATGACCCTGTTATTTGTATTACCGGGGATGGTGGTGCCCTTATGAATTTTCCCGAAATTGAAACCGCCAAACGACTAGGGCTTTCTTTTATCATTATTGTTTTAAATGACTCCATGTTAAAACTTGAGGTCCAGCAAATGAACAAAAAGTTTGGCAATAACTACGGCGTCACCTTCAAGAACCCGGATTTTGTACAATTGGCGGCTAGTTTTGGAATTAGAGGAAAGCGAGCGAATAATCTTTTTGAATTCGAAAACATCCTTAAAGAAGCGTTGAAGTCTGTGGAGGAAATCGTCTTAATCGACGTTGCCATGCAAAATTGACTGGAAGAACTCCACAAGAATAAGAAAATAGGATCTGCTCCTAACAAAGGAGTGATTTGGAGGATTACCGGGTTAAAGCCTTGTTTAACCTTTTAAAAATAATTAAGACGATATCAATCCAAATCCAGCAATAAAAGCACGAAAATAAAAAAATACTACCTGTTGTTAAAAAGGAGAAAGAGGTCGAAATAGTAGGTCCCAAGAGTGGGAATTTAAAAACATTTAATAGGATTATTATTCCGACGGTTAAAAATGCGGCCCCAGTAACGATGATACTTATTCTCTTCTTAAAAAAATAGAAAGCGACACCAGTACCCAGCCCTAACAAACCAGTTGTAAAGGGGAAGACAATTAATTCACTTGGCTGAAGAATTAGCAGCAATAGATTGGTAAGGAAATAGGCCATCACGCCTAGTGGAAGGGAGAGCATGGAACAGAAAAGAATCGGTGCTGTCGCAAAGGGGCTAATAAGATAACCTAAAACTGGTAAAAAACCACCTGCAGCTTGGAGAACTGCTGCAATGCATGCAAATAATGCACATAATACCAGCCGTTTGATTTTTGAATTTTTCTTGAAATCCGCATGTATGGATTTAACATTCTCTGAAATTGTCATTAAAAAATACATCAGTTCCACCTCGGTCCTTGCATTTTCTACATTACAATATATTTTCCAGGTATAACTGGTGGAACTGATGAGTTATTAATATTTAGAAATGACACGCCTAAATCTTATTTTTTTCTAAGAATCTCTGAAATGGTAATAAACTAGTAGTTTGCTAACTTCCTAATGATCTCTACTGTTACTTCTTCTGTTGTATGAATTCCTCCAAGGTCCGGTGTTAAAATACCAGCACTTGTGACGCTTTCCATTGCATTTAGTAATAAATTACCGAGTTCTTCTTCTCCAAAATGATCTAACATCATTTTGGCCGTCCAAATTTGACCAAGCGGATTTGCGATGCCTTTTCCGATAATATCAGGTGCAGACCCATGAACAGGTTCAAACATCGAAGGATATTTTCCATTCACATTAATATTGGCGGCTGGCGCAACCCCAATACTTCCCATAATGGCAGCACCTAAATCGGTTAGAATATCGCCAAAAAGATTACTAGCCACAATCACATCGAATTTATCGGGATGGGTAATAAAGAAGGCTGATAAGGCATCAATGTGCTGTGAATCTGTATCTACAGTTGGGTAATCTTTTGATACGTCTTTAAAAACCTCATCCCAGAAAGGCATCGAGTACACGATTCCATTTGACTTCGTTGCACTCGTTACATGCTGATTGCGTTTTAATGCCAATTCAAAAGCATAGCGCATCGCACGTTCGGTTGCTTTTCTGGAGAAAATATTATTTTGTATAGCCAATTCGTCTTCGCCTTGATAGATTCTTCCGCCAACTGAACTATATTCTCCTTCACTATTTTCCCTAACGACTATTAAATCAAAGTCCTTTGGATTTACTAAAGGAGATTTTACTCCTTTTAGTACTTTCGCTGGCCTAATATTAATAACCTGTTCAAATTCTCGTCTAATTTTAATCAGAAGACCCCACAGGGAAACATGATCTGGAACGAGCTTAGCATTACCGACAGCCCCAAGAAAAATGCCGTCAAAATCTTTTAGTCGTTCTAGTCCATCTTCAGCCATCATCGCACCATTTTTTAAATAATATTCACAGCCATACGGAAAATGGGTGAAGTCAAACTTCATGCCGCCATGGATATTTGCAATAGTTTCCAACACTTTAATTGCTGCAGGAACCACTTCATTTCCTATTCCATCCCCAGGTATAGCTGCAATTTTTAAATTCTTCATTGTTTGACCACCTTTACTTATAATCATCGCAGTCGACGGTCGACTGTATTAAGTTAATCTTACTTAAATTCTTTAATTTTCGCAACAACAAATGTAAAATTGATGGAATAAACTGAATTCTGTAAATTTGCATTAAAAAACGTACCACTAACGTGATACGGGTTTTTGTTATTTTATTCTATTTGTTGGGATGCTAAAATCTCTGCTAAATGGTCAATATCATATTGGAGGTGCTTCACCATTTCCTTCGATGCATCTTCAGCGTTACGGTTCATAATGTGATGAAATATTTGTCGATGCTGATCTAAGATGATGGTAGCCCGATTGTCCCCGTTAAAATTTAATACTCTGAAATAGTAAATTAATCCTCGTAAGTCTTCTAATTGCTTTTTAATACGATCATTTCTAGTATATTCGATTATTAAACTGTGGAATTGACTGTTAAGCGTGATGATAGCATGGGAGTCATGATTTTCGGATATCGCTATTTCGGTATCCAGCAAGATTTGTTCAAGTTGCTTAATTTCAGAGTCAAGCGCTATTTCCGTCGTTTGCCGAGTAGCAAAAGATTCAAGAGCCATACGACAAAAATAGATGTCCTTTATATCTTTTAAGGTCGGCTCATATACTAGTACTTTTGAGTTATCTACAACCAATAAGCCTTCTTTTTCAAGAATCCGAATCGCTTCTCGGACAGGACTTTTACTGACATTGAAATCCTTCGCTAATTGGGTTTCATTGATTCGTTCCCCGGGTTTAAAGTTCCCATTAAAGATCATGTTTTTTATCGAATGGTAACATTGCTCATAATAGGGCATTTGCTTACCAACCAGAAATTCACTCATAAATTCACCTTTTCCAATCACATGAATATTTTTACATTTCATGATTATCATAACACTTAAATAAGATATAAAAAATACACATCTTAAGAAAAACATTTCGTTAAAAAGACCTTTAGCAACGCAATGCTAGAGGCCCTTTTTATGGTAAGATAGCTAAACTACTTTTACTTTGAAGCGATTTTTGCAGAAGGATAATTTCACTTTTAATGCTAGGAAAACCATCGATGTCAGGGACTTTTATTAAAGATGGTGGACGTTGTCGATCGGTAGCATTGGCCATCGTTTCAAATACATAAAGCAATTGGGACAGTAATTCATCCGAAAGAAACGGACGCCCTTCAGTTTTTGAGCAATTTTCTAGTAAAAACCCTAAATGCTCAATTGTAAAAATAACTGTCCAGTAATGTTCGACTGCCTTTTGATTAACCGGAATCTCCCCTGCCGCTGTACTATATAGAGTGATTAGATTAATGATATTCGTGCGCATTTTTTTCAATTCTCTACTCTCGGAAGCAATAAAACCTTCTCCTTGATCAGAAAAGAGGATGAACAAAAATTGTGCCTGACTTCGAATCGTTTTGGTAATTAAATGCGGCAGTCGACTAGAGGCTGACCTTCTTCCAACTAACCATACCCCGAAAAGACCGAGGCAAATTCCGATTGCAACATCGATTAATCTTGCCGAGGCAAAATAAGCGAAGCTAAAGCTTCCCTGACTCGTGCTTTCTGCCATAAGTAAAGCATTTGGTGTAAAAAATAGGGCAGCTAAACCATAATTTTTTACAATAAACAACTCGGTAATAAACGTTAATAGGAAGATAAAAAAAGCAATTATGTAGCCATCAGGGTGCATTGCAAGAATCAAACTCGCGATTAAGATACCTAGGATGGTGCCAAATCCTCTTTGAATCGCGCGATGATAAGTGGCAACAATGGAAGAGCCTGATAAAACAGCCACACAGGATAACGGCACCCAATAGGACCTTACAAATCCAAACTGAAAAGCAAGAATTGCAGCAATACTTACAATAACTCCAAACCGTATCGCCGTAATAAAAATAATCGAGTGTTTATCAAAGGCTCCCATAAAAATAGTCTTAATAGATGGTTTGAAGATTTGAATCGTTTGATTGATTTTCGATGTTGGCTCATTCATAATAGCATCTGCATTATAAACTTTTGTAAATAAGTGAATCACTTTTTCATCCATATCAACTGGCTGTAATATCTTTTGGGACACACGTTCACTCTTGTCCTTCTGACCCAGTGAATAAGCCATTTCCCGGACAGTTTGCCCTAATTCAGGTGGGATATTGGAATTACTTTCTGAAAAATTTTCAAGGATAAATAAAAATAGTTTATTTGCATGATTATTTAACACGTATAAACGATTAAATAAATCTGTAGTTCGCCAAGATATGTAACCCTCAGCCAGTGTTTCTTCAGCTTCTTTTAAAACGGACATAACGCGATGTCTCGACTCATTAAATTTTTTCGTACCAACCGAATCAAGCAACCCAGCCAATTCCAAGTAAACTCCTTGAACAACCCCTGTTTCCGGGCCATGAGGATTGAAGAACCAGCCAAACATGGCAATAATCCACGAAAGTGTTCCACCAATAAAAACAAGTCCGGCACGTAACAGGGCAAGCTCTGTTTGAGCTGGCATCCCTGATGTCATTGCAAAAACTAACACGAAAAAGATGGCAGAGGGTCCCGCTATGCGTAAAGCTCCAAAAATAAATAATGCAACTGCACCAATGAGTCCCATTAAAAGGGCAATTGCCAGTGGGTAAGGAGCAGCAAATGTCCCTAGAATTGTAACTAAACACATGCCAAGGATAACAAACAATAGCTTTTTTGCCCGTTGAGCATATGGAATATTAAATACATATAGATAGGTAAAGCCCCCCATCCCAGCTAATAACCCATATTCAAAGTTACCAAATAATAAACCAATCATAACTGGAAAAGCTGCTGCAACACCTGCACAAAATGCTTTTAGCCATGGAAAGGGTTTTTTATTAACTGCCATCGCTTGTTTCATAATCGTTAAGACTCTAGGGCTAGATGCTCCTGATTTACTGCTTTCAACCATTCAATCGCTTCTTTCCAAAAGTAGTAACTCACTTGCAGAGTTCCCGTCTTGTTCAGGCAAGCTCTAAGGCGATTTCCATCATTTGAGTGAAAGCATTTTGCCTTTCCTCAGGTGAAGTTTGTTCATTTCTTAAAATATGATCACTTACCGTTAAAATGGTCAACGCATTAACCCCAGCATATGCTGCATTCATATAAAGTCCCGCGGTCTCCATTTCTACACAAAGAATCCCCATTTTACGCCACTTTTCAATCGCAGTAGGGTCAGCATTGTAAAAAATATCACTCGAAAGAACATTTCCAACATGGACAGGAAAACCTTTTTCATCTGCCCCTTTTTTCGCTTTTTCCAACAATGAAAACGAGGCAATATTGGAGTACTCTCCAGGGAGGTTGTATTGATGAACATAGCGGGAGTCCGTCGATGCCCCCATTGCCAGAACAATATCATACAAATTCATTTGGTCTTGGATAGCACCGCAAGTTCCGATCCGAATCAAATTTTTTACTCCAAAAACATGAATTAGCTCCCAGGAATAGAGACTCATGCTTGGCATTCCCATGCCTGTACCCATTACCGATATTTGTTTTCCTTGGTAAGATCCTGTGAATCCAAACATATTTCGAACTGAATTAAATTGGACCGGGTTGTCTAAATAGGTCTCAGCGATAAACTTTGCCCGTAAGGGATCTCCAGGCAATAAAATCGTTTCGGCAATTTCTACCCCATTTGGCTTAATATGTGGTGTTTCTTTCTGTTCAATGTTACTCATCTTATTCACTCCTTAAAAAGTCATGTATCAAAGGTATTTTCCCTTATATTGACCTTTTCATTCATCAAAAAAGGCAACTACATCTGTTCCATGTAGTTGCCTTTGCCCTCTAGTTATAGTTCTTGACGCCCCATTTGGCTTTTGCTTCAATTCGGCGGCGATGCAAAATTGGCTCGGTGTATCCGTTTGGCTGATCATAGCCTTTAAAGACTAAGTCGCACGCTGCTTGGAAGGCAACAGATTGATCATAATCGATAGCCATTGGGCGATAAGACGAGTCTCCTTCATTTTGATGGTCGACCACTTTCGCCATTCTCTCTAAGGTTTCCAATACTTGTTCCCTGGTACAAATTCCATGGTGAAGCCAATTGGTGATATGCTGACTAGAAATCCTTAGCGTCGCACGGTCCTCCATTAAGCCCACGTGATTAATATCCGGTACTTTTGAACAGCCAACACCCATTTCCACCCAACGAACCACATAACCAAGGATGCCCTGGGCATTGTTATCCAGCTCCTGCTGAATTTCTTCTGCCGACCAGTCGGTATTTTCGGCTACAGGGATGGTTAAAATTTGCTCCCTTAAATCCTGGATATCCTTAGCTAACTCCTCCTGCACTTTTGAAACATCTAATTGATGATAATGAAGCGCGTGCAGGGTAGCAGCCGTTGGCGAAGGAACCCATGCCGTTGTACCGCCAGCTTGTAGATGACCGATTTTTTGCTTAAGCATTTCTGCCATTAGATCCGGCATTGCCCACATCCCTTTACCAATTTGGGCACGGCCTTTTAGACCAGTGGAAAGTCCGACAAATACATTTGATTTTTCATAGCTTTGCAGCCAGGTCGAAAACTTCATTTCATTTTTGCGAATCACCGCACCGATTTCCATAGACGTATGGATTTCATCCCCTGTTCTGTCCAAGAAGCCCGTATTAATGAATACGATACGTTCCTTAACTTCACCTATGCAATTCTTTAGATTCAACGACGTCCGGCGCTCTTCATCCATAACACCAATCTTTAGGGTATTCCGCTCAAGTCCCAGCATATCTTCGACACGATTAAACGTTTCGTTAGCAAACGCCGCTTCCTCAGACCCATGCATCTTTGGCTTAACAATATAAATCGATCCTTTAGAGGAGTTTTGATATTTTCCATTTGCCATAAGAGAATGCTTAGCAATCAAACTAGTTAACACCGTATCCATTAACCCTTCAGGTACCTCATTTCCATCCTTATCAAGAATTGCCTGACTCTTCATTAGATGTCCGACAATACGGATAAACATGAGAGATCGTCCTTTTAAGGTAATCTCACCACCTGAAGGGGCAGCATATCGTCTGTCAGGCTGTAGGGCTCGAGTAATCGTCTTTCCGTTCTTTGTAAAAGCAGCCGTCAGGTTCCCCTTCATCAAACCGAGCCAATTGGAATAAACAAGCACCTTATCCTCGGCATCCACAGCGGCAACGGAATCCTCACAGTCCATAATCGTAGTTAAGGCCGACTCTATGAAAATATCTTTAACGCCCGCCAAATCTGTTTTACCAATCGGATGGCTGCGGTCGATTTGGATTTCAAAATAATTCCCGTTATTTTTCATCAAAATGGCGGAAGGCTCTTCCGGATTCCCTTGATATCCAATTAATTTGGATTCATCCTCAAGTTCTCCCGTTGCGCCGTTACGAAGTAAAACTACCAATTTCCCATTCAAAACCTGATATTTGACAGCATCCTGATGGGAGGATTGTTTAAGAGGTACGGCTTGATCAAGAAATCCCCTTCCATAGGCAATGACTTTTTCCCCACGTTTTGGATTATAGGCTCCTATTCGATTTGCCCCATTGTCTTCACTTATTGCATCCGTTCCATATAACGCATCATAAAGGCTTCCCCAACGGGCATTTGCTGCATTTAGAGCATAACGGGCATTATCGACTGGAACGACGAGCTGCGGCCCTGCTTTTAAGGCTACTTCTTCATCAACATTTTCCGTACTTATTTGAAAATCAGGAGATTCCCGCTCTAAATAACCAATTTCCTTTAAAAATGATTGATAATTTTCGAAGTCGAAGGTTTTATTTATCCGATGCCAGGCATTGATTTGTTGTTGAATATCATCCCTACGAGCTAGCAGCTTATTATTTTTCGGTGTTAAGTCATCAAAAAGTGTCTCAAAATCAGCCCAAAACTTCTCACGGTCTAAGCCAGTCCCAGGCAGTGCATCCTCGTTAATAAAATGATAAAGTACATCCGCTACTTGAAGATTACCCATTTTTACATAGTTTGACATCCTTTAATTCCCCCTTATGTAGCTTAAACTTTTACACCCACGAAAACCTACTAATCTCCGAACCTCTTACACCTGCCTCCCGTAATTGGTTGGTCAATGACACCATTTTTTTATAAATATAAAGCGCTTCCTTTATTATACAATACTTAACACGAGAAAAAACCTTGCAGTTTGCAAAGTTACATTTAAAATCTGATAAAATTACAGGCAGCAACTGCTGCCAATAGAATTCATCCCATCAAAAAAATTACTCAGCCGAAAGAATTCTAATTTCATTTTCCGCCTCAACCATCCTGCCAAATTTATAGCCTTCAATAAGTACATGACGCTCATGTTCACTTAGTCGACGCTTCCATTTCGTTTCTAAAAAATAGATGACTTCGTTATAGTAAATTTCCGGGTATTCAAACGGTTTATTCATAAATAAGTCTCCTTCCTTATCTTAATCGCCCTCTATTTATCAGTCTTGACAAATTGCAGAGAAATTAAAAATAAGATTTTTATCAACAAATTTAGCAATCAACTTAATAAGAATGAATCTAACCACCGTTCGTGTGTAATACTCATCGCCTTGGCATGCCATGGCATCCTTTCAAAATATATTTATGCACACCCGCCTATCGGAGTTCCCAGTGTCCAAGCCAAAACAGGCGGATTGCTTATGTATTATGGCGGTGATGCAATTGACCTGATTTTGATCAGCATTCTTTGTTATCAATGGCACAAAGGCACGCGGCCAAGAGCAATTGAGTTTATTAAGTAACTTAGTAAATAAAAAACTGTCCCAAGTAAATTCTTGAGACAGCCTTTGTATGTTTATGTATCCTTCTCGTCACCTAAATTAGTTAAAAAATAAGTTACTAACTCCGAATATCCCTTAATTTCTTCTTTCCCCTTTTCTGTTATCACATAGGTACCTCGTTTGATTCTTTCAAACCAACCATAATAGTTTTTTGTAAGAATCGATGAAGTATTTTTTCCTGATCCTAATTGAATTAACATCCTCGGGGCTAAAGGACCTAAATTTTCAAGATAACAGGCAATTTGGATACAATTTTCTTTATATGCCGTCATGATTTTCGTCCGATTACTCCCGCCAATATTATAATCCGCACTGCGACCATTAATTTCCTTCAAAATAGACTCACGCTTACGTTTGTTTTTCCTGTGCGGAAATGGAGTGGGCTCAAAAATAATTTCTGCTCTTCCACGTGTCCCCGGGCTTGAAACAACGATTAAACCAAGCTCCAACCTGCGAATTAAATGGAATTTATCCGTCCATTGTTTCGAATTCAAACGATGCTTTGGTTTCGGAATTGCCACAAAAACCTTATCTGTAATCCTCTGCCGTTTGGCCGCTTGCATCAATAAATCAACAGTTAAGTTAAGCTTTAATTCGATGACAACTAGCTCCTCATCTCTCAGTGCAACAATATCACAGTCTTTCACTTCACCGTAAACCTCATATCCTTCTCGGACAAAATAGGTCTGAATGGGTTTATATAAATCTGTCTCTAAGAGCTTTTTTGTTTCCTTCATGCGGTATCACCATCCCAATGCAAACCCTATAGAATCGAATCTTCCTAACATCTGAATGGAATTTTCAGACGGAAGTGCAACAATCACCCAAAATTACTTAATGTCCTGTTTTTCCCAATATTCATTGATCATTTCTTGAAAAATTTCATTTAAACTTTTCTTTTTTTGTTTTTTTATCCATTCTATCTGATTGATTGGCAGTTTTAGTTTGATACTAACATCCTCATGAGGCATTTCGACTTTTCTTATTTCTTCTATTGTAATGCCATCTTCTATATTCGGAAACCAAGAATCATTTTCGCTTACCCGATCGAAATCAGTGTATTCTTGGATATCATCGAGGTCACTGAATAAATTAAGTTGTGGCAATCCGCCAGAGAGAATTTTTACATGCATAATCGAATGGATGATTCTACCATCTTCTAATTCTATCGCGACGATTAAGTTGTCCACCGTCTTATATTTTTTTACTACAACCTCACTGACAATCAGATCCAATTCTAAGGTAAAGCCCGAACTCGATTCAAAGATATAGACCGCGTTTCTAAACACATGGATACTCTCACCATCGATTGTGACTGATTTTACAACTGCCATAACCCTTTCCTCCATACATTTGGTTCAAAATTATAAAATGCATTTATTATTAAGTTCCTATTGATTTTCACTCTTTAAATTTACCATAGAAATGGAGAGACAGTTGTATTTTTCATTAAACTTTTACTCCACAATAATTTTTATGACTATAGGGTATATTAGAAGAGGCTAAATATCGAAAAGAGGTGGACGAGACATTGAATCAAGATAATACAATTGATCCGAACCAGTTGCCTAAATTCAATAGTCATGAAGAAGCAAGAGAATGGTTTAAGGGGCAATTTGGTGATCGCTTTTTATTGAGAATGACAGATATGAAAGATGGAAGAAGAGTAAATTTCTATCATCTCGTAAAGGATCCTGAGGTGTACAAGCCCTACATGGAGAGCTTTGCCAGCGTGGTTCCGCATGAAATCACCAACATGGAAGTCTTTAAAAGCTATACTACTATCGAGATTGATGAAAATGGAAATGTTGAAATCAAGGACTAATTAGTTCGAGTCTGATCCTTGGAGTGTTTCAAAAAGTTTGGCAAAACAACAGGCTGCTTCTATGTTGTTCCTATAACAACCTTTAGAATCAGCCTTTAAGTCACCTATTTTTTATTTACGCATTCTACACAAACAAATAAATCACGATAATACTCTTGGACCTTAATTATCGAGATATTATGACCCCTTAGTAAGTCGATGGTATTTCTATTTAAACAGCAACCATCACAGATTTTTTTCCAGGCTGGAGTAAGCCAGTCCTGTAGCGAAGATAGAAATCTGTTTTGCATTTTAACATGCTCAAAAAGAAGAATTTTCCCATCCGATTTACATACTCGTTTCATTTCTAAGATTGCTTTTTCCGGATTTGGAATCGTACAAAATACAAGTGTTGCTATAACGGTATCGAAAGTATCCGCAGCAAAAGGCAGCTCTTCTGCACTTGCCTGAACTATGTCAATTGGGACACATGCTTGCTTTTGTTTTGATAAAGACCGCTCTATCATGTGCTTACTTGGCTCTATCGCAGTTACTTTTACTGCTTCCTCATATAAAGGAAAATTTATTCCTGTACCTGATCCTAATTCTAGGACATTACCGGTTGCCTTTGAAAGAAGTTCCATCCGAATCCTCTTAAACTTCTTTTTTTCCAACGGATTCATAAAAAAATCGTACCAATTGGCAAATAAACGACTCAAATTCTCCACTCCATATTTCCATAAAAGTTTACATAACATTTTTATATCAAACTTAATTCAATATCCACCTATCGCTTCTGACAAAATATTGTTTGTATTCCCTCCTGTTCATTTTCTTCAAAAAAGAGAACATCCCAATCTATAAATTCACCCAACAACTCTCTAGGATTAAGTTTATATTGATTTGATACACCCTGATTCCCGGCCTTCGTTGATTGATAGAAGGTTTCCGTAAAAAAATATCCTTCCTCTTTAATTAGGCTCTTCACCATCGGAAAAAGTGAACGGTCGAGGTAATAGGAAATGACCACTAAATCGAAATTTTGATTGACCCAGAATGTATTATTCAATTCTGTTAGGTCACATACCTGGGCTTGAATCTTGAGATGTTCCTGGTCTGCCTGATCTCTTACATAGGAAATTGCCACATCTGAAATATCAACAGCGTGAACTTGATAGTTCATTCGCGCTAGGAACAAACTGTTCCCCCCAAGTCCACACGCTAGATCAAGAGCGGTTCCGCCTTTAAGATAAGCAGACTGGCTTTTTAATCGGGGATTTGGTACAGGTTCCTTGAGATCATTCATGCGTTCTTTATATTTTGTATTCCATTTACTTTTACTGTCCACTTGACTACCCCTCATAATAGCTTTCTACAAAAATCGATAGGATGTATTACTCACTTAAAACCTACAACATCCAGGTGGAAATGTCTATTTTGATCTCATTTTATTCATAACTTGGCTATTAGAAAAATAGATACCATTCGTGACCGTTTTTACTGAAAAGGATCATTCACGGTAACGATTATCTGCTATTCTTACCCTTTATTGATGAAAAGGCATCTAATCGGTAAAGATTAGCTGCTATTCGTGACCTTCATTGATGAAATAGCACTTTCACGGGAACGAATAGATACGTTCGAAAACAAAAAAAGTGCAGGGCAACGATCCATTATTGGATAATTTCCCTACACTCTTGATTTGACCTCATTGATAACCGTTGTGACAAAAATTGGATCGAATAGGCATCATACAAAACTATGATCATACCAGCTTATGTGCATACCACTTTTTCCCTTTGAAGCGCAAGTAAAAGATCAGTCCTCGACAGCCCCATTCTATAATCATTGCTACCCAAACACCAATAATCCCAAACCCTAAGGTAATTCCTAAAATATATCCGAGGACTACTCGTAACAACCACATCGATAACAGCGAGGCAATCGAAGTAAAGTGCGAATCTCCTGCCGCTCTTAATGCTGCTGGCATAATAAAGCTTGGGGACCATAAGAACGGCTGCGCAATCGCCCCTATAATAATTAGAGTAAAAATAGTGGGCACAATTTCAGCCGGCGGGTTAAACATCTTGATCAGTAATGGAAAAATCGGTATTAATAAGCCGGTTGTAATAACAAAATAAATCGAAGAAAGTCCAATCAAGGATTTAGTAAATTTCCTTGCATCCCCAATGTTTCGTTGACCGATACTCTGGCCCACAATGGTTACACTGGCAATCCCTAGAGCATTAGGCCCTATTTGAAATACCATCATGATCGAATTACAAATGGCATAGACTGTCAGCGCTAATGTTCCTAATTGGACAATAAAGGTTTGTGTTAGCAGTTTTCCACCATTAAAAAAGATCTGTTCTGCCGCGAAAGGAAGACCGATATACATCACCTTTTTTAGAATAGAAAAATCGATATGCAAGGCATTTTTGATTTGGAAACGGATGGTTTCATTGTACCTCAAGATATAGATTAACGAAGCCGCCATCCCCAAAATTCTCGCTATAATAGTAGCGATGACAAGTCCTTCTACACCCATATTTAAAACAATAATGAGCAGAACATTCAGTCCTGTGTTGGTTAAATTCATTAATAAGGATAAATTCAAGACTGGTTTGGTTTCTCCCACTCCTCTTAATGCACCACTCACAGCTTGAAATATCGCAATCAATGGATAAGAAATACAACTGCCAATAAGATAGATTTTTGCATTTTCAAAAACAGCCGCATCCGCTTTATCAAATAAAAGGTTAAGGATTGGCGTATGAAAAATAATGACGAGCACACTAATCAGGACAGAAAAAATGGTAACCGCAGAAATGGCTTGCGTGGCTGTTTTGGAAACCATCCCTAAATTCCCGCTGCCTTTATATTGCGCCACCATAACAGTGCCGCCTGTGGCTACAGCAATAAATACATTGACCAGGAAAATATTCAATGAATCTACCATACTAACCGCACTGACCGCAGCAACTCCGGCAGAACTTATCATTGCCGTATTTAATAAGCTCATTAATATTAAAAACGCCTGGTCTACAAATATTGGCAGAATAATAGCAAATATATGCTTGTAGTCTATAGATTCCCCGGTAAAATATTTATCCAACAAAGAATTAGTTTTACGACTTAATTTGAGGTATTTAATATTCATTACACAACACTTCTTCAAATATATTTGATTTCTAAATTTAGCATAAATATGAAATTAATATCGTTTATTATATCACTAATCCGGGGAGGAGCCAGTGTTATGTTTCATAACAACCTATGGATACAGACCTAAAAAAATCACCAATCGAAGGGATTGGCGACTGAAAATACATTTAATTATTTACTGGATTCAACAAGGTTGCTTCATATTCTGTTAATGCCTCATCAAACATTTGCAAACCGGCATCAATTTGTTCCTTGGTCACGATTAGCGGTGGAATCATACGAATGACTTCTCCATGATTTCCGCAAAGATAGAATAGGACACCTTTTTCAAGCGCTAGATCAAGAATTTTTAACAATCCTGCTCCATTCGGTCCGCCAGTCACTGGGTCAATGATTTCAATGCCAATCATTAAGCCCACCGCACGGATGCTTCCAATAACAGAGTGACGTTCTTTGATTCGTTCTAGCTGCTGAGCGGCATAGCTTCCCATGTTTCGAGTGTTTTCAAGCAGGTTCTCCTCTTTCATTACTTCCAAGGTAGCTAATGCAACGGAACATGCAATCGGATTCCCGCCAAACGTTGTGCCATGACTTCCGAGTGGCCATTGTTTCATCAATTCACTGGATGAAACCGTTGCGCTGAGCGGAAGACCATTGGCAATTCCTTTGGCAATCGCCATAATATCCGGGGTCACATCAAAGGTTTGTCCTGCGAACCATTGACCTGTACGGCCAAATCCTGTTTGAACTTCATCAAATATCAATAAGATATTGTGGCGATCACAAATCTCACGAACCTTTTTTAACCAGCCCTTTGGAGGGACGACATAACCGCCTTCACCGAGCACAGGCTCTAGAATCACACATGCGACCTCTTCTGGTGTGACTTGATGACTAAATAATGAGGCGAAATCTTTTTCTAATTTTTCAATCACATAGGTTTCAGGATCCATTCCCGCTGGACATTCTTTTACATTCGCATAAGGAACTTGATAGGTAAGACCTGATGGCTGCATAAATTTCCGATATTTGCTTTTTGAAGTCGTCACACTTAATGCCCCTAACGAACGGCCATGGAAACACCCCGTAAAAGAAATGACATAAGGGCGTTTCGTTACATATTTTGCTAGTTTAAGAGCTCCTTCGATTGCTTCCGTTCCACTATTGGCAAAGAAAAAGCAATCAAGGTCCCCAGGTAAAATTTCAGCCAATTCATCGGCTAATCGTAAAATGGACTCATACATAATCACACCGGAAGGACCATGCATCAATCCATCAGCTGCATCTTTAATCGCTTGGACAACCTTGGGATGACGATGCCCAACATTTGTGACCGCAATTCCTGAGGTAAAATCAAGGTATTCCTTTCCATCTACTCCATAGTAATAGCAGCCTTCCTCTTTAACGACTGGTAGATTTGGATGATCCTTTGCCATGCTTGGTGCCAGTCGATTCGGCATATTTTTCACGAGGTGATCCCATTTGTTCTCCATACTTTTACCTCCGTATTCGTAATACTTATCTCTCTTATAAAGATACTTATTTAATCGCTTTTAAACTTTCATCACGAATCAGTGACAATAGTTCTTCTTTATATTCCGTAAACAGGGCGGTTGCTTTCACACTGAAATCCCTTGGTCTCTCCAATTCTATTGGTACCTTTTTCTTTAAACGCCCTGGTCTAGCGGTCATGACATAAACCGAATCCGCTAAAAAGATCGATTCATCGACATCATGGGTAATAAATAAAATCGTCTTTTTCGACTCTTCCCATGCTTTCAGGAGCACTTCTTGCATAATGTTCCTTGTTTGAGCATCCAATGCTCCAAACGGTTCATCCATTAATAAAATCTTCGGATCGTTTGCCAATGCCCGTGCAATCGCGACCCGCTGTTTCATCCCCCCAGATAATTGAATCGGGAAATGATTTTCAAACCCTTCTAATCCGATTAATTGCAAATAGTGCCTGGCAATTTCGTTTCTTTCTTTATTTGAAACACCCTTTAGCTTTAACCCAAAGGTAATATTGTCCTTCACGGATAACCATGGAAATAACGTGTACGATTGAAAAACCATGCCGCGATCAGGTCCAGGTCCATGGATTTCCTGCCCATCAAGGAGCACTTTTCCTGAAGTTGCTTCTTCTAACCCTGCGACAATCCGCAAAACGGTTGACTTCCCGCATCCCGAAGGCCCCAAGATCGTGACGAATTCCCCATCCTCAATCGAAAAGGAGGTCTTTTCTAAGGCGGTCGTTTCCCCTTTTTTTGTTTTAAAGACTTTTCCTACCTCTTTTATTTCTAACTTTGGGGTGGCTGTTACTGAGATAACTGATTCACTACGTTTTGGTTCAACTATATTTTCTCTTTCTTTAACTTTCAATTGAGGTGTGACCATTTAAAAACCATCCTTTCTCATCCATGAAAACGAAGCCTTATATATGGCTTTAAAGAGGATATCGGTAATCAGCCCCAATATCCCAATAATCAAGATTCCGACGATGATTTTATCCGGCTGCAGAAACCGTGAGGCCTGCATAATCATATAACCTAAACCACTCGATGCACCAACAATCTCTGCGACGACTAAATACGTCCAAGCCCAGCCGAAGGTAATCCGAAGTGTATCAACAATTCCCGGTA
Organism: Bacillus sp. MM2020_1; assembly: GCA_011250595.1. Classification (GTDB taxonomy): domain Bacteria; phylum Bacillota; class Bacilli; order Bacillales; family Cytobacillaceae; genus Neobacillus. Next base: position 2,902 of record JAANMP010000032.1, on the reverse strand, counting down.
ATGAAGCAGGCAGGATAACCTTTGTAAACACTTGTTCTTTCTTAGCCCCTAATGTGTAGGAAACATCAACTAAATCATTTTGAACATTCTTGGTGACGTCCATAATCATCAACGTCAGCTGAAAAAACGTTCCTAAGAAAATGACACTCATTTTTTCTGTCTCACCAAGGCCAATCCAAAGTATAAGCAGTGGAATGAAGGCGGAAGCAGGCATATAACGAATGAACCCAATGATTGGTTCAAAGGCTCCCTCCATAATCCGCAGTGAACCCATTAAGATCCCTAGAGGTATGCCAATAATCGCTGCGGCAAGAAACCCGAACAGAACCCTCGTAAAACTGATTCCAATATCAGAAAGAATTTCACCATTTACGAACAAATCAATGGCTGTAGCTAATACAGCAGTTGGAGTTGGTAAGAATAAAGGATTAACAATCTGTCCGTAACTGAGTACGGACCAAATCAATAGAAATATAATAAATGTTAAAAAGCCGGCGGAAGTATAAAACATTTTTGGAATTTCTTTATTAGGAGTAAACAATTTTGCGATCAATTTTTCTCACCTATTTTCCTATGCATCTATTTTTGTAAAAAAGCCTAACTGATGAGGGCAAAAACACATCTCATTAGTCAGGCTGATCAAAGTGAATCCTATAACTAACTTAAAAGTTATTACTTTTGGAAACTTGGATTAATAACATCCTCAGCTTTTGGCTCAGTTTTAAGTAGTTTTTGCTCTTTGTAAAATGAAATTGCATTTTCTGTTGATTGATAAATCGAACCTTTTGCACTTTCTGTCCCAAATAACTTTTCGTTATCCTCTTTTGAGAAGAATTTCAAACCAGTTACTGTTCCTTCAAATTCTTTAACATCTATGTTCAAACCTTTTGCCATGATTTCGTTGGCTTCTTTTTCATTAGCTTTCCAGTAAGCCATTGCTTCGCCCATCGCCTTAACAAAAGCTTTCACATCTTTTGGACGGTTTTTAATCACATCTTCTTTAAAGCTAACCGTATCAACAATGATTCCAGATAAATCTTTGGTTGTTAGCAACACTTTACCGTTTGCTTTTGCGCCTTTTGATAACCAAGGCTCCCAGGTAACAGCTGCGTCCACTTTACCAGCAGCAAAGGCAGCACCCGCATCACCCGCTGACATCTGGACCACTTGTACATCTTTTTCTGTTAAACCACCTTGTTTTAATGCTTGTAGTGCTAGCATATGGCTTGTTGAACCTACTTCAAATGCAACTTGTTTGCCTTTTAAATCTTTGACACTATTAATTCCTTTTTTTACGAGGATTCCATCACCGCCGTAAGAATCATCCAATAACCAAACCACTTGCACAGGGATTTCCGAAGCAGCTAAGGAAACCTGTACATCCAGTGCCGTTGCCATCCCGTCGATTTTCCCACTAGCTAACGCTTGTTTACGTTCTCCTAAGCCTTCTACAATGGAAAGTTCCACATCAATTCCATTCTTTTTGAAGAAGCCCTTTTCTTTTGCTAAAAATAATGGACCGTACCCTGTCCAAGTTGGCAGAGTCACTTTCAATGGTTCAGAAGACTTCCCATCCTGTGCACTACTCGCAGCATCCTTTTTCCCACATGCTGTTAGTGCGAATAACAACATCAGCGAACAAAAAACCAATAACCATTTTTTCATCCTAAAATCCCCCTTGTTTTTTATACTTTTGTGTAGCGAGTTTCATAGATTCACGTTTTTTCTATAGAATAATAAACGGAATAATACTTCTTATAATCGAAGTTTAATTAAATCACAGCAGATGGGCTTAACATCGCATTTCCTATTTGATCTGCTCGGCGAACCGCTTCAATCACCATTTCAGGTGTGACTTCAAATGGCATATTCGCCATATCCTCGATCGTAACAGTTATTTCACCAAGCTTATTCCACTGACTTTCCGTTAAGTTAATAAGACCCATTTGCTTTAAGGTATACGGAAGCTCGACCTGTTGGTAATAGCCGATTAATGCTTTTATCTCATCTTCGCTCGTATTTTCCATGCAAAGTTGTGCAAGAATCCCAAAGGCAACAATTTCGCCATGATAGGTTTGGTGAACTTCTGGAAAAATGGTTAATCCTGAATAAACAGCATGGGCTCCAGCAGTCCGGCAGTCATCCCCGCCGTACCCACTAACACTGCCACTAACTAAAATAATAGTATCAATGACATCTTCTAATTCTTTTGTGACGGTTTGTGTTCTAACAGAAGTGACCGCTTCTTCCCCAATTTGGAGTAACGTTTTGTACACCTGCCCTGCAATTGCAATTGCCGTCTGATTCAATGCAGTTGTTGTCGCTTTTTTCACTGAGGATCTCGTTTCAAAATATTTAGCCAATGTATCGCCAATTCCAGCTATTAGAAAGCGAACCGGTGCCTTCATGATGATTTCCGAATCGACTAAGACGAGGTCAGGTGCTTTTGACCTTCGTTCAATCCCAATAAATTCACTATCATCGCTGTATAGAATGGTAATCGGTGTCGCCGCCGCACAAGTTGCTGCAATGGTTGGAATGGCAATTAATGGTTTATTAAGCTGGTAAGCAACGGCTTTCACCGTATCAATTGCCTTGCCTCCTCCAGTCACAATAAGAACATCGATATTTTCATCTTTTAATTCATCTACTAATCGATCGATATTCGTTTGAGAAGATTCTCCCCCATACCAAGTGGAGTGCTGCAGAGAAATACCATGATCTTCCAGACTCTTTTTTAATGAAACTTCTATAATTTCACTACTTGTATGGCCTCCAATCAAAGCTGCAGTTTTTCCGAAGTTTTTAATATATGTTCCTGCAACTTCTAATAAACCATTATCTCTAATATATTGAGCTGGTCCAACCGTTACTTTCATAATCCACCACTTCTCTACTAAAA
>JAANMP010000031.1 GCA_011250595.1 Bacillus sp. MM2020_1 | reverse complement strand
AAATTCTTTTCGGGTGTTGCGTATAGAGAAACACCAACATTGTATGTGAAATTCGCGAGCGTTACCATAATGTTAAGAAAATAAAATCTTTCTATTAGGAGGAATACTAATATGCAAGTAGAAACAAAAGTAAAGGCAATCAATTGCTTACACTATATTAATGGGCAATTCGTTGAGTCCCAAAATAAAAAAACATTTGAAAATATTAATCCAGCCACGGAAGAAGTGCTAGGAACGGTTGCAGAAGGCGGCAAAGAAGAAGTCGATTATGCAGTGGCAGCAGCTCGCAGGGCGTTAAACGGAAAGTGGAAAAAGATGACGGTGGGAGAACGTTCGAAGATTCTTCGTCGCATCGGTGATTTGATCTTGGAAAGACAAGAGGAATTAGCTCGTTTAGAATCGTTGGATACCGGCAAACCCTTTTGGCTGGCAAATAGCATTGATATCCCGCGGGCAGCCTACAACTTCCACTTTTTTGCCGATTATATGATTTCCGTTAACACGGATGCAAATCAGCAAGATGACCAAGCCCTTCATTATTCGTACCGCCGTCCTGTTGGGGTTGTTGGCATTATCAAACCTTGGAACCTGCCGTTACTCTTATTAACTTGGAAATTAGCACCTTGTCTTGCAATGGGCAATACAGCTGTGATTAAACCAGCTGAATGGACACCAATGACGGCAACCGTGTTAATGGAGATATGTAAAGAAGCTGGAGTACCAGATGGGGTAGTCAATCTAGTTCACGGCTTCGGTCCAAATTCTGCAGGCGGTGCGATTTCAGAACATCCAGATATTGATGCGATTTCCTTTATTGGTGAACCAGGAACAGGTTCCGCGATAATGAAAGCAGCATCAAGTTCCTTGAAAAAACTATCGTTTGAACTAGGTGGAAAAAACCCCAATATTATTTTTGCGGATTCAGATCTTGATGAAGTTGTTGAAACGACAATTAAATCTAGTTTCATTAACCAAGGGGAAGTTTGCTTGTGTGGTTCACGAATTTATGTAGAACGCCCAGCCTATGATGAATTCTTAAAGAAATTTGTCGAAAAAGTAAAAACGTTAAAAGTTGGCCTGCCGGAAAACGAAGATACCAAGGTTGGAGCCTTAATTAGCAAGGAACACTATGACCGAGTTAATAGTTATATTGAGATCGCTAGAAATGATGGGGCGACGATTTTAACAGGCGGGAAACGCCCTGAAGGATTTGAGAAAGGTTTTTATTTAGAACCTACCATTATCACTGGATTGGACCGGAATTCTCGTTGTGTCCGTGAAGAAATATTTGGACCTGTCGTGACTGTGATGCCATTTGATATGGAAGAGGAAGTGATTATGCAAGCGAACGATTCCCATTATGGTTTAAGTGCCACCATCTGGACCAATGATTTACGACGTGCCCATCGTGTCGCCCATCAAATTGAAGCAGGAATTATCTGGGTCAACACCTGGTTCTTAAGAGATTTACGCACACCATTCGGCGGGATGAAGAACAGTGGTATCGGCAGAACCGGCGGCATGCACAGCATCGATTTCTACTCGGAATTATCGAATATTACTATTAAACTTTAAGAAAGGAAGGAAGACTAGTGACGAATAAAGTAAAAGAATATGCTGACATATTGGCCGAAGCGGAGACTACTCGAGTTGGAATCGCTCCATTAACTTCAACTGATTCTGATTTGACCATTAAGGAAGCTTATAATATTCAGCTTGAAAATATCCATAAAAAAGTACTGCAGGGTCAGAAAATCGTTGGGAAAAAGATCGGCTTAACCTCCTTAGCTATGCAGACGCTGTTAGGCGTAGATGAACCCGATTATGGACACTTGCTGGACACAATGGTAATTGAAAATGGGGGACGTATTTCAATTGAAAAGGTCCTCCAGCCAAAGGTAGAGGCTGAAATTGCCTTTATATTAAAAAAGGACTTACGGGGACCTAATTTAACCGCTCTTGATGTTCTTCAGGCAACGGAGTATATTGTTCCTGCACTCGAAATCGTTGATAGCAGAGTAAAAGACTGGAAGATAAAACTGGCAGATACTGTGGCCGATAATGCTTCATCTGGGTTTTTCGTTCTTGGCGGCAAGCCAACAAAGGTGAGCGACATTGATCTAGAACTAATCGGGATGGCTTTTTCGAAAAATGGCGAGCTCGTTAATACCGGTGTTGGGGCTGCGGCCTTGGGAAACCCTGCTAATTGTGTCGCATGGTTAGCGAATAAGTTGTCTGAATTTGATATACCGCTGCTTGCTGGCGAAGTGATTCTCTCAGGGGCTTTATCAGCAGCAGTTGAAGCACGGGCGGGGGATTCATTTACGGCAAGATTCGCACACATCGGGCAGGTAAGCGTCCATTTTTAAAACGTAGAAGAGGAGAATACCAAAATGAGTCAATATCACGATATTGCCAATTATCTTGTTTCAGCAGAGGAAGATCGGCGTGAAGTTCCCAAGGTAACAGTGAACATGAAGCCCGATTTAACGGTGGAAGAAGCGTATCTTGTACAACAAGAAATCGTAAACCGTAAATTAAATGAAGGAAGAAGAATCGTTGGTCCAAAGATGGGCTTAACAAGCTTTGCTAAAATGAAACAAATGGGCATTGAAGAGCCTATTTATGGATATGTGTTTGATTATATGTTGATAGAAAATGGCGGCAAAGTTCGTTTAAGTGATTTGATCCATCCGAAAGTGGAAGCAGAGATTGCCTTTGTGATTGGAGAAGATATTGAAGGCCCGGGCATAACAGGTGCGCAGGTTCTCGCAAAAACGGAATACGTTCTTCCGGCATTGGAAATTATCGACAGTCGTTATGAAAACTTCCAGTTTACTTTACCGGATGTGATCGCTGATAATGCCTCTACGTCACGGGTTGTGTTGGGCACCTCTTTAAAAAAACCGGAACAATTTGAACTCGACCTGGTCGGAGCAACGCTTACTATTAATGGTGAAATCAAAGAATTGGGTGCTGGGGCGGCTGTTCTAGGCCACCCGGCACACTCTGTGGCGATGCTTGCCAATATGCTGGCAAGAAAAGGTGAGAAGGTTCGCAAGGGAGACGTGATTTTAACTGGGGGTATAACTGCTGCCGTTAAATTGAACTTCGGCGATGTCGTAAGTGGGAAATTTGATGGGTTTGGAGAGGTATCTTTTACCATAACAGATTAAAATGTAAAGAGAGCAGGGATTTTCATGCCAATTATTCATGTACAGATGATGGAAGGTAGACCAAAAGAAAAAGTGGCTGAATTAATTCGCAATGTCACGAACACCGTATCGGAAACATTGGATTCACCGAAGGAGAATATAAGAGTCCTTGTAACCGAGATTCCTAAAACACATTGGGGAAAAGCTGGAGAGCCGGTTGAAAAATAAGAAAATGACTGAGCATGGTGGGGAAACTACCATGCTCGTGATTGATACTTTTTTGAAAGCGGTTCCTACGGGAGGAAAAAATTTTAAGGGGGATTGTTATGACGATTGAATTTAGTATGTTGGTTCCGCACATGCCAAGTATGTGTCATGAGGACCAAGTACCGGAGTTCCAAAAGGATATGGCTGTCGCTTTGAAGGGTATTGGAAAGCACCTGAAGGAAATTAAACCTGATGTAATTGTGTTAGTATCTTGCCATTGGCCGTCTACTTTCTTCCATTATGTAGACTGTACACCGGTGCACAAAGGAATCCTTACTGCCTTTGAAGCGCCCGATTTAATCAAGGATGTCCCTTACCATTATCCTGGTGACGAGGCGCTGGCAAATGAATTGGTAAAAGCAGCGGCGGCGGAGGATCTCGAGGTTCAAGGTGTCAATGATCCCTTTTACATTTGGGATTACGGTACTGTTGTTCCATTACGTTATCTGGTCCCTAATGAAGATATTCCCGTCATTAATTTATCTGTCACGCTTGCTGCGAGTTTAGAAGAAACGTATAAATGGGGGCAAACGATTGCCAACGTGTTACGTGAAAGTGAGAAAAAGGTTGTATTTATGTCAAGCGGGGCTTTGTCACACAATTTAGTCCGCGGCAGACATAATAAGCCGACTATTACCGAACATGCGATGGATAAACAATTTATTGAATTCGTTATGAATAAAAATTATCAAGCAGCCTATGAAATGCTGCCTGAATATACAAGGTTTGCTAGGGTAGAATCCGGCGGCCGCCATCTTGCCATGCTGTTCAGTATGATAGAAGAAGGCTGGAAGCCGGCCTTTCTAGCAGACGGCCAATCATCCGGCAGCTGGAATGCCGTTATTACATTTGGAAAAAAAGAAATTGCACTCTCTGAAACTACTGAAGAAGCTGAATATGCAAAATAAATAATCCAAAATTAATGAATGGATAGGAGTGTGGTTATGCGTACGAAAGTAGGAATTATCGGAGCGGGCCCTGCTGGACTTTTGTTATCACATTTATTGCATCTAAAAGGGATTGATTCTATCATTCTAGAATCACGCTCGCGTGAAGAAATCGAAGGAACCATCCGAGCCGGCGTTTTAGAACAAGGAACGGTCGATTTATTGAATGCAACTGGTGTCGGTACTCGAATGATGAGGGAAGGGCACGTCCACCATGGAATTGAATTGCAATTTAATGGAAAAAGACATCGAATCAATATGCATGACCTAACGGGTGGGAAAGAGATTACCGTTTATGCCCAGCATGAGGTGATAAAAGATTTAGTCGCAGCACGGATAGAAGCTGGCACAAAGATTTATTTTAATGTAAAGGATGTCAGCCTTCATCAAATTGAAACATCCTCTCCTCAAATCCGGTTCCTTCCTGAAAATGCTTTAGATTTTGAAGAACTAAGCTGTGATTTTATTGCAGGCTGTGATGGGTTTCATGGACCGAGCCGTCAAGCAATCCCAGCCAATATCCGAGTTGAAAAACAAAAAATATATCCCTTTGGCTGGTTAGGAATTCTTGCAAAAACTCCCCCTGTCAATCCAGAATTAATTTATTCCAACCATGAAAAAGGATTCGCATTAATAAGCACAAGGTCGCCTGAAATTCAACGGCACTATATTCAAGTTAATCCAAAGGATGATATAGCTAATTGGTCAGATGATCGGATTTGGTCGGAGCTTCATGCAAGGGTTGACATGGATGGCTGGTCGATCCTGGATGGGCCGATTATCCAAAAGAATATTGTTTCGATGCGGAGCTTTGTATGCGAAACAATGCGTTATGGAAACCTTTTCCTCGCGGGAGATGCTGCCCATATTGTGCCCCCAACAGGTGCAAAAGGATTGAACTTAGCAGCAGCTGACGTTCAAATATTGGCAACAGGGCTGAGTGAATTTTATCATTCCGGAGAGGAAGATATCCTTAACCGATATTCGGAAATTTGTCTGCGCCGCATTTGGAAAGCCCAAAGATTCTCCTATTGGATGACTACCATGCTGCATCGGAACTTTGAACATAGCTCGTTTGAATATAACATTCAACTGGCTGAATTAGATTATGTGACTTCCTCACAGACAGCAGCGGCTAGCCTTGCAGAAAATTATGTTGGCTTACCGCTGGAAATACAGACTAATTATACTATCAGGATTTAAGATGGATTTTTCTGATTTTTTACAGACACCCCAAATAATATCAATTTATAGCCTTCGAGACTTGTTTCTTAACAATCTAGAAGGCTATTTATTTATCAAAAAAGAGTAATAAAAATTCCTTAAAACTTGTGGATGTTGAAGAAGCTTTCGATAATGCCTACTACTATGCATTAAACATCTCGTTTTTGAAAAACTACAGAAGAGTCAATTGGCTTAGTGTAAGTTCGAAGAGGTGAAAAAAGTGATTGTAACACATCCCACAGATTATGAAGTACACCTTTTTCACGAAGGAAGTTTGTATGAGAGCTATAACGTATTTGGCGCTCACCCTGAAACGCAAAAAGGAGTAAAAGGAACTCGCTTCTCTGTTTGGGCTCCACATGCGATTGAAATTAGAGTTGTCGGAAATTTCAATAATTGGGAGGGCAGTAATCATGGAATGACCAAACTAAATAATGAAGGTATATGGTCATTATTTATTCCGGGCCTGCTTGAAAATGAAATATATAAATATCAAATAAAAACAATTACAGGTAAGACATTCCTAAAATCAGATCCTTATGCTTTTTATTCTGAGGTCAGACCGCACACAGCGTCTGTTATTTATAATATTGAAGGATATGATTGGAAGGATCAAAATTGGTTCAAAAATAAAAAAAGGAAAAGTGCTTATGAAGAACCGCTTGCCATTTACGAGGTTCATTTAGGATCTTGGAAGAAAAAGGACGGAGAAAAATTTTATACATACAGAGAGTTAGCTGATGAACTTATTCCCTATTGCTTGAACACCACTTTACACATATTGAAATGATGCCTCTCGTTGAACATCCGTATGATCGTTCTTGGGGATATCAGGGGACAGGATACTATTCTCCAACCAGTGATATGGTACGCCGCACGATTTAATGTTTTTTATCGACCAATGTCATCAAAGTGGTATTGGTGTTATTCTTGATTGGGTCCCGGGACATTTCTGTAAGGATGCCCATGGTTTGTATATGTTTGATGGACGACCTACCTATGAATATCGAGATGTATCGGTTAGGGAAAACGAGGTATGGGGAACAGCGAACTTTGATTTGGGAAAAGGTGAAGTGAAGAGCTTCTTAATTTCTAACGCCTTATTTTGGATGAAATATTACCACATAGACGGTTTTCGGGTGGATGCTGTTGCTAATATGCTGTACTGGAATACAGGGGGTACTTCCCAAAAAAATGAATATGGAGTATCCTTCTTGCGAAAGTTGAATGAGATGGTTTTTGATGCGGATCCGTTAGTCCTAATGATTGCGGAAGATTCGACCGATTGGCCGCTTGTGACAGGACCTACCTATGAAGGCGGCTTAGGCTTTAATTATAAATGGAATATGGGTTGGATGAACGATATTTTGAAATATATGGAATCTGAACCGAGGAACAGAAAGTATTTGCATGATAAAGTAACCTTCTCTTTAATGTATACTTATTCTGAAAACTTTGTCTTACCTTTCTCACATGATGAGGTTGTACATGGTAAGAAATCATTGCTAAACAAAATGCCGGGTGATTATGGGCAGAAATTTGCGCAACTACGATTATTATACGGGTATTTAATCACGCACCCCGGTAAAAAGCTGCTATTTATGGGTGGTGAGTTTGGTCAGTTTGATGAATGGAAGGATCTAGAGGATTTAGATTGGGAGTTACAAGATTTTGAGATGCACCGCGTTTTGCATGAATATTTTAAAGAATTAATGAAGTTATACAAACATACGAAAGCATTGTGGGAGCTTGATCACTCAAATGAAGGATTCGAGTGGATTGATGCTGATAATAAAGATCAAAGTATTTTTTCTTTTATAAGAAAAGGAAAAAAAGAAAGCGATATGCTTATTTTAGTGTGCAATTTTAGAGAGGTCGTTTATGAAAACTTCAAAGTTGGGGTTCCAGCTTACTCTTATTACAATGAAATTTTTAATAGTGATGCCATTCAATATGGCGGCACTGGGAAAATAAATAAAAAGAAAATCAAAACGATAGAAAAGCCGTTTCACAATCAGACATGTCATCTGGAAATGACCATCCCGCCTTTTGGAATATCCATTTTACTTCCAGTTAAAACAAGAAAGGGGAATAATAGCAATGGCACCGAAAAAAAAGTGCGTAGCCATGTTACTAGCAGGCGGACAAGGTAGCCGTCTTAGTGCGCTAACGCGAAATAAAGCAAAACCAGCCGTTTCATTTGGCGGCAAATACCGAATTATTGATTTTCCATTAAGTAACTGTACAAATTCTGGAATTGATACAGTAGGGGTATTAACCCAATACCTGCCGCTTGTATTGCATTCTTATATCGGAATTGGCAGTGCATGGGATTTAGATCGAATTCATGGTGGAGTTACTGTATTGCCACCTTATTCGGAAACAGCAGGTCTTAGGTGGTATAGAGGGACCGCTAACGCAATTTATCAAAATATAAATTATTTAAAACAATACAATCCTGAATACGTACTCATTCTTTCAGGTGACCATATTTACAAAATGGATTATTCTAAAATGCTTAATTATCATCTGGAGAAGGACGCTGATGTTTCCATCTCTGTAAAAGAGGTTCCTTGGGAGGAAGCCAGCCGTTTTGGTATAATGAATACAAATGAGGATTTTGACATTATTGAATTTGAGGAAAAACCAAAAGCACCAAAAAGTAACTTGGCTTCAATGGGCATTTACATTTTTAAATGGTCGGTCTTAAGGACTTTTTTAGAGATGGATGACAAGAATCCACAATCAACAAATGATTTTGGCAAGGATATTATTCCTTTATTACTGGAAGAAAATAAAAAGGTTGTCGCCTATCCATTTAAGGGCTACTGGAAAGATGTCGGGACTGTAGGCAGCCTGTGGGAAGCCAATATGGATTTATTAAAAGAGGGAACTAATTTGGATCTTTACGACCGTAATTGGAGAATTTACTCTGTTAATCCAAATCAGCCTCCTCAATATATTGCACCCACCGCTCAAATAGAAGATTCATTAATTAATGAAGGCTGCATTGTAGAAGGTACGGTTAAGCATTCTGTTTTGTTCCAGGGAGTAACTGTCGAAGAAGAGAGTATGATTACTGACTCTGTCATCATGCCGAATGCTCGTGTCGGCAAAGGTGCAGTGGTTGAGAGAGCTATTATCGCTCCAGGAATGGTCGTGGAGGATCATGCCGTTATTCGTCCTTCGAAAGATGGTGTCTTATTGTTTGCAAGTGAAGACTAGTTAAAAATACACAGAAAAGGAAGGGAGATTCTATGCCGTGTTCCATGCTTGGAATTATTAATGCATCTAATGAGTTTGACACATTTAAAAATTTAACGGCTCATCGTTCTTTAGCATCTCTGCCGTTTGCCGGACGATATCGACTAATCGATTTTATGTTATCAAATATGGTGAATTCAGGGATTACGAATGTGGCTATTTTCACCGGTCAAGAAATTAGGTCGCTTATGGATCATTTAGGGTCGGGCAAGCAATGGGATTTGGACAGAAAACGTGATGGGCTGTTTGTGTTTTCCCCGGAGGGCACATCTAGAATCGAGCGGTTTGGTTCCTTTGCCCATTTTGCAAAAAATAGGACCTATTTCTTACGAAGTAAGCAAAAGTACGTAGTAATTACAAATTGCAATTCAATTGGGCCTATTGATTTCTGTAAAATATTAGATCAACATATTGAAACAGAAGCGGAAATTACAGAGGTTTTTCATGATGGGAAATCACTGCAAACCTACATTTTGGAAAAAAGTTTATTGCTCTCGCTTTTTGAAAAGTACAAGAATCAAGGATACTATAGTATTTTAGATGTCGTGCATGATAAACGCCATCAATATAAAATTAATATGTATGAATGGACTGGCTATATTGCCATAATCGACTCTTTACAAAGTTACTATCAAACTAGCTTGGAATTGCTTCAACCAGCAATATGGCAGCAGGTCTTTACGAAAGATGAGCCTATCTTTACGAAGGTAAAGGATGAGCCGCCAACCCAATATAAAAAGGATGCTAAGGTTGCAAACTCAATGATCGCAAATGGATGTATCATTGAAGGAGAAGTGGAGAATAGCATCCTTTTTCGTTCGGTCAAAGTCGGAAAAGGCGCTGTCATTCGTAACTCAATTATCATGCAGAAGTGTCAAATTGGAGAAAATTGTGTGCTCGATGGGGTAATTGTCGATAAGGATGTCAAATTTGAAAAGGAAATTCAATTGACTGGAACAGCACAAACACCTTATATTGTAAAAAAAGGTACTGTACAAAAGGGGCGTTGATGAAAAAGTGAAAGTGTTATTTGCAGTATCCGAGTGTGTCCCGTTTGTTAAAACAGGAGGACTTGCAGACGTAGCGGGCGCACTTCCTAAAGCGTTAAAAAGGTTAGGTACAGAAGTCCGTGTGATCCTGCCCAATTACAGTTTAATTCCTGACAGACTTAAATCATCGTTTCAATTTTTAAAAGCGATCAAGGTGCAGGTAGGATTTCGGAGTCAATATTGCGGTATTCTTACTGCAGAGCATGAGGGGATTACATATTATCTCATTGATAACGAATATTATTTTTTTCGTGATTCATTATACGGTCATTATGATGATGGAGAACGTTTTTCTTTTTTCTCCAAAGCCATACTAGAGTGTCTACCTCATTTGGATTTTATACCTGATGTGATTCATTGTCATGACTGGCATACGGGCATGGTGAATTTTTTATTAGACGCTCATTATCGTGATCATCCAATTTATAAGGAAATTAGGACTGTTTTTACCATTCACAATTTACAATTTCAAGGGATTTTCCCCTATGTAGTCATGAGCGAACTGTTGGGATTAGGCCATCAATATTATAACATGGAACAGCTGGAATTTTACGGAAATGTAAACTTTATGAAGGGTGGGATTGTTGCATCTGATCAGGTAACCACTGTCAGTCCGACATATAAAGAGGAAATTCAAAATCCTTTTTTTGGTGAAAGGCTCGATGGGCTATTACGAAAGCATAGCCATAAGCTAATCGGAATTGTCAATGGAATTGACGACAATTCATATAACCCTAAAACAGACCGTGAAATCGCATTTTCATATGATATCGATTCGTTAGAGGGGAAAGTTGAAAATAAACAAGTTTTGCAGCAATATTTTGGACTGCCGGAAAAAGAAAGCACTCCAATCATTGCTATGGTGACACGTTTAACAGCGCAAAAAGGCTTAGACTTACTCCTCCATGTTTTTCAAAATTTGATTCAGGAGGATATCCAATTCATTGTTCTTGGGTCTGGAGATCCTAAATATGAAAACTTCCTTAATCAAATGGAACAGGAATATCCAGATAAGGTAAGGGTATACGTAGGCTTTAATGAGGCATTAGCTCATCAAATATATGCCGGGTCCGATTTGTTTTTAATGCCTTCTCAGTTTGAGCCCTGTGGATTAGGGCAGCTTATTGCCTTGCAATACGGAACAATACCGATTGTTAGAGAAACAGGTGGATTGAATGATACTGTTCAATCCTACAATGAATCTACTGGCTATGGGATCGGGTTCACTTTTAAGAATTTCAACGCTCATGATATGCTCCATACCATTAGAAGAGCCCTTCATTTTTATCATCAAAAGGAAACTTGGAATCATTTAATTCAAAATGTAATGAGTCAAGATTATAGTTGGTTACAATCTGCTAAGAAATACAACGAAATTTATGAGAAGCTAGTTGTTCACTCAGCATTGGAGTGAAGGAAACTGATATTATTTATATACTGGTTTAGTGGGTATCAATTGTTGGTACCCACTTATATTTTTTTGTGGTTAAAAAGTATTATAAACAGTTTCACAGGTTTCTGCTTTTGGTTGGTAAAAACAGTGATTTTTATACTTTCCCACAAAAGGTTGATTATACCAAGATGGGGGACAAACACCTGGAGGTTTAAAATACCATAAACTAAATTTTGCAGGCCAAAATCTTTCTCCATTTACCGTACGACGAGCTAAACGTCTTTCTCGCTCCCGAGCTCTTTGATAAAAATAACCATGCTGAACAGCTTCGAATGCATGTGGTTGGTAAATCATTTGGAGGACGGTTCGTAAACCTTTAAAATCTGAACAATTTGCTCGTATTCGATTGATCCCTACATTTCCCACAAACATCATGCCCTGTTCTCCTTCGGCTTCAGCTTCGGCTCTAAGTAACCTCGCTAAAAGGTCAATATCTGAATTTCTTGTCTTTACAACTGCCATCCGTTCACCCCCCCATAAAGAAACAGTTAAAATATCTACCTTTGATTCATTAGTAGACAACTTTTTTTCCACAAATCATTCAGAGCAATCCATCCTTACACCATATGAAGGATTGGGAAAATCGTGAATTTCTCTAAATACATCGAATCGGTAACTATATGGAAGGATATGGCTAGAAATGTTAGGATGTCAGTGATATATTCTTGAATTGGAATGTCATCCCTTTATACGTGAAAATACACCGTTTTTTCGACTTTGTGCTGCCTGCAATTCAATGTTAACATGAAAACTAAGGTAACCAACAATTCGCCATGTGAAACAAAACTGAAAGGAATGATTTGTTATTAATCATTTACAATTAAGTTATACGAGCGAAATGGAAAAAGCTATGCATAGTGCTCATGGTATAGGTTATGAAGTCTATAGCAGAAACCATACAGTGAGAATGAGAGTCGAAAAACGACGTAAAATGGATTATATTAAGTGTAGGAGATTGGTAGCAGATTTAGACCGACTTGTTCATTATAATAATCGCTTAAAAATATGAATTAAAAGGGAAACCAAGGTGAATGAACACGGGTTTCCCTTTTTTCTGTCAACGAAAAGCAAAGTATTTTCGTATTAAGAAAGTACATTCTCGTTCAAAGAGGATGTGTTTTTTTTACTATTTTTTTAACTTGTAAATAGGTTAATCTTAACTGGACAACAAATTGTTGGTTAAGTAGACTACAACTAATGCGTAATATCCGCTTTTATTTTCTTAACAAGATAAAAGTTTTAGTTTGAGATACTTAGAAAGTAAAAGAAAAAATATACTGCCACCTAATCTACTATAGAGGAGGAATCAACATGTTAGAATTTAATACAAATATGGACCAACTCGCCAGGATCAAAGTCATCGGTGTTGGCGGCGGGGGAAACAACGCCGTGAATCGTATGATCGATGAAGGCGTTGAGGGAGTTGAATTTATTACGGTTAATACAGATGTACAAGCCCTTAATCAATCAAAAGCAGCTGTCACGATGCAGATCGGTACAGCATTGACAAGAGGTTTGGGAGCGGGGGCAAATCCGGAAATAGGTAGAAGGGCAGTAGAAGAAAGCAAACAGCAAATAAAAGAAGTGTTAGCAGGCGCAGACATGGTTTTCGTTACAGCTGGTATGGGCGGCGGAACAGGTACAGGGGCAGCACCAGCCATAGCTGAAATCGCCCGCAATCTTGGTGCCCTGACCATAGGGGTTGTTACACGTCCGTTTAAATTTGAAGGCAAGAAGCGCGCTTCCAATGCAGAAAGTGGAATTAACGAAATGAGGGAAGCGGTGGACACCTTAATTATTATTCCAAACGATCGCTTATTGGAGATTGTTGATAAAAAAACACCCATGATCGAAGCGTTTCGTGAAGCCGATAATGTACTACGCCAGGGAGTGCAAGGGATCTCCGATTTAATCGCTGTGCCAGGGTTAATCAACCTTGATTTTGCAGACGTAAAAACGGTCATGTCCCATAAAGGAACAGCATTAATGGGAATTGGTATTGCCAAAGGTAAAGATCGTGCAGTAGAGGCTGCAGAGAAAGCCTTAAACAGTCCGTTACTGGAAACTTCCATCAATGGAGCTCATGGTGTGATTATGAACATAACTGGCGGGAATAATTTAAGTCTTTTTGAAGTACAGGAAGCAGCCGATATAGTTGCTTCTGCATCTCACGAGGAATTAAATATGATTTTTGGTTCGGTCATTAATGAAAATTTAGTAGACGAAATTATTGTAACAGTAATTGCCACCGGGTTCCTTGAGAAAGAGGAAAAATTATTCCAACCAGCTTCCCACCCTCCAATGGAAGAAATGTCTAATCCATTTCAAAGGGAACCACGTATGCAACGTGATTCAATACATCGAGGTGCCCCAGTTCAAGACTATGACAAACACTCGGAACATCAAGAAGAATCTTTGGATATTCCGGCGTTTTTGCGCAATCGAAAAAGACGATTTTGATACCGGGAGTAAATCAATTTTTCTACTTTGTTCATAAGAGGTAAATAAGAAGAATAAACTCAAAATAGTGTGAACTTCTTAAGTGGGAGGAATAAACATGGATAATCTCCTTGAAAGAACAGCAAGATTCGAACATCGATTTTGGCTCCAAATATTAGGTGATCATTCAAGGTTTATTTATGAAGCTCTTGCACCTGTTCAAACTGAGGAAATTGAAAAGGCATCCTCTTTTATTCAAGTATTTGACATCCTTCTAGAGCGTGCAAATTCCTCCTTAGATTTAATACCATTTACTATTGAAGCCGAATCCGAGGTTATAAAATTACGGGAATTTAAATTAGAACTATTAAGGAAACATTTGATTGGAAATATCAAAATTCACCTTTCTCCCACCTTTATCAACCATATGATAAATGAATTAGAGGATTACTTAAGAATTCTACAACACTTAAAGGCTGGGCAAGTTCCTCCTGTATACCATGAACTCCACCATCATCTTTTATGGTTATTAGATGCGGCGGGGCATTCAGAGGCGATTTCAACTAATTTAGATGGAGTCGAAAATAAGCTCAGGGAGAAAAGTAATTTATATAAGAAGAATTTTGAAGACTTTTACCTGAAAGCAGTCGAGCTAGCAGGGTATTTAAGAACGAATTTAACTTCGTTCCCTGCTTTGGAAAGAATGAATTTAGAGAGCCAATTAGAAATAAAGTTATTCCAAAGTTTCCTACAGGAAATTGAAGAACTTAGACTAAGTAAGCAAGCATTAGGGACATTCGCCCCCCTTATGGCCGATCATATGTATCGAGAAGAATGTTACTATCTTATGAAGCTGGGAGAATCAGCAAATCTTGATTCACCCAATTGTGATCCCACTAAACCTCGACTTACCTAGTGAAATAACAAATCTGCAATACTGCATAGGTAAAGAGGGATAGTTTATCTGAAACTATCCCTCTTTTTATTGCAAAAACAATCTTACAATCTTTCTAATATTTCACGAACATTGGACAAGGTTTTTTCCATATTCTATTGTATCAATACATGAGGGTGTTCATTATGAGAATTAATAGAGAAAGACGAACTCAACCACAACCGATGATTGGTCAAGCTTGGACTGGAAGACACGTGATCTTGCTTCACTGTACAAACAATAATCAATTCATTAATCTTTATAAAAGTTTCCATGCTCCGATTGAACCACCACGTCAAAATTGTGCAGAAACCTTGTCTCAATTATTAAGTATCGGTTATCGTATTATGGCGATTACGCCTATTTCAGCCAATCAAATTCAATATTTTTTGGTACTAGGAGATTAGGGATTTTGAATTTATGAATACGATGAAAATGAACCCAATTCAATGAAGCGGGTTCATTTTTTTTGCCTTGAAAATTGATTTTTTAATTTAAGTATTGACAAGGTGATTGAATACTATTAAAATTAGAAATTATTTAACAATAATAAGTTTATGAGATTAGAATGCAGAAGTAAATAGCTTTTTCTGATGGAGATTGAACTGTTCGTTCCTCCATAAAAAGCCAAATTAAATACTAAGCAAGCTATGATTGCTATGGGTCAAACTATAGCAGGAGCAGCTTCTGGAGAGACCGCAGGAAATCTGCGGCGCCGAAGGGTTCACAATCTCAGGCAAAAGGACAGAAGAGTACGAGTATTATTTATTATTCTATCAAAAGAGTAATAAATATTATTTGTTATTCTTATGACCACTCGAGATTGGAGTTACTCCAATCTCTTTTTTTATTGTGTTAAACCATATGTTCATATCTTCACAACAGGGACGTTATAAAAACTAAGGAGGAAATTAAAGTGGCAAAACAAGAATTAAAAAGAGATTTAAAAAATCGGCACGTACAACTGATTGCAATCGGTGGTACGATTGGTACAGGTTTATTCCTTGGATCAGGAAAAGCGATACAGTTAGCAGGACCATCTATCATATTTGCTTATTTAATTGTCGGGATTGCATGTTTTTTTGTAATGAGAGCATTAGGAGAGCTTCTTTTATCAAATGCAGGTTATCAATCATTTACGGATTTCGCCGAGGATTATATTGGACCGTGGGCAGCGTATGTAACAGGATGGACGTACTGGTTTTGTTGGATTATGACCGCCATGGCTGATATTATTGCAGTTGGTGTCTATGTGCAATATTGGTTCGATATCCCACAATGGATCCCAGCATTAGTCTGTTTAATTCTATTGTTGGGACTAAATTTATTAACTGTAAAGCTTTTTGGGGAGTTAGAGTTTTGGTTCGCACTAATCAAAGTGATTACCATTCTTGCGTTAATCATCATCGGTGTAGTCTTGTTGGTTATGGGCTTTAAAACAGAATCTGGAATGGTTACAGTAAAAAATCTTTGGGGACATGGTGGTCTTTTTCCAAATGGAATATCAGGTTTCTTACTTTCTTTTCAAATGGTTGTATTCGCATTTGTAGGTGTAGAATTAGTAGGTGTCTCTGCTGCGGAAACATCCAATCCACGGAAAAATATTCCATCTGCAATTAATAAAATTCCATTACGAATTCTATTCTTCTATGTGGGCGCCCTTATTATCCTTTTATGTATCAACCCTTGGACGCAACTGAATGCTGCAAATAGTCCATTTGTAAAGACGTTTAGCTTAGTCGGTATTCCGATAGCAGCAGGAATTATTAATTTTGTTGTCTTAACATCAGCGGCGTCGGCCTGTAACAGTGGAATGTTCTCAACAAGCCGAATCTTATTTAATTTAAGTAATCATGAACAGGGACCAGCGAAATTTGCTAAATTAAATAAAAATCATGTACCAAGTAATGCATTATTTATTTCAACTCTTGTTCTGTCGGTGGGGGCTCTTTTAAGTAAGCTGATTCCAGGACAAGCCTTTGGGATTGTGACAACGATCAGTGCGATTTGTTTTATTTGGGTTTGGAGTATTATTTTAATTTGTCATCTGAGATATAAGAAATCACGCCCAGATTTACATGAAAAATCGATTTTTAAAGCACCATTTACACCATTTATAAATTATGCTGTTTTAACGTTATTTGTATTTATTCTTATCATTATGCTTTTTGCTGAAGCAACGCGTGTCGCTTTATTACTGACACCACTATGGTTCATTCTGTTATTCGCAACGTATTTATATAGAAGGAAAAAGGAAAAAAATATAAGATTATCAGCTTAATCGTTAATCTTAAGGTTGTTCCTTTTTGTAGTATGGGTGTCATAATTCAACTTCAAAACATACACTCTTCATATATGATGTATGACATTAGTTCATGAGGAGTGTTTGAAATGAACTTCGAGATGCAAAAGGCGAATATGTTAGCTGAAAATGTAAATGGTTTTATCAAATATGTTCAAAAAAGTCATGAAAATAAAAACCTCTTGCGATTTAATCCAGATAAAGTGTATCAAATCAAACTTTTTATTGAAGAGTTTAAGTTTCAAATACTTGCGGATGAATTACTTAGAATAAATAGGTATGATTGGGATGGAAAATACACTCATTATTTAGTTGATCGATTAAATGAGGGAATGGCCATTATTGATGAATTTGTAAAAAATAACTATAATGAGTTATTTCTTTTTAAGGCTAGACTCTACATCTTAAAGGATCTCAGTCAATCGTTTAATAGGAAAGAATAGGTTGTGAACTCCACCATATATGTAAAATGGTGGAGTTTTTATTTCAACATGATAAAATATATATATGAATTGTAGAGTTTAATATGTTAGGAGAATAAAAGATTGAAATCAAGCATAATTAAAATAGGGTTTTTGACTTGTTTCATCCTGCTGGGTTTATCGTATAAAGAAGTTTCTGCTGAGATGTCATGGCCTGCCAAATGTACATCATTTGGTGTAATTAAACTAAATCAGAATCCTTCTCCACAGCATATAAACTGCCTACTCACAAACGCTGCTTTGGCGGCAAAATTACCTCCTGAAGTGGTAAAAGCTGTTGCAGCACAAGAAAGTGATTGGAGACAGTTTACTTCAGATAGGAAACCGTTTATCTCAGCTGATAAAGGTATTGGCATCATGCAAATTACTAATCAAGCAAGTTATGATTCTAAGAAATTGAAAGAGGATATTACCTATAATATCCAAGCTGGAGTTGAAATTCTAAATCGTATGTATCTTCGTTCTGATCTGCCAAAAATAAAAGGGATTGGACCGGATGTCATTGAAAGTTGGTACTTCCCAGTCATGGCGTATAACGGAACTAAGCCTGTAAATAGTCCTCTTTATCAATCTACAGGAAAGAAAAATACGAATGCATATCAGGAAAGAGTCTTTGTGCGGGTTCAAAAAGACAGTTTTTTAGGAGGTACATACTTAGGACAATTTCCTTTCAAAACAGCTGACTTTAATTATGACCCCAACAGCGACAAAAATATGGTTTTCAAGAAATTAGAGTATACCATTACTACCCAGATGCATATTTCAACCCATCTTCTTCATAAGGGTAATAAGGTATCGGTAACAATGGATAATCTAGTATTGAGGTCAAAACCAAGTAGTTTGTCCGCAAGTTTAAAAACATTTCCAAAGGGTACAACATTAATCATTGATGGGGATTTTGTATATGATCAAACTCTAAACAAGGTAAACCGATTTGTATGGTATCGTGTCAAAACCACCGACCAAAAATTAGCAGGTTATGTGTCCTCTGCATATATTATGAAAAGATTGAATGCTCCTATCGTAAGCCCTGTCGATGATAATGATTTATCTCTTTCCGGTAAAACGGCGGGGAATGCCAGAATCCAAATTATGAACGGAACTAAGCTGATAGGCAGCACCGTATCTAATTCAATTGGCAATTTTAAGGCTGCTATTACTAGGCAAAAGGCAGGGACACAACTGACTGTAGTCTATAAAGATCGATTGAATGCGTTAAGTCCATCTACTAGAATGGTAGTAATAGATAAAACTCCGCCGAAAGTGCCAAGTGTCAACAAGGTCACTAACAAGACCTTGACTGTGACCGGAAAAACAGAGAAATATGCTACTGTTACAGTAAAAATCGGAACAAAGAAATACACAAAAAAAGCAAATGCTTCAGGGAATTTTAATGTGAAAATACCGAAGCAGAAAGCAGGTAAGAAATTATATGTGTATGCAAAAGATGTTAAAGGTAACGTAAGTGCACCAAGGACTGTTTCTGTATCAAAATAGATTAAATTTCTAAGCTAAAAAGTCAATATTAGAAAGGGAGCCAGAAATTCTGGGCTCCTTTTTTTTGGTTATAGAGTCGATTGCAAAGCATTTAGTAATTTCTTTCAATCACAAAATGGGCCATATCACCACGATAGATGGTTTTTGAATATTCAATGATCGAACCATCTAGAAGATAGGCAAAGGTATCTAGCGCAAAACAAGGGGCATCAACACTAATATTTAGTTTTTCAGCTGCCTCTTGGTCGGCCATAAACAATTCGAGAGTTTCAATTGTCTTGTTTATTTTTAAATTAAATTGGGTTTCCAATAGTTTATATAATGACTTTTCACAACCATGTTTATTTAAAGACGGGGTTTTATACCAGGGTAAATAGGCAATTTCAAACTGTATTGGTTCTTCATTTACATAACGTATTCGCTCTAGCGCATTAACTGGTTCTCCTTCTTGAATCTTTAATTGTTCACTTAGAAACTCATCGGCAGGTATAACTTCTAATTGTAATACTTTGATTGATGGCTTCTTTCCCTGCATAGAAATCTGACTCGAAAAGTGATCAACAGTCGTTGTCAAGATTTGTTTTACTTTGTTTGCTGACACAAAGGTTCCACTTCCCCGTTTACGATAGACATAACCTTCCAACGTTAGTTGTTGTAAGGCGGTTCGTACGGTTGTCCTGCTTACTCCATATTTCTCACAAAATTCAGCCTCAGTCGGCAATTGTGAGTTGGGTTTATATTCCCCATCGTTAATTAATTGAATAATTGCATCCCTGACCTTAAGGTGCAGAGCACTTCCGTCTTTCACTTCTTCTATCATAATTGTTTTCCCCCTCAATACTTATAGATTAACAAAAAAAGGAACGAAAATGTACTTAAAAAATACTTATTTATAAATTTGTAATAACAAATTTATAAATAAGTAACAAATCATTAAAATTTGTATTGTAAATTTTCTGAATTGTATTTACAATATGGTTAGGTAATGTAAACGCTTTCTAAAGGGGGATTGAAATGAAGATTTTATTATGCTGTTCTGCAGGTATGTCTACAAGTCTATTGGTTTCCAAGATGGAGGCAAGTGCGAAATCTCATGGGATTGATTGTGAAATTTGGGCAGTAGGTTCTACTGAAATTAATGACCAGATAAACAAGGCAGACGTACTGCTCCTTGGTCCACAAGTTCGCTATATGGTTCCTCAGCTTAAAAAGGCAGGAGAAAAGAAGGGTATTCCGGTAGCTGCTATTAACCCGCAGCATTATGGTCTTTGCAATGGGGAAGAGGTTTTGAAACAGGCGATCAATCTAATTAAAGGGGTGTAGGTAATATGATGAATTTAATTGATAAATTTATTATGCCTTTCGCAAATAAGCTTGGTAACAATAGGCATCTTCTTGCCATCCGTGACGCTTTGGTGGGAATGATCGCAATTACCATGATTGGTTCGCTAGCAGTACTATTAAACAATCTAGGAAAAGTACCTGGTATTGGTAAATATTATGAAAAATTAATGATATCTCTTTTCGGTGATACGTGGACAACATTGGGGGGAGATATTTGGTGGGGCACTCTTGCCTTCATGACCATATTCGCGGTTTTCGGGATTGCGAATAAATTGGCAAAGTCTTATGGGGATGATGGATTCGAAGCAATGCTTGTTGCAGGTGCGTCCTTTTTTGTTCTGATTCCTCAAGTTGCTAACGTATCGATTACTCCAGAGGGTGGAGAGGTCGTTTCCGGTGGAGCGTGGGGATTTATTGGCTGGAATTATTTCAATGCCACAGCGCTTTTCACTGGAATTATTGTTGCGATTGTCGCGACGGAAATCTTTGTTCGCTTAGCTAAAATCAAGTTTTTAGTCATTAAATTGCCTGATGGAGTTCCACCGGCAGTGTCTCGTTCATTTGCAAAGCTTCTTCCAGGAATGGCAACCATTTTTACGGTCGGGTTGTTGGGACTTATTTTACGTAAATTCATTAGTGATGGCGCTTATTTAAATGATTGGATTAATAAAGTACTCGTTTCACCGCTTACGGGTGCAGTAGATTCGATGTTGTTTGCTATTTTAATAGTCTTCTTGGTGCACGGATTTTGGATACTCGGACTTCACGGTCCAAATATTCTTGGAGGAATTACTACTCCTTTAATGACCAAACTGGGGCAAGAAAATGTAAATATGTATGCACAAGGTGTACAAGATTTAGGGAAATACCACATTCTTTCTGGATCTTTCTTGGATGCTTTTGTGTATCTTGGGGGTTCTGGTGCCACTTTAGGATTATTGGTAGCGATGTTTATCGCCGGTCGCAAACGTAATAAGCAATTAATCGCGTTAGGTACTCCTCCGGGGATATTTCAAATCAATGAACCTATTCTTTTTGGATTACCAATTGTCTTGAATCCAATCTGGTTCATTCCTTTCATACTAGGACCAATAATCATGACTATTGTAGCCTATACATCTATTAGTTTAGGTTTGGTTCATCCAGTTGTTGCTGACATCCCATGGGTGACTCCTGCGATTGTAGGTGGATTACTAGCAACTGGCGGGCATGTTTCTGGTGCTATTTTAGCATTGGTAAATTTAATCATTTCTGTTGCTATTTATCTTCCATTTGTTATCGCTCAAGGACGAATTGAGGCAAGAAGAGAAAAGGGTGAAACATCATCCCAACCTACTGATACCTTAAATATGTAAATAAGATTTGTATTGGAGGTATCCGGTTAATAAATAATTGATCATCCAGAGGTGTGAAAAAATGAAAAAAGGTTTAAAAATCGTAACGATAGGAGGGGGATCGAGCTATACCCCCGAACTTATTGAGGGACTTATTAAATATCATAACGAACTGCCGGTCCGTGAATTATGGTTGGTCGACGTTGAAGAGGGCAAGGAAAAGCTTGAAATTGTTGGTGATCTTGCAAAAAGAATGGTCGAAAAGGCAGGAGTTCCGATTAAAATTTACTTGACCTTAGACCGAAAAGAAGCGTTAAAATCTGCGGATTTCGTTACCACTCAATTTCGCGTCGGTTTGCTTGAAGCGCGTATGAAGGATGAGAGTATTCCATTAAAGTATGGTGTACTGGGTCAGGAAACAAATGGACCTGGAGGTTTATTTAAAGCACTTCGGACAATTCCAGTTATCCTTGATATTTGCCGTGAAATGGAAGAGGTCTGCCCCAATGCCTGGCTTATAAACTTTACCAATCCTGCTGGAATGGTCACAGAGGCTGTTCTTCGTTACAGTAATATTGATAGAGTGGTAGGATTGTGTAATGTGCCAATTGGAATGGAAATGGGCGTTGCAAAATTATTGGAAGTGGATCCTCACAGAGTAAGAATTGATTTTGCAGGATTAAATCATATGGTGTACGGATTAAATGTGTTTGTTGATGGTGTATCTGTTAAGGATCAAGTGATGTCCTTAATCAATGATCCAGAGAAAAGCATAACGATGCAAAACATTCATGCCATGGGTTGGGAGCCTGAGTTCTTGAAGGCGTTAGATGTTTTTCCATGTCCGTATCATAATTACTATTATAAATCTGGAGACATGTTAGAAAAAGAATTGAAAGATTATCAAGAAGGAGGGACCCGTGCCGAGGTCGTTAAAAAGCTAGAAGAAGAGCTGTTTGAGTTATACAGAGACCCTCATTTAGCTAGAAAGCCGCCTCAATTAGAAAAGAGAGGCGGTGCCTATTATAGTGATGCAGCTGTAAGACTCATCCACTCAATGTATACTGACAAGCGCGATATCCAGGCAGTTAACACCATAAATAAGGGGGCAATTTCCAGTCTCCCATTTGATTCCGCAGTAGAACTCAGCTGTATCATTACAAAAGATGGGCCGAAACCTATTGCTGTGGGCGATTTACCAATACAAGTTCGTGGACTTGTTCAACAAGTGAAATCATTTGAAAGGGTAGCCATTGAGGCCGCAATTAATGGGGATTATGCAACAGCGTTACTGGCCATAACAATAAATCCTTTTGTGCCAAGCGATCGTGTGGCAAAAGTCATTTTAGACGAAATGCTCGAAGCACATAAAGAATATTTACCGCAGTTCTTTAATTTATAGCAGATGAGGGAAACAGAATGGAAAATTTAGAACATGTAATCTTTCAAATTATTCTCCATGGCGGCAACGGGCGCAGTGCTGCCATGGAAGCACTGCTGGCAGCAAAGCAAGGTGACTATGAAGGAGCAAGAGCAAAATTAAAGGAAGCAGACAACGCATTAAATAAGGCGCACCATATTCAGACATCTCTCATCCAAGGGGAAATAAGGGGAGAAAAAACGGAGGTCTCCTTACTTATGATTCACGCACAAGATCATTTAATGAATGCGATGACAGTCAAGGATTTGGCTGCAGAAATGGTGGAACTATACTATAGAATAAATTGAATTGATAGGAGATCAAAACATTTTGTTATTTATAAAATGACACAACTATCTTACCTCATGGGTTCAAGCTTTGTTTTTTAAAATTCATTAAGGTGATTAAATTATGATTAAATTAATTGTTAATGCGGATGACTTTGGGTTTAGCCAGGGCGTAAACCATGGTATTATCGACAGTTTTTTGTATGGAATTGTAAATTCAACCACGATGATGATGACAATGGCGGGGACCAATCATGCTATTCAATTGGCAAAAAGATATCCAAAATTGCGGGTAGGAATTCATCTCGTCCTAACATGTGGGAAACCATTAGTAGACAATGTACCATCATTGGTTGATGATAATGGATATTTTAAATCCTTGTCTACTTTTAATCCAAAAGGTCTTTCATTAGAGGAACTGGAAAGAGAGTGGACTGCTCAGATCGAACGATTTATTCATGCTGGACTTACACCAACCCATATGGATAGCCATCACCATGTTCATACATTGAATGAATTGAATCCAGTTATTAAAAATTTATCAGCAAAATTCAGGTTGCCAATAAGGAAGAATGGATTCAACTCCATTGATGGTGTGGACTCATTCTCTGATGTATCATTATTCGATTTCTATGGAGAAGGTGTTAATCCAGATTATTTTACAAAGTTGAAGGAACGTATTCAAGATGGCATGACAGTTGAAGTGATGTGTCACCCAGCATACATAGATAATAACCTATTACATGGGTCAACTTATACTTTTCAGAGATTAACAGAGTTAGAAATTCTGACATCAGTCAATTTACCTGAAAACATTATCTTAATGTAAACTGTTTGACGAGTTTAAAAAGAAGATAACAGGAGTAGTTTCAGTAAGATTCTCTTAGTCACCTATTTAATATTAATAGGTGATTTTTTGCATATTATAAAGGTGGTTAATTGGTAATAAATTGCGAATAATTTGTAAAGTGAGAATAAAAGAGTAATAATAATTTATAATTACTGATTAAGAAAGGATGTAAAACTTTTGGAATGGAAACAAGCTTTAAGAAACCTGCTGCCCGCTGACCAAATAAGTGAGAATCCCACTATTTTAGAACACCACAGCAAGGATGAATCATATCATCTTCCTGTGAAACCGGATATTGTCGTTTTTCCTAAAAGTAAAAACGAAATTTCGGAGGTTATGAAAATAGCTTATAATTATCAGATTCCTGTTGTTCCTTTTGGAGCAGGTTCCAGCCTTGAAGGCCACCCAATCCCCGTTTTAGGCGGGATCTCGATGGATTTTCAATTGATGAATCATATCATTGAAATAAGGCAAAATGACCTTATAGTAAAAGTACAACCAGGGGTAACTCGTATGCAATTAAATAAAGCGCTAAAAAAATATGGCTTATTTTTTCCGGTTGACCCTGGTGCTGATGCTACGATTGGCGGTATGACAAGTACGAATGCCAGTGGGACCACAACCGTAAAATATGGTGCAATGAAAGATGTCGTAAGGGGACTTGAGGTAGTATTAGCAAATGGGGAAATAGCTAACCTTGGCGGGTTAGCGGCTAAATCTTCTTCAGGCTATAATTTAACCCCGTTATTTGTCGGCTCAGAAGGAACATTGGGAGTATTTACAGAAATAACATTAAAAGTTTTCGGAATTCCAGAAGCAACTCTTGCTTGCAGAGCGATATTCCCATCTGTCGAGCATGCGATTAAAGCGGCGAATGCCATGGTCTCCTCAGGCATCCCAATTGCCCGAGTAGAACTTGTAGATACTCGTTCTATGAAACAAGCAAATATACATAACGAAACCACATACCCTGAGCAGCCCACTCTATTTATGGAGTTTCACGGAAATGAAGCGGGGATAAAAGCGGATGTTGCATTCGCGCAAGAATTAGCAGAATTAGAAGGTTGTACTCAGTTTGATTACGAAATAGATTCGAAGAAAAAGGCACAATTGTGGGAGGCACGCCATTCCCTGGCTTATGCATTTAAACATGGTTATCCTGAGAAGAAAAATATGAGTACTGACGTTTGTGTGCCATTGTCCAAGTTGCCAGCTGCGATTTCAAATGCAAGCTTATTAATTGAAAGCTATGGATTAGTTGGCGGTATTGTAGGGCATGTCGGGGATGGGAACTTTCATGCGTTACTAATGGTTGATCCGAATGACCCAGTCGAGTTAGAAAAAGCAAAGCAACTCAATCAAAAAATTGTAGAGTTTGCAATTGATTGCGGCGGTACAGCAACAGGTGAACATGGCATTGGCCTTGGGAAAATAGACTATCTATATAAAGAGCATTCAAGCTCGATACACTTGATGAAAATAATAAAAGACCAGTTTGATCCACTTGGAATTTTAAATCCTGGAAAGATGTTCAAATAAATAGAAAAGACACTATATTTTCAAAATAATTCTTTTAATATACGAATTTTCGGAAAATAGGTTGACACTTTTGGACAAAACATGATATAAACACAATAAGAAAATTTTAGTACTTAAAAGTGTGAAAGAATGAATATTGATAAAAGTGGAATAAACAGGGGGAAATGACTATCATGGTAACTCGTAATAAAATTTTAGACTGTACCATTCGTGATGGAGGATTAGTTAACAATTGGGATTTCAGTGTCGAATTTGTTCAAGATTTGTATAACGGCCTTAGTGAAGCTGGCGTTGAATATATGGAGATTGGCTACAAAAACTCTGCAAAGCTTCTTAAAGCGACTGAGCCCAATCCATGGCGATTTCTTGACGATAACTTCCTGAAAGAAATAATCCCTGTCAAAAAGTTTACGAAGCTATCGGCTTTAGTAGATATTGGACGTGTAGACCCTAATGATATCCTTCCTCGTGAACAAAGTGTTTTAGATATGATCCGTGTAGCGTGCTATATCCGTGAAGTAGATAAAGGTTTAGAGCTTGTCCAAATGTTCCATGATTTGGGATATGAGACATCACTAAACATTATGGCATTATCAAGTGTACCGGAACAACAGCTGATTAAAGCGTTTGAATTGGTGAAGGAAAGCCCAGTCGATGTTGTCTATATCGTTGACTCCTTTGGAAGCTTAGACCCTGTCGATATTGAGCACCAAGTGAAAAAGTTCAAAGAGATGATTCCTAACAAACAGCTTGGAATCCATACTCATAACAATATGCAATTAGCTTTTGCCAATACCTTAGCGGCGTTGCGAAATGGAGTTACATTTCTTGATTCATCTGTATATGGCATGGGTCGTGCAGCAGGCAACTGTAACACAGAACTTCTTGTTAGCTACATCCAAAAATCAAGTTATGAAATTAAGCCAGTTCTTGGAGTGATTGAGAAGCACATGCTCGAAATGCGTGAAAAGTGGGAGTGGGGCTATATCATTCCTTATATGATTTCAGGTGTATTGAATGAACATCCACGTGTTGCGATGGCATACCGTGATAGTGCTGACCGTGATCAATTTGTAGACTTTTATGACAAGGTAACATCACCAGAAAGTACAGTAGCTACAACTTTAAAATAGTTTAAATTGCTCAGGAGTACCTCATTCGATGGGGTACTTTTTTATTCCTACTATGCTTCTACAAAGAAATCTGAGCCATAAAAGGATATAATGAATTTTGTGCGATTCTATCAAGTTTAACCAGGAGGTATGCTGCCTGAAAAATAAAAAAGTATCACTACAGATAAAAATATTTGGGCTCGTCCTATTACTGGGATTATTGTTGATTCTTCTGCTGACATCATTTTTCAGCTATATGGAAAGTAAACAAATAGAGGAAAACAGGGGTAGGCTGGCGCTGGAAATCTCGAAAACGGTATCATTCATACCCTCTATTATTGCTGCGTTTCAAACAAGTGACCCATCTAAAACGATACAGCCGCTAGCAGAAAAGATCCGAATAGAAACCGGTGCTGAGTTTGTTGTTGTAGGAAACAAAGAAGGAACAAGATTTTCGCATCCTTTACCATCGATGATTGGCAAGAAAATGAAGGGCGGAGATAACGAAAGGGCGATTAAGAAAGGTGAATATTATGTATCCAAGGCAATGGGTTCACTCGGGCCTTCGATCAGAGGGAAATCTCCTATTTTTGATCAAAAAGGTGAAGTGATTGGAATTGTTTCGGTAGGATTTCTGCTTGAAGATGTCCATCAGCAAATCATAAATAATACCACCAAGGTAATTCTTGTTTCCCTTGTCGCGTTTTTGATTTCCCTTTTCGGAAGTATCCTGCTGGGACGGAATATCCGTAAAGATACAATGGGGCTCGAACCATTTGAAATTGCGGCACTTTATAAAGAAAAGAACGCTGTGCTCCATGGAGTGAAAGAGGGGATTTTAGCAGTAGATAAAGAAGGCTACATAACGATGATGAATCAGCCCGCCAAACGATTATTACAAATTAAAGGATCAGTGCGCCATTTAAAAGTAGATGGGCTGTTTCCTTCTGATTATTTATATGAAGTCTTAAAATCGGGAAATCCACAAGTTGACAAAGAAATGACTTGGAAAGATAAAACCGTAATTGTTAACTGTACTCCACTCTTTGAAGAATCCGGGATTAGTGGAGTGGTTGCTTCTTTTCGTGATAAAACAGAAATAGGGCATATGTTAAACACGCTTTCAGAAGTAAATAGATATTCGGAAGATCTCCGTGCACAAACACATGAATACACCAATAAATTATATGTGTTATTAGGTCTTCTACAGCTTGGAGAAACTGAGCAGGCAATCGATATGATCCAATCGGAAACTCAAGATATGCAATTTCAGAATTCTATTGTTTTTAACCATATTGAAGACACGAAAGTCCAAGCCATCCTCTTAGGAAAATTAGGAAAAGCTTCGGAAAAGAAAATAAAGTTTGAGATCGTATCTGATAGCTTTTTAAAGAAATTGCCATCCCATTTTAAGCTTTCTAACTTGATCGTGATTCTTGGAAACTTAATTGACAATGCCTTTGAAGCGGTCTATGGTATTGATGCCCCTACGGTAAAATTCTTTGCAACTGATATTGGTAGTGACATAATTTTTGAGATTTCGGATAATGGGAAGGGAATAAGAGATAAAGAAATTCCACTTCTATTTGCTAGGGGTTTTACATCTAAAAATGGGGTCGAGCCTAGAGGTTTTGGCCTATCTAATGCGGAAGATGCAGTCATGGAAATGAATGGGATGATTGAGGTGCAAAGTACCCCGGAAAGTGGAACGGTATTTACCGTGTATCTTCCTAAGGAATGCGAGAGGAGTGAATAACTTGAAAAGGATAAAAGCAGCCATTGCAGAAGATGATTTCCGAGTTGCCAATATACATGAAAAATTTTTAAAAAAATTTAAGGAAATCGAAGTGGTTGGAAAATCATTGAACGGTGAGCAGACACTTCAAATTTTGTCTGAGGAAACTCCCGATCTATTGATTCTGGATGTATATATGCCTGACATGCTGGGATCCGATTTGCTGCCAATCATCCGCGAGCGTTTCCCTAAGGTAGGTATTATTATGATAACTGCTGCAACTGATAGAGCATTCATTGAAAAAGCATTAGGTTATGGAGTAGAGCATTATTTGATTAAACCCGTAAATAGGGAAAGATTTGATGAAGTTATTTTAGAATATATAAAAAAGCACTCCCTCTTAAATACCAGACATGAGGTTGATCAGAAGTATGTTGATCTTCTTTTTGGAAATAAAAAAATGGAAAAGGTGGGAAAGGGTCTAGGATTGCCTAAAGGAATTGATGAAATCACACTTGGGAAGGTGAAAAATGCTCTGCAGGTGAAAAATCAAGGCCTTTCTGCAGAAGAAGTGGGGAATGAAATAGGAGCATCCCGGATTACAGCCCGCCGATACTTGGAATATCTATCTTCCATTAAGGAAGCAAAAGCGGAAGTAGTGTATGGGATTGTTGGGAGGCCGGAAAGAAAATATTATCCTGTTTAGTGAGGGTGCCTGCCAAAGGCATCCTTTCTTTCATGATTATATTCATGAGCTAGTTCAAGTTGAAACTAGTCGTGAACAATATGAACAAAATATAGAATAATGTACGATAATAACATTATGTTGAAAACGTTTTCACTCCTGAATATTTAGATTATTATTAATTTACTAACAAAAGGGGTGAAGAGGATGCTTTCCATTTTAGGATTTTTAATGATCTTTATTTTTATGATTTTAATTATGACAAAACGTCTCTCAGCAATGATTGCTTTAATGGTTGTTCCTATTATATTTGCATTAATAGGTGGATTCGGAAAAGAAATGGGACCGATGGCGCTGGAAGGAATAAAGAGTGTCGCACCAACAGGCATTATGATTCTATTTGCGATTCTCTTTTTCGGCATCATGATCGATGCAGGGGTATTTGATCCGATCATTTCTACGATTTTGAAAGTCGTTAAAGGGGATCCTGTAAAAATAGCGATCGGAACTGCAGTACTTGCGTTATTAATCTCGTTAGATGGGGATGGAACCACTACATATATGATTACCATTTCTGCGATGCTTCCATTATATAAACGGATTGGCATGAAGCCATTGGTCCTAGCAGGAATTGCTGTATCTTCTTCAGGTGTGATGAACCTTCTTCCATGGGGTGGTCCTACTGCACGAGCAATGACAGCCTTGCATCTTGAGATGGGAGATATTTTTACTCCGGTAATTCCTAGTATGGTAGGCGGGGTGTTGTTTGTATTGTTCATGGCCTACTGCCTTGGCAGAAAAGAGCGTAAACGGATAGGAGTTATAGAAATTGATTATAGCACCATGTCCTTGATGGCAGCTACATCAGAGGATGCTTTCCTGAAACGTCCCAAATTAATTCTTGTAAACTATCTATTAACCATTCTACTTTTAGTTGCCTTAATTCAGGAAGTACTGCCCACCGCTGTATTGTTTATGATTGGATTCGCGATTGCCATCACGATCAATTATCCAAATCTAAGTGAACAAAAAGAACGAATCATGCACTATGCAGATAATGCGTTATCGGTTGTTTCCATGGTATTTGCTGCAGGTATTTTTACAGGTATTCTCGCAGGGACGAAAATGGTTGATGCCATGGCACATACGATGATTACTCATATTCCAGATGGCCTAGGCTCGCATTTTGCTCTTATTACAGCCGTCATTAGTGCTCCATTTACATTTTTCATGTCCAATGATGCATTTTACTATGGAGTTCTACCTTTGCTTGCTAAAGCGGCAAGTGTTTATGGAATAGATCCCGCTATGATCGGAAGAGCATCACTAATGGGATTACCAGTCCATTTATTAAGCCCTCTAGTACCATCCACCTATTTATTAGTTGGTATGGTCGGTGAAGATTTCGGAGATTTGCAGCGTTCATTTCTAAAATGGGCATGCGGATCGACAGCGGTTATGATTTTAGTGGCAGTTATGTTGACTATTATTCCAATCTAACAGCTAGCTCATAGTCCAAAGACTCGTTAGAAGAGTTTTTGGACTAAATTTGATTTAAAGGAGTTAAAAAAGGAGAGCTTTATGGATGTTTTTTTTCTTATCTTATTGAATGTCATTTTACCAGTATTTACTTTAATAGGGGCTGGTGTATTTCTTCACCGGAAATTTAAGTTTGATATGAACACCTTATCAAAGTTAAATACCTATTTTCTTATGCCTTGTGTCAGCTTTGTAAATATTTATCAAAATAATGTCGGGGGAAAAACACTTTTACATATTCTTGGCTTCTTAGTGATTCAATGTTCGTGCTTAATGATCATAAGTTCTTTCATATCAAAAGCAGCAAAATTTGATAACAGTCTATCTTCCACATTTAAGAATAGCGTGGTCCTAAATAATTCCGGGAACTTTGGGTTACCTGTCAGTCAACTTGTATTTCAACATAACCCATTGGGTACATCCATACAGATTGTGGTGATGATTTTTCAAAATTTGCTTACCTACACCTACGGTTTGCTAAATTCTGTTTCCGTTGATCAACGTGGAGTAAAGGCAATGAAGGAATTTTTAAGAAATCCAGTCATTTATGCCTTTTTATTAGGATTGATTCTCCACTTGTATCATATTAAACTCCCAACTTTTTTATGGACTCCGATCAATAATACTTCCAATGCTTTCTTGGCAGTGGCGCTAGTTACTCTAGGGGCACAAAGTGCTTATATAAAAATTAGTCGTATCTCTTTACCGCTGTTCTTAAGTTTATTTGGTCGATTAATCCTATCTCCGGCAATTGCATTCATCATTATTTTTGTATTGAAATTGGAAGGAACTACGGCACAGGCCTTGTTTATTGCAAGCTCTTTCCCGACATCAAGAAACAGTGCGCTTTTCGCTTTAGAATATGGAAATCATCCGGAATACGCTGCACAAGTTGTTTTGTTATCAACCATTCTTAGCATGATTACTGTAACCACGGTAGTATTTTTATCGACAATTTTATTTTAACCTTGTAAAGACCGTTTATTTATTTAAACGGTCTCGTTGTTGTCATACTATATTGTTAAAACCTATAACATTAAATATAATGAGAATAGTTTGATAGTTAAAAAGAATAATACAACCTTAAGAAGTAGGTATGAATGTATGAATGAGGAGTTAATAAAAAACGCGAATGTAAGCTATCAGATGGCTGAGCAGAAGGCTGCTCATTATTTTCATTCCCTTTATCGACAGGTCATGGAAAAGGTCTATGTTCCGAAAATAACAGAAGATATCCAGTCCTGGAAACGAAACCATATACATCATCATTCGATCTTATCCTTCTTTTCACGTGGAAAAAGAAAACCTGACACTCGAGCGTATCATAATTACATCCAATGGCTTGATTACACTGGTAAACTAGATAACTACTTGGATCGGAGCATCTCATATATTTTCATGCGCGATCTGGGAAAGGCCCTGGATTCGCCAAAGACACAAACAAGGATCAAGCATGTCGTTGACAATTTGAAAGATCACTTGACTCAATCTGGAGCGACAAACCGAAATACCACAATTGAGATGTTCAACATGGCGGGGTTATACCGTATGGCCCAAAAAGAGGGTATCGAATCCACGATGATTTGGTTGTTAAAAAAACTAAAGACTGTGTCCACAAATATTCCAAACGGGATGGACGCTGAAAATGCTCAGCGTAAGTTGATTAAAATCATCGCCGGGGTACTCATGAATGAGATTGAAGAGCTGGGGGATAAGATATCCCCTGTAGAACGGACACAGAAACTTGCTGCTGCGATTAGACTAGGTTATGCCTATGGTTTGACCTATCCATTTATTGATGACCTTCTTGATGCAGGTATTTTATCCGCTGAGGAGGAAAAACAATATTCTCATTTGATACGCACCAGCCTTGTTACGGGAATTGTGCCTCAATTAGGTAAATGGACCGGGGAAAATGGAGACCTGATTATTTATATTCATTCCGAACTCCGCGATGCCTTTGAGTACATTAAATCTCATCTACGACCAGAAACTAGGCAGAAATTTTTTGAACAGGCCTATGTGTTTTTTCATTCACAGGAAGTGGACCGTGTAAAGGATTTATCTAATCCCAATTATACGAACGAAGAACTCTACATCCCAGTCATTTTAAAATCATCTTCTTCCCGCTTGATTGTCCGTACTGTAATCAGCGCTCCGGAGGATGAAGGTTTTGACAACCGCACGTTCTATTACGGTATTTATAACCAGCTCGCGGATGATTTTGCCGATATGTATGAAGACTTGAAGGATGGCAGGGTCACACCGTATACCTATTATTTGAAATATCATGAACAGCGT
Source organism: Bacillus sp. MM2020_1 (assembly GCA_011250595.1). Taxonomy (GTDB): domain Bacteria; phylum Bacillota; class Bacilli; order Bacillales; family Cytobacillaceae; genus Neobacillus. The sequence goes on along the minus strand of JAANMP010000031.1, from coordinate 22,179 downwards.
GCCGATCTTATTAACCCGTTTGAATTATACTGGACAGTCATCTCCAATTTGATTCATAAGGTGTATGACTCAGACACCAAGGCCTGTGAGGTGATTCTTGACCGGGCAATCAACGGTTTGAAGCGCTATAAGGAACGCATGGGTACCGATACATATAACGAAGTGATGACGCTTTTTGCTTCCGGAAATCCTACATTCAATCGTGTGATTCAAAAGATGGTGCGAAAAGCCGATGATGTCGATTTTTTTGATAAACTTCTTCGTGACCACATGATTACTACTTTGAAAAATGAACGGAAGGAGCAGGAAGAGTTTAAAGATACGATTGAAACGATTCGCAAAGAGATCAATCATTTCTTAAAAATCCCTAAAATCGAGGATGTTGAGCCATTAATTGATGCTGCCAATTACAGTCTGGAAGGTGACGGAAAGCGACTTCGGCCAATCATGACTTGGGTCATGGGCGTGAACGAATATGGACTAAATAAGAACGCCATCGTACCGCTTCTGAAATCATTGGAATATATGCATACGGCATCCCTAATCTTCGATGATTTGCCATCCCAGGATAATGCCTCAATCCGTAGAGGTCGTCCAACCCTTCATCAAGTATTTAACGTTTCCATTGCGGAATTAACCGGTCTCTTTCTTACTCAAAAAGCGATAGCAGAACAAGCATCTTTGGACCCATTCGATTCAAAAACAGTGTTACACTTGATCCATTATTCGGCTCAAATGACAGCCGTAATGTGTAAGGGGCAGGCGATGGACTTGGATTCGAAAGGGAAACAACTGACACTGGAGCAATTAAATACGATGTGCTTTTATAAAACTGGTTTAGCATTTGAAGCCTCGCTGATCATGCCTGCAATCCTTGGTCGTGCAAAGGAATCCGAACTTGATGCTTTGAAAAAGTTTGCTCATCATGCCGGGATTGCGTTCCAGATTAAGGATGATCTCCTTGATGTCGAAGGAGATTCGAACATACTTGGAAAACCCATTGGCAAAGATGCTGAAAACAACAATTCGACTTTTGTGTCCATCCTAGGGACTGAAGGTGCCAGAAAAGAAATGTGGGAACACTATTGTCTGGCCATGGAAGCATTGCAAATAGTACCGCGTAATACCTCATTTCTAAAACATCTATTAAATTATTTAGTCAATCGTGACCATTAATATTGTTTAAATAGAAAAATGATAGTCTTTTTTATCCATTCACATTATGAATTTGCTCATATAAAATAATGATAAAAAAGAGGGAATGGGAACATTTTGAACACAGATCAAGCTTATGCCTTGTTAATAGAAGCCGGAGTCACAGAAGATACTAGTATTCAAACCGTTAGACGTTGGTTTCGTGAAAGAAAGATTAGCTATAAGGGATCAGGACATGCTACTGGATACATACTTGACAATACAGATCAAGCTTTTCATCTATTAAAGGATGCAGGGGTGGCCGATAGCATAGCTGTTCAAATCGTTCGTCGTATGGTGCGTGATGGAAAGATTGAAAGGGTGGGCACCGGTATTCAGAAACCCACATATAAGTCTACTGTAGAGGATCCAAAGCAGATTTCCAAGCGTCCTGTCGATCAGGAAATGACAATCCGTCAATTAAAAGTAAAAATAAAGGCACAGGATGAGCACATAAAAGGAATTGAACATCTCCATCAGACATCAATCGCTAGATTAATTCAGCAAATTGACATTTTAAAGAAAGATATTGTTAATCTGGGAAAAGAGAAAAGTGAATTACAAAGCGAAACGAAGAAGTTACTAAAAGAGAATATTGGTTTGACGAACGAATTGATAAAATTGAAAGGTAAACTATTTCAAGGGAATAATAGTAGTTCTGATAAAACTGATGACGTTCCTTTTTCCCAACCTAAAACGAATGATTATCGTCAAAAATTAGGCCTTTCAAAAATGGCAAGTGATAAAGAAGTGCTAACTAGGTATAAAAAATTATTAAAAATAACACACCCCGATCATGGTGGGAATGCAACGACTTTTCATTTTATTAAAACGGATTATGATCAATTTAGAAATAGTATCAATATGAAATAGATTCTAAGGATACGGCATCAAACTCTATTGGCGACTAGTACCATTCTTTTTGGATGGTTTTGGTCGCCAATTGTCTTTTTCCTCTCGACTGTGTGCCGTTTCTCTCTCTCAAACGATAACAATCACCCAAAATGCATAAAAAGCAGGTAATCACCGATATAATAAATCTAGAGGTTCACATCAAGGAGTGGTGGTATGCGGAAAAAGTTTAATGCGCAAATAGTCATGGTAACTTTGTTTTTAATAGTTTTCGGAATGATTTCAATAAATAGCATTGCAAGAATGAAGAATAGTGAATACCCCCATAAAAACCGTATCACGGTTTATTTAGCTGGTGATTCAACTGTTTCGGATTATTCAAGTTCGTTAGCACCTCGAGCAGGCTGGGGACAAGTTATTAATCGGTATTTCGATGATACCGTTGTGGTGAAAAATGTTGCTTCACCTGGCAGGAGTTCAAAAAGTTTTATTGATGAAGGGAGACTCGATTCCATCTTAAAACAGATTAAGAAGGGAGATTACCTATTTATCCAATTTGGCCATAATGACGAAAAAAAAGACGACCCGAGGCGTTATACTGATCCAAACTCTTCCTATAAGTGTTACTTAAAACAATATATTCACGAGGCCCGCGCCAAACAAGCTATTCCTGTACTTGTAACACCCGTTGAACGAAGGAGTTTTACCAAAGAAGGCAACTCACGCAATTCACATGGAGCGTATCCAACTGCTATGAAGGAACTTGGATTGGAAGAACATGTTCCTGTACTTGACCTTACGGCTAAAAGCAAGACATTGTTCCAGAAGCTTGGACCCGAAAGAACTAAGGATGTATTCCTCTGGCTAGAACCTAGTGAGAACAAGAACTATCCGAATGGTGTTCAGGATAACATACATTTTCAGGAGGAAGGAGCTAAGCAGATAGCCAGCCTAGTGCTTGAAGGCATAAAGGAGACTAATCTAGTATCGCTTGAAAACCACATTGTTACTAAATAAATGTGAATCTTTAAAAAAAACAGCTGGAGCCTTATTATTACTGGCTCTGGCTTCTTTTAATTTACCTTAAAAACTCAAATGGATAACATTAACAGATACAAGTTTGGAGTCCTTAAAAGAGGATTTCCGATATGGATAGAGAAAATGTAGATATGCAGGTTTTATCGCTAATTCCTGTAATGATTTTTAAATTTACCTGTTAATCTATTAATTTAATCGGAAAGAGGATGAGAAGATGATAAACAAAGTGATGACTCCAGAAGAGATATTAGAGGAACTTGAAATAAAGCTGCCAGCTCTCCGCCCCGCATCTGGAAATTATGTTAGTTGTGTACGAACTGGGAATCTAATTTTTACATCAGGACAAGGGACTGATGAATACCGCGGTAAACTTGGCGAGGATGTATCGATAGAAGTAGGTTATCTAGCGGCAAGACAATGTATGCTTAATCTCTTAACAGTAATCAAGAATGAACTAGGCGACCTTAGTAAAGTGAAGCGGATTGTCAAAATCCTAGGCATGGTCAACAGCACGACTGATTTTAAAGACCATCCTAAAGTCATGAATGGATCCTCCGATTTATTGATGGAAGTGTTTGGTGAAAAGGGAAGGCATGCGAGATCAGCAATAGGTATGGCCCAACTGCCACACAATAATACTGTCGAGGTTGAAATGATCGTTGAAGTTGAGGATGATAACAATGGTGAGTAGTATCTAGAAAACCAAGTTATTTAACAATGGAGAATATGTAAGCGCTATCTAATGAGATACCTACGATAGGCAGGGAGATTGGAGGATAGATATGCAGTTGTCATTAGAGAATGCACAATTACTAGATAAAGAAGATAGCCTTAATAGATTTCGCAAAGAATTTTACATAAAGCCTAATTCCATATATATGGACGGGAATTCATTGGGCCTTCTTTCGAAAAGAGCAGAACGTACTCTCTTGGAATGCTTAAATGATTGGAAGGAACATGGAATTGACGGTTGGACAAAAGGAAAGCACCCCTGGTTTTTCTTATCAGAAAAATTAGGGGAGATGATGGCTCCGATAGTAGGTTCTGCAGCTAATGAAGTAATTGTAACGGGCTCCACAACGGTCAACCTGCATCAGCTTGTTTCTACTTTTTATAGGCCGGAAGGAAAACGGACCAAAATTTTAGCAGATAAACTAACATTTCCATCAGATATATATGCGCTTCAAAGTCAGCTTCGCATCCATGGATTTGATCCGGATACCCATCTTGTCCGTGTAAAAAGCCGAGATGGACGCTTTTTAGAGGAAGAGGATATTATCGAAGCGATGACCGATGATATTTCGCTGATCATTTTGCCAACAGTTCTGTATCGAAGCGGGCAAATCTTGGACATGAAGAGCCTGACAATGGAAGCAAACAAAAGAGGGATATTAATCGGTTTTGATGGCTGTCATTCGATAGGAGCGATTCCTCATTCATTCAGTGAATGGGGTGTTGATTTTGCGTATTGGTGCAATTATAAACACTTAAATGGAGGTCCGGGAAGTGTTGGCGGTTTATATGTGAATTCTAAACATTTTGGCACCGCCCCTGGATTGGCTGGCTGGTTTGGTTCGAAAAAAGAGAAACAATTTGATATGGAACATACCTTAACAGCGGCTGATTCGGCAGGTGCTTATCAGATTGGGACACCTCATATCCTAAGTCTTGCTCCTTTACTAGGCGCATTGGAGATTGTTACAGAAGCAGGAATTGAAAATATTCGTGCCAAGTCATTACAAATCAATCAATATTTAATGGATTTAATTAATCAAGAGCTGCATGAGTTCGGATTTACAATTGGTAACCCTATCGAGGATTTCCGTCGTGCTGGACATGTATGTTTAGAGCATAAAGAAGCGGCACGAATTTGCAAAGCATTGAAAGAAAATGGTGTCATTCCAGACTTCCGTGCTCCCAACATCATTCGACTTGCTCCAGTTGCGCTTTATACCTCCTATGAAGAGGTTTGGGAAGTTGTCCAGATTCTTAAGAAAATCATGACAGAGAAGTTATATGAAAAGTTTAAGAATGAACGGGAAGTCGTAGCATAATCTAATTGAATGTGGAGGAATTGTAGCACACTTAACAAGAGGGAGGATCAATGCCTTGAATTCGAATGAAAAAAACACAAAGAAGGGGCCCGAGAAAAACATTCAAACCGATTTTCAAAAAGCGATGTCCTACGGGGATTATCTTCATCTTGATCAAATCTTATCAGGTCAGCATCGTTTATCAACTCACCATGATGAAATGTTATTTATCATTATCCATCAGGCTAGTGAATTATGGATGAAATTAATCATCCATGAATTGACGGCAGCAATTGAGTATATTCAAAACAATGATTTGGAGCCGTCCTTCAAAATCCTCTCGCGTGTTTCAAGAATACAGCAGCAATTGATTCAGTCATGGAGTGTTCTTTCGACACTGACACCTTCTGAGTATTTAGAGTTTCGGGATAAATTAGGTCAATCGTCAGGGTTCCAGTCCTACCAAAATCGTTTGATTGAATTTGCCTTAGGGAACAAAAATGCTCATACTCTGGCAGTCTATCAACATCAAACAGAGCTTTATGAAAAAATGCAAGCGGCTCTGCTTAAACCAAGTATTTATGATGCTGCCATCCAGGCACTTGTAGCGCGTGGCTTCCCTGTTGATCATGAGATTCGACATCGTGATTTATCCAAAAACTATGTTCCGAATACTAGTGTCGAGGAGGCTTGGCTAACTGTCTATCGAAATGTGGACCAACACTGGGATCTTTACGAATTGGCAGAGAAGTTAGTTGATATCGGCAATCAGCAGCAATTATGGCGATTTAATCATATGAGTACGGTGGAAAGGATTATCGGCCATAAACAAGGGACAGGTGGGTCGTCTGGAGTGACCTATTTAAAAAGAGTACTAGACCAACAATTTTTTCCTGAACTCTGGAGTTTAAGAACGAAGTTGTAGTTTTGGATCAGCCGCAAACCTTAATATATGGGTTTGTGGCTTTTTTCATAGGACCGCTAGTGGCTACTAATGCCCGTGAAGGATGGTAAATCGGATCTGCGGTAACTAGTGGAGGCTACTAATGCCCGTGAAGGATGAAAAATTGGATCAATGGTAACTAGTAGAGGCGACTAATGCCCGTGAAGGTTGAAAAATCGAATCAATGGTAACTAGTGGAGGCGACTAATGCCCGTGAAGGTTGAAAAATCAGATCAAAGGTAACTAGTGGGCAACTAATGCCCGTGAAGGATTATTTGTAGATATATAATCTTAGCCCAAATTGTGATATCTTTAATAAAATTGTAATGTGTACAAGCCACTTCGACATAGGATACACGGATGAGTAATTATGTCGCATGGGAGGGGTTCAATTGCCCAAAAAGTGGTTAGTTTTTTTTGTATTTACCTTTTTTATGTTGTCTAGTTTTTTTGTTGGTGTTCCAACAGGCTCTGCAGCCTCCAGTGGAAAGTTGATCATTATTAACAAGTCAACCAACCGGCTTGCGTACTTTGAAAATGGTGTGTATAAAAAACAGTTTAAAGTAGGGACTGGGAGAAAGAAATCGTACACACCTGAGGGTAAGTTCAAGATTGTAGTTAAGATTAAGAACAGGCCTTACTATAAGGGACATATACCTGGTGGAGATCCACGGAATCCGCTTGGTAACCGTTGGCTCGGATTAAATGCCCGCGGAACATGGGGAACGACCTATGCGATTCATGGAAACAACAACCCAAGTTCCATTGGCGGATATGTCAGCAGCGGTTGTATTCGGATGTTTGATAGTGAAGTAGAATGGCTGTTTAATCAAGTTCCAACTGGTACTCCAGTGATCATTACATCTTCAGGGAAATCTTTCAATGCGATTGCAACGTCCAATGGATATAAAGTTAGAGGGGGATCTAGTGCACCTTCCGTCCCGGTAAGTACTAGTGGAGAAGTATTAAAAAAAGGAAGTCGGGGTCCTTCTGTCGAGGAGCTCCAACGAAAGTTAACTTCCCTAGGCTATAGCACAAATGGTGTGGATGGTTATTTTGGAGTAAATACCGAGAATGCAGTGCGTAAATTTCAGAAAGCTCGCAAATTAACAGCAGATGGGATTGTCGGTCCTGCAACGAAAAAAGCGCTAGGAATTAAGTGATTTGATTAAACCGTTAATTTTGAAGCTGCTCAATAAAATGGGCAGCTTTTTCTAACGGGTTCCGTACATATCACAAACATTTCTATTATGGTTAAATGGTCTTTGTATGGGAAATGCTTAATGATGGTTTCACAACAGACGCTCAGAATAAGCTTCTGAGCGTCTGTTTCCCTGAAACCAAAACATTTGCCGTTAAAAATGGATCTAATTTAAAATAAAATACCATCGAGTGAATATTTTCCTGCCCCCGTAAGAGCTACACCAATTGCTACAACTAATACAGCAAGACAATATTCATATCCACCCTTTGTAATCCAGTAACCATTTGGTCCGTGAACTTTTAAAATCCCTACTACCATTGTTCCAGCAATCACAATGCCTGCAAGTGGGGTAAGTAACCCTAACGCAAACATAGCTCCACCTATTAATTCCGATAGCCCAGCTAGTAACGCCATTGTTACCCCAGGTCTTATTCCTAATTTTTCAAAATGCTCCCCAGCTACTTTTAATCCACCGCCGCCAAAGCCGAATAACTTTTGGGCTCCGTGAGCTAGGAATGACAATCCAATTACTAAGCGTATTAACAATAAACCAAACCCCATCATCTTATTGCTCCTTTAATTATCTTTATTTAGTTTGTTCGTTGAGGAGTTAATCAAATTCATTCAACTATTTCCGTAAATCTTTAATCTACTGGAGTTTCGAATTTACCCTCCTGATAATCCCGATAAGCCTGTCGAATTTCTTCTTCAGAATTCATTACGAAAGGTCCATATGCTACAACAGGTTCTCTGAGAGGTTCACCTGCAAAAAGAACAAGACGTAACTTTTCGTTTGCAGAAATGTGAATACTGCTCATTTCCCCATCATTTGCGGAACCAAGCCACAATGCTTGCCCTTTTCTCGCCTCAACTTTATTTTCACCAAATGATCCACTTCCTTCTAATACATAAATATAGCCATTATAGCTACCAGGAAGGTCTTGACTAATGGATGCTCCTTCTTCCAACACGATTTCTACAAATGTGACAGGTGCGTAATTCAGGGTGTTCGATACAATATCTCCAGACGAACCTGAATATACTCGAATTAAGGCACCTTTCTCTTGATGAACAGGCATATCTTTTGCGTGCATATTTTGATAACGGGGTTTTACCATTTTATATTTACGAGGTAGATTAACCCAAAGCTGAAGAAGATGAACTGTTTCACCGTCAAGTGGTGATTCATTATGGATTACTCCTCTACCAGCAGTCATAAATTGAAGGTCCCCTTTTTCTAGGATTCCACCCGCCCCCGTAGCATTGTCATAATGATTAAGCCTTCCGTGAATGATATATGTTAAGGTCTCTATACCACGATGAGGATGCTCACTAAATGCTCCTTTTTGAAATTTATCTTCCATTAGTAATAAGAACGGATCATAATCTACCCAGTTGCCAGGTGCAAGGATAGGACTTGCAGTATGAATATTGCTTATTTTTTGTTCGGTTACTGTCCATACTTTTTTTATTTCACGACGTCTAATATTTTCGGTATTCATATTAATTGCCCCCTTTTCATAATCATAATAAACCATTAAAATCAATTATATAAGTATGCACTTTGAAGATATATAGTATCTAAAAAGATACTATTGGAGGTAAAGATGAAAATAAAACCTGAATTTTGTAAAGTACACGATGCTCTTTCCATCTTGGTTGGGAAATGGAAGCCTATCATCTTATTGTATCTAATGTCGGAAGGCACAATGAGATATGGGGAATTAAAAAAAGCACTTGTAGGTATTACCCCCAAAATGCTAACAAATCAATTACGAGAACTAGAGGAGGAGGGGCTCATAAGTCGAGAGGTATATCGTGAAGTCCCACCTAAAGTGGAATATTCTATAACTGAGTATGGAATGACATTGAAGCCGATTTTAGATTCAATGCACGAATGGAGTATGGAACACAAAAAGAGAAAATTGGAAAATACAATGGATTAACATTTCCTTCCTTGTGATAATGAAGGAATCTTATTGGTAAGTAAAGTAATAGATAGTAGTCTTTTACGAAGCGAAATTTCCCGATTAAACTTAACTCTTGATAAAAATCTAAGCATATTGGCGTAATCAATGGAGTCCCGTTTTTTTTGCAAAAGCTTACATAAATTCATAAAAAATACCTGAACATAGTGTAAGACTGTAAATTTGTTGGAGGTAATGGTATGAGTCGACTGGACAGGCTCAAGATGGATAGAGTGGAGCCAAAACATTGGCGGCAATTCAATGAGTTATTACGTTATGTATTCCAGGTGACCAAAAAAGATTTACAAACAGTGGGTTGGGAGGAACGTGAAATTGCATTAGCAAAACTGCCTGTTTTGGAGCAGGCAGATGTGCTGGGCTGGTTTGATGGTGAAAAACTGATTTCCCAAATAGCTGTTTATCCCTTTCAAGTAAATATTTTTGGGAGGACCTTTGAGATGGGAGGACTGACAGGCGTCGGTACCTATCCAGAATATGCGAATTTGGGGTTAATGAATAAGTTGATTTGGCAGGCCCTTGCTGACATGAAGGAAAGAAAACAATCGATATGCTATTTATATCCATATTCTTTGCCTTTTTACCGAAAAAAAGGATGGGAAATCATTTCTGATAAGATGACCTTTGAAATTAAAGATTATCAATTGCCGAAGGTAAAAAAAGTACCAGGCTACGTTGATCGGCTAAATACAGATCATCCCGATATTAAAACGGTTTATAAGCTTTTTTCCAGTAAACGGCATGCTGCAATGATTCGAACGAATTTAGCCTGGGAGGAGTACTGGAGATGGGACTTGGAAGATTTAACAGCAGCTGTATATTATGATAGTACCCATCAGCCTCAAGGATATCTGTTGTACTGGATTTCACATGATGTGCTTCATATAAAAGAAATGGTCTATATGAATGAAGAGGCGCGGGTTGGACTCTGGAATTTTATCAGTGCCCATTTTTCTATGGTTTCAAAAGTTGTCGGTGCCATCTATACTAATGAACCCTTAGCATTTTGGTTGGAGGACGGGGATATTAAGGAAACCATCGCACCCTATTTCATGGCACGAATAGTAGATGTTAAACAATTTATCGATCAATACCCGTTTAAAGCACCGGGTGTAGATATACAAGTGACAATCCTGATTGATGATCCAATCCTTGAATGGAATCAAGGGATATTTACTCTTCATGTCTCAGCCAAGGGTCAGGGAGAACTAACTCAAAGTGTGGGGGAACCGCTAGTATCTGTTAACATCCAAACATTGACGACAATGTTAAGTGGGTATAAAAGACCCTCCTATTTGGCTAGCATCGGAAGACTAACTAGTAACGAACAAACCGTAGAAATACTAGAGAATTTAATTGAAAGACAGACACCTTATTTCTCCGATTATTTTTGATAAAGTATTTTTTAGACTACTTTCCTCTTTCAAAAAAATGAAAGGGGATTTTTTAGCAATAATTCAATTAATGGATGTTTAAAATAAATATACCATCTTGGCTTAAATATGGTTTATTATTATGGAATAATATTTTTTATTCAAAAGGAGATTTTTAATGAATTTTTCTGCCAAACAGATTGTCTTTATTAGTTTTATGTTATTTTCTATGTTTTTTGGAGCTGGCAACCTGATATTTCCACCATTTTTGGGACAGTCAGCGGGTACGAATCTCTGGATAGCTCTTGCTGGTTTTATTGTTTCAGCAGTGGGACTGCCGATTTTAGGAGTAATTGCGGTGGCTAAGGCAGGAAGTTTTAATGACCTTAATCAACGGGTTCATCCTTTTTTTGCTTTGATTTTTCCATTTCTTATCTATATTGCGATTGGACCTGGACTAGCGATTCCTCGGGCAGGAAGTCTTGCATTTGAAATGGGTATAGCACCTTTTTTACCAGAAAATTTGGTAAGCAGCCCCATTTCTTTGTTGTTATACAGTATCATCTTTTTTGGATTAGTTACATGGTTATGTATGTATCCTTCTAAGCTTATTGACCTTTTTGGGAAATTATTGACTCCAATCTTGCTTGCTCTCATCGCAATAATTTTTGTGAAAAGCTTAATGGATCCAATCGGTTCATTCGCAGCACCAAAGGAAAACTATGGTTCAATTCCAGTCTTCCAAGGGTTTTTAGATGGTTATCAAACAATGGATGCCTTAGCTGCTTTAGCATTTGGTATTGTCATCGCCAATACATTAAAATCACAAGGGGTAGTGGAATCCAAAAAGAGATCCTTATATATGATGTATGCTAGTTTAGGTGCAGGATTGCTACTAACCGTGATTTACCTAATCTTAGGTTATTTAGGGGCTGCGAGTTCGTCATTAGGCCAAACAGAAAACGGTGCACAAATATTATCCAATGTTATGACTCACTTGTTTGGTCAAAGCGGAACCTTCATTTTAGGTCTAGTTTTTACAATCGCCTGTTTTTGCGTTTCGATCGGTTTAGTTACTTCCTGCAGTCAATTTTTCGCAAATGCGATTCCAAAAGTAAATTATAAAAAGTGGGTTATTATCTTAGCGGTTCTTAGTACTGCTATTGCCAATTTAGGCTTAACACAAATCTTACAGATTTCCGTTCCAATTCTTGGCATGATCTATCCGTTAGCAATCGTGATTATCTTTTTAGGACTCATTGATGATTTAATTAAGAATTTCCGGCAGGTTTATATCTCAGTCATAAGCTTTGTGGCCCTATTTAGTATCATAGATACGATTAATAAAAGCTTCCTCGCCAGTAAGTGGAACGAGTTACTTGATATTTTTCCATTTTATAAAGAAGGACTTGGTTGGATTATTCCTGCCGTAATTGGATTGATAATAGGGTGTCTTCTTGGGATAGTACGGGGTACCTCATCAGATAACAGAAACCTCAAGAGTTAATTAAAAGATAACCATGAACACAAAAAACACGGCTGATGTTCAACCGTGTTTTTTGTCTGTTTTCTTTTCACTAAGTGCCCGGTAGATTTGCGTATACATACTGCCTTGAACAATATTTTGCAGGAAAAAGTCTCCGATCAGTTTTAGATATTCTTCATCTTCAAACATTTTTTTGTTTTGTAATTCCATTTCAGCTAACCCTTCATATTTGGTGAGGAGGGCATATGTATGGTCTTCACCGGAAACGGGTGTTAAGATTTCGACATTGTGATCATAATTTTCATTCCGGAACGTTTTAATTTCCTTTAAGTTTTCAATACCTTCTTTAAATTTATCCTGTTTAATTTCAAATGTCTGGTAAACAAAAATTGCCATTAGCAGCATCCCCTAAATACATTTTACAAACGTAAAAGTAAATTTCCCTTAAATCAATAAATTTATTCTTCACCATCAAGTCTGTAATCCAACGTAGTAAATGGAAATATTTCATTCCGCTTAAAAATCTTTTGTGGAGAATAATATCAATGAATAGAAAAACCCAGATATGAAAGGATTAGGTGAATCAATGTCGTCATATCAACCAGGACAAATCGTCTACATTATTATTCGGAATCCACATGCCCAAGATGTAGCCAATGTTCAACAAGCGGCAGTTGTACAAAATCCGGATAACCCGGAGCAACATTCTCTTTTTATCTATGAAACCTATTATCCCTTAACGGAGGAAGTAGCCGTCTATTCATCTGCGGAGGAAGCAGAATTTGCCTATCAAGATGCATTTGGTATATCAGAGATGGAGGGTTATTATGGTTAAGCCCTTTGTTCCGCAGCTCGTTTATGTTGAGCCAAGTGCCCTTGAATATCCACTTGGAAAAGAGTTAATCGCTAAATTTGAAAATATGGGAATTGAAATTAGGGAAACCACTTCGCATAATCAAATTCGAAATTTACCTGGTGATAATGATTTTCAAAAGTACCGTACGGCAAAATCCACCCTGGTGATCGGTGTAAGGAAAACATTAAAGTTTGATACATCTAAACCCTCTGCGGAATATGCCATCCCGTTTGTGACTGGCTGTATGGGGCATTGTCATTATTGTTACTTACAGACAACAATGGGCAGTAAACCATATATTCGTACCTATGTGAACCTTGAAGATATATTTGAGGCTGCTGATAATTATATGAAAGAACGTGCGCCTGAACCGACGAGGTTTGAAGCCTCATGTACATCTGATATCGTAGGTGTAGATCACCTCACCCATACGCTAAAAAAAGCGATTGAGTTTTTTGGACAATCGGAATATGGCAAGCTTCGTTTTGTAACCAAATTCGCCCATGTGGACCATTTGCTTGATGCTAAACATAATGGAAAAACCCGTTTTCGCTTTAGTGTCAATGACGATTATATTATCAAGAACTTTGAACCGGGAACATCTAGACTGCCCGAAAGAATAGAGGCAGCAGGCAAGGTGGCAGGAGCCGGTTTTCCGTTAGGATTCATTATTGCACCGATATACCTGCACGAGGGATGGAAGGAAGGATATAAAGAAATGTTAGAAAAGCTGGAGGCGGAACTTCCGGAGTCAGCTAAAAAGGATTTAACCTTTGAAATGATACAGCATCGGTTTACAAAACCAGCGAAGCGTGTCATTCAAAAAAATTATCCGATGACAAAACTTGAATTAGATGAGACCAAACGCAGATGGAAATGGGGACGCTACGGCATCGGAAAATTTGTTTATACAAATGAAGAGCAAGAAGATATAAAAGATACGCTTGGCAGATATATTAACACGTATTTTCCTGAAGCTAAAATAGAATATTTCACATAGAAAAAGAGGGATTCCTATGAATCCCTCCACATTTTATGATTCAGTTGCATCTCGATTAAACGAGGTCACTTGTTGTTTGCCGCCCTTATTAAGTTCACTATCTCGTTTTATACGACCCTTACCAACAGCAAGGGCAACCAAGACTCCGACTGCAATAAAGATGAGACCTGTCAAGAAAACAGTAGAAAATGAATCGGACCAAGCAATTTGAATAGCATGAATCACGCTATTTTGAATATCTTCAGGCATTTTTAAAAGGCCTGGATTGAGCAACAAACTAAACAATGAATCTGTTTTTTCAGAAAGTGCTGTTAATGCTTGATGTGCAATAGGATTTTCAGCATCATTCGCAGCACTTACCATTTCACCTTTTAGTGTATGATTCATGATCGAATTCAAAATGGTAATCCCAATCGTTCCACCTATCGATCGGAAGAAGGTGGAGGCTGACGTAACCGTTCCAAGCTGCGACTTGGGAAACTCATTTTGGATGGCAATCATTAAAGTCGGCATAACTAAGCCCATCCCTAAGCCAAGAACCACCATATAGGCATAGGCCGTAAATTCGTTTGAATCGATGCCCATGGTACTCATTAAAAAGAAACCTAATGCAGCAAGCAGCATTCCCGCGGTTAATACTGAACGAAAGCTAAATCTTAATAATAACTGCCCGCCAACAACACTTGCAGCGATCATAGCAATCATCATTGGTGTCATCGTAGAACCAGCTTGAGTTGGTGAAACGCCTAGAATACCTTGCATGTACATTGGTACGAACATTATTGCACCAAACATACCGAGGCCAAGCAAAAACCCTAACCCATTCATCGTGGCAAAAATCCGATTTTTAAATAAAGAAAGATCCAAGATTGGTTCCACTGCTTTACGCTCGATCAATCCGAAAATAATCAGTAGTAAAATAGAACCACCAAATATAAGGAAAGAGGTAGGCGAAGCCCAGTCAAATTTATCCCCGCCGAATGTTAATCCGAGCAATAATATAACGATGGCAGGAATTAATGTAATAATCCCTAAATAGTCAATATTAACTTTGCCTTTATTTGCAATCGTTTCGTGCTTTAATCCCATAAAGATTAAGATTGCGGAAAGTAATCCAAAAGGAACATTAATTAGGAAAATCCAGTGCCAGCTAATACTATCAACAATAATTCCACCTAAGAAAGGACCGATGACTGAACTTAATCCAAAGAGGCCGCCAAAAATTCCTTGCCACTTCGCTCGTTGCTCAGCTGTAAAGATATCCCCAATAATCGTTTGCGATAGGGGCATAATCATCCCGCCGCCAATCCCTTGAATACCTCTATAGATCACAAGCTGTTCCATTGATGTTGCGGTGGCACACAGTCCGGAACCAATAATAAAGATGATTGTTCCTAGTAAATAGAGGAACCGTCTGCCATATAGGTCAGATAATTTCCCGACAATCGGGACGACCGTTGTTGATGTAATCATATAGGCTGTTGTAACCCAAGCAAAAATGGTAAAGCCGTTTAACTCTGATATAATCGTTGGCATGGCCGTTCCAACGATGGTTTGTTCTAATGCGCTGAAAAACATACCGATAATGAGGCCGGTTATGATTAATTTTGTATTAATGCGTTTTTCTTCTATCACCATATTTATTTCTCCTATCTAGATGTTTGTAAAATCGAATCTGTCATAAAATATACAATGAAACTGGCCGGTCAGTCAATAAGTTTTATAGTTAAGGATATTTTTAACATATCCTCTATATTTCAAGTCCATAAAAAGCAGTTATTTCCTTCGTGTATTTTTCGAGTGGAGAAATTCCTTTGAAATTTGATAGCATCCCTTTAATGACTGGGAGACGGGGGTTCTGTTTGTAAATTTCCTCTTCAAGTACATCAAGTGAGATTTCTAACGGTTCTCTATTTTCCATCTGATTGATTTCATTTCTCAAGTTTTGGACGGAAGTATGGATATCTGTTGGTTCAGAAAAAAGTTTCGAGTTTTTTATTATTTTCCCAAGCTTTTTCTCAGTTAAGAAAGGTTCTTCGTTGGTCATTTCTTTGGCGATACTATCCATCCTTTTCATTAAAAAGTGGGATAGTTTTTCAATTTCAAACTCAGCTGGTTCAAGAATCAATAATCCTACATACGACTGAAACAACCCTTCAAGAATCAAGGCTAAATCAATTGAAAAAGGCTCAACTTTCTGACCATAAATAGAAACTAATCCTTTACGGTATAATAGATGTGATTCAAAGCGCTTTTTAAAGAAAAGTTTTTTGATATTTTCATTCCTTGGGATCGCCTGTTCTTTGGAGAGCATAATCATAAATTCTTTATGACCAATAAAGGTTTTGAAAAAAGCAGTGATTTGCTTTATGAATTTTTCACGGGGGGATAAATCTTGATTTTCAAAAACTAATCGGCTTGCTTCAATCGTTTCAAATATATATTCCAGAATTGAGAGTAATAATTCATCCTTTGACTTAAAATGTAAATAGAAAGCTCCTTTAGAAATATTACTTTCAGTAGCAATTTCTTGAATAGACGTTGAGGAAAAACCTTTCTGAGCAAAAAGCTTCATCCCTGATTTGATAATTACTTTCTCCTTTTCTGTCAAAATAAACCCTCCATTAATAGATATTACTCGGATTAAATGTATAATTGTTGACGAATGACCGAATGGTCAGTATGATTAGATTTATTGTGACCGCATAGTCAATCCTATTCGAATCTGTACAAAATGTCAACATGGTATAAGAAGGAGACAAAAATGAAGAAAATCATTCAATTTTCATTGAAAAATAAGTTTGCTGTTTGGCTGTTAACTATTATTATTACAATTGCCGGATTGTATTCTGGGATGAACATGAAGCTAGAAACTATTCCAAATATCAGTACTCCGCTTGTTACAGTCATGGCTGTTTATCCGGGTGCCACACCTGAACAAGTAGCGGAGAGTGTTACCATACCAATTGAAAAAAGAGTTGAGAATTTAGACGGAGTTTCGGTTGTAAGTTCCTCTTCGTTTCAAAACGCTTCATCCATCCAAATTGAGTATGATTTTGATAAAGATATGGAGAAAGCACAAAACGAAGTTAAAGAAGCATTAAGCAATCTTGAACTACCTGATGGTGTAGAGGAACCCAAAGTTTCCCGTATGAGTTTCTCTGCTATTCCAATTATGTCTTTAAGTATTACCAATAAAGATCAGTCATTAGCTGAATTAACAAAAACAGCAGAAGATGAAATTGTCCCGGAACTTGAAGGGATAGAAGGGGTACAAACCGTTCAAATATCAGGACAGCAAGTCGATGAAGTCCAATTGAAATTTAACGAAACAAAGCTGAAGGAAAATGGTTTAACAGAAGATACGGTTAAAAATTTAATCAAGGCGTCCGATGTAACATTTCCTTTAGGTTTATACACATTTAAAGATACGCAAAAATCAGTGGTCATCGATGGAAATGTGACAACAATCGATGATTTAAAAGCGATTAAAATACCTGTAATCCCTTCTACAAGCGGGCAGCAAGGAATGACGGGTGGTCAACCAAGCCCCGGACAACAAATAGGCATGACAACCGGCCAAGTTAGCCAAGGCAATCAACCATCACAGGGTTTGGATGGGATTCCAACGGTTGAACTAAAAGATATTGCAACCATTAAAGTAGTAGGGAAAGCCGAATCGATTTCCAGGACGAATGGTAAAGAATCGATTGGTGTTCAAGTTACTAGTGCTCAAGATGCAAATACAGTTGATGTGGTTAATGCAGTAAAAGAAAAACTAAGCGGTTTTGAAGCTAAAATCGATGGGTTAAAAGTAACAACAATTTTTGATCAAGGAAAGCCGATTGAAGAATCCGTTTCAACGATGCTGAATAAAGCAATTTTTGGTGCAATTTTCGCAATGATTATCATTTTGATATTCTTACGAAATTTCCGGACAACGATCATTTCAGTGATCTCCATTCCTTTATCAATATTAATCGCGATATTACTTCTTAAACAAATGGATATCACACTGAATATGATGACCCTCGGGGCGATGACAGTTGCGATTGGGCGAGTTATTGATGATTCCATTGTGGTCATCGAAAATATTTTTAGAAGAATGTCTATAAAGAATGAAACATTATCAGGTAAAGAATTAATTGTGGCAGCAACTAGAGAAATGTTTATGCCGATTTTTTCTTCAACCATTGTCACTATTGCTGTTTTCCTACCATTAGGATTAGTAAAAGGCCCGGTTGGGGAGATGTTCTTACCATTTGCATTAACCATCGTTTTCGCCTTAATGGCGTCTCTTTTAGTTGCGATTACGATTGTTCCGATGATGGCTCATTCCTTATTTAAAAAGGGGATATCGTCGAAACAAGTGCATGTTGAGAGTAAACCAGGTAAATTAGCCTCTGGTTATAAAAAGGTTCTTAATTGGTCGTTGAACCATAAAATCCTTACTTTTGGGTTAGCGATTCTACTATTAATAGGCAGCTTGTTCCTTGTACCGGTCATTGGGGTCAGTTTCCTGCCATCCGATGAGCAGAAAATGGTAGTTGCCACCTACAAACCGGCACCCGGTCAAACACTGAATGAAGTCGAGCAGATTGCAACCGATGCAGAAAAATTTTTAGAAGAAAGAGCAGGAGTTAAGACCATACAGTTTTCTGTCGGCGGAGAGAATCCGATGAATCCGGGTCAAAGTACTTCAGCGATGTTCTTTGTTGAATATGATAAAGATACGGCAAATTTTTCTAAAGAAACGGAAAATGTGATCAATGACTTGAAAAAAAGAAAAGATAAAGGGGAATGGGCAAGCCAGGATTTCTCTGGTATGGGTTCATCTAATGCTCTAACGTTTAATGTTTATGGCGACAATATGGATGATATTGAGCCCGTCGTTAACAAGATAGCGGAAATCTTCAATCGAAACGAATCGCTTCGAAATGTGAAAACGAGTATCTCAGATACGTATGAAGAATACACATTAGTAGCAGATCAGGAAAAATTAAGTCAATTAGGTGTTACTGCTGCACAAATTGGGATGGGGTTAGCAGGAAATGGCCAACGTCAAGTATTGACTACAATTGAAAAAGATGGCAAAGAAATGAATGTCTATTTAGAAGTTGAGAAGGATGAGTACCAAAGTATAAACGAACTTACCGATCAAACCATTCAATCTCCGCTTGGAATGGAAGTCCCTATTAAAGATGTTATTAAAATAAAAAAGGGAAATACATCCGATACGATTACCAGACGTGACGGTCGAATTTATGCAAGTGTAAGTGCAGAAATCACTACTAAAGATGTAGCAAAAGTTTCTACTGCTGTTCAAAAGAAAGTAGATCAATTAAAAATTCCATCGACTGTCGATATTTCTGTCGGCGGGGTTTCTGAAGACATTGCTGAATCCTTTACACAGTTAGGCTTAGCGATGCTTGCTGCGATTGCGATTGTTTATTTAGTACTCGTTATTACGTTTGGTGGAGGTTTAGCTCCGTTAGCCATTTTATTCTCGTTACCCTTCACAATCATCGGCGGCCTTCTAGGTTTATTGATTTCCGGTGAAACGTTAAGTGTTTCAGCGATGATTGGTGCCTTGATGTTAATTGGGATTGTTGTAACGAATGCAATTGTCTTAATTGATCGTGTCATTCATAAAGAAAATGATGGGTTATCAACAAGAGAGGCAATTCTCGAAGCAGCTGGCACGCGGGTTCGTCCCATTCTAATGACAGCCATTGCGACAATTGGGGCCCTCATTCCACTAGCATTCGGCATGGAGGGAAGCGGCCTTATATCGAAGGGATTGGGTGTCACGGTCATTGGTGGTTTAACAAGTTCAACACTACTTACATTAGTGATTGTACCGATTGTTTATGAAACGCTAATGAAAATGAAGCGAAAAGAGAAAAAGCAGGTAGACCAAGCTTTATAAGTGAATGATAATGAATAACAGCTGATTCGACTGTTTTTGTTAACAGAAGAGTCAGCTGCTTTTGTTTTTTTAGAGCCTTGACATTTAAAAAAAAGAGAGTATAGTAATGTTCTTGTGTTGACCATATTTAATTTTTTTTAAAAATATTCATGGATTGTTCATATTTAACTGTTAAGATAGATGTTAGACTATTGGAAGCAGTATTTAAAATAATGACTTAAATTATATAATCAGAGATTACAAGGTAGGTGCATTATGAATAACTTATTACAACGTGGTCAAAGTATTTTTAATAAATATGTTGGCTTTTTCTTTTTGACTGTATTTTTCCTGTGGATCAAAACATATATCGTTCAATTAACACAGTTTAACTTAGGAATAGAAAACTCACTCCAAAAGTTTCTATTATTTATTAATCCACTTGGTTCAGCGTTACTTTTTTTAGGCGTTGCATTCTTTTTTAAGGGTAGAAAAAAGTATATTGGGCTAATTGTACTAGATTTTCTTTTATCCTTTCTTTTATATGCAAATGTCTTATTTTACCGATTCTTTAGTGATTTTATTACCTTACCGACATTAACCCAGACCCAAAACTTTGGGGATGTAAGCAGCAGTGTGACATCTCTATTAAAACCTTATGATATTTTATTCTTCCTTGATGTCATTGTATTGGTTGCCTTATTAGTATTCCGTTTTGTGAAAATCGACGCTAATGATATGAATCGCGGGAAGGTGGCTGCCCTATTTTCAATGGCGCTTGCCATTTCTAGTGCTAACCTGGCTTTGGCTGAAACAGACCGTCCTCAATTATTAACAAGAGGATTTGACCGAAATTATATTGTGAAATATTTAGGCATGTACAATTACACCATTTATGATGCCGTTCAAAGTACAAAGGCATCAGCACAAAGGGTTATGGCAAGTAGTGATGATATTACGGAAGTTGTTAACTATACAAAATCGAATTATGCAGTGCCAAATCCAGCTTACTTTGGGGCTGGAAAAGGAATGAATGTCATCTATTTACATCTTGAATCGATGCAAAACTTCCTTATTAATTACAAATTGAATGGGGAAGAGGTCACACCGTTTTTAAATTCATTAACGAAAGATCAGAATACCCTTTACTTTGATAATTTCTTCCATCAAACTGGACAAGGTAAAACATCGGATGCTGAGTTTATGTTAGAAAATTCTTTATATGGCTTATCCCAAGGCTCAGCATATACGACAAAAGGTTTAAACACCTATGAGGCTGCTCCAGCAATTTTAGGTCAACAAGGCTACACTTCAGCAGTGTTCCACGGAAACTCAGGAAGCTTCTGGAATCGTAATGAAATTTATAAATCCTTAGGCTTTAACAAGTTCTTTGATTCGAACTATTATCAAATAAATTCTACTGATCTTGCAGAATACGGGCTGATGGACAAACCTTTCTATGAACAATCGATTCCTCTTTTGGAATCTTTACCAGAGCCATTCTATACAAAATTCATTACTGTATCGAATCATTATCCGTACCCAATTAATGAAGAAGATGCAACGATTGCACCAGGTACAACGGGTGATAAATCGGTTGATGGCTATTTTCAAACAGCACGATATGCGGACGAGGCCTTGAAGCAATTCTTTGACTATCTGAAAAAATCAGGTCTGTACGATCGCTCTATTATTGTGATGTACGGGGATCATTATGGTATTTCTGAAAATCATAATAAAGCCATGGCACAGGTAATGGGAAAAGAAATTACGCCTTTTGAAAATACTGGATTACAGCGTGTACCATTATTTATTCGGGTACCAGGTATGGAAGGTGGAGTAAATCACGAATACGGTGGTCAAATCGATCTTCTTCCAACACTTCTTCACTTGCTTGGAACGGACACAAAAGAATATGTCCAATTTGGAACCGACTTATTATCTAAACAACATGATGATGTCGTGCCTTTCAGAAATGGTGACTTTGTAAGCTCAACGATCACTGCTATTGATGGGAAGTTCTATGATTCCAAAACAGGCTTGAAATTAGATGCAGCGAAAAATGAAGAAGCGAAAAAAGACCAGAAAATCGTTGAATATAAATTAAAGCTATCAGATAAAGTCGTGAATGGGGATTTATTACGCTTTTATAAACCTGAGAACTTTACCCCTGTTGACCGTTCACAATACAACTATAACAATGATGAAAAAGTTGTTTCTAAATAAATTTTAAGCTGCCTGAGATTTTATTCTCAGGCAGCTTTTTTACATTTATACTTCCTTTTTAATCTTGAATTATTAAATTCA
>JAANMP010000030.1 GCA_011250595.1 Bacillus sp. MM2020_1 | reverse complement strand
CCCTTATAGGGATTAAAATAGTTTACCCAATGTTTTAAAAGGTTAATAATATACATATACCATATAAAATAATGAAAAGAGGGCGATTGGATGAATGAACAAGAATTACTGGAAAGAATTAAAATTCTTGAATATCACCAAAAGCTGTTGCTAAAGTTGCTCAATGATTCAACGCTTGATTTATATAAACTTATTATTGAAAATGGGATATCCGAACAGGAAGTAAAGCTGTTTTATTCTTTATGTAACAAACTGAGCATAAAATTAGAAGAACAAAAAGCGGAGGGATATGTATACTTCCAGCCGCTTTTTTATGAATTATCTGTCTCTTTACCTTCCAATCTTAATATGAGAGCAATAATAAATGCTTGTTTAAAGCAGAAGCTTTATATGCCCCTATTTCAAGAGTTGGAAAAGTACTTATAGTCCAGTATTAAACGAGTTCTTGTTCAATATTTTTTGATTTTTTTAGTTTTCCATCTTCTTCAATGAATTTACTTTCAATATTATGAAAAGAACGTTCAAAGATTTCCATGAAATCTTCTCCATAAATATTACGGACAATTGCCATCATTTCAACAATTTCAGGAAACTTCCCGTATAATTCACGAAGCGGCAAAGCACCAGAAAATACAGCATTACCATTTGGCTCATAGGTTTCCATTAATTGAAGCAATATCTCTTCTCCTGCATCAGTAAGCTGAATATAAGTATTGCGTTTGTCATTTTCCTTTTTGGAAAACTGAAGTAATCCTCGCTCTTCTAACTTTTTCGAAAAATTAAATGCCGTTGAAACATGCATGACGCCGAACTTCGCCACATCCGAGATGGAGGCACCGTTTAAATGGTAGGCAATCCATAGAATATGATGTTCATTAATATTTAAATCAAAAGGTTTTATCCATTGCTGCCAGTCTTTCTCAATTGCTTTCCACAAGGCTTTACTTAATTGTGCAACTCTCTGAGTAAAAATCATCGCTTCCTTCATTGTAAATTGTTTCTCGGTCATCCCCATTTTCACCTACTTTTTTATTTCTGTATTTTCATTATGCCAATAAAGTAAAAATTAATAAAGATATAAATTCACAAAATTTTAAAAAATTAGAATAATAATCTATTGAATTTTAAATTTTTTTGTTTTTTACATCAAATGCATCCATTGAATAATAGGAAATTTTAGAATATTTAACTTACAAATCGTTTGCTAATTAGTCAGTCAATAATCTCTCTCATTAATCTATCAGCCCTTGTTCATAGGAATGGACGGGTAAACATATAAATAGTTACAACAATTAGTCGCTTTTTTGAGACTAAATAGGGGGACAAGAAGAATGAAGATGGCAGCTCTCATTTTTTTTATCTTTAGTACAATCCTTTTATTGAGTGCAATTAAGGTTTTTTTGAAATTAACAAGATCCGGTGTATATCCACCTAAACATATTTTAAAGAAAAGATTTGTTGCACTAGCTGGATGCGGTGGGATTTTCATGCTAATTGCCATAATGATTACTTATTTTTTATAGAGTTATATTAAGAAAAGAACCCATCGGGGGTTCTTTTCTTAAAAAGGATCCCGTGCATTATTTTTGAATGACGGAAGGGGATGTTAATTTAGTTCGCTTAACAATTGATTGAGCAATTGGATACAGAATAACCATTGTTACGGTATTGAGTGCTGCAGCTGGTAGAACACCAACTACAAATAATGCTGTGAAAGGAGTGTTACCGGGTAGGCCCACTAAAAAATTAGCTGCTCCCAAAAAGATGGTACCTGAAATCAGTGTTCCAACAGCAGTTAATATTCCAACACTTACAACAGAATTTCGATACTTTTTTAAAGCTAAAAATAAACCGAAAAAGACTAATGCAGTGATAGGTTTATCAATGATATTGGGAATTTGACCCATTGGGAAAGTTGTTGTTAATGCTGATAGTACTCCAGTCACAATTGCCAAGAGCAAGACACTCTTGATCTCAGGAATAAGGATTATTCCTAAAAACATCATAGCCAGCATCATGTCAGGTTTTATTCCAAGAAAACTTGGCATTACCGTATGCAAGACCACCCCAATCCCCGCCAATAGTGCTAAAATTACAATGTTCTTCGTATTCATTTCTCATCTCTCCTCTGCTATACTAATCTATTTGTTCCTCCTGCAGTGCGCTAGTTGCCTGCAGCGAAAAACCTGTATTCATTATACCATATTAATATAATAATAATAAAGATATAGTTTTCTGATAATTATAAAAATATTTTCTTATACTTGTTTTTTAATATTTGCAGCCATTTCCTCTAACATGTCAAAAGTATACTCATGTTGATTACTTTTCCATACGGCTCCGAATCCGTCGCCTTTTCCATAACGAGGAATTAAATGCATGTGATAATGAAAGACAGATTGGCCTGCATGTTCACCATTATTATTAATGGTGTTTAAGCCAATTGGATCAAATTCTTGTTTTAAGGCGTTCGCAATGGCAGGGACTACTTCAAAAAGGTTGCTGGCCATTTCCGGCGTTAATTCATATAAGTTTTCTTTATGTACTTTTGGAATAACCAAAGTATGTCCCTTTGTCACCTGTGTAATATCTAAAAAGGCTAATACATGCTCATTCTCAAAAACTTTTGCGGATGGAATTTCTCCATTAACAATTTTACAAAAAATACAGTCGCTCATTCGATACACGATCCCTTCTAAATAGTTTGTATTATTTTACCATAAAAACTAAAAAAGAAAAAGACAGGATCCGCATGGGATCCTGCCCTCTCGAAGGGGACTGCTTCAATTGGTACGTTCATTAGGAGTGTTCTTTGATAAACACCTCATTTTTCATAGAGTGTTTTTATAAAGAGACATCATTGTTCAAGCTGACCATCCCCTATGTTGTTTTTATATGTTTTCCCAACTTATAAAAACAGGTAGCGATCTGCGGTAAACACCTCATTTAATGTTTATTTTTTTAAGATAAACAATGACTTGGTGTACTAGAACTCAAAATGGTTACTGTGCACGCTGTACAAAACAACCATCCCCTTATCTGAAACGAATTGGAAGCTCACTTGTTTGAAATGTAAATTGTCTTTGACAGACACCTCATCTCAAGTTTTGATGAATTTCTTCATCGAAGTAAGTTATTTCCCCTTCGAATATTATGATGTCCGATGTGAAAAGAAATATACAAAAAAAATGATAAAAATTTGAAAACTATTTTTATCAAGGACAATTTGTTAAAATAAAAAAGATAATCCTGTTAAGGAAGGACGTTGCAAATGTCTTTATTAATGATTGAAAATCTTGTCGGGGGATATACAAGGAACCCTGTATTAAAAGATGTTTCCTTTGAAGTAAAGGAACGAGAAATGGTCGGACTTATTGGTTTAAATGGAGCGGGAAAGAGTACAACCATAAAACATATTATTGGATTAATGGAACCGCACAAAGGTTCAGTAAAAATAAATGGTCATACTTTCACAGAAAATAAAGAGGCTTATCGTAAATTGTTTACCTTTATTCCTGAAACACCTGTTTTATATGAAGAATTGACTCTTGAGGAGCATTTGAAACTAACAGCAATGGCGTATGGTCTTGATGAGGCCACCTATAAAGAGCGTATAACTTCACTACTGACAGAATTTCGAATGGAAAAGCGTTTAAAGTGGTTTCCAGCCCATTTTTCAAAAGGCATGAAACAAAAGGTAATGATTATGTGTGCGTTTTTAATTCAGCCGTCTCTGTATATTGTCGATGAACCTTTTGTTGGACTTGATCCGCTTGGAATCCAATCCCTGCTCGATTTAATGAAAAAAATGAAGGATAACGGTGCAGGCATTTTAATGTCCACACATATTTTGGCCACAGCCGAAAGATATTGCGATCGATTTGTGATTCTGCATGAAGGTAAAATCCGTGCAAAAGGGACCCTAGAAGAGTTGAGAGAGCAATTCTCAATGCCAGCTGCTTCTTTAGATGATTTGTATATTCAATTAACAAAGGAAGAAAATTATGTTTGATGAAAAAAAGCTTTGGAAGGACCGAGCAAGCGGTCGAATGAAGGACTTAGGCAGGTATTTACGCTATATTTTCAATGGGCATCTAGTCGTTGTTTTATTATTTTTAATTGGAACGGCTTCATTTTATTATCAAAAGTGGATTGAAACCCTTTCTGAAGGTTTTCCTGCAGAATTAATTATCGCTGTTCTAATTGGATCCTTGTTAACATATAGTCCTGTATCTAATTTCCTGCTTGAAGCAGATCAGGTGTTTATACTCCCGCTTGAGGATAAATTGAGAGGGTATTTCCTTCGTTCAGGAGGGGCGAGCCTTGTTTTCCAAGGTTACCTGCTTCTTATGGTACTGGCAGTATTAATGCCCATGTATGCCCAGATAAGCAGTAATGGCTTCCAATCATTTTTCCCTTTTCTAGTGATCCTGTTAATCTTAAAGGCCTGGAATTTAACAACGAGTTGGCGAATCGATTTTTTTGTCCAAGCTTCTATCCATAGATGGGACATTGTCGTTCGTTATTTAATTAATGCGATTTTTACTTATTTGCTATTTAAACAAGCCAATATTTTTATCCTGTTGTTAATTGTGGTCGTTTGCGCCTTGTATTACTATTACTTTTCTGCTCAAACTAAGAAAATGGGCCTTAAATGGGATTTATTAATTAGCCAAGAAGAGAAAAGAATGGCATCCTTTTATCGGCTTGCGAATATGTTTACTGATGTGCCTAAATTAAGGGACACAGTTAAAAGAAGAAAATGGTTAGATCTATTTATTAATCGAATTGCTTTTTCCAGAGATAAGACCTATTTATATTTGTTTTCGAGAGCGTTTTTGCGGTCATCGGATTATCTTGGTCTTTTTATACGTTTAACAGTAATTGGCGTTCTTGCAATTTATTTTATCTCTTTTGGTGTAGGTCAAATATTACTTGGGATCTTATTCTTATATTTAACAGGTTTTCAGCTTCTTCCACTGTGGAATCATCATCAAAACAAATTGTGGGTAGACTTATATCCTGTTGAACAAAAATATAAAAAAATAGCATTTAACTCTTTATTAATGACCATTTTAGCGATCCAAACAGTCATCTTTTCTTTATTTATAGTAGTGAAGGGCGACTTGTTCATCTCGTTGCTATCCATAATTGCAGGAATTGTGTTTAGCTATGTTTTTGTTTATTTTTACGCTAAAAATCGATTGAAAGTATAATCCAGATCCCCTTGAAAATTTAAGGGGATTTTTTTGAAACTATTGGGCGGAGATCTTCGTATGAATGCATAATATTATAGTGGAGGGGTGACCAATGAACGAGTATGAATTAAAGGTTTATGAAGAAGTCGAAGAGTGGAAACGGAAATTAACGAGACGCTCAGGAATGATGAACCGATTATCGAAAAAAGCCCAAGGAAAAATAAATGAATTTATTCCTGAAAAGGTTCACGAAGTAATGACAGAAAGTATCAAAGCAATGGTTAAAGCAACGCTGTTCGGTTCGCAAATTACAACCAATAAGGATCAGGCACACGGGTTAACTCTTGCTGAAAGAGATGAATTGGCAGTTAAAAAAATGGCTGCTTTTCAAAAGACTGCGATGATCGAAGGGGCGGGGACTGGAGCTGGTGGAATTCTACTTGGGCTGGCTGATTTTCCATTACTGCTTTCTATAAAGATGAAATTTCTATTTGAAGCAGCTTCCATCTATGGTTTTAATACAAAGGAATATGCAGAAAGATTGTTTATTCTTCATGTATTTCAGCTGGCATTTTCAAGTGAGGAGATTCGAAAAAGTACATTAGCTGAAATTGAAAACTGGGAGACTCGAAAGACTGTCCTAGTGGAAATGGATTGGCGCAAGTTTCAGCAGGAGTATCGGGATTATATTGACCTGGCTAAAATGCTACAATTAGTGCCGGGCATTGGAGCTTTTGTTGGTGCCTATGCCAATAACAATCTCCTTAAGCATTTAGGTGACACAGCTATGAATGCCTATCGATTAAGACTGCTGCAAAAATCCCCTGACCCAATTTGAGTCGAGGGGATTTTTCTTAATCATTACCATGGATGGTAATAGCTGCCACTCCTAATGTTTTTGCTGCAATTAACATTGCTTTTTCATCGATATCAAATTTAGGGTGATGATGTGGGTATCCCGTGTCGTTACCAAGCGGCTTTGCCCCTGTGAAGAAGAATGTACCTGGAACGTTTTGTAAGTAATAGGCGAAATCTTCACCGCCCATTTGGAGTTCGGTTTCTTCAATGGTGGTCACTTCTGCGACTTTCTGTGCACAGGAAGTTAAAAACACGGTTTCTTTCTCAGAATTGACCACAGCCGGATAGCCCCGCACAAATCTAAAGTCATAAGTACTACCTGACATGGAGCATGTGCCCGCAATTATTCTTTCCATCTCTACTTCGATCAATTGTTGGACGGTCTCATTAAATGTACGAACCGTGCCAATGAGTTTTGCTTTGTCTGCAATAACGTTAAATGCATTTTGTGCGGTGAAAGAACCGATGGTGACCACCGCCGCATCAACGGGATTTACTTTCCGACTGACAATCTGCTGTAGATTTAAGACAATCTGGGATCCAGTAACGATTGCGTCTAGCGTTTTATGCGGCTGGGCTCCGTGGCCGCCCTTGCCTTGAATATCAATTTCAAAACGGTCAGCCGCCGCCATTATTGGACCGGTTCGATATTGAATCGTCCCCGTCGGTTCGCTTGCCCATAAATGAGTACCGAAAATAACATCAACATCTTCCAAACAGCCATCCTCAATCATGGAAATAGCGCCACCTGGTGCATACTCTTCCGCATGTTGATGGATAAATACATAGGTGCCTTCTAATTCCTCTTTTAGTTCATTCAAATTTTTAGCAAGGACGAGGAGAGTGGCAGTATGGCCATCATGTCCACAGGCATGCATCACCCCGGGGACTAAAGATTTGTACGGCACGTCCTTTTCATCTTGGATGGGCAGTGCATCAAAATCGGCCCGTAGTGCTACTGTTTTACCTGGTTTTTTTCCATAAACCTTTGCAACCACACCATTCCCGCCAACATTCCCTTTTACTTCAATTTGGAGTTTCTCATAAAAAGCCTGAATGAATTTGGCGGTATTATACTCCTGAAAGGATAATTCCGGATGTTGGTGCATAAAGCGGCGGATATCAACCATCTCTTCATAAGACCCTTCTAAGGCTGCAAACAACTTGTTTATCAAATCTATTCCTCCAAACATATCGGTGATAAAGAATCTATTTTCAAACTATTTTAACATTTATATCCTCTAAAGTAGATTTTTATAGTCATTTTCTTTATACTTTTTACTAGAATTTCAATTAGACGTGAGCAGGAAAGGGTTTGGGGGATGGAACGAAAGAACTACAGGAATTTTTCTTATCTATCTATTATTTTTGCACTTTTTTGCGCATTGTTTACATCCATTAAGGTTGCAATGAGCAGCGATTTTTGGATCGATGACAAGGTGGCAGGGCTATTTGCGCATTTGCCTAAATCAGTCATTCCATTTTTTATTCAAGTAACAGAAATGGGCGATAAAAAGGGGATTGGGGTTGTTGCCTTACTAGCGTTAGCGTGGTTATTACTTAAACAGAGGAACTACGTTGGGGCGGGTGCCCTTGCCTTATCAGTAGCAATAGGAAATGAAGTTAGTAAGCTTTTAAAGAATTTTTTTGTGCGCCCTAGGCCAGACCTTGAACATCTTGTCGATGTGAAAAGCTACAGCTTTCCGAGTGGACATGCGATGGTGGGGATGATTGTTTATTTTATGATTGCGTATCTTCTAATGGAGGAAGCAAAATCAAAGGCAGCAAAGAGCACAATCGCTGTTATCACAGCTATCTTACTCTTATTAATAGGTGCAAGCCGAATTGTTTTACAGGTTCATTATCCATCAGATGTCCTTGGAGGCTATGCATTAGGTTATATCTGGGTAGTTATTTGGATTCTATTATATAACTATTTTAAAAAGCGACAAAATTAAGCAAAGAGGCTGGTCATAGGATCAGCCTCTTTGCTTCGGTTAAATGAGAAACATCGCAGCAATCGTTGTCACAACGAGCCCAATCACCACAGGAAGAAGGTTTCGCATTGCTAGTTCAAATGGATCGACATTACAGATAGCTGCAGCCGGGATTAACGCCCATGGTACCAGGGTTCCGCCCCCTACCCATATGGCAGAAATTTGCCCGAGTGCCGTCAATGTGGCAGCACCTTTACCGATGGCAACGGCAAATAGGCTGGCAACAGAACCGGCAAGTGAGATTCCGGAAAAGCCTGAACCATCGAGACCAGTGATTGCCCCAACGGTAGTCAGGGTAATCGCCCCAACTTCTTTACTTAATGGGACGATATTAGCGAGAGAAACTCCTAAATCATTGACAATTCCTTGAGAAGCCTTCGGTAAAAAGTCACCAATGATTTTCCCAAATCCGGCATCACCCAAATAAAAGAAAGCAGCAATCGGGATTACCGGACCAAAAACTTTAAAACCAAATTGGAATCCTTCGATTAGATATTGTGTTGTTTTTTCTAAGCCTTTACTTTTATGGCTTGTTAAGGCAATTAATAAAAGTATAAGAATCGAAGTGCCGCCAATTAATGCTGTGGCATCGCCGCCTGCTAAATCAAGAATAGACATAGCCGCAACATCTGCAGCAAATAATAAAGGCACTAATAGGGCAAAAAAGCGTTTTTGAGGAAGTGATAGAAGCGCAGGCTGGTCAGTGCCACCAGCAGGCGAATCCGCGCTTTCAGAAGTTGTCGTTTTTAGAATTCCCCGCTTCATATCCCTTTTTAAGAAGTAGAATGCGGTTACAGTTGTAACAAGACCCATAATAAACACTAATGGAATGCTGGCATTAATCACGTCTTGAATGGGAATACCTGCTGCATCTGAGGTTAGTTTAGGAGCAGCTTGAATGACAAAGTCACCCGATAAAGCGATTCCATGACCAAACAAGTTCATTGCCATGGCTACGCCCAGAGCTGGCAGTCCAGCGCGAATCGCAACTGGAAGAA
Source organism: Bacillus sp. MM2020_1 (assembly GCA_011250595.1). Taxonomy (GTDB): domain Bacteria; phylum Bacillota; class Bacilli; order Bacillales; family Cytobacillaceae; genus Neobacillus. The sequence goes on along the minus strand of JAANMP010000030.1, from coordinate 49,078 downwards.
GGACGGCACCTAAAAGTGCAACAGCAGGGGATGGCCAGAAGAACCAGGAAATAATCATCATAAGAATTCCTATTGTCCAATAGGCTAATGTTGGGTTGCGGATTAGTTTTCGAAATGGTGAAATCATCACATCATTAATTCCAGTTACCGTTAAAGTATTGCTCATGGCAACAATTATTGAAATAACAAGAATAGTAGATAATAATTCAGTAATCGCATAACTGAAACTGTTGAAAATACTGCTTATTGAATGGCTTAACGACCCGGTTGCAGTGATAGCAATTAGGAATATCCCGACGATACATACAATGGATGTGTCCCTCCTCATTACCATAAATCCAATGATAAGAACAATAAAGGTCACATAGATCCAATGAAGAGCAGTAAGCTCGACAATCATGTATTTCCCTCCTTTCTTACATCCAGGGAGGGCTATAGCCCTGTTGGATGTAATACAGAATATGAAAATTGCATCAAGAGGTGAGAGGGAATTAGTGAAAAAATTATTGGGGAAATGCCTGCAGATTTATCAAATTTAAAAACGTAAAAACGACTTTTTTTTGACAGTTAATATCGTTAGCTATACACAAATAGGATAAATAGATATAGTAAATACAGTCTAATAAGAATGAGTAAGTTTTAAATTCATGCTATATATATTAAAATTGACAACAGACACGTTTTTGAAAGGTGGACAACACTAATGACAAGACCAATTAATGAAACATTATTAAAAGCAGCCAGAGGCGAAAAAACCGATCATGTACCTTTATGGTACATGCGTCAAGCTGGCCGTTCGCAGCCAGAGTACAGAGCGATTAAAGAAAAGTATTCCTTATTTGAAATTACACATCAGCCTGAGCTTTGTGCTTATGTAACACGCTTGCCCGTTGAACAATATAACGTCGATGCTGCGATTTTATATAAAGATATTATGACGCCGCTCCCAGCAATTGGGATGGAGGTAGAAATAAAGGGAGGGATTGGACCTGTTATTGACAATCCAATTCGTTCTTTAGCAGATGTTGAAAAACTAGGCGAAATTAATCCTGAAGAGGATGTCCCTTATGTATTGGACACTATTAAATTATTAACACAAGAGCAGTTATCCGTACCATTAATCGGCTTTTCTGGTGCTCCATTTACCCTTGCCAGCTATATGATTGAAGGCGGTCCTTCCAAAAACTATAATAAGACAAAAGCGTTTATGTACACCGAGCCTAAGGCGTGGTTTGCACTTATGGATAAGCTCGGCGACATGATCATTACATATGTGAAGTCCCAAATTAAAGCTGGTGCAAAGGCTATTCAGATTTTTGATTCATGGGTGGGGGCTTTAAATGTAGAGGATTATCGTTATTTCATTAAGCCCATTATGAATCGTATTTTTGTTTCATTAAAAGAGGAAAATGTTCCATTAATTATGTTCGGCGTCGGTGCTAGTCATCTTGCTTTAGAATGGAATGACCTGCCACTTGATGTTGTTGGGTTGGATTGGCGTCTGCCAATTCACCAGGCAAGAGAAATGGGCATTAACAAAGCTATTCAGGGGAATCTTGACCCGGCTATTCTGTTAGCTCCATGGGAAGTCATTGAGGAAAGAGCGAAAGCTATTTTAGACCAAGGAATGGAACAGGATGGCTACATCTTTAATTTAGGGCACGGTGTATTCCCTTCAGTTAACCCTGAAACGTTGAAAAAATTAGCTTCATTTGTCCATGAGTATTCTGCATCAAAATTAAGTCGTTAATTTTCCCATCTTAAGTTTTAAAATTGGTAAGCAGTCCAATTTTTTGGCACAATAATATCGGCTGCTTTATAATGGGTCATTGAGGGTAATACAGCTTTTAATGGCCCGGACCCAAACGATTTTTTTAAAATGGGAAAAAGCGAATAGATTTGAAAATGAGGTGCGAACATGACAAAAAAGAAAATGGGCCTGTTAGTAATGGCTTACGGGACTCCATATACATTAGATGATTTAGAGGGATACTATACCCATATTCGACACGGCCGAAAGCCAACACCAGAAATGATCGAAGAACTTCGTGGCAGGTATGAAGCGATTGGCGGGATTTCCCCGTTAGCTAAGATTACTCTTGAGCAAGCTGAAAAACTCGAAGAACATCTAAATAATATTCAACAGGAAATAGAATTTAAAATGTATCTTGGCTTAAAACACATCACTCCTTTTATTGAAGATGCAGTGAAACAAATGGATGCTGACGGCATCGAAGAGGCTATCAGTATCGTTCTTGCTCCTCATTTTTCAACTTTCAGCATAAAGTCCTACAATGGAAGAGCTTTAGAAGAAGCAGGAAAATTGGGTGGAAAGTTAAAAATCAGAACAATTGACAGCTGGTATCAAGAACCAAAGTTTATTGGATATTGGGTTGATAAGGTAAAAAAAGTCTTTTTAGGAATGCCGCAAGAGGAAAGGGACGAGGCCGTTCTGATTGTTTCCGCACATAGTCTGCCTGAGAAAATTCTCCAGTTCGGCGATCCATATCCGAGCCAATTGCAAGAAACAGCGGACTTAATTGCTGAACAAGCGGGAATACAAAATTATGTGGTCGGCTGGCAAAGTGCCGGACAAACTCCAGAACCTTGGCTTGGCCCGGATGTTCAGGATTTAACTCGGGATTTATATAATGAGCATCATTATAAAGCATTTGTTTATGCACCTGTAGGGTTTGTTTGTGAACACCTTGAAGTGCTTTATGATAATGATTATGAATGTAGAAAAGTGACGGAAGAAGTGGGTGCAAGTTACTACCGCCCGGAAATGCCAAATGCAAAGGAAGAATTTATTGATGCATTGTCGACCGTCGTTCTTAATATGGCTACTGAGTAAGATTCAGATTAGTGGAAGAAGGTGAGTACCTTGGCGGAAGAAAAACATAAGATTATCATCATTGGGGGAGGAATTGCTGGGCTCACATCAGCTTTTTATCTTCAAAAAGCAATTCAGGAACATAATCTCCCCATTGAGATCCAACTAATCGAAGCTTCACACCGTCTCGGAGGCAAGATGCAAACTGTTATCAGGGATGGTTATACAATTGAGAGAGGGCCGGATTCATTTTTAGCCCGAAAGACGAGTATTACTAGGTTAGCTAGGGAAGTGGGGATGGAGGATCAATTAGTCCATAATTCCACGGGAAAATCATTCGTGTTAGTTAACGAGAAACTTCATTCAATGCCCGGTGGTTCGATCATGGGAATTCCAACCGAAGTAGGACCTTTTCTCACCACAGGTCTTTTTTCTATTCCCGGCAAACTAAGAGCTGCGGCAGATTTCATTTTACCTCGGTCCGAAAGCGGAAAAGACCAATCATTGGGAGAGTTCTTCAGAAGAAGGCTAGGCGATGAAGTGGTCGAGAATTTAATTGAACCATTATTATCAGGGATTTATGCGGGTGATATTGATCAATTAAGTCTCATGTCCACTTTTCCGCAATTCTATGAGGTAGAACAGAAATACAGAAGCCTGATCATTGGGATGAAAAAATCCGCCCCTTCACAACCCAAAAAACCTGAAAATAATGAAAAAGCTAAAGGTGCCTTCTTAACATTTAAAACTGGACTTCAATCATTTGCTGAAGCTATAGAAGCAAAGTTAGATAAAAGGTCAATTTTAAAAGGGCACCGTGTAGACAAAATCACTAAAGTTGGGAATAAGTATGAAGTTTATCTCAATAATAGGGAAACATTGGTTGCTGATAGCATCATTGCGGCGACGCCTCATAAAATAACGCAAGCGATGTTTGCAGAATATAGTTTTTTTGATCCGTTAAAATCGGTCCCATCTACATCAGTAGCAACAGTAGCTTTAGCATTTCCTAAAGAAGCAGTAAAAAATGATATTGATGGAACAGGCTTCGTTGTTTCTAGAAATAGTGACTATTCAATTACAGCATGTACTTGGACCCATAAAAAGTGGGCACATTCTACTCCAGAAGGGAAAGTGCTGCTCCGCTGTTATGTTGGGAGGTCTGGAGATGAAACAATCGTCGACCTTTCAGATGATAGAATAATAAAAATTGTCTTAGATGATTTGAAAAAAACCATGGATATCACGATGAATCCGGATTTTGCAATCATTTCACGATGGAAAAATTCCATGCCACAATATACGGTGGGTCATAAGCAACGGTTAACAGACATTAATAAGCAATTGAAAACGGAATTACCAGGTATATTTTTAGCAGGGTCTTCCTATGGCGGTGTTGGACTTCCAGATTGCATTGACCAGGGGGAAGCCGCAGTTAAAGACGTCCTTAATTATTTAAAAAGAAAAGATACTTCAACAGGAGCTGTTCATAGATAACAGCTTCTTTTTTCTGCTTGCAAACAGGTATGAATCGATGTATACTCTAAAAGTATTAACTGACCAAATTACTCAATCAGTCACTTTTAGTGATTTTGATTAGTAGAAATTATTGGAGTATCAATGAGATATTCCATACTTTTTTGAAAGGAAATGACTAAATGAACAAAACGGTCATAAATATAAAAGGAGGCATCATAAGTGAAAAACATACTGTTTAAGGAAGAGCTCTTTGCTATTCTAAGAAATAAAAAATTATTAATCCCGATTATTGCTGTCATGTTTGTTCCAGTATTATATGCGGGAATGTTTTTGTGGGCATTCTGGGACCCCTACGACAAACTGGATGATCTTCCCGTTGCCATTGTGAATGAAGATGCAGGGGCAACGCTGGATGGGAATCATCTGAAGCTTGGCGATGAATTAGTTTCAAAGCTTAAGAAAAATAAGCAATTTGGTTTTGAGTTTGTAGATAAAGAAGAGGGCTATCAAAACTTAAAAGATCAAAAGTATTATATGGTCATTGAAATACCGAAAAACTTTTCTAAAAACGCAACGACATTATTGAATGAGCAACCGGAAAAGCTGGAATTAATCTATACCTCTAACGAAGGGTATAACTTCCTGTCCGCTCAAATTGGCGGCACAGCTATAGAAAAAATTAAAACAGCGGTGGCTGAAAAAGTTACGGAAACGTATGCTGAAACTATGTTTGATAAAATCAGTGAGCTAGCTGATGGTGTTGTGAAGGCAAGTGATGGTGCCGGTCAATTAAGTGCGGGTTCAGCTGACCTTGATTTAGGATCTAAGGAGTTAAACAAAGGACTTGCAACACTTGCAGAGAAATCAATTGAGTTTAACGATGGAATGAAGTCAGCGGATGCAGGTTCTAACAAGCTTGCGGTTGGTTCGAAGGAACTATATAACGGGCTTGCAACTTTAGCAGATAAGTCAATTGAATTCGACAATGGTGTGAAAGAAGCAGCTAAAGGTTCTCAACAAGTAGCAACAGGTTCAACGGAGTTGAAAAAAGGGTTAGCAAAAGCGGATGCCAATCTACCATTGCTTATTGCAGGAACGAAAGAAGCATCAGCAGGTGCCGAACAATTAAAACGGGACCTTCCCGCAGGGATTGCTGCAGGGATTGAAAAAGAATTGACTGGAAGTGCTGGAGAACTTAATGCGGGCATCGATCAATTTCAATCACAGCTAACGACCACATTAGCATCCCAAATAGCTGATCAAACAATTTCTCAACAAACAGAGAAAATGCAGAAATTAGCCCAAACCTTAATTGAAAATAAAGTAGACCCGGTACTGGTTCAAGGTATAATGGCTAATGAGCAAAAAAATGCACCAACGAAAGAACAGTTAGAAAAGCAAATTTTATCACAACTTAGCCCTAAAATAGATGCAGGCTTTGATCAATTTAAAACAGGGGTAGATGGCAAATTAGCAGGATCATCAAAGGGATTGGAAGATAAAATTAAAGCACAAACAACCCCTTATTTTGATCAATTGATCACTGGCATTGGTAAAATTAATGGCGGTCAGCAGGAACTACAAAAAGGGATTCATGATTTATATGTTGGTTCATCAAAATTAGCTGATGGCACCAATAATCTTTCTGCCGGGATGAGTCAGCTGGCAGCTGGTGCTGATAAAATTACAACTGGAACAGGCCAATTAGCCACAGGTTCCGGTGAGTTGAAAGCGGGTGCCTCTGACCTTACAGATGGAATGAATCAATTAACAGGCGGTGCTTCTGCTCTAACATCCGGCGCCGGTCAATTGGCTGACGGTTCCGATCAGTTAAAAGACGGTACATCCAAACTTTCTAATGGGGCTAAAGAATTAGCTGATAAGTTATCAGATGGAAGCAAAGAAGTGGCCAAAGTCCACTCCGATGAAAAGACCTATAATATGATGGCCGACCCAGTCAAGCTGGATAATGAAAAAATTAATCATGTCCCAAACTATGGAACCGGTTTTGCACCATACTTTCTTTCGTTAGGTTTGTTTGTTGGTGCACTGCTTCTATCCATTGTCTTCCCACTTCGTGATACTGCGGTTGCTCCAGCCAATGGATTTAACTGGTTTTCTAGTAAGTTTTCTATCATGGCTGGGATTGGAGTATTTCAAGCGCTACTGGCAGATGTGATTCTTCTTGGTGGGTTAGGTCTCGATGTACAAAGCGTACCAAAATTTATTCTTTTTTCGATAATGACGAGCTTAGCGTTTATTGCTTTAATACAGCTCCTTGTATCGGTATTCGCTGATGCAGGACGCTTTATTGCGATTGTTATCTTAATTTTACAATTGACCACTAGTGCGGGAACCTTCCCACTTGAATTAATCCCGAACTTCCTACAGCATTTTAATGCCATTCTACCAATGACATATTCGGTACAAGGCTTTAAAGCAGTGATATCAAGTGGGGACTTCAGTTTCATGTGGCAAAATTTCATGATTTTATTAGGTTATTTGATTGCATTCTCTTTAGGAACAATCGCATATTTTACCATTAGATATAATCATAAATATAGACACCAAATGAGTGAATAAGAATGAACAAAAACCAGCCGTAAAGTTCGGCTGGTTTTTGTTCATTCATGAAAAGATAGAGTATATTAGGTATATAAACTTTGTATGGGAGGAATTTAATTGAAACTCACTGTGATTGGTTTTTGGGGAGGCTATCCGAAACAGAATGCGGCTAGTTCCGGTTATTTACTTGAACATGAGGGATTTCAGCTCTTAATTGATTGTGGGAGCGGAGTCCTTAGTAAGCTCCAAAACATTATTCAACCCGAAGAACTTGATGCTGTTTTACTTTCGCATTATCACCCCGATCACATCGCGGATATTGGTGTCCTGCAGCATGCGAGATTAATCCAAGGGTTTTTAGGAAAGAAGACTCCAAACCTGCCCCTATATGGTCATGAGCTGGATCCAAATGAATTTAGTAAATTAACCTATAAAGAGATTACAAAAGGTGTTGCTTATCATCCTGGTGAGATACTCACAGTTGGTCCATTTCAAGTCTCATTTTTAAAAGCAGATCACCCGGTCCCTTGCTATGCAATGAGAATTGAAGCGGCTGGAAAAGCGATTGTCTACACTGCTGACAGTTCCTTTAAAGATGAATTCATCGAGTTCGGTCAAAATGCTGATCTATTATTGTGTGAATGCAACTTTTATGGACACCAGGACGGAAAGTCGGCAGGACATATGAACAGTATCGACGCCGGAAACTTTGCGCAAAAAGCAGGTGTTAAAAAATTAATTCTTACACATTTACCCCATTATGGGTCAGTATCTGAGTTAATTACCGAGGCATCTAATGAATTTACTGGTATAATTATGCTTGCAGAAGAATTTCAAACTATTTCACTATAAGAAGGGGTAGTAAACGATGTTATTTATCGATAATAAAGGTATTACCGATCCGCAGATAAATTTGGCAATTGAAGAGTACGCTCTGAAAAATCTTGATATAAATGAAACGTATTTATTATTTTACATAAATGAACCATCGATTATTATTGGTAAAAATCAAAATACAATTGAGGAAATTAATACGGAATATGTAGAGAGTAATGGAGTTAAAGTTGTCCGCAGGCTGTCTGGCGGTGGAGCGGTTTATCATGATCTGGGCAATTTAAACTTTAGTTTTATTACCAAGGATGACGGGGAGAGTTTTCATAATTTCCGTAAATTTACAGAGCCGGTCGTCACCGCATTAAAAAAATTAGGCGTAAATGCGGAATTAAGCGGCAGAAATGACATTGAGGTTGGAGGACGTAAAATCTCCGGTAATGCCCAATTTTCAACTAAGGGCAGAATGTTTAGCCATGGTACGCTAATGCTTAATTCAGAAATAGATAACGTAGTCTCAGCTTTGAAAGTCAAAAAAGATAAAATTGAATCAAAAGGAATTAAATCAGTCTGCAGCCGAGTTGCCAATATTTCTGAGTTTCTCACTGAAAAGTTGGATATTAGTGAATTTCGGTCTCTACTTTTAAAGAATATTTTTGAAGGACAAGAAGGAATTCTCGAATATGTTCTGACGGAAGAGGATTGGGAAAAGATCCATCAGTTATCGAAAGAACGCTATCAAAACTGGGAATGGAACTATGGAAGGTCACCAAAGTTTAATTTGCAGCATTCTCATCGTTTTCCTGTAGGCTCAATTGATGTCCGTCTTGAAGTAAATAAAGGGGTCATCGAAAATTGTAAAATCTATGGCGACTTTTTTGGTGTGGGTGAGGTAGGTGAGATTGAAGATAAATTAATAGGCGCACGTTACGAAAAAAATGAAATCGAGAAGGCACTTGCCGATATTGACACGACCCACTATTTTGGAAATGTAGCGAAAGATGAGTTTTTAAATCTTTTATATTAAGAAGAGAAACACAGCATTTTAACGCTGTGTTTTCTTTTTTGTCTGAATTTCCTAGTATTATACTTGAATAGATTCATTACTTTTAATATAATATATTTAGAAAATTGTTACTATTTTGTGAATGAGTATTCATTCATCTCAGGGGGAGAACAATGAATCTTTTAACACAGTTTAAAGAATCTGCCAAGAACTATGCCGCCAAACCAGCCTATTATTTTATGGATCAATCTTGTACTTATGCTGAATTAGAAGGTGCAATTACGAAATTTGCATCGGGTCTCCAAAAATTAGGGGTAAAACAAGGGGATCATATTGCATTGTTGTTAGGTAACTCACCACACTTTGTGATTAGCTTGTACGGGGCGTTACGGTTAGGGGTAACTGTAATTCCCGTGAATCCGATTTATACTGCAGATGAAATCGGCTATATATTGAATAACGGTGACGTCAAGGCAGTGATCGCGCTCGACATGGCCATCCCATTAGCAGAAAAAATGCACACGTTCCTTCCAAAAATAGAGCACTATATTTTTTGTGAAACAGTCCCAAATAGCAGGGTTGAATCGAAATTTGAGAGCTTATCAGGCTCTTCAAAAATGAAATCGTTTGCAGAAGTGGTCGCTTCCGGTGAAATAACCTTTATGGGACCGGAGCTCAAAGATGATGATACAGCCATTATTCTTTATACCTCAGGGACAACAGGCAAACCAAAAGGTGCAATGTTAACCCATAAAAATTTGTATAGTAATGCTAAAGATGTGAGCCAATATTTGAAAATGAATTCCGATGATAAAGTAGTAACGGTTCTGCCAATGTTCCATGTCTTCTGCTTAACAGTTGCTCTAAATGCACCCTTATTATGCGGTGCAACACTATTAATTGCACCCAAATTTAGTCCAAATGAAATTTTTGAGTTAATCAAAGAAAATCAGGCCACAGTTTTTGCAGGTGTGCCGACCATGTATAATTTTCTCTTTCAAAACCCTGATGGAAAAACTGAAGATCTAAAATCCTTGCGTTTATGCATTTCAGGAGGTGCATCGTTACCTGTTGCTCTCTTGAAGAACTTTGAACAAAAATTTAATGTTGTTGTATCTGAAGGTTATGGTCTATCAGAAGCTTCACCTGTTACTTGCTTTAATCCGCTTGATCGACCGCGCAAACCTGGTTCAATCGGAACATCAATTCTTCGTGTTGAAAATAAAATTTTTAATGAGTTGGGTGAAGAAGTACCCGTCGGCGAGGTCGGGGAACTTGTCGTTCGCGGTCCTAATGTAATGAAGGGATATTATCAAATGCCTGAAGAAACGGCTGCAGCTATTCGTAATGGCTGGCTTCATACCGGTGACCTTGCAAGAATGGATGAAGATGGATACTTTTATATTGTCGATCGAAAAAAGGATCTCATCTTAGTTGGAGGATATAATGTCTACCCTCGTGAAGTGGAGGAGGTTATTTATAATCATTCAGATGTGGTAGAGGTGGCCGTACTCGGCGTTCCTGACCCAAATCTCGGTGAAGCTGTTAAAGCCTATGTTGTCAGCAAGAATCCAGAGCTAATCGCAGAGCAATTACTAGTATATTGCAGTCAGCACTTGGCTAAATATAAGATTCCCTCATCGATTGAATTTATTGAAGAACTGCCTAAGAATACAACTGGGAAAATTTTAAGAAGGGCTCTAAAGGTTCAGGTAGAACAAACTGTAAGTAAGTAATTTTTATATAAAAATCGAAACATGGTTTATTGAGGCCATGTTTTTTTATTTTATTTTTACTGAATATTTGTTAATATTTATATTTACATGAGCGAACGCAACAAGGGGGGAAGAGAGTTGTCGGATCTAGCAATTAGTAGAGAATCATCGGAATTTAAAAAAGGTATTCAAGCAGGGATAAGCATTGGAATTGGCTATTTTCCGATTGCGTTGACCTTTGGTCTTCTTGCTAAAACTTCTGGACTATCCATATATGAAACAGTTTTAATGAGTCTGATTGTGTTTGCAGGCGCCTCCCAATATATTTCACTAAGCCTTATCGCCTACGGGACAGGAATATTTGAAATTATCTTAACAACCTTCATTGTAAATATTCGGCATTTTCTAATGAGTACCTCATTGAATGAAAAAGTGGAGGAGGACCATCTCCTTAATAAGTTGATTTATTCGTTTGGCATTACAGATGAAACATTTTCAGTTGTCGCCACTAAAGAGGGAACGGCGGCAACAGGCTTTTTATTCGGTGTTATTTCGGTTTCCTATTCGAGTTGGGTAGTTTTTTCCGGGCTGGGTCATTTGATTGGGGCAAGTCTGCCCAAAACACTACAGGAAAGCATGGGGGTCGCGCTATATGCGATGTTTATTGGACTCCTGGTCCCCTCGATGAAAAAAAGTGTAAAAGTAGTTTTTTTGGCGATACTTGGTGCCATCTTTAATTCTATTTTTACAATGGGTCATTTCATGGCTCAAGGCTGGGCAATTGTTACAGCTACCCTTTTATCAGCCATAATCATCGAAACAGCTGAAGTAATAAAAATGAGAAATCGGAGTGTACATCATGAAGACTGAAATAGTTTGGATGATTCTTGGTATGGGATTAGTTACCTATATTCCACGGATGATACCTTTCGTTTTATTTAAAGGGAAAGAGCTCCCTCCTTTTATTCAAGGGGTATTAAAAAATGTGCCTTATGCCACTTTAGGGGCATTAATTTTCCCTGCGATTCTCTTTATTCAAAAGGATGATATTTGGTATGGGGGATTAGGAGCTGCAGCTGCCTTTGTCGCTGCCTTTTTGGGAGCCAACGTCATAGTTGTTGTCCTCGGTTCAATCGCTATCCTTTCCCTTTATTCGTATTTTATGTAAGCAGGTATTTAAAACCGGCTTTTGTTTTTGTTCTAATTTGCCCTTTTTTAACTAAACTAAGTATAGAGAGTTTGTACACAAAGGGGGAAAAAACATGGTGAGGAAAATGGGAGTCTATGCGGTTTTGGGCTACATTCTATATGGCTTATTTTTTTATTGGTATTTATTCTACTTCGCGGATACAAACCTGCCGTTTGAATATGAGGGGTCTAAAGCTGACCCGTCGACATTTTTAAATGGAAGGGAACTTATGCTGAGTGAGGAGTATTCCAAAATAAGAAACTTCCTGTTTTTCTTATCTACTCCGTTTGAATGGCTATTTTATTTCTTAATTTTATTATTCGGATTTTCAAAGGCATTCAAGAACTGGGCAGAAAACTCTTCAAAGTATAAGTTGCTTCAAACAGCTATTTATCTTATTTGGTTATCTTTTTTCGCTTATTTGGCGACATTCCCTTTAAGCTATATTAGTTTTTCTTTATCAAAAACGTATAATATTTCAACCCAAAGCTTCGCTTCCTGGATGAAGGATGAGTTGATCGACTTTTGGCTTAATTATGGGACTTGGCTGATTATTGTCCCGGTATTATACTGGCTAATGAAGAAAAGTCAAAAGAGATGGTGGCTTTATGGTTGGCTTTTATCCATTCCGTTTACATTGTTTATGATGTTTCTCCAGCCAGTCGTAATTGATCCGTTATATCATGACTTTTATCCATTAAAAAATAAAGAATTAGAAACAAAAATTTTGACTCTGGCTGATAGGGCTGAAATTCCGGCACAGCATGTATTTGAAGTAAATATGTCAGATGAAACGAATGCTTTAAATGCTTATGTAACGGGGATTGGCTCTAATGCTCGAATTGTTCTGTGGGATACAACATTAAATAAACTAACTGATAGTCAAATTTTATTTATCATGGCTCATGAAATGTGCCATTATGTCGAGAAACATATTTATTTTGGAATCGCTGGCTATTTGCTGATTTCACTGCTGGGATTGTATTTGACCTATAGGATTATGAATTGGGTAACAAAACGCTGGGGAAATGAGTTGAAAATCTCAGACACAAGAGATATCCGCTCTCTGCCATTATTTTTTATGGTCTTATCGATGCTCTTGTTTGCTGCAAGTCCAATAACCAATTTTACTTCTCGTTATCAAGAAACACGGGCCGACAAATATGCGATTGAGATGACCAAAAATCCAGAAGCAGCCATCACTTCTTTCCAGGAGTTAACCCGCTCTGGTTTAAGTCAAGTGAATCCGCCGCTATTGGTGAAGATTTTCAGGTACACTCATCCTTCCATGCTCGACAGGATATCGATGCTTGAAGATTATGAGGTCAAACATAGAAATAAATAAAAACAATGGCAAAAAAAGAGCAGTAGACGTTTATGTCAACAGCTCTTTTTTTGCCATTGTTCGTTACCAAATAAAAAGCCGTCAAACTTAGACGGCTTAAAAAAAATGTTAGGTCCCAAATCGTTTGTTGATTTCTTTTAGCTGTCCGGACAGAAGGATAAATGACTTTTTATCTCGACCATCAATCGCCAAATCAATTTTCCGTAATAATTTTTCTTTTTCAACTGTCAGTTGAATTTCGGACAACAGCATTTCGATGTACAAATCTTGGACGAAGTTCTCTTTCAGACGATTTCGTTTCATGGCACCAAGTTTCATTAATTCCGTGTATGATTTTTCATTCATGAAAATCACCTCTGATGCTTTTTAAAATTATATGGTTTTTTTTGAAGAATATCATCGTTTTTATAGTTTTCTGATAAATATTTCTTTTCCGTAAATTTTGTGAATAAATTAAGAACAATTCAGAAAAGTGGAGGAATTAAAAACCAGTAGTGGTAAGATATGGTGGGTATAATATAAAGGAGTTGAATGTGTTGAAGCATCCGCAAATTGAAGAATATGAAATAAATACATGTACGATGTTTGTAGAACCAGTTGTATATGGTGGTAAAGTTTATTCACGTGCTGTAGAAGTAGAAGATGAATTTTTATCTCCCTTTAAACCACTGGATATTATCAAAAAAGGCTGTATTTATTTTGGTGTCGATTACGAAAGCAGGAAAAGGGGAACAAGACAATTAATTGGCTATGATCGAAAAATCCCAATTGTTATTGAAGCAACTAACCACATCTATTTTTTTCCAACTGCATCGCCGCTAGTTCCAGAGTGTATATGGATTTCGCTTGGGCATATTGAGAGTTATCGCCGGGTATCCTCAAAAAAAACTATGGTTTTATTCCGCAATAAACAATCTCATGTTTTTCCAGTTTCTATCTGTACAATTGAGGGGCAAATGTTAAGGACCTCATTACTTAAAACAAAACTTTTGCAAAGAATAGAAAGTAATGGGAAAAAGACAATTTATACGCCAAACGAGCCCCAGATGTTTAATGCCTTGGAAAGATCCAATGATTATGGTGATGATTTTCATCCGAACGACCCGAAATAAGTGGTACGAATTTCAAAACTATTAGCGGGACAGATGTTTTTTTAATAAATAGGCCTCCATTAATTCTTGGACCTTGTTGCGGATTCTTGGATTAAAGTAATTATGGTTTTCTTCATAGCCTTTATAAATAAACCTGTACAGTGTAAAAGCATCGTCCCGTTTTGTTTCAATTACCTGAAGTTTATTCTTTTTCATATATAGTTTAACCTCAGCCAATTCCCTCTGGATTTCCTTCATCGTTTCTTCAATCAAATCCAAATATGGTTGTTTTAATTTAAACGGACTATTTTCTATGACGGTTATATCCCGGTTTAAGATAATTAGAACCATTGGTAAATACATAGCCTTTTCCATTATATCTCGATCATCATCGGGGATTCTGGTCATTTTTTCATTCACACCTTTCATCACTGACGAACAAATGTTCCTCTTTATTTTACAAAAAAGAACCTTCAAAAGCAATAGTGCATTACATTTACAAAAACTCGTCATTTGGCGAGTTTTATTTATTGAAATGTTCCGTTGATATATGAGAAAGTTTTTATTAATAGAAGGATATCTGATAGGGGAAAATGAATTAAATGAAGAAACCACTAAAAAGATACATCGGTCATATATACAGGAGAATAAAAAACATGAATGAATAGGTGATTAACAATGAGATCTGATAAACATCAAGTAAAGAAAAAAAGAAGATGGCCATCCGTTTTATTAGCATTCCTACTGCTAATCGGGGCAGTGGCAGGTTATGCATATTTTCAATACCAGCAGGGTGTAAACCAATCGTTAGGAAAAATGGATAAAAAAGCTTCAAATGTTGTCTATACCTTCAAAGGACAAAAGGATCAGTACGGAGGTACGAATATCCTCTTGCTTGGAAGTGATGCAAGGGGGAAGGAAACGTCTCGTGCAGATACGATAATGATTGTTCATTATAATGAAGACAAAGGGACCTTTAAGTTAACTTCGATTATGAGGGATAGTTACCTCGAGATTCCCGGGCATGGTAAGCATAAAGTTAACTCCGCATTTGCACGCGGCGGACCAGAATTAATGAGACAAACGATTAAGCAAAATTTTGATATTGACCTTCAATACTATGTCATAGTGGATTTTCAAGGCTTTGTACAACTTATAGATGAGGCATTCCCGAATGGGGTAGAGATAGATGTTGAGAAAAAAATGTCTAAAAATATTGATGTAACTTTAGAGCCAGGTCTGCAAAAATTAAATGGAAAGGAAATGCTTGGATATGTTCGCTACCGTCATGATGCCATTGGAGATTTTGGAAGGGTAGAACGCCAACAAAAGGCAGTAAAGGCGATTGGAGATCAATTGATGGGTTTACAAACGATTCCAAAACTTCCTAAGCTAATTGGAGTCGTCAAGCCTTATGTGAATACAAATATGAACACTTCAGACATAACCTTTATGGCGAAGGATTTCTTTTCGAAGAACCGTGGAACTATCGATACGTTACGGATTCCTGTCGAAAATAGCTATTCAGATGCTCGAATAGCTGGGGAGGGAGCAGTATTAGATATCAATGTCGAAAAAAATAAAGAAGCCCTCCATCAATTTATTACAAAATAATCATTGACAGAGCTAATTAGTAAAAAAATGAGGAGAAACGGGATGGATATGGAATCACTAAAAGCATGGTTTACGCTTGAACATATTATGAGTCTTATTCAAGAATATCGATCCCTAGGCCCCATTCCAGGGATATTGCTTATTATCATTGAAGCGTTCCTGCCATTTCTCCCATTGTTTTTATTTGTAATGGCTAATGCCAGTGCTTTTGGACTTTGGTTAGGATTTTTGTACTCATGGCTTGGAGCCTGTATCGGAGCATTGCTCGTATTTACGCTAATTAGAAGGTACGGGCAAAAAAGGTTATTATCCTTTTTGCCAAGGCACCCTCAGGTCCGTAAGTTAATGGACTGGGTAGATCGTCATGGTTTTGGCCCGCTCTTTTTACTGCTTTGTTTTCCATTTACACCCTCGGCTGTTGTAAACATTGTCGCTGGTCTTTCCAAAATTCGATTTTCCCAATACATGCTTGCCGTGTGTATTGGGAAAATGGTGATGATTTTCACGATTAGTTTCGTTGGCTATGATATTCAATCCTTGCTGACGAAGCCTCTTCGGACTGTTGTAGTATTGCTTATTATATTCATTCTTTGGTTTGTAGGCAAAAGAATTGAAAACCGAATGAATAAGGGCACGGAAACTGACCATAATGGTGAAATAGATAGAAACTATAAGCAGGAGAAACGGAGGAGCTTTAATGAAGATTGAATGGAAAAAGGAAGGTATCGAATGGGCTAAGGCTTTTGCGATTGGAATCATTATTTTTGCTTTTATTCGCACATTTTTCTTTTCAAATTATGTAGTAGAAGGCGAATCAATGATGCCGACGCTGCAGGATGGGAACAAGCTAGTAGTTAACAAGCTTGGTTATCAAGTTGGTGAATTGAACAGATTTGATGTGATTGTGTTTCATGCCAATGAAAAAGAGGATTTTGTCAAACGTATTATTGGGCTGCCGGGGGATAAGATCGAATATCGTGATGATCTATTGTTTATCAATGGTCACAAGTATGAAGAGCCATTTTTAAATGTTTATAAACAAAAATCACCGGGAATCAGGATAACGGGAGATTTCAGTTTAAAGGAAATTACCGGTGAAAATACAGTCCCTGATGGGAAATTATTTGTCCTTGGTGATAATCGATTAGGTAGCTGGGACAGCCGTCAATTCGGTTTCATTTCAGCAAGCCAAGTTGTCGGTAAAGTTGATTTACGCTACTGGCCATTAAACGAAATGGACGTACATTTTTAAATAAATAGATGTAGTAAGGAGCACGATTATTCAATCGTGTTTTTTTTATTTTATATGTTAGAATTACCATTTATGGCTCAAATCTGTTTGCAGTAATCCAAACGTTTGTGCTTATTTTATGATAGAATGAAAGATACAAAGTTTATGAGTGGTTGTGGAAAGCGAGGTTTTAATATGTCATTAAGAATGGTAATCGGGCGGTCAGGAAGCGGCAAAACAGCTATGTTTCTGGATGAAATAAAGAAGCGGCTTGAGGAAAATCCCGAGGGGGCACCGATTATTTATATTGTTCCGGAACAGATGACGTTTTTATCTGAATATCGCTTGGCAACTGACCCGGCAATTGGTGGAATGATTCGTGCTCAAGTCTATAGTTTTTCTCGCTTGGCGTGGCGTATATTGCAAGAAACAGGCGGAATTAGCCGAACTCATTTAAGCAGTGTCGGGATGAGTATGTTAATTCGTAAAATTATCGAAGAGCAAAAGGATCAATTAAAGCTTTTTCAACGAGCTGCAGATAAGAATGGTTTTATCAAGCAGCTTGAACAAATGATAACCGAATTTAAACGTTACTGCATCAGTCCAGATGAACTAATTCAAGGTTTTTCCAAAGCAGATGGAGAAGCAACGGAGTCTAATGCTCTCAATGATAAACTTAAGGATCTAGAAATTATCTATAAAAAGTTTGAAGACGAAGTCTTTGGTAAATATATTGATTCGGAGGATTACTTTCAACTCCTGTCGGAGAAAGTGTCCTTCTCAACCTATTTAAAAAATGCAGAAATATATATTGATGGTTTTTATAGTTTTTCACAGCAGGAATATCAAGTAATGTTGGAATTGATGAAGCATTGTAAAAACGTTTCAATCGCACTGACGACAGATCAGGACCCCGTTGATTCCCCGCCGGACGAGCTCGATTTGTTCCGCTTATCTGGTGAGACTAGCTATTCTCTCTATGATTTAGCTAAAGCGAATGGTATTGAAATTGAGCCGATAGTCGTTCTAAAAGAACAAAAAAAATGGACTGAGCCGTCGCTGGGTCATTTTGAAGAAAATTTTGAGGCACGCCCTATCAAATCTTATTTTGGTGAGACAAAAATTACAATTTGCCAAGCTGTAAACCGTCGAGCTGAGATTGAAGGGATTGCAAGAGAGATTCGCCAATTGGTCAGGACAAAAGGATACCGTTACCGGGAGATTGCATTATTAATCCGGAATGGCGGGGATTATCATGAAATTGTTGAACCGGTTTTCGACGATTATCAGATTCCCTATTTTATTGATCAAAAAAGAACCATGCTGAACCATCCGCTGATTGAGTTAATTCGCTCAAGCCTTGAAGTCATTAATTCCTTCTGGCGCTATGAACCGGTGTTTAGAGCAATTAAGACAGAACTGTTATACCCTCTCCAGGAAAATCCTGCAAAAATGCGTGAGAAAATGGACAAACTAGAAAATTATTGTTTAGCATACGGAATTAACGGAAGTAAATGGACGAAAAAGGATCGCTGGAGTTATCGACGGATTAGAGGGCTGGAATTAGAAGTAAACTCTCAAACTGATGCGGAAAGAGAAATGGAACAAGAGTTAAATGAATTAAAACTTATGGTAAGTGCACCGTTATTACGGCTATCAAGACGCTTGAAAAAGGCTGATTCCGGACGAAAACTCTGCGAAGCCATCTATTTATTACTAGAGGAATTGGATGTCCCGGCCAAGCTTGAAAAATGGAAAGCAGCTGCTGATGAACAAGGTAATCTTGTAAAAATGCGTGAGCATGAACAAGTATGGAATGCAGTAATCGATCTTCTGGACCAATATGTAGAAATACTTGGAGAAGAGCCAATCAAACTAAAGGAATTTGCTGCAGTTCTAGAGTCAGGATTTGAATCCTTACATTTTTCACTTATTCCGCCGGCACTTGATCAGGTGTTAATTGGGGATTTAGAAAAATCAAGGCTGAATGATATGAAGGTCGTTTTCGTAGTTGGTGTCAGTGAGGGAATTTTGCCTGCGAAAATATCGGATGAAGGAATCTTCTCTGATGAAGACAGGGAAATGCTTCTTGCAACAGGTGTCAAAATTGCGCCAAGCAGCAGGACGCGTTTACTCGATGAAAATTTTCTGGCATATAAAGCTTTTACAGCACCGTCAAAATTTCTTTATGTTAGTTATCCATTGGCGAATGATGAAGGAAAAGCGTTAATTCCATCTTCGTATATTAAGAGAATAAAAGATATGTTTCCTGATGCGAAGGAGTTATTCTATGTGACAGACCCGTCACAAGTGTCGGAGCCCAGTCAACTAAGCTTTATTTCAAATTTTACGACGACGTTATCCTACCTTAATGCACAGCTTCAATGGAAAAAGAGAGGGTATCCAATCTCAGATTTATGGTGGGATGTATATAACTATTACCTTAGGAGCTCAGGAAGGGATAAAGCACTAAAAGTGTTTTCGAGTCTTTATTATTCAAACACAGCTGTCCAACTCTCTAAAGGTACAGCAGATGAATTATATGGTGAGACCATACAAGCCAGTGTTTCGAGGATGGAGCTATATAACTCCTGTGCTTTTTCTCATTTCGCTCAGCACGGTCTTAAGCTTCGAGATCGGAAAGTTTTTCGCTTAGAAGCTCCGGATATTGGGGAACTATTTCATGCAGCATTAAAGCAGATAGCTGATATTGTTAATGAACAAAATCTTTCTTGGGCCGAGCTTTCGAGGAAGCAATGTGAAGACCTATCGAAGGAAGCAGTCAAATCGATAGCACCTAAGCTGCAAAACGAAATATTGTTAAGCTCGGAGCGCCATCATTATATAAAACGAAAATTGGAGCAAATTATTACCCGGGCATCTGTCGTGTTGAGTGAGCACGCAAAAGTAAGTGGTTTCTCACCGATTGGTTTGGAATTAGGATTTGGACCAAATGGAAAACTGCCGCCATTATCATTTTCTCTAAAGAACGGAAAGCGAATGGAATTGGCGGGCAGAATAGACAGAGTTGATCAGGCAAAAGGGGAAGACGATAGCGTCTTTTTACGGGTTATCGATTATAAATCGAGTGAAAAGGATATCAATTTTAACGAAGTATATTATGGACTTGCCCTGCAAATGTTAACCTATCTTGATATTGTCATGACCCATTCAAATCAATTGGTAGAAATGAAAGCCAGTCCTGCAGGCGTTCTCTATTTCCATGTTCATAATCCATTCATTAATACTTCTAAAATGCTGACGATAGATGAGATAGAAACGGAAATGATGAAAAAGTTTAAAATGAATGGATTAATGCTAAGCGACCAAAATGTAATTCGGCTTATGGACAAGACACTTGAATCAGGTGATTCGCAAATTATTGCAGCTGGTATCAAAAAAGACGGGAATTTATCAAAAAGGTCCAAGGTGGCCAGTTTATCAGAATTTGACGACCTGAAAACTTATGTTCGAAAATTATACGAGAAAACAGGTAATGCCATTATTGATGGGCAAATAGACATCGCACCTTATCAATTAAAGGATAAAACGCCTTGTACGTTCTGCTCCTTTAAATCGGTCTGTCAATTCGATGAAACGATTGAAACGAATCAATTTCGGGTTCTCACACGCCACTCAAAGGATGATGTTTTGGACTTAATTAGGAAGGAGGTGCGTGAATCATGAGTAATTTCGGAATACCACCAAAGCCTGAAGATGTGACATGGACTGATGATCAGTGGAAAGCAATTATGGCTAGGGATAGAGATATCTTAGTTGCTGCAGCAGCAGGTTCGGGGAAAACGGCTGTCTTAGTGGAAAGAATTATCCAAAAAATCCTTTCAAAAGAAGCCCCGATTGATGTGGATGAATTATTGGTGGTAACCTTTACGAACGCATCTGCAGCAGAAATGCGCCATCGGATTGGAGAAGCGTTAGAAAAAGCGATAGATGAAGATCCATGGTCGCGGCATCTAAGAAAGCAACTCAGTTTATTGAATAAAGCCTCCATCTCAACACTTCATTCCTTTTGCATGGAGGTCATTCGTAAATATTATTACTTAATCGATGTTGATCCCGGATTTCGAATTGCTGATGATACAGAGGCACAATTAATCCGAGATGAAGTGATGGATGAATTATTTGAAGAGGAATATGGAAAAAAAGAAAATGAGTCATTCTTCAACTTGGTCGATTCATTTACCAGTGATCGAAGTGATGCAGCATTAATGGATATTGTTCGGTCTATTTATGATTTTGCTCGGTCAAATCCTTTGCCGGACCAGTATTTGCAGTCCATCATTTCTATGTATGATGTTTCATCGATTCATAATATAGCGGACCTAACCTTTATAGAGGCACTTCTTTTTGATATTGAACTTCAATTAGGAGCTGCTAAGGAAATGATTAAGCGAGGAATGGAAGTTACAAAGCTCCCAGGCGGGCCAGCCCCGAGAGCCGAAAATTTTCTGGATGACTTAACAATGATTGATACTCTTCTGCTTGCCAAGGAGGACTCTTGGGAAACACTTTATCAAGCAATGCAGAACTGGTCCTTTTCACGGGCAAAACAGGTCAAGGGTGATCACTATGATAAAGAACTTACTGAGAAAGCCCAAAAACTTCGCGAGAAAGCAAAGAAAAAGATACAAGATTTAAAAGAGGAGTTATTTTCTCGAAGACCTGAAAGCTTTTTACGAGATATGGCAGAAATGCGACCGTTAATAGAAACTTTGGTTCATCTTGTGAAAGAATTTTCACAGCGCTTTGAAAAGGTAAAAAGAGAAAAAGGGCTCGTTGATTATGCTGATTTAGAGCATTACTGCCTTGGAATTTTGACAAAGGAAATCTCAACAGAAGGAGAATTTCTTCCATCGGAGGCAGCACTCGCTTACCAAAGGCATTTTAAAGAGGTCTATTGCGATGAATATCAAGATACAAATATGGTCCAGGAAACTATCTTAAAACTTGTAACAAAGAAAGATGAGCACAATGGTAATATGTTTATGGTTGGGGATGTTAAGCAATCCATTTACCGTTTTCGGTTAGCTGAGCCGAACCTTTTCTTAGGCAAGTATAATCGCTTTAATGTGGACGGAAATTCTACAGGACTGCGGATTGATCTCGCACGAAATTTTCGAAGCCGAAAAGAAGTGCTCGATGCAACTAATTATTTATTTAAACAAATTATGGGAATCAAAGTGGGCGAAATTGAATATGATGAGGCGGCTGAATTGCGTGCCGGTGCACCGTATCCAGAAGATGAGCCCTATCCGGTAGAACTGCTGCTTATTAATCAAAATGTTAAAGATAATGGTTCAGATGATATAGCCGAGGCAGAGCCAGAGGCACAAGTTCCAGAGGAATTTGATGTTGCAGGTTTAGAACAATCCCAACTAGAGGCCAGGGTAATTGCTTCGAAAATTAAGGAACTAGTCGCAAGTGGAACACCAGTATATAATACAAAAACGAAATCCAATCGGCCACTTATGTACCGAGATACGGTAATCCTGCTTCGTTCAATGACTTGGGCACCACAAATCATTGAAGAGTTCAAGCAGCAAGGGATACCGATTTATGCTAACCTATCGACAGGTTATTTTAATGCTACTGAAGTGGCAGTCATGATTTCACTACTAAGAGTTATTGATAATCCATTCCAAGATATCCCGCTAGCAGCTGTCTTACGATCACCCATCGTTGGGTTGAACGAAGAAGAACTGTCAAAAATCCGTATTCATCAGAAGCGTGGTTCTTTTTGGGAGGCTGTTAGCGCATTTTGTAGGAGTAAAGAGGCTCAAAATACGGCCTTATTTTACGAAAAACTTCGCCGCTTTTATGACCTTCTGACAGAGTGGCGATCAATGGCTAGACAAGGTTCGTTGGCCGAGTTAATTTGGCAGCTTTACCGCGATACTCAATTTTATGATTTTGTTGGTGGTTTTCCAGGGGGTAAGCAGCGGCAAGCTAATTTACGAGCACTCTACGACCGAGCTAGACAATACGAGCAAACATCCTTTCGTGGACTTTTCAGGTTTCTTCGCTTTATCGAAAGAATGATTGAAAGAGGAGACGATCTAGGGGCAGCAAGGGCACTCGGTGAGCAAGAAGACGTGGTTCGGATTATGACCATCCATAGTAGTAAAGGGCTGGAATTTCCTGTTGTATTCATGGCGGGAATGGCACGAACTTTTAATATGGCCGATGTTCGCAAACCATATATGCTCGATAAAGAATACGGATTTGCATCTAAGTATGTAAACGCGGAAAAAAGAATTTCATATCCTTCCTTACCACAAATTGCTTTTAAACGAAAAAAGAAAATGGAGATGCTCGCGGAAGAAATGCGCGTGCTATATGTGGGAATGACAAGGGCGAAGGAAAAACTGTATTTAACCGCAACTCTAAAGGATTCGCTAAAAAAATTCGACCAATGGAATGACGTTGTTTCTAACACAGAATGGTTGTTAAAGGATTATGAACGGGCAGCGGTTACAAGCTATATTGATTGGATCGGACCAGCGCTTGTCCGCCATCACGATGCCAATGAATTAAGGCTTGGCAGTACGGGAAATGTCCTTGTTCCAGAGGAAATTAGTAATCATTCTTCTTTATGGAAAGTTTCACAAATAAGTGCAGATGAAATAAAGAAGAAGGAAATAGATGCAGGAATGAAAGAAGACCAATTTCTTGAACTGGTCCAAAAAGGGGAGCATATCCCAACCACTTCTCCATTTCTGGACGAAATCAAGTCGCGCTTAGACTGGGAGTATTCCTTCCCAAATGCCGCTGTCCATCGCTCGAAGCAATCTGTTTCTGAAATGAAACGCCAAAGAGAAATGGCAGATGAACAAAGTGGGACGGACCTTGTGAAACACTTTAAAAAATCGATTGTTAAACGTCCGAAATTTATGCAGGAAAAACAATTAAGTCCTGCTGAACGTGGTTCGGCCATGCATATGGTCATGCAGCATGTAGATTTAACTAAATCGGTTAGTCAAGACTCTCTTCAGGAACAGGTAACATGGATGCTGACCAATGAATTATTAACTCCTGAACAAGCTGAGATTATTGACACTCATTTAATTGTGCAATTCTTTCAATCAGAGTTAGGAAATCGATATTTTAACGCCAGGTCAATCAACCGAGAGGTGCCCTTTACACTTTCCATGGCTGCTCGGGATGTGTACCCTGCTTGGAAGAATGAGGAAGAATCTGTGTTTGTTCAAGGAATCATTGACTGCGTTTTTGAGGATGAAAAAGGTCTTGTTTTGGTTGATTATAAATCAGATCGAATTTCTGACCGCTATAAAGGCGGATTTGAACAAGCGAAAACCATCCTTGAAGACCGATACAAGCTGCAAATTAATTTATATACAAGAGCAATCGAACAAATTTGGAAGAAAAAGGTCACAGAACGGTATTTATTTTTCTTTGATGGGGCCCATATTTTAAACGTTAATAAAGATTAATCTAATAAAAAATGACATAGACCATATGGGATGGTGTATGTCATTTTTTAATTATTCCCTGCAATTGGCTGGTCAATTACATTGGTATCAAGTACATTGGTCCCGCTTATCCCGGAATTATTTACTATAAATCCACCGGTATTAAATGCACCGGAGCCCCCATTCGTCTTAGAGGCGCTCTTTGGAGAGATATACACGGTATCGCCAAATTGCACAATACCTCCACTTACGTTAACGATCTGGACTGGACCAATAATCGCCGGCATGAAAAACATCCTTTTTTGTAAACTATTTTTTCCTGTAATACAGATTATGCGTTTAATTCTGTCCCTGTTCTTCTACTTCTTCTTTATTTCTAGGAGTTGGGAGTAACTGTCGAATATGCATAATTCTAGCCTCCAAGGAAACATTCCGGCTGTTTCCAACGTGTAAAAGGGATGAAGAAGATATCCCGATAATATCAATCTTATTAACTTTAATGAGCGGGTTTGGATTTTGACGCGAGTAGGTGAAAGGTTCCGTAATTGGCAGAAAAGGTATAGGTTCAGAAAAAACTCGGTAAGAGGATAAATTGCCCTCATTTCCATAAAATTCTTCGATTTCCCTTTGGACAGCAAGTGCTGTAGAAAGTCCATTTATGATACATGAATCCCCTAACTGTACCGTTGATGCAAACGAGACTATTTTAATATTTATATTATCAACACAAGAGGTCCTCTGAAGCATAATGGTCACTCCGCTGATAAAGGAACAAACGGGCCGATGATTAATGATTCCGCAGGGGTATCAAAAGTTGATGCCAACTGGATCGTTTCCGTATCGCCCACCAATACTAACGATGAACTGGCCACCCCGGTGATTTTGATGGTCTCGACAAACAACTCTCGGTTATAAACTTGGAAGTTCATTCTTAGTTCATTCCTTTCAGATTTTCAGGTAAATTGCTGAAAAAAACCATTACACCATTTTGAATTTCTTTCTTAAGTGCTTCAATAATTAATTCGTCCGAAGGTGTATTTTCAGATGAACGGCTGCTAGCGGAATTGGCGGCTAAATGATGTTCAATCCTGCTAGGAAGCTGTTTAATAATGTCTTGTTTTACAAAAGATAAATATTCATCATTTGGTTGTACGTTTAATTCCCTCTGGACAGCTTCAACTACTAGAGGTAAATCCGTTTCTAGATATCTGTAAATAGCTTCCTCGATTTTCATTGATCTCTGCATTTGGTGTTTGGGTGAAATTGGGGTAGTTAAGGATTGGTTTTGTACAGCAAAGTCCTCAATTCCGGATAATTCGGAAGGGTTTAGACCAATATTTAATGTTCCTTCAAGTGTCTCAACCTTCAATTGATCAAATTTATATTCAATTTTGTCGATATGGACCGCCTGTTTTTCATTTACTAGTTTGATATCTTCTTTCATTTTTTGGAGAGCATTCTCTAATGTAAGAATTCTTTGCTCCTGTGCTTGAATACATCTCTGCAGCCATTGGAGATATTGGGAATAATCCTGATACATTTAATCACCTCACAATTATTTCGCCAATAGGTTACCTAATATTATTTTGGGGGGCGGGCTTACATCTTATCTTATTTTCGAACGGCAGCCTGTAACGGTACGGCTGGTGCCCCTAATAAAGAGCCGGAGGATTTAATTATATGCGGTGCCGGTTGTGTAAACCCGCCGGTATTATATAAATGAGCTGTAGGTTTGATAATCCCGGCACTGCCGATTTGTAAGACTGAGGAATTGGTAATCCCGCCAATTTTAATAAAATTTATTTGAATGGACTGTTGAATATAGAAATTCATTTAAAAATCACCCATTCATTACGCATTAAGAGCAATCCCTTGGTCGTAAACATCAGAATCACTAGTATTTGTAGAACTAACATTATTATGGAGCTGTAAGCTATCCCCAGTGTTAAAGGAACCAGCACCGGAAAAGGTTTTTGCAGTAGAAAATGGCATAATTTTATAAACATCTCCAATATGGAAAACCGAACTGCTGCCAAGTGTAATGACCTGTGCAACTCCAACAATCGCTGGCATTTTCAACACCCTTTTTTTCAAAGTATCTCCTACATCCTATGTATGGGCGATGGTTATGTGATTCAATCGCCCAAATAAATTGAATACTGACGTGAAGGGATTTTATTTACGCTTTTGTTAATCTGTTTATAGGGGTGAAAATAAAAAATAGTTACAATTACCTATGAAGTTCGACACGAAATGATAAATTAGTAGGATATTCGCTAATTCCAAAAGGGACTATTATGTGATTAAGAGATCAGTCGGAAAAATAAACACTGATTCTCGATAAAGGCAAAGCTGATGAAAATCAGTGACGCAAAGCTACAGGGGCTAAGGTGCATTTGCACTAAGCCAGCCAGTTACCGAAAGAACAGGGTGTTTCATATTGGATATTCTATGTCTGCATAGGTTTTCTATGTGTATATGAGTGTTCTATGACTTTTAACCCCCCCTTTCGGTAAAGGCGGGGTTATTTTAATTGCATGGAGGTGAAAATCATTGAAGGTCGTGAATCTGTCGAACGGAGCGGAACTGGTAAACCATTTATCAACTGCTGACACCTTTTTTAAAAGATTAAAAGGGTTGATGTTTTCGGAAAATTTACCAGCAGGTCACGGCTTGCTAATCCGACCCTGCCAATCGATTCATACGTTTTTCATGAGTTATTCCATCGACGTCTTGTACATAAGCAAGGACTTAGAAATCGTGGGCATGGACGAAACGATACTGCCTGCAAAAGTTGGGAAGTTTCAAAAAAGAGCTTACTCTGTTTTGGAAATGCCAGCAGGAACAATCCGGAAAACGGAAACGAAAGTCGGAAACTATTTAACTATAAAATGAAAAGGGGTTTTTACAAATGATGAAAAAAATGAAAGCTTTATTAACAGAAGAACAAGGACAAGGTATGACTGAGTATGGATTAGTGTTAGCAGGGATTGCAGTTGTGGTTGTTGGTGCAGTGGTTATTCTAAAAGACAAAATTGGTGCTATCTTTACAAGTATTTCTACATCTTTAACTAGTGCAATTAGCGGTAGCTAATTAAAAAATGGTCTGTATAAATGCCATAGTAGCCTTGCGTTCAATGCAACGTGAGGCTTTTTCTATAAATTAACTAGGAGAAGAAACAATGTGGAGTACTTATTTATTATTTATTCTCTTACTCATTTGTGTCATCACCGATCTTAATGAACGAAAAATCTATAATGCGGTATTATTTCCTTTTTTACTGCTTGCCTTGATTGTGAACTCTATTACGGGAGGGCTTCAGGGTTTAACTGATACAGTATTTGGGGTGTTTGTTGGATTAGGTATTTTGTTCATTCCGTTTTTACTGGGCGGAATGGGAGCCGGTGATGTGAAACTGCTTGCTGTCATTGGAGGATTAAAAGGAGTCGTATTTGTATTAACGGCATCCGTATTTATGGCTTTGGCCGGTGGAATTATGGCGATATTTATTCTTGTTTTTCGAAAAGGTTTAAAAACTAGATTAACTAAAATACTCTATTTTTATCTGGGACTTCTTAATGGTGTACGATTTCCTTGGTTACACAATGAAGAGGCTATGAAAACAACCTACCCATATGGTGTGGCAATTGCAGCTGGAGCAATCTATCAAGCATTCCGTGTTGGAGGCATTCACATATGAAAAAGGATCAACGGGGCCAATCAATGGTAGAAACAGCGCTCTTGCTTCCTGTTTTTTTACTGATTTTGGTCGGAATTATTGACTTTGGGAGACTAATCTATTCATATGCCCATCTTCAAATGGCCGCACAAGAAACGGTTCGGCTTGGTGGTTTAGGTCAAAACGATCAAGAAATTTCTACCTTCGCTCATCAATACATCCATTTTAGTGATCAGACAAAATTGACTATTGAAATTTCTCCAAAAGATACAATTAGGCACACGGGTGATTATGTTACGGTGAAGCTTCACTATCCATTTAAATTTATGACTCCATTGATTTCGAAATTATTTTCATCCACTTTTACCATTGATACGGATTCAACGATCCGTGTCGAATAAGGGGCGAATTGAAATGCAACTTTTTTTCAAAAGAATGTTGAAGGATGAGCGTGGAAATGCCCTTATTTTTGGTATCGGCGCCCTGATCATACTCTTGGGAATGGCTGGTCTTGCTATTGATGGAAGTTTACTATTTATGAATAAAAGCCAATTGCAAAAGGAAGCAAATGCCGCTGTTCTTTCAGGCTCACAGGAACTTACAAATACGGAACAAAAAGTTACCACTACAGTTCAATATATCTTAAGTGCCCATAAAGATTCGGCTTCATTAGAAAAAATAAATATCGATATGGGAAAGAAAGTGGCAATAACATTAAAAAAAACTGTAAAGCTTACCTTCTCCAGTCTATTTGGATTCGAAAAGGTGGATGTTAGAGCCCGCGCTGCCGCAGGATTGGCCACCATTGGTAACGCAGTAGGTGCTGCACCTTTGGGAATAGATGAAAGCATCCCATTAGAATATTATAAAACCTACCAGCTAAAGGTCGATTCATCGGATTCATTAACAGGTAATTTTGGAATCTTAGCTCTTGGCGGTCCAGGAGCAAAAACGTACGAAGAAAATTTACGTTATGGTTATCAATCAGGTATTAAAGTTGGCGATATTATTGAAACACAAACAGGGAATATTGCCGGAAGTACAAGAAGTGCAATTCAAGAGCGAGTAGATGGATGCACTCAACCACCAGGAGACTACAGTTTACGCAATTGTTCTAGGATTATCCTTGTCCTTGTTTATAAACCATATAACTATGGAGGCGGTCAGATGAAACAAGTACAAGTTTCGGGTTTTGCTTATTTCTATATTACGAACCCAATGAGCTCGAATGATACTTCTATTAACGGAGTTTTTATAAAAAGGACAGGTCTGGGTTCTTATGTGGAGGGAAGTAAGGACAGAGGAGCATACAGCATACGATTAACGGAGTAGGTGATGCAAGTGAAGTCAAAAATGGTATTAATGTTATCACTCGTAATGGGAATCATCACAACCATTTTATTCTTTCAATATATGAAACAAATAAATACAGAAAAGGCAACCACAGCAACGATTCGGACTATTGAAGTGGTTGTCGCGAAAGAGAAAATTGAAAAAAATGAAAAAATTAGTTCAAAGAAACTTGAACTCGTGCAAATGCCGGAGAAAAATGTTCTCCCTCAAGCTGTAAAGAGCCTTTCTGAAGCAGAAGGAAAGCTTGCTACAGCTATGATTGAAAAAGGTGAAACAATTCTTAGTCATCGCCTCGGAACTGAGCAAGAAGAAGGCGTCTATGTTTCTCGGAAGGTAAGAGATGGCTACCGCGCTATATCTGTAGGCGTGAATATTAACCAGTCAGTCACAAATTTGCTGGAACCAGAAGATGAAGTAGACGTTATTTTTACAAAAATCATTAAGAATAAAGCGAAGCAGGATGTAGCTCAATCGGTTATGTTGCTTAACAAAGCTAGGGTTCTGGCAGTTGGTAGAAGAATGTTGACACCTGAAAATACAAAGGAAAAATATATCGAATACAGCTCAGTCACCCTGGAATTAAAACCGGAAGATGCACTCAAATTGGTAAATGCAACAGAAGAAGGGAAAATACACTTGATTCTCAACAAGCGTCCACTAATGAGTGAGGGAAATAAAACGAATCAGTAACAATAAAAGCAAGCAATGGAGGGTGACGATTCATGACAAGCCATGATGAAATGCAAACCGCACATAAAAATATGAATCCGCAACGTGGAAAACTAATAGCTGTTTGCAGTGCAAAAGGCGGGATTGGTCGTACCACACTAACGGTAAATTTAGCGGTAGCGCTGCTAAAGAAAAACTTCTCAGTAGGAATATTAGATGGAGATTTCCAATTTGGCGATGTTAACCTTGCGATGGATTTAAAATTTTCTCTAACCATAAAAGATGTGTTAGAGGAAATTGAAACACTGGATGAACATAGCCTTGCAAATTATTTAGCAGTTCATGAAAGTGGTGTTAAAGTACTATCTGCTCCCAATCGACCAGAATTCGCTGATTTAATAACCAGTGAATCTATTATTAAAATAATTAATCTGATGCTAACTCAGCATGATTATGTTGTCGTAGACACATCTGTTGGTTTAAACGATCAAACTCTTCGCATTATTGAGCAGGCCGACCAAATACTTGTGGTAACAAATCTTGAAATGGCTGCTTTAAAAAATACCAAACTTCTTCTTGAAACTTTCGACATTCTTGATCTACGTCTAAAAGTGCGGGTTATTATTAATAGATCAAATATGGAAAGTGTCATTAATGCAACAGATGCAGCCAAAATATTATCTGAAGAATCCCCCATTACTATTCCAAATGATTTTCAAGTTTGTTCACAATCAATTAATTTGGGTGTACCATTTGTGATCAAGAATGGGAAATCAGAAGTCGCAAAAAGCGTCTTTAAAATGGCGGAACTCCTTTCTCGTGGAAATGTTATTACATCACAAAAAGCAAAAAAACAGCATTCATCTTTTTCAAAATGGTTTTCAAAAAAACGTTAAATAAGGTGGGTTGAGGGATGGGGCTTCTCAATAGAATACAAGAAAAAAGTAAACGTACCGGTGGGGAATCACATGTGCCATCTTATAGTGAAAATCAAGCATCCACACCTATGCTTGAAATACGCACAGTGACCCGTGAAAAGAATACAAAAGAAAAGAAAAAAGTAAATATAAAAGTGTCGAAAAGTAACAAACATCAAGAATTGAAGAATATCCTTTATAAAAAAATTCTCCATGAGCTAAAAGATCAAGATATCGATGTAATTATTCCAAAAATAGATAGTATGGCAATCGAAATCATAAAAGAGGATGAAGAGTTTCGAGCCCATATTGATCGAAAAAAAGTGGTCGAGGAGTTAATTAACGATTTAACCGGATTTGGTCCCATTAACCCCCTTCTATTAGATGAGGATGTCTCTGAAGTAATGGTAAATGGACCAAATCAAGTATACTGTGAGCGGAAAGGGAAGTTGGAGTTAACAGAGGTACAGTTCCGTGATAATGAGCATGTCCTGAGCATAATTGAAAAAATTGTTACACCACTTGGAAGAAGAATCGATGAAAGTTCTCCGATGGTCGATGCGAGGCTGCCGGATGGTTCACGGGTAAATGCTATCATTCCTCCATTGGCAATTAACGGACCTACCCTAACCATCAGGAAGTTTTCAAAGGATCCTTACCAAATTGAAGATTTAATCAAATTTGGAACTGTCACTGAGGAAATGGCAATTTTTCTAGATGCATGTGTAAAGGCGAGGTTAAATATGTTTGTCAGCGGTGGGACAGGTTCTGGGAAAACCACAACTCTCAATGTCCTTTCGAATTTTATTCCGGATGATGAAAGAATTGTAACGATTGAGGATGCTGCTGAAATCCAGTTGGGACAAGATCATGTTGTTTCCTTAGAGTCACGCCCCGCGAATATCGAAGGTAAAGGTTCCATCTCAATTCGTGATCTTGTTAAGAATTCTCTAAGGATGAGACCTGATAGGGTTATTATTGGTGAAGTCCGAGGAGGAGAAGCACTTGACATGCTGCAGGCGATGAATACAGGCCATGATGGTTCTCTTGCTACGGGTCATTCAAATAGTCCGAGAGATATGATTGCTCGCTTAGAAACAATGGTTTTGTTAGCCGGAGTAGATTTGCCAATCAAAGCGATTCGAGAACAAATTGCTAGTGCAATCGATGTGATTATTCAACAATCCCGCTTAAAGGATGGCTCAAGAAAAATAACAAACATTACAGAGGTTCAAGGTATGGAAGGTGATATGATCGTCTTACAAGATATCTTTGTTTTTAAGCAAGAGGGACTGACACCAGAAGGTAAAATAATTGGACGTCTAGTACCAACAGGAGTAAGACCAAAATTCCATGAACGACTTGAATTATCCGGTAATTACATTCCAGCATCGGTGTATATTGAAAATGAGGTGCGGAGGCAATGATATTCCTTCTCATCTTCTTCTTTTTATTAACGACCCTTTTTTTATTTTTGTTTATTTTTAAGCAGATTTTCCGGACTGAAGATAAACTTCAAGTTCGAATGCAGTATTACCTAGCTGCTCAAAAGGAGATCAACAATCGAACCAATGTAGAAATAAAGAAATTTAGGTTTATTCAAACTGTAAAACAAAAAATTCAGAAGAAAGTTCTTACAAAAGAAAAAAATAACAAACTTGAAACAAAACTAGCCCAATCAGGATTGCCATTAAAACCAGAAGAATACATTCTTTTTCAATGGCTATTCACGGCATTAGCAGGGGGACTGTTCTACTTATTCACTGATAATTTGTTTTTCCTACTTGTTGGTGCCATCCTCGGATTTTTCCTACCAAAGTGGTATTTACGAAAAAAACAGCGTGAGAGGGTTTTGAAATTTAATGAAGGACTTGCCGATATGATTACGACCATTGTTGGGTCCCTAAAGGCTGGTTTTAGTCTTCCTCAAGGACTGAAATCTGTTGCGGAGGAGGCAATAACTCCAATTAAAGACGAGATCGAGACTGTTTTGAAGGAAATGCAATATGGAAAAAGTATTGAAGATGCCTTAAATGATTTAAAGGAACGAATGCCTAGTGAAGATTTGGATTTAATGATCCAAGCAATTTTGATTCAACGGCAGGTTGGTGGTAACCTTGCAACTGTTCTTGATAGAATAGTCGAAACGATTCGTGATCGAACAAAAATACATAGGCAAATTGCGACGCTTACAGCACAGGGGAGACTATCAGGTTATATCATTGCCCTCCTACCAGTAATTCTAGGATTTGTTCTTTACTTGATTCAGCCTGATTATATAAGTATTCTATTTCATAATCCGATTGGGCTGGCAATGGTGGGGGCAGGCCTAATTTCAGGTATTTTAGGGTTTATCCTAATAAAAAAAATTACAACAATTGAGGTCTAGTCTATGATTTACCTTTTTCTATTTTTGACCGTTACCTTTTGTTTTTATGGATTACTTTCATTCAAGACTGAAAAGAAAGCTCATGTTAAAGAGCGTTTAGACTACTTTTTATCCAGTGAACAAAATATTAAAGAAGAAAAGACCGAGACCATTGAGAAGCAGCAATCGTTTTATCTAAGATTGATTAGTCCAATCTTCCTTGATTTCAAAAAAAACTTTAATAAGAGAATTTCAGGTGAAAAAGAAGAAAAAATAGACATGAAACTACAAAGGGCTGGAAACCCATTCGGAATGACACCAGTAGATTTTAGACTGGTTCAAACAGCATTTATATGCATCTTTCCTATGATTTTTGCAGGATATGCTTACCTTCTAAGTGTAGGTGCTGGTATAGGTGTTGTCTTTGTTTTTTTGGGATTTCTTGCTGGTTTATTTGTGCCAAATCAGTATTTAAAAATGAAAACGAAGACAAGGAATATTAATGCTTTAAGAGAATTTCCGGATATCTTAGACCTCCTGACAGTTTGCCTTGAAGCAGGTCTAGGCTTCGATGCGGCGATTACAAAGGTTGTCGCCAAGAAAGAGGGCGTTCTTGCCTTTGAATTTCAGCGCTGTTTAGAAGAAATTCGCATTGGTAAAACACGTAGAGAAGCATTATCAGGTATTCGTGATAGACTAGATGTTGATGTAATTAGGTCGTTTATAAGTAGTATTCTACAGGCTGAGAAACTTGGAATTGGCATAGTTCGAGTGCTCAGGGTCCAATCCAATGAGGTTAGAGAACAGAGAAAACAGCGAGCAGAAGAGAAAGCGATGAAGGCACCAATTAAAATGTTATTTCCATTAATACTATTTATTTTTCCTAGTCTCTTTATTGTTTTACTTGGGCCGGCAATTCTTCAAATCATTGATACTTTCAAGAATAGTTAACACGGCTTACTTTTAATAAAGGCTCAGCCCTTATTTTGATTTATTGCATTCATATGTTTGTTACTATATTTGCCTTACTTTTTTTTCGTGTTTATTGGTTGATTATGGTATGATAGGTTCGAAATAAATGAAATTACATACATTTAGGAGGAACTATTTTGATTCACGGACATATTACTGCGTGGCTTTTAGCACTAATCTTATTTGTTGTCGCCCTTTTCTTACATAAAGGTGGAAAAGAAAAAGGTGCTAAAATCGTCAAAATGATTTTACGAGTATTATATTTGATTATCATTGCAACTGGTGTAGGTCTTCTTTTTTCGGTTTACAAAATTGATGTTTGGTATATTTTAAAAGCAGTTGTAGGTTTGTGGGTAATCGGATTATTTGAAATGATCCTTAGTCGCGTGGCTAATAACAGAAGAACTTCTGTATTTTGGATTCAGTTTGTCATTGCATGGGTGCTGGTTTTATATCTAGGTGGAAGATTGCCAATGTCATTTTTACACCCTTAAATAAGAAAAGCGCAAGCGCCCTGTTCAGCGGCGTATGGCCTGGAGCGCTCCAACTGAGATAAAGGAAAACACGATGAGCCGAAGGCGAATCGATGTTGACTTATCGTAGGGCGGAGAGCGAAGGACACTAGCCGCTAGGGCGCTGGAGCTGGACAATTTTCAAAGTCGAAATTTATACCTTCTTATCTTTCTAGTAAAGGTTGCTCGAGTACCTCGGCAGCCTTTTTGTTTTGGTAAGAAATGATAAACATCGTGACAACTTGTACTTTAGGTTTTAATATTGAATTAGGTAGAGAGGAGAGGATACATATGCTCGTAAAAGTGTTTGCTAATCTCCGGCAAATATGTGGTGGGGTAACGGTAAATGTTCAGCCTGATGGTGAACGAGTAATCGATGTGCTTGATAAAATGGTTGAAATGTTTCCTCCATTAAAAGATGAGATTTTCTCAACTGAAAAGGAGCTGCTTCCATTTGTTCATGTCTATGTAAATGGAAGAAATATCATTCACCTTGATGACCTTCAAACAAAAGTAGATGAAAAGGACCAATTTGCGCTTTTTCCTCCAGTTGCAGGGGGTTGATATGATAAAAAAAGATTTAGAGTTTCGCGGTATAAGGATTGACCATCTGGGCTTGTATTTTGAAGAACTTGGTGCGAAACAAATAACAGGTAGATTCCCTTATGTTTATGAAGCGGAAAACTGGAGCGGTCAAATTTTATCAGAAGAGGAAATTTCATTTACCTCAAGTTTTAAAGTAAATACCGTCCAAGTGCGTTTTTGTGCAAACGAGGAATCTATTTTGAATGAGTTAATAAGAAATTACCGTTATAAAACAACGAGAATTGGCGGGTAAAAAAAGCTTCTGCATATTTTTTGCAGAAGCTTTTCTCATATTCTCCTAAACAGTTTGTTTTACTTCTGGGTCAATAATCCCTAATTCACGAAGTTTTTCATCTGTTACAAGTCCATCTTTCCAACCGCGTACTTGATAGTACTCTTCAAGCATAATATCCATACGACTTACATGTCCTGCACTGTTTCCAGACGCTGGTTCTTCTGTAAATCGTTTTGGAAGGAAGTCATTCTCGCGTTTATTAAATCCGGCAAGATTATTGTAATACCGTTCAAGATTATAGATTCTTTCCCCAGCCTTCATAACATCCTCAGCTGTTAATTGAATTCCAGTCATCCCACTATATTGCTCAGCATAATGCTCAGCGTTCTCGGAGAAGGAGGAGAACTTACAAATATTCATAGAATCTGAAAATGCAAGCATATCTTGGAATACTTTTAATAATTCACCTTTACCTTCTGGCTTTAAGCGGTCAGTAGGTTCAGGAATCCCAGCAATTTCACTGGCAACAGTGTATCCACGAAGGTGACAAGCACCGCGGTTACTTGTAGCATAACCAAGTCCAATTCCTTGAATGCCGCGTGGGTCATAGGCTGGGATTGACTGACCTTTAACAGACATGGACAGTTCAGGTGCACCCCAAAGTGCAGTGGCACGTGCAGGTCCTTCTGCAAGTACGCCGCCAAATCCTTCACGGAAAGCAATTTTCTTGGTTAATTCAATCATGGAATCCGCGTCGCCCCAGATTAGTTCCTCATTAATAATTCCTTTTTCGTAGGCCTCCATTGATACAGAGAAGCAGTGACCAAGTTCAATTGTATCAAGACCATATTCATTACAGCGGTCGATCATATAGGAAATCGCTTCTGCGTCACTTAACAGACAGTTGGAACCTAGTGACCAAGCGGATTCGAATTCAATACTTTCTACACGTGTTTTATATTTTCCATCCTTAACTTCTACTTCGATCTTACAGCCGACTGGGCAAGCATGGCAGGTGTTGTTAGCTACACGTAAATTCGTGTTGTAATACTCGCCACTGTGTTTCTCTGCTTCATCCCAGTGTGTTAATTGGGAGTTTTTGGTTGGTAGCGCTCCCACTTCATTGATTAAGTTGGTTAAAACGTTTGTACCATAGACAGATAATCCGCCTTTATTAGGTGCTGTTAAGCCGCCATCAAGGATTGCTTTTACAGCTTTTTTATTGGCATCTTTGTAATCGGTATCTAATTTTGGCTGTGGCATATTGCCTTTTTGAGCAGCTTTGATTACGATTGCTTTTAATTTTTTATAGCCGGCAACAGCAGCAGTACCGCCGCGGCCTGCAGCACGATCATGTTCATTAATAAATGAGGCAAAGCGTACGGTATTCTCACCAGCTTGACCAATTGTCATGACACTTAGGTCTTCTTCACCATGTTCGTCTTTCATTGCTTTAATAAAAGCTCGTGTGCTCGTTCCCCAAAGGTTTGAAGCGTCACGAAGCTCTGCTTTCCCATCTTCAATAAATAGGTATACAGGCTTGTCACTTTTTCCAGAAAAAATAATATTATCCACGCCTGCCCACTTGAGACGAGCAGCCGTCCAGCCGCCGATGTGGGAATCCGTAACAGTGCCGGTTAGCGGTGATTTGGTAACAACACAAAGGCGCCCACTCATCGAAGAACGTGATCCCGTGACAGGACCTGTCATAATACATAGGATGTTTTCTGCAGATAATGGCTCGACTTCAGGGCCGTTATCTAATACATACTTAACGCCCAGTCCACGACCGCCTATGTACTTAACTGCATCTTCTTCATTGATTCCTCTGTAATCAACAACACCATTTGTTAAGTCGACTAATACTTCCTTGTTTTTAAAACCGCCTAAATTCAAAGTTTTCCCCCTCTTTCCCATATGAAAAAAATATATACTAATCTCTTATAATATTAGCTATTGAGATAAGAGATTCCTCCCAAATTTATACTTAATCCCATTATTTATTATATACTTTTTCAATTATTTTTAAAATTAGATTATTTCTAAAAGACAATCGGAAATAATTTGGTAAGATAATAGTAATATAACCTTTCCGTTTGAGGAGTAAGATTCAAGTTTAACTTAGGAAAGTGGTGGATCATGAGTGATTTAGAACGTTATTCAAGACAGATTCTTTTTCAACAGGTAGGGGAGACCGGACAAATAAAATTGCAAAATAGTAAAGTGGCAATTGTCGGCGTCGGTGCGCTTGGTACGGTAATTGCAAATCACCTGGTTCGTTCCGGAATTGGCTATATAAGGCTAATTGATAGGGATTTAGTTGAACTATCAAATTTGCAGCGGCAGACACTTTTTGATGAAGAGGATGCAAGATTACAGTTTCCAAAGGTAATTGCTGCACAAAAAAGATTAAATAAAATTAATTCGACTGTTACTGTTGATGCGGTAATTGCCGATTTAAATCTAGATAATGCGGAAGAATTATTAACAGAATTTGATTGTATCGTTGATGGCACCGATAATTTTAACACACGTTTTTTAATCAATGATGTGGCTGTAAAGTACGGAATTCCTTGGATTCACGGGGCTGCGGTAAGTTCAAGAGGCATGTTTGCCTCGATTATACCCGGAATTACCCCCTGTTACCGATGCCTCTTTCCGCATGTCCCGACTGCGACTGGGGAAACCTGCGATACAGTTGGCGTATTGTCCCCATTAACGGATATTATCGGTTCCTTTCAAGCAATGGAAACAATGAAAATATTAATTGGTGAGAAAACTACACC
This sequence comes from Bacillus sp. MM2020_1, assembly GCA_011250595.1. Classification (GTDB taxonomy): domain Bacteria; phylum Bacillota; class Bacilli; order Bacillales; family Cytobacillaceae; genus Neobacillus. Next base: position 10,651 of record JAANMP010000030.1, on the reverse strand, counting down.
TAATTTAGAGCAAATTGATATTTGGGATTATACCACCATGCAAATGGATATTTCTGAGGGGAGAAATCCTAATTGTCCAACATGTGTGAAACATCAATTTGATTTTTTAAATCGGTCGTCTGAACACCAAGTAGTCTATACGACACTTTGTGGGCGTAATACAGTCCAAATCAATCCAAGAAATAAGCGTGACTTAGATGTAAAAAATCTAGCAGTGCGGCTCAAGAAAAGCGGTAATGTTTCAGGAAATGACTTCTTACTCCGTTTTGCTCCTGACGAAGATATTTCAATTGTCGTGTTTAGAGATGCACGTGTATTGATTCATGGAACAAATGATGTGGTCAAAGCTAAAATGCTTTATTCGAAGTATATCGGGAACTAAATTGTCCTCAAAAAATGGGTGTCAGGCACCATGTGAAATTTTCACATGGTGCCTGACACCCTGTTTGCATTTTATGAAATCATTTTTTCAATTACTAGTCGTTTTCCTGTATTTAATGTAAATTCAAATCGGTCATTCACTTTTTCAAAGTAACAAAAGTGGTGCTGGACATTACAGATTTGCTCCTGATTATCGAATACTAGAAAATTAACTCCATCCTTGCGGTTTTCATCCGATAAGAAGGATAAATGGTTATAACAATAGATGCAATCGTAAATGGAAAAGTTTAACGAGTTTAAAGTAGTAACAAATTGAAAAAAGGCATCATCATTGATTCCATCTAAAAGCCTCTCAAGCGAATACACTAAATGCTTCCTAATCCTAACTAAATCATGATTGCGGAGCATAGTGGCATCGTTTCCAATTCGTACTTTTCCTGTTTCATACAATTTACCTTTCTTCCAACGATTCATTCTGAAGACTTCTATTTCTTGCTGAAGGTAATCATCTAACATTTCCGCTTCTTCTGTTTCCTCATCAAAGAAAATCCACTGATCATTAATTTGCTCAACTGTTCCTTCCGTGTAGGCTCTTTCCTGAATATCGTAAAGTCTCATTCGTTGTTGTCGACTCATTTCTAACCTCCGTACCAGATGCTGTCATATTCTTTTTAGACATCTTCATGAAATTTTATAACTGAAAGATAAAGTATTATCTTTTTAAATCAAATAAACTGCTTGCTTACCACATGCCCATCCGCATTTCTTTTCGGACAATTAACCATTTCCCATGGGCTGAATACTATAAAAACATGAATTCATGTACAGTAGTTCTGTTAATGAGGAGTGAGATAGGAAATGTGTGGTATTACAGGCTGGATTAATTTTAATAAACCAATTAAGAACGAAGCGGGTACACTTACAAAAATGACTAATACATTAGCAAAAAGAGGCCCTGATGAAACCAACATCTGGTCTGAGACACATGTGGCTTTTGGCCATAAGAGACTTATTGTTGTCGACCCTGAAGGGGGAAGGCAGCCAATGTCTAAACAAAAAGACGGGTTCCATTACACCATTTGTTACAATGGGGAATTATATAACACCGAAGATATCCGCAAAGTTCTCCATACTAAAGGATATTCATTTAAAGGTCATTCTGATACAGAAGTTCTATTAACTGCCTATATAGAATGGGCGGAAGAGTGTGTAAATTATCTGAATGGGATTTATGCATTTGCCATATGGGATAGTAAGAAGGAACAACTTTTTATTGGACGTGACCGCTTAGGGGTAAAACCATTATTTTTTAGAGAACACGAAAAAGGCCTTTTATTTGCATCTGAAATCAAGGCTATTTTAGCCCATCCAGAGGTGAAAACGGAAATTAATCAAGAAGGTCTTGCAGAAATTTTTGGAATTGGTCCTTCTAGATCGCCTGGTTCCGGGGTGTTTAAAGGAATTAATGAGTTAAGACCTGCACATGCTTTAACATTTTCAAAGAATGGTTTAAAAATTTGGCGCTATTGGAATGTAAAAAGTGAAGAACATAAGGATAACGTGGAGGAAACGGCTGAAAAGGTCCGTTATTTAGTCACAGACGCGGTAACAAGACAGCTTGTTTCTGATGTGCCCCTAAGTACCTTTTTGTCTGGAGGGCTGGATTCGAGCATCATTACAGCGATTGCCGCCAAAGGATTCAAGGACCAAAATAAGGGGCAGTTACACACTTATTCTATCGATTATGAAGGCAATGACAAATACTTTTCATCAAATGAATTTCAACCGGATGCTGATGGAAAATTTATTCAAATGATAACCGATAAATTTAATACAAAGCACCATAACAAAATTATTACTCAAAAGCAATTGGTCAATGATTTGGTGGAGGCTGCTCATGTAAGAGACCTTCCAGGAATGGCAGATGTGGATTCATCGTTACTGTGGTTTTGTAAAGAAATCAAGCAGGACTTTGTTGTCAGTCTTTCCGGGGAATGTGCTGATGAAATTTTCGGGGGTTACCCATGGTTCCACCGCAAACAAGACTTAGAACGGCCTGGGTTTCCGTGGATGCGCTCTATATCAGAACGACATAATTTGTTGAAATCACATTGGCAGGAAAAACTAAAATTAAATGATTACGTGATGGAAAGGTATTATCAAGCGATTGCTGAAACCCCTAAGTTAGAGGGTGAAAGTCAAGAAGATGCAAAACGGAGAGAATTATTTTATATTAATATGATTAGCTTTATGACGACATTACTTGATCGAAAAGACCGAATGAGCATGGGCGCAAGTCTAGAAGTCAGAGTTCCCTTTGCTGATCATCGCCTTGTCGAATATGTATGGAATATCCCATGGGAAATGAAAATGTATCGCGGCAGGGAAAAAGGTATTCTTAGAAAAGCCTTTGAAGGTATTTTACCTGAGGAAGTCTTGTACCGGAAAAAAAGCCCTTATCCCAAAACACATAATCCTGCCTATACCATTGCAGTTCAAAAGCTGGTGGAAAATATATTAAAAGATAAATCCTCAGCCTTGCATGAATTTTTTAATAAAGAACAGCTTGAGAGTATCGTCAAATCGGGTGGAAATTCCTTTCAAGAACCTTGGTTTGGCCAATTGATGACAGGACCACAGTTATTGGCGTATCTTGTGCAACTGCACACATGGTTTAAGGATTACAATATTAACATAGTGAATTAAGAATAAATATTGTTACATCCAAGAATTTAAAATTTGGAATAAAAACTTGATTAGATTAAAATGGGTGTAGGGAAGGGGATATCCTCTTCTCTTTTTTAGAGGAGGGATATAACTATATGAAAAAAATTACACTCATTTTAATTCTGTTATTACTTAATTCATCGCTTCCTGCCAATGCTGCGGTTGAAAAGGAAGACCGCTTGTGGCAGGATGAATCCGTTTATTCTATCATGGTCGATCGTTTCAACAATGGAGATAGAAAAAATGACATGGATGTAAACGCAAAAGATCCATTAGCATATAACGGCGGGGATATTAAAGGTATTATTGATAAATTGGATTACATACATGAAATGGGATTCACCGCAATTCGCTTAACACCAATTTTTGACAATACGAAAAATGGGTACCATGGCTTTTGGGTGAATGATTTTTACAAAGTGGATGAGCATTTTGGAACTTTGAAGTCTTTTCAAACATTAGTAAAAGAAGCACATAACCGCAAGATGAAGGTAATGATTGATTTTGTTACGAATAATGTAGCGGCAGACCATCCGTGGTTAAGTGATCCTATCAAGCAGAACTGGTTCCATAAAAAACAGTCTATCCCAGATGAAAATGAAAATCAGACAGTACTTGAAAAGGGCTGGATTGAAGGATTACCTGACTTGAATCAGGACAACCCGGAAGTTAAAAAATATTTAATCGAGGCAGCAAAATGGTGGATTGATAAAACAGATATAGATGGGATGAGTCTACCAGAAGTAAATTATGTTCCCATAAGTTTTTGGAATGATTTTTCAAATGAAGTTAAGCAGGAAAAGAAGAACTTCTTTCTAATGGGAGTAATGTCAAAAAATACTTCAACTGATTTGAAAAAGTATGAAGGTGCCGGAATAGACAGCATAGTTAATTACTCATACAGTGAAAAGTTGAGAAAAACATTTGCAGGAACAGATCAGTCCTTCCGCGAACTTTATTCAGATGGTGATAATGGTCAGAACTCCTTTTTAAGAGCTAATTTTATGGATAACGAATATACGTCAAGATTTACAAGTGACATTGTCGCAAAGAAACAATTCCCAGGCTCCCGCTGGAAAACAGCATTGGTATATTTATATACAACTCCGGGAATTCCTCTTTTTTATTATGGAACAGAGATTGCCTTAAATGGGGGAGAAATCCCGGATAACCGCGGGCAAATGAGCTTTCGGGCGGAAAAGGAACTAATTGATTATATAACCAAGGTGGGGGAATTAAGAAATACACTTCCTTCTTTAACAAGAGGGACGATGGAAATGCTTTATGATCAAAACGGGATGGCTGTTTATAAACGAGTATATAAAGGTGAAACGTCCATTATTGCAATCAATAATACGGGCAAATCCCAAAGTGTTACCTTAACAAGCAGTCAGATTGAAGGTGGGAAAGAGCTGCGAGGCTTGCTTGCCGGAGATAAAATTGTTAGTAAAGATAATAAATATATGATTATTCTTGATCGGGATAACTCGGAAATATATGTGTTAGCTGAGAAAAGTGGCATCAAATTTTCATTAATCGCAAGCTTAGTTGTTGTATACCTGTTGTGTTTCTTATTTCTTTATAAAATAAGGAAACGAAAAAGATAAAAAGTCGGGGATATTCCCCGACTTTTTTATCCATTAACAATCTCCCCGCCATTTACATGAATCATTTGCCCGCTAACATAGGATGAGTCATCTGATGCCAGGTAAACATAGCTCGCAGCCAATTCAAAGGGTTGGCCAGCTCTACCCATTGGGGTGCTTGACCCAAAAACAGCAACTTGATCAGCCGGGAAAGTCGATGGAATGAGTGGTGTCCAAATCGGACCCGGGGCCACACCGTTCACACGAATCCCTTGAGGTGCGAGCGACATTGCCAATGAGCGGGTAAAGGAAACCACCGCACCTTTTGTTGCTGAGTAATCTAATAATTGTTCATTCCCCTTATAAGCAGTAATCGAGGCAGTATTTATGATGGATGCACCCTGTTTTAGAAAAGGCAGGGCCATTTTCGTCATATAAAAAAAGGAGAATATATTGGTTCGGAATGTTTTTTCCAATTGTTGTGAAGTAATCGATAATAAGCTTTTTTGCGGATGTTGCTCCGCAGCGTTATTGACAAGGATATCTAACCTGCCAAATTCAGAATGAATCTTATTGACAGTCTCCTTACAAAAATCTTCATTGCCAATGTCGCCTGAATATAAAAGACATCTTCGACCTTCGGCTTCGATCAATTGCTTAGTTTCTTCTGCATCTTGATGCTCTTCTAAATAGACAATTGCTACGTCTGCTCCTTCTTTGGCAAAATAAATCGCAACAGATTTGCCAATCCCGCTGTCGCCTCCAGTAATAATCGCTGTTTTCCCAGTTAATTTTCCTCCAGGCTTATAATTAGGATCAACTGAAATGGGCCGAGGATTCATTTCACTTTCTATTCCTGGCTGGTGGTTCTGATGCTGTGGTGGAAAGGTCTGCTTTTGTTGCTTTTGATTGTTACTCATTTCCTAAAACCTCCAAGTGATTACTCTCTAATAGTTTTAGATAAATGGTGCAAATTATGAAAAATAAAGATAATAAAAAAACGAAAGGATTTTAAATCCTTCCGCCTTTTGCTTTTATCGATAATTAATAAACTGTACATCCACAGTTAAGTCAGCATCGCGAACAAGGGAGATTATTTTTTGTAAATCATCGCGGTTCTTCCCGCTCACACGGACCTGGTCATCTTGAACCTGACTTTTTACTTTGACGCCGCTGTTTTTAATAATGGTATTGATTTTTTTTGCATTTTCTTTATCGATACCTTGAACCAATTTAGCTCTTTGACGAACTGTTCCACCCGATGCCTTTTCAACTTTCCCGTAGTCAAGATTTCTAACCGGAACGCTTCGTTTCATTAATTTGCTAAATAAAACGTCTTTCAGCTGGTCCATTTTATATTCATCATCTGAAATAAGAACCAGCTCTTCTTTTTCTTTATCAAGTGAGACTTCACTTTTACTGCCCTTAAAATCATAGCGCGTGCCAATTTCCTTCATTGTTTGGGCAATCGCATTTGAAACTTCAGATAAATCGACTTGAGAAACAATATCAAATGAGCTATCTTTTGACATAAACAAACCTCCATTTTATAACTATATATTGAAATCAAACCTGCTATAGTTTCCCTTTATGGGTACATTATAGTAAAATATAGCAGTTGTAACAACCGCTTAGGAAAATTCTCCGAAAAAGAAAGAAGGAGTTATATATGTCTTTAAATGAACTTATCGGTCAAACGACCACATTAACAGTAGCCCGCAAGGCTTCATTTGGCTATTTTTTAACAGACGGAAATGAAGATGTTCTGCTGCATACAAATCAAGCCAACCAAGAATTAGAAGTAGAAGATCAAGTTGAAGTGTTTCTTTATGTTGATTCAGAAGGTCGAATCTCTGCATCAACTACGACTCCAGAGGTAGCAATTGGACGCTATGCTTGGGTTAAAGCAACAGACGTTAATCCGAGAATTGGCGTCTTCATAAATATTGGCCTTCCAAAGGATATTCTATTAGGAATCGATGATTTGCCTGTGCATAAGTCAGTATGGCCGAAGCCAGGAGATTTAGTCTATATTACTTTAAAGCTTAGCAGTACCTATCTTCTTTACGCAAAGCTGGCCAGTGACCAGGTGATTGAATCCATATCCGTGAAAGCAACAAGAGAAAACTTTAATAAAAATGTGCAGGGCCATATTTATCGTACAGCTAAAGTAGGCAGTTGGATTTATACAATAGAAGGCTTCAAAGGGTTTATTCATGAATCACAAAGACTGGAAGAGCCTCGTATAGGTCAAAAGGTTGAGGGACGGATTATTGACGTTAAGGAAGACGGAACGATTAACGTTTCTTTATTAGCAAGGAAAGAGGAATCGCAGGATCTAGATGCAGAACGGATATATGAATATCTAATGAGCAGAAATGGTGCCATGCCATATAACGATAAAAGCATGCCTGAAGATATAAAGGATCGTTTCGATTTGAGTAAAGGTGCCTTCAAACGTGCACTTGGAAAGCTTATGAAAGAGGGCAGGGTGTACCAAGAGGGCAATTGGACATATGTGAAGAAAGATTAAGGTGTTTTACATACTCTTTTCAAATTGACAGAAACTAAAGTGAATCCATTTGAAAGGGGTAAGCTTATGCCACACACATCAGACAACGATAAAAAAGCAAAAGACAACAATGCCCTTCGCCATGAAAAGAATATGATGCGCGAAAAAAATCGTCAAGCTGGAAAAAATCAATATTCCAAGAAGACAGACCATAAATAGATGAATGAAAAATGAGTGCGGTGTTTAAACCCCACTCATTTTTTTAATTTGAAGATGGTATTTCATTTAAAAAGAAAATAGCGATGGTTCCTGCACCTGTATGTGACCCAACGGCAGAGCCAATTGAAGTAATGAATACTTCTTTGGGTTGGAATTCTTCTTCAATCATGGCTTTCAATTCTAATGTAGTTTCTTCACAATCGGCTTGGCTAATCCCAATTACTTGGTCTTCCATATTTGCCCCGCGTTCTTTCATGATTTCAATGATACGCCGCATAACTTTTTTCTTCCCGCGTATTTTTTCAATGGGGACAAGTTTCCCGTCTTCCACATTTAAGATGGGCTTAATATTCAATAATCCCCCTAAGAAAGCAGAGGCTTTTGATACACGGCCACCCTTTGCTAAATAATCTAAATCTTCAACAGTAAAAAGATGTTCCATGTGCTGGCTTCTAAACAGAACATCTTCTAAAATCTTTTCTTTACTTACACTTTTCAGGGCGAGAGCTGCGGCTTCTTTAACCACAAGACCAAACCCAAGCGATGCACATTTGGTATCAACAATCGTTAAATTAAAATTTGGATATTTTTCCTTCACTTGGTCAAGAATCATAACAGCGGTGGAATATGTACCAGATAACTCGGAAGAAAAGGCTATGTATATCCCGTCTTGTTTTTTTTCAGCCATTTCGGTAAATACTTCCTCAAACAAAAGTGGAGATACCTGAGAGGTTTTTGGAACAATGCCAGTTCGGATTGCTTCATAAACGGTGTTTGGATCAATTGTTTTTACATCTTCATATTCCTTGCCGTTAATCTCAACTTTTAATGGAAATATTGTGACATGATTCTCTTCATAAAAACTTTTTGGTAAATCGCATGCGCTATCAGCCAGTATTCTTACCTGCATTAAGCTCACCTGCTTTCAAGCTAATTTATAGTTTCAGTTTATCGGTTTCATACTTAAAATACAATTATCATTCACCACAAAGTATAAAACAGTTCACAATTTCAATATAAAGGAGAAATTAATATGATATGGCTCCAGATAAAAAAACTGGCAGTGGTGACAGCTGGTTCATTGTTAGTTGCGCTAGCGATGAATTTATTTTTAATACCGGCAAACATTTATTCAAGTGGATTTACGGGAATAGCACAACTTCTTTCAAAGGTGTTGGGTGACTATACTCCCATCCAAGTTTCATTAGGCTTCTTATTATTTTTATTGAATATTCCTGTGGCCATTCTAGGATGGAAAAAGGTAGGGAAATCCTTTACAGTTTATAGCTTTATAAGTGTTGCTCTGTCCTCACTATTTTTAACACTCATTCCGATAAAACAAGTTTCAGGAGACATCCTTTTAAATGCTGTTTTTGGTGGTGTAATCCAAGCCGTGGGTGTCGGGATTACGTTGAAATGGGGGGCCTCAACAGGTGGTGTTGATATCATTGCCATGGTTTTATCGAGAATGAAGGATAAGCCGATTGGTCCCTATATGTTGGTTATAAATGGGGTAATTATTATAACAGCCGGATTTTTGTATGGCTGGGAAAAAGCTCTTTATACGCTTGTAACATTATATACTTCAACAAGAGTGATTGACGCCATTCATACTAGACATGCAAAACTCACGGCCATGATTATTACCAAAAAGACGGATGAAATGAAAAAGGCTATCCAGGAGAGACTTGTGCGAGGGATAACGATCCTTCCTGCAAAAGGGGCTTTTTCAAACGAAGCGAGAGAAATGTTAATGGTGGTGATTACCCGCTATGAACTTTATGATTTAGAAAGAATCCTAAAGGAAGTGGATCCAAAGGCCTTTACAAATATCATTCAAACGACAAATATCTATGGATTTTTTCGAAAAGAGTAGAAAAGCGGAAGCGCCTTGGCGCCTCCGCTTTTCTGTTTTAAGTCATCTGTTCAAGCTCTTGTTGCATTTGTTGGAGCTGTGCTTGCTCTGCTACAGTCGAATTTGCATAAGCAGAACTTAATGCATTTTTAGCCTTCGCAACAGCAGAATCAGTTTCAGCTGGGTTGGCAGACTTCGCCATTTCAACAAATCTTCGTGCTTCTTGGAACAATTGGTTTCCCATGTTATATTCCTCCAAGCGAGGATTCTTGCACATTGGCCATCTTCTGAGCTTCTGCTTCAGCGTAGGTCATGTGATAAGGAATACGTTCCGCATGCTTGCTGACCGTATCTACTCCTTGCTGGACAAAGCGTTTTGATTTGTTTCGTTTACCCATTCGAATCCCTCCAATATGCTCATAGCTCAAATTGAAACAGCAACGCTGCCTCAAAAAATAGTATGTACCAAAAGAGGTAGGTTCATTTAGGTAAACAATGGTGAAAGAATGTTAATAATTTATCTTTAACAAATCTGCCAAATATTGAGCAACACCATCTTCTTCGTTGCTCAAAGTTACGTCATTTGCAATATTTTTAACTTTTTCAATTGCATTACCCATCGCAATACCATGCCCGGCATACTCAAGCATTTCTAGATCGTTGTCTTCATCGCCAAAGGCAACAACTCTATCCGAAGGAATACCATAATAATCAGAAGCCTTTTTTAACCCAACAGCCTTATTTAAACCAACCTTAATAATTTCAATTACATGCCAAGGTGCAGCCCAACTTCGGTGATCAATCACTTCTGCATGAACAGCCGATAAATGATCACGGATTGTTTTTAATTGATCCTCTTCCGTATGGATTAACAAACTAGTGGGCGAATCATTCAAATAATTTGCTAAATCACCTGTAGTGATTTTTGGATTTCCAAAGTTAAAAATATCTAAAAGCTTCTCATCATGGTAATGGAAATAAACATCATCAATTACTTCGGCAATAATGTTATGGAAGTGAAAACTTCTGCATGCTTCAACAATTTCTTTTGCTACCTTCACATCCAGGGGTTCATGATAAAATCCCCAGTCAGGATTTCGAGGGTGATGCATAAAGGCTCCATTGAAATTGACAATGGGTGTGTCCAAATCCAATTCCCGATAATACATCTCACTGGAACGATAAGGCCTTCCTGTTGCAATCATAACGATATGACCTTGTTCTCTTGCTTTTTTTAAAATGCCCTTTGTTTTTAAAGAAATCGTTTTATCATCTTTTAATAATGTCCCATCTAAATCTAATGCAATTAAATGTCGATCTGTCATAAATACTCCTTCTAATCATAATTTTCAACATCAATAAAGATTTTCA